>CACYTI010000005.1 GCA_902777275.1 uncultured Ruminococcus sp. | reverse complement strand
CACTCCTCGACCTGACGTGACCACTCTGCGAGATTGCTGTTTTCCTTGATAACTCTGATCCCATTTGACACAATACCACTCCCATGCAATTCGTGTACGATCGAATCCAATCGAATACAATGGTCTACAATCGTACACTTTGGTTTTGTTTCTATTATTGCATGAGAGCGCCTGATGTGGCAATACGGTGGCGGGTTTGACGGTTACTCAGGTTTTGTCGCTGCTCATGGAGTCCACCGTCAGTCTGACAGCCAAAGAGAAACCCCGGACAAACGCGTCGCGTTCTCCGAGGTTCATAAGTTCATTAGCGCATTTTATTTGTCGTTACTATTATCTGCTTGATCTGTATACACAAAAACTACTAATACCTTTCATCGATTAATCTTTGTGCTTCTCTTGCGACAGATGTTCCGGGTAAATCATTTACAATTTGTTTTAATAGACCTAAAGCAGATGCAGAGTTTGTATACTTCCCATCACGAATATCCTTTACTATCTCTTCCGCTGCCGCAGTGTTTGAAAATCTTGTGCTCATTGTTTTCATCCTTTCAATTGTTGTAATATATATATTAATAATCTTTGGGCTTACCACATTCAGAACATACTTTTGAAAAAACACCTTTAAACTCTCCACCACAGTGTTGACAGCAATTTTGAGAACGATACACTTCCTGACGACAAATTACTGTTGCTTTTTTTATCAAATAGTATTCTTCCGAATAACCATCTCCTTGTGCAAATATCCATTTTGATAAGATAGAAATAGGGCGAAAATTTGGAGTGTGATTCTTTTTGTAATGTAATACAATTAAACCATTCATCATTTCAATAGAATACCCTAAATACCGAAAAAATTGCTGTGCTATATTCTGATTGTTATATTCAGGGAACTCAAAATACTCGTTGGAAAACTCACTTAATGTGGGCATTTCATAATGATATGATGATTCCGAAAAAATGTATGGACATAATTTTCCTGAGTTTAATAAATCAAGGTATTGCTTTTTTAGATTATTTATAAAAAACGTAAATCTGTTATAATTTAAGAGCGAAATAATATCTTCTGCAAAGAAAATCAACCATGCAGTAAAATCATTTATGGTTTTTGAATCTATTTTGCAAAGGTTTTCATCATAAATCTTTAAATGGTAACTTGAAGTCAACGGTGTTGTCTGAATTGTATTTCCGTAATTTCCTATGATAAAATCAAAAAATTTGAACAAATGGGTTTTGTTTGGACAAACACTGTATGCGTTTTGAAACCATTTGGTTATTTTTTTCTTTCCATCTGTACCATAATAAATACTCATTGGACGTTTCTTAAATAAATTTATAATGGTTGTTGTAAACAATCCAAACCAACCACGATAGTCATTTGGAAATTGTTGCTGAATTTGTTCGTAAATCTCAAATGCCTTAGTATTTTCATTAAGATTTAAATAGGCTTCTGCGTTTTTTATCAATCTTTCTTTTTCTGCGTTTCCTGTTGTGGTTTCAACAGCACCTTCAACTTTTACAGTTCCTTTGATTTCTTGGATTTTTGCACGAAGGGTGCTTGCCATATATTTTGTACCGCAAAACTCACATTTAGCAAACTCTCGGCTATCATCAATAATCAAACCACCGCCACAAAAATCACAATTTAACGCTTCCATAGATTTCATTTCTACAGCCCTCACTCAAATAAATCTAAACTCTAAATAAAAAGTTTTTGCTTTACCTATATTTTACCATAAACTATCATTATTTGCAATCTGTTTTAGCTATTTTTCAAACTCTTTTTCTCAGTAGTTCTTCAAAATCAAATCTCTTGACAAATCCGCCCATCCGCGCTACATAACCAGCGCGAGGAAAGTATTGAAGGTCAGCTGCGCGAGTGTCAGGCGTTTGCAGAAAAGAATGACATTACGATTCTGAACACTTACATTGACCGCGCGTTTTCTGCTAAGACGGACAACCGTCCTGAATTCCAGCACATGATTGCGGACAGCAAAAAGGAAATGTTTGATGTGGTGCTGGTCTGGAAATATGACCGCTTCGCTCGCAACCGTCTGGACTCGCTTTTATACAAGCAATTGCTTCAGCGAAACAATATTAAGCTCATTTCGGTAACCGAGCCGATTATGAATTCTTCCGTCGGCATCATCGTAGAGTCGATGATTGACAGCTATAACGAATACTACTCCGCTGAGCTTGCCGAAAAGGTCACACGCGGTATGACCGAAAACGCTCTCAAGGGTAAATACAACGGCGGTACGCTGCCGATTGGTTACATCATTGACGAGGACAAATACTTCCAGATTGACCCTCTCACCGCGCCGATTGTCCTCGAAGCGTTTCAGAAATACGACGAGGGAATGACGATGAAGGAGATTGTGGACTATCTAAAGCTGAAAGGTCTGCGCACCAAAAGAAACGGCGTGATTTCCATCAATAGCCTGAATCGCATGCTCCACAACAGGCGCTATATCGGTGAGTACAAATTCCAAGATATTGTAACGCCCGACGTGATTCCGGCGATTGTTCCGAAGGATTTGTTTGACCGTGTGCAGGAAAAGCTCGCCAAGAATAAAAAAGCTCCCGCCAGAAAGAAAGCGGAAGATGAATATTTGCTGACGACAAAGCTATACTGCGGCAAATGCGGTTGCTATATGGTTGGCGAAAGCGGTACCAGTCAGCAGAAAAAGATTGTTCACCGCTACTACAAATGTGTGAGCGTCAAGAATCACAAAGGCTGCGACAAGAAAACTGTCAAGAAGGATTGGATTGAGGACTTGACGATTAAGGTGATTAAGCAGATTATCTTCGATGACAAGCTGCTCAACGACCTTGCCGACGAGATAATCAAATATCTCGGTCAGGAAAGCACGCTGCTCCCACAGTTGAGAAAGCAGTTGAAGGATTGCGAGAATGGCATTGACAATCTACTCAACGCGATTCAGGCAGGCATCTTCACGTTGTCCACCAAAGAGCGTCTGGAATCGCTTGAACAGCAGAAAGAAGAATTAACAATCCGCATCGCGCAGGAGGAAATCATCAAGCCGCCGATAGACAAGGACAAAATTCTGTTCTGGCTCCACCGTTTCCGCAAAATGGACACGACGAAGTTGGAGCATAGGAGGCGCCTGATAGACAGCTTTGTCAACGTGATTTATCTCTATGATGATAAAATCGTCTTTACCTTCAACTACAAAGTAACCGTCAAACCCGCCGCCGTATTGCCACATCAAGCGCTCTCATGCAATAATAGAAACAAAACCAAAGTGTACGATTGTAGACAATTGAAATGGGATCAGAGTTATCAAGGAAAACAGCAATCTCGCAGAGTGGTCACGTCAGGTCGAGGAGTGCCGCAGCAGTGGGCTGAGCGTACGTACATGGTGCGAGCAAAACGGTATTGCCGTCAGCACTTTTCATTACCGTCAGCAAAAGGTCTGGGACGCACTGCAGAAGCGTAATCGGTTTGTAGAAGTTCCATTGCAGGTTAACGAGTATCGCAGTTTGAAATATATCTTCACCAAAGCGCCAAATTTGAATCCGGGCGACTCCCCGGATTGCCTGTTGCCGTGGAACGCACCGGATGCCTGCCGCACAAAAGCAACCCCCTTAGCTAAATAAACAACCCTGAATAATCACATCCGCCATAGTACCAAATCGGTATTTATGGCGGATGTTTCTTTGCTTCATTTGACGGTTACGAAGTGACTGTGTGTGCTCAGTCGTTATCCGCTTCCGCTCTGTTTATCGCGTTTAAAACGCCCAGGACGGAGGCTATATTTACGTTTGAGTCAATGCCGATTCCGAAAATCGTTTTTCCGTCGGGCTTTTTGAGCTCGATATACGACACGGCTTTCGCGTCGGAGCCTTCGCTTATCGCGTGCTGGCTGTAGCCCTTGAACTTGTATCTGTCAACGCCGACCTTTTTCAGCGCGTTGAAGAACGCGTCGATCGGGCCGTTTCCGGTGCCTTGGAGCTTGACCTCGTCGCGGTCGTTGATTATCATTCTGCCCTTAAAATGAACGTAATCTCTGCCGTTCTCGCTCTCCTCGTAAATCTTCCTGCGGGTAAGGCGGTACTTCATCGGGTGGTTGAGATAATTGTCCTCGAACACCTCAAAAAGCTCCTTTGGGATCAGCTCGCGCTCAAGCTCCTCGCACTTTGCCTGCACTAACTTTGAAAATTCGGGGTGCATACGCTTTGGTAGGTCGTAGCCGAAGTTATTGCTCATAACGAACGCGGCGCCGCCCTTGCCCGACTGCGAGTTGATCCTGATGATCGGCTCGTACTCTCTGCCGACGTCTGCCGGGTCGATAGGCAGATACGGGATCTCCCAGTATTCGGTGCCGCTCTCGCGCATATACTGATAGCCCTTGTTGATTGCGTCCTGGTGAGAGCCTGAGAAGGCGGTGAATACCAACTCGCCGATGTACGGCTGACGGGGGTCTATCTTCATGTTTGTGCAGCGCTCGTAAATGTCGCGGAGGTGGGGGAGATTGCTGAAATCCAGCCCGGGGTCAACGCCCTGAGTGAACATATTCAGTCCCATTGTCACGATATCCATATTGCCCGTGCGCTCGCCGTTGCCGAACAGCGTGCCCTCCACGCGCTCTGCTCCCGCCAAAAGCGCTAACTCGCCCGCAGCAACGCCGCAGCCTCGGTCGTTATGGGGATGAATGCTGATAATAGCCGCCTCGCGGTTTTTGAGGTGACGGATGAAATACTCTATCTGGTCGGCGTAGGTGTTAGGCGTGCACATCTCAACTGTGTTGGGCAGGTTGAGAATAACGGGGTTTTCCTTTGTAGAGCCGAGAACCTCCATTACTCTGTCGCAGATCGCTACGGAGTTGTCGGGCTCGGTGCCGCTGAAGCTCTCGGGAGAATATTCAAAGCGGATGTTTGCGTCGCCCGTATATTCGTCCGTCAGCTTTTTGATGAGTTTCGCGCCCTCAACGGCGATGTCGATCACGCCCTGCATATCGGTTTTGAAAACGACCTTTCTTTGCAGGGTAGAGGTCGAGTTGTAGAAGTGAACGATGACGTTTTTCGCGCCTTGGATCGCCTCGAAGGTTTTGCGGATGAGGTGCTCGCGAGCCTGAACCAAAACCTGTATCGTTACGTCGTCGGGAATATGGTTTTTCTCAATCAGCTCGCGGCAGATTTCATATTCGGTTTCGGACGCGCTCGGGAATCCGATTTCAATTTCCTTAAAGCCCATGTCAACAAGCGCGTGGAAAAACTCAAGCTTTTCCTGCAAATTCATCGGGTCGATAAGCGCCTGGTTGCCGTCGCGCAAATCTACGCTGCACCATATAGGCGCTTTTGTTATCGTTTTGTCCGGCCATGTGCGGTCGGGCAAGTTGATCTGTTTGAACGGAATGTACTTTTGATAAGACGGTTTCATTTTGATAATAGCCTCCATATGACTTGCTGAAATCCCTCCGCGGGATTCCGCGTTACAAAAAGAACGCCCCTTAAATACAACATAGTTGTAATAAGGGACGAAATAATCGTGGTACCACCCTACTTCAAGCGCACGTCGCCGCACGCTTCTCACAGACTTCCAACAAAGTCCTGACTGATAACGCTGTCCTGCGTTCCGCGCTACTGCATAAAAGCCTTCACACGGAAAACTCCGGGATGAGCTATACATATAAACCTCCGCGTTGCCTTACACCGACCGGCAACTCTCTGCGCCGAAGTATTTTATATCTTATTCCCGTCACTGTCTTTAAGGGGCTTTTCAGTTGTAAATACTATTATATAAAGTCCGGCGCAAAATGTCAAGAGCTTTTTTTGTTTTTTTGCGAGCGCGGTATAAAGTGCCGCTCGGCAAACCCGAAAACTCCGTAGGTCGCAAGCAGCATATACAGCGGCGTGAAGTTGAACGGATACCGCGAGTTTGCTTCCCAAATCAGGAAGAACAGCACCATGCCGAAAACCGCGATGCGGAACAGCGTTGTAATGCCGACATCCTTTCTGCGCCGCGCGTGCAAACCCGAATATGCTATCATCGCCATTAAAAACATCTGATAGCCGAAGTTGTAAACGCAGAACGCGAACCGGAACCTGCCGTTGAACATGATAAAGCTGTGCAGCGGCGTCCAATGCTCAAAATTCTCTAAATAATACGTGATGTAGTATGTGCCGTCCATATACGTCCATGCCGCTTTCGTTCCGAGGTGGACGATCATTCCGCCGACACCCTTTTCGGAAACGCGCTTGACGATTTCATTGATATTTGCTTCCCGCCGTTCGGATTTTGTCGTAAAGCTTTGGGAAAAGTCGCTATCGTCAAAGTTGAAGGCGCCTAAGTCCTTCAGCCCCATCATTATCCAGTGCGCGGGCGTGAATTGATACCGGTCTGACGCCTGCTCCGAAATCAGCGGAGCCGCCTTTGATACGGCGGTTACTGAGGCGTACAGCACGCAGAAGCTCAGCAGCACAGAGCCGCCCATCTTTGCGGCGCGCTTTATTCCGTAACGCAGCAGCAGATAAATAAGCAGAGCGGGGATCAATATTATCACGCTCGCTTTTATCTTAAAGCCGATAAAGCACAGCGCGCCGCTTAATAGAAAGAGAATTATCTTTTTGCCTCGCGAGGAGCTTTGCACAGCTGATACGAAGGCGTAGACGGTTCCTATCAAAAACGGGATCGAAAACGAATCCGTGTAAAAATAGGGCGTGTAGGTGTAGTAAGGGGTGAAAAGCGCACAGAGCAAAAGGGTAAGCAGAGCCTTTCTGCCGCCGAAAACTCTTCGCGCGGTAAGCGCGGTCAACAGAACAGCCGCGTTCAGCGCTAAAGTGTTGAGTATGATTATCGGTATGTAAGAAAAGCTTCCTGTCAGCGCATAGGTCGTTTTATAAACCAAGGTGATCAGCAGCAGAATGGGAAGGTTGTTCTGATACCTTATGATGTAGTGGTTGTTTATGTCGGCTTCAAGACAGTCAAACGAGTTTTCCGTTACTATCGTCTTGGCGTAGGAGTCGATTTTCGAGATGTCGGTAACCGGTTTCATTTGCAGGCAGAACGCAAATACAAGCTGAATGATCAGTATTAAACCGACGCCTGCGAAAATCAGCAGGGTGTTCCGCTTTCGGTCGTCGAGACCCTGCGTTTTGTCTGACAGCAGAAAGCGGGCGAAAGCGATGAAAAACACAGCGATCACGGCAAAAGCCGCAAGCATAGCCAAAAAGCGCAGAATGACGATGAATACGGGCATGGGAAATTCCGTGCCGAGCTCTCCGAACACCGCGACGGTCACCATGCCCGCGACTCCCGTCAACAGGAACAAGCCGGTATAAAACACAAAGAAGCATCGGTTAAAAGCGTTAGCGAGCTTATCGCGGAAGCCGCCTGTTTTTTTGTTGCTCATTTATCCTTCGCTGTCCTCCGAGTCAGTCAAACTGCAATCAAACACGTCCTTGCCGGTGTCCTCGTCATAGTATAAGCTAAAGCTGTATTTCTCGTCGCGGTTTTCGTCAAATACATTCAGCCTGCCGTGTGTGTAAGCATTGAACGTGAACACAGCGGTGTCATTGTCTTTGAAGTCAACCGAACAGCTTGAAGAGCTTACAGTGCTCCAGCCGCCCTTATCCGAGGGCTTGGATATCTTGAATTCCTTAACTATGGTCGAGTCGGTTTTGCGCTCAAGCAGAAGCTCGTTACGGCCGTCCATGGCGGTTTTCGATTCGACGATGTAGCTGTAGGTTTTGCCGCCGTCAGTCACGGTGAACACAGCAGGCTCGTTTTTCAGTATTTTTATGCTGACAATGTCTCTGTAAATTGCAGGTTCATCGCTCGAACTGCTAATATTATTGCCGCTTGAAGTGAAGGTCACCTCGGCAACGGAGGGGTCTTCGACTTTTATTACCGCTCCCTCCGAGAGCTGCGGTGTGTCGGGGAGATTTGTATTAAAGGTTTTAGCGTTGGTCAGAAAAAGAACCAGGCAGACGATCGCGGCTGCGGCTATTACGCCAAATCCCGCGAGCCGCTTTTTCCAATCGAAAAATATCGCTATGGTAAGCCACACGGGAACAGCTAAGCAGAATATTCCCGACAAAAGGTGGTTGGGAAACGCGTATGAGATCGCGTCGCGGTAATTCAGATACCCAAAGCCCGTGAACACCAGAAAAACAAAGGCGGGTGATAGAATAAGCAGACTGTACCACTTTCTTTTTCCGATGAACCATCCGAGCAGAGCCATGGGGAATGTGAGAAGCGTCCACTTGAACCAGTATTCATAATACATGAAGATTTTAAAGCCGCCCTCATAAAACGGCACCTGAAGCAGGTAGATAAGCGGCTGGCTTATCAAAAAGAATACAAAGGTTTTCAGCGCCGAATCAAGCGGACTTTTGCAGTTGAGCATGATAAATATCGCGAACAGGATCCAGCACTCAAAGGTCACGCCGATGTCGTGAAAGGACGATTCGGCAGGGGTCAAGAGAAGCATAGCCGCTGTATAAAGCGCGGCGGCGACCGCGAAAATTATCAGCTTCGGCCATGTCATCGGTATTCCGCCGAACAGCTTTGTGTGAAATTTACGTACAGGAGTTATAGCATTTTCTCCCATTATCATGTCACCTTCTTTCTATTACAAATATTACCACAGCGCGCGCCCGATGTCAACCGTGCGGGGCAGTGTGACGCTTGGGGTGACAACTGATTTTTAATTCGATGATATTGCCCTTGCGCAGACTTGCAGCAGGGTGAAAAAATAGCTGAAAATAAGCCGTGACCGCGAATAAAAACGGGCAATTTTTTTGAATTGACTTTTTCCTCATTTTGGAGTATGATAATAACATTAATGCATGATTATGCGTAAAAATCGGCATATTCGGTTATATATTGTAATAACTGATGAATTTATGTTTTCTGCAAAAAGGAAGAGGAAAGATATGATATCGACAATTATCGACAAAACGCTCGGCTTGGAGTTCCCGGTCTTTCAGGGCGGAATGGCTTGGGTAGCCGACGCTTCGCTTGCCGCGGGAGTGTCAAACGCGGGCGGCTTGGGCATAATCGCCGCCATGAATTCCAACGGCGAACAGCTCCGCGCGGAGATAAAAAAGTGCAGGGAGCTTACAGACAAGCCCTTCGGCGTTAACATTATGCTTATGAGCCCCTTCGCCGACGAGGTAGCCGACGTGGTGGTTGAAGAGGGGATACCCGTAGTCACAACGGGTGCGGGAAATCCTGGAAAATATATGGACAAATGGCTTGCCGCGGGAATCAAAGTGATCCCTGTTGTGCCGTCTGTAGCGCTTGCAAGAAGAATGGAGAAGCTCGGCGCGTTCGCTCTTATTGCCGAAGGCGGCGAAAGCGGCGGACACGTGGGAGAGCTCACTACAATGGCTCTGGTGCCCCAGGTGGTTGACGCTGTTAAAATTCCCGTTATAGCGGCGGGCGGAATCGCCGACGGCAGACAGTTAGCGGCGGCGTTCATGTTAGGCGCGGTCGGCGTTCAGGTTGGCACAAGATTTTTGGTCGCAAAGGAATGCACCATAGCTCAGGCGTACAAGGACAAGGTCATAAAGGCAAAGGATATAGATTCGGTGGTTACGGGCAAAAGACTCGGTCATCCGGTCCGTTCGCTCCGCAATCAGTTTACAAGAGAGTACGCCAAGGCGGAGTATGATTCGTCCGCCGTTTCCGACGAGGAGCTTGAAAAAATGGGCGCGGGCGTTCTGAGACTTGCGGCGCGCGAGGGCGACGTAAAGAACGGCTGTGTGCTTGCGGGACAGGTCGCCGCAATGGTGACGCGCGAGCAGACGGCGCGAGAGATCATTACCGAAATGTTCGGCGAAGCCGAGGCGGTACTGAACGGAGCGGCAAAATGGGTAAAATAGCGTTTGTTTTTTCGGGACAGGGCGCCCAGTACAGCGGAATGGGCAAGGCTTTTTACGACGTGTCACCCGCCGCTAAAGCGGTTTTTGATATGGCTGACAGCATCCGTCCGGGCACCTCAAGACAATGCTTTGAGGGCAGCATGGAAGAGCTTACTCAGACCGTCAACACTCAGCCATGTGTGTTTGCGGCTGATTTGGCGGCTGCAAGAGCGGTTGCCGAGCAGGGGATAGAGCCTGACTTTGTCGCCGGTTTTTCTCTGGGTGAGATCGCGGCATTGGCTTTTTCGGGAGCACTTTCCGACGAGGAAGCTTTTAAGTTGGTATGCAGGCGCGGTGAGCTTATGGGCAAGGCGGCTCGCGAGAATCCCGGCGCAATGGTCGCGGTGATGAAGCTTTCTCCCGAACAGGTCGAGGAGCTTTGCAGGCGCTTTGAAAAGACTTATCCCGTAAACTACAACTCTCCCGCGCAGACTGTTGTTGCCACGACGACCGAAAACGCCGACGCGTTCTGCGTCGCGGTCAAGGAAGCGGGCGGCAGAGCGAAAAAGCTTCCCGTCAGCGGAGCGTTCCATTCTCCGTTTATGGCTGACGCGGCAGAGGGGCTTGCGGAATACCTGAAAAAAGTAAGCTTTTCACAGCCCGTTATCCCCGTCTATTCAAATTACACGGCGAGCCCTTACGAGGGAGATTTCGGAAAGCTTGTCAGGGCGCAGGTCGAGAATCCCGTGCGCTGGCAGACAATAATCGAAAACATGAAAGCCGTGGGAGTCGATACACTTATCGAGGTCGGCGTGGGAAAAACCCTGCAAAACCTCTGCAAGCGCACCTTTGACGATATAAAGGCGTTTAAGGTTGAAGCTCCCGAGGATATAAAAAGGCTTGAACTTTAAGCTTGATTGAGTTATAATATAAGAGTAATAATATAAACCATAACTTCACTTTTACGAGGTGTAAATATGAATTTTGAAAATAAAACCGCCGTTGTTACGGGCGGCTCGCGCGGAATCGGACTCGCAATAGCGAAAAAGCTTGCCGAGAACGGCGCGAACATTGCTATCCTCTTTGTGGGCGACCCTGAGGAGGGCGACAGCGCGAAGGCAGAGCTTGAAAAGCTCGGCGTTAAGGCTGAAAGATATTTTTGCGACGTTTCGGATTTTGAGGAGTCCAAAAAAGTCGTTGATGAGGTAATCTCCGAATTCGGCGGAATAGATATCCTCATAAACAACGCGGGTATCACACGCGACAAGCTTGTGCTCAACATGGATGAAAAGGATTTTGACGCGGTGATCGACGTGAACCTCAAGGGCGTGTTCAACATGATAAAGCACACCTACAAGCACTTTATGAAGAAGCGCGCGGGAAGGATCGTCAGTACATCTTCTATCGTGGGTCTTGTCGGCAACGCCGGACAGGCGAATTACGCCGCGTCCAAGGCGGGAATAATCGGTCTTACAAAGTCCGTCGCCAGAGAGTTGGCAGGCAGGGGAGTGACCGTAAACGCGGTAGCGCCCGGCTACATCGGAACCGATATGACAAGCGCGCTCCCCGAAAAGGTAAAGGAGAGCATGAAAGCGCAGATTCCCGCCAAGAGAATAGGCACACCCGAGGACGTAGCGAATGCTGTCGCGTTCCTGTGCAGCGACGAGGCGGCGTATGTTACGGGCGAGGTTATCCGCGTAGACGGAGGACTTGCCATATAAAGAGTGTAGAGTGTGGAGAGTGGAGAGTTGAGTTGTCGGTCGGCTACGGCTGTCTCTGCGGCAGTAAGGGTGAAATTCATAGCAAGCTTTACCTTGACATCGTAGGGGCGAACCCGCGTGTTCGCCCTTGCACCGACGTTTATTTCCCGTCCGTTTGTTGATAGGAACGCAAACGTTTTGTTCAACGCCCTCGGGCGCACACATGGGTGCGCCCCTACGACCAAAAGATTAACGGCATTTTTCCCACCGGCGTAACTCCACTCTCCAAACTCCACTCTCCAAACTAAAAATATAAAACCGGAAGTGATAACATGAGCAGACGAGTAGCTGTCACGGGTTTGGGCGCGATAAGTCCCGTCGGCAACGACGTTGAAACCATGTGGGAAAACATGGTCAACGGCGTGTGCGGCATTGACGAGATAACCGCGTTTGATACCTCTGACTTAAAGGTTCATATAGCGGGCACGGTAAAGAATTTTCAGCCCGAGCTTTATTTTGAAAAAAGAGAAGCCAAAAAGCTTGATATCTACTGCCGATACGCTTTAGCGGCGGCACAGCAGGCGGTTGATGACAGCGGCATTCTCGGTCATATCGACGAAAAACGCTTCGGTGTTTACATCGGCGCGGGAATCGGCGGTCTTAATACATTCGTAGAAAACGTGGTTGGATTCGAACGCGGCGGTCCCCGAAAGGTCAGCCCGTTCTTCATTCCCATGATGATAGGCAATATAGCCACGGGTAACGCGGCTATCCGCTTCGGCGCCAAGGGCGTTACGCTCTCGGTCATGAGCGCCTGTGCCACGGGCACCAACTCGATAGGAGAGGCGTTCCACGCCGTAAAGGACGGCTACGCAGACGCGGTCATTGCGGGCGGAGCCGAGGCTGTCGTGTCAAGGCTCACTATCGCGGGCTTCCAGAACATGAAGGCGCTTTCCACCTGCCCCGACCCCAAAACTGCTTCCCGTCCCTTTGACAAGGACAGAAACGGCTTTGTAATGGGCGAGGGAGCGGGGGTGCTCATTCTCGAGGAGTACGAGCACGCTAAGGCGCGCGGCGCCAAGATTTACGCCGAGTTCTGCGGCTACGGCAACACCTGCGACGCTCACCATGTAACGGCTCCCGATCCCGAGGGCGACGGTCTTGCCGAAGCGATAAAAATAGCGTTTGCCGAGGCGAACGTCCCCGAGGACGCTCAAATCTATATAAACGCCCACGGCACAAGCACCCACCTGAACGACCTTACCGAGACTGTAGCGATAAAAAAGGCTCTCGGCAGCAGGGCTTACGACGCGAGCATAAGCTCAACAAAGTCCATGACGGGTCATATGCTTGGCGCGACGGGCGCTATTGAAGCTATCGCGGCTGTTAAGGCGCTTGAAAAGGGCGTTATTCCGCCTACTATCAATCTTGATGAGCCCGACGAGGGGCTTGACCTTGATTACACCCCGAAAACAGCCAAAAAGCGCGACGTTGATGTTGCCGTTTCAACCAATCTCGGCTTCGGCGGTCACGACGCCTGCGTTGTTTTCAAAAAGATAAGTGATTGAAAGGCGGGCGGTGATATATGTACAATATTGATGAAATAAAGGAATTGATAGCGCTTCTTGAGGGATCCTCTCTCCGTGTGCTTGAGGTCCAGGCGGGAGAAAACAGGGTAAGGCTCGAAAAGGCGGAATCCGCAGCGCAGGCGGTTCAGCCCGCTCCTGCCGGTCAGCCGGTAGCCTCTGCCGTTCAGCAGCCCCAGACGGAGCCTGCAGTGGTTAAGGCGGAAAGAGGCAAAACCATCAACGCCCCGATAGTCGGCGTGTTTTACTCCGCGCCTTCGCCTTCAGCCGAGCCTTATGTGCTGCCGGGCAGAAAAGTGAGAAAGGGCGACACCGTCTGCATTATAGAGGCGATGAAGTGCATGAACGAGATTCAGGCTGAGGAGGACGGCGAAATCACTGACGTGCTCGTTAAAAACGGAGATTTGGTTGAGTTCGACCAACCGCTGTTTTCGGTTAAATGACGATTGGAGAAAAAATGAATCAACAGGAAATAATGAAAATATTGCCTCACCGCGACAATATGCTGCTGGTTGAGGAATCCGAAATGCTTGACGAGAACACCGCGCGCGGAAAATACACCGTAAGGGGCGACGAGTTCTTTTTGCAGGGACACTTTCCCGGCAATCCCGTTGTTCCCGGCGTGATCCTCTGCGAGATGATGGGTCAGGCAAGCTGCTGTCTGCTCGCCGATAAGGTCAGCGACTGCACGCCCTATTTTACAAAAATGGACAATGTGAAGTTCAAAAATCCCGTAAAGCCGGGCGACACGCTCGAAAGCGTTTGCACGCTTACAAGAAGCAGAGGCGCGTTTTATTTTATCGGCGCGAAGGGTTATGTTGACGGAAAGCTTTGCGTCAGCGCCGAGCTTTCTTTCGCGCTTGTCCCCAATGAAAAATAACTCACCGGATGTGAAAGTATGTTTTCAAAAATATTGATTGCCAACCGGGGCGAAATCGCCGTCCGGATCATACGCGCCTGCCGCGAGATGGGCATTTCAACCGTCGCGATCTATTCAAAGGCGGACAGAGACGCCATGCACGTTCAGCTTGCCGACGAGAGCTATTGCGTGGGCGGCAACCGCGTGTTTGAAAGCTATCTCAATATCCCCGCAATTCTGACAGTGGCTGTCGAGAGCGGCGCTCAGGCTATCCACCCCGGCTACGGTCTGCTTAGCGAGAACGCCAAGTTTGTTTCGCTCTGCGAGCAGTGCAACATCAGCTTTATAGGGCCCACCTCAAAAATGATCGCCATGCTCGGCGACAAGGATATGGCGCGCAAAACGATGCGCGCGGCGGGCGTGCCAGTTACTCCCGGCAGCGACGTTGTGGAGAATGTAGAGCGTGCCGTGGCTGAAGCGCTGAGGATCGGGTTCCCTCTCCTCATAAAAGCGCGCTCCGGAGGCGGCGGACGCGGTATCCGCCGCGTCGATTCAATGGATCGCTTTGAGGAGGCTTTTCTTGCCGCAAGCGCCGAGGCAAAGTCGGCGTTTGGCGACGGCGCGTGCTATCTGGAAAAATTCATACACCCGGTAAAGCACATTGAAATGCAGCTGCTTTGCGATAACTACAACAACACTATCTGTCTGGGCGAGCGCGAGTGCTCGGTTCAGCGCAAAAACCAAAAGATGATCGAGGAAAGTCCAAGCCCGGCACTCGACGAAAATACCCGCAAAAAGATGATGGCGGCAGCGGTCAAGGCGGCAAAGGCGGTCAATTACGTAAACGCGGGCACTGTGGAATTTTTGCTCGACCGCGACAGCAACTTCTATTTTATGGAGATGAACACCCGTTTGCAGGTTGAGCACGGCGTGACCGAAATGGTCACGGGGCTCGACATCGTTCAGTGGCAAATCAGAATTGCCGCCGGCGCGAGGCTGACCCGCACGCAGGACAGCATTTTTACACACGGCAACGTGATAGAATGCCGTATAAACGCCGAAAACCCCGACAAGGGTTATCGTCCGAGCTGCGGCGCTATCCGCAGGCTCCACACTCCGGGAGGAAGCTTTGTGCGCTTTGACACAGCCGTTTACCAGGATTACGTAATTCCTCCTTATTACGATTCAATGATCGGAAAGCTTATCGTTCAGGCGCGCAGCCGTGCCGCGGCGATCCGCAAAATGAAGATGGCGCTGTCCGAGCTGACCATCGACGGAATCGACATAAACCGCGACCTTCTTGCGGAGATCCTCTCTGACGAGAGATTTGTCAGCGGCGAGTATACAACCGATTTTATGCAGGATTTCGAGAACGAACGGAGAAAAAGAACATAATTATACGGGAACTTCGGTTTTGAAGCTCCCGTAAGCTGTGTCCGGAAGGAAGGGTACCGATATGGATTTATTTTCCTTTGTAAAACCGAAAAATGAGTTGGAGACCACTACCGACGCCAAGCAGAATGTGCCGTTTGTGCCTGATGAAATGTGGACAAAATGCCCCAAATGCAACACAATGCTCCTCACCACCGATTTAGAGGAGAATTTCAACGTTTGCACTCACTGTGACCACCATTTCAGAATAAGCACTAAGCAGCGCATAGATATTTTGGCTGACAGCGACAGCTTTGTTGAGCGCGACAGCGAGCTTTCGGGCGGGAATATTCTGGATTTTCCGGGCTATGACCAAAAGTTAGAAAAGGCGAGGGAATCGGGAAAAGAATCCGTTGTCTGCGGCGAATGTCTTATAGGCGGCATAAAAACAGTGCTCTGCGTTATGAACGCAGGCTTTATGATGGGCAGCATGGGCACCGTGACGGGCGAAAAAATCACCCGCGCGTTTGAATACGCTACCGAAAACAGTCTGCCCGTTGTTGCCTGCACGGTTTCGGGCGGCGCGAGAATGCAGGAGGGCATTTTGTCGCTTATGCAAATGGCAAAGACCTCGGGAGCCGTAAAGCGTCACAGCGACGCGGGGCTTTTGTATATCACGGTGCTGACCGACCCCACAACGGGCGGAGTTACCGCGTCCTTCGCAATGGAGGGCGACATAATTTTAGCCGAGCCGAACACCCTTGTGGCGTTCGCGGGTCCCAGAGTTATCGAGCAGACAATGCGACAGAAGCTTCCGAAGGACTTCCAGACCTCCGAGTTTGTGCTGCAAAAGGGTTTTATAGACGCTGTTGTCAGCCGTGACAAGCTCAAGGCGACGATCACCCGTCTGCTGAAAATACACGGTTATAAGGAGAATAAGGAGGCGGCGCAATGACAGCTTATGAAAAGGTAATGGCGGCGCGCGACGCGAAAAAGCTGACCGCCGTTGATTATATAGCGCGAATGTTCAGCGACAGCTTTATCGAGCTTCACGGCGACAGGCGGTTTGCCGACGACAAAGCTATCGTGGCGGGGCTTGCCATGCTCTACGATATGCCGCTCACCATTATCGGCATTGAAAAGGGAAGAAACACAAAGGAGCGCGTCGAGCGCAACTTCGGTCAGGCTCAGCCTGAGGGCTACCGCAAGGCGCTCAGGCTTATGAAGCAGGCTGAAAAATTCCACCGTCCCGTGCTCTGTCTTGTTGACACAAGCGGAGCCTATCCTGGAATCGGAGCGGAGGAGCGCGGACAGGGGCAGGCGATCGCCGAGAACCTCATGGAGATGATGACGCTCAAAACCCCCGTGCTGACGATCCTTATCGGCGAGGGCGGCAGCGGCGGAGCGCTGGCTTTAGCGGTGTCGGACGAGGTCTGGATGATGGAGAACTCGGTTTATTCAGTGATATCCCCCGAGGGCTGCGCCTCGATACTTTGGAAGGACAGCTCAAAAGCGCCGCAGGCAGCCGAAGCGCTAAAAATGACCGCGCAGGATCTGTTCGATTTGGGCGTAGTGGAGCGTATTATCCGACAGCCCAAAGCCGAGGACGCCGCGATGTTCGAAAGTCTTAAAATGCTGATCTGCAGAACGCTCGAAAAAAACCTTGCATTGCCGACCGACCGCCTCACCGAACAGCGCTACGCAAGATTCAGAAAAATAGGAACGGCACACCTGACACAGTGACTATTATGTAAAATAAATCCCTTCCTTCACCACCGCGCCTGACGCGTGATTGTGAAGAAAGGGATTTTTTTATGGGCGTTTTAGTTCTTAAAGAAAACCGTCGGCAATGCGAACCACTCTCTTACTATGTAAGTCGGAATGAAAATCGGCTCTGTTTGGGCGTTTACGGCTCCTGTTTTTACATCGTAGCCGGCTCTGTCCGATATCAGACGGGCGCGGAGCTGATGAAAACCGTCGGTTACTACGGCTAAGTTTTCGTTCAGCCCGTTTTCCTTAATGATTTCCATTGAATAACGGAAATTTTCAGCAGTGTTTGTCGCCCTGTCCTCCATGAACAGTCGTTCGGGCGCGATCCCGTCAGCCGTCATGGTGTTGTACATACATTCCGCTTCGCTTATCACCTCGTCGCTGCCCTTGCCGCCGCTCAGCACCGCATTCGCGTTCGGGTGTTCGTTAAGGTAATTCTCAGCCGCCTTTATTCTTCCGTTCAGGATTTTTGAGGGATAACCCGAAGGACTGACATAGGCTCCGAGCACGAGCACTGTCGAGTCCGGCTCGGGTGCGCTTGACGCGTAAAAAAGTATAGCGGCGGTCGCGGCGGCTCCGTAAACCATGATGACCGTGTATATCACACAGACAGCCCTGTACAGTATTTTGGTCGCCAAAAACCTTTTGCACTTTTTGGAGATCCACCTTTGCACGGGCGCGATGCACATCAGAATCGTCCATACGCAAAGCACGATCCCCGTTATGTTGCCGATGTTTATTAATCCGTAACGCGCGATCGGCGCGATAAACCACAGCAGCATAAGCGCGGCGGCGACTACTCCAAAGGTGCGCAATATCGTTAAGACCGTTTTCATCAATATTCCTCCTTTTTATATGTTGAGGATATCACAAAACGCGTAATAATTCAAGGGGATGTGTCGCGAAAAGGACAGGGATTGCGCCGGTGGGCGCTTTCGGCGGCTTTTGATAGTGACGTATAAAGATAACCTTCCGTAAACGCCGCGTCATAACGCGGGAATAGCGATAAAGTTTGTGTAAAACGTTTGGAGCGCGGACTATATGCAGCGTCACGCCGCCGACCGTTGACATATTTATGATAATTAATTATAATAAATATGAAGGGTGCCTGAAAAAGGAAAAATTTTCAGTTTATAAACCGATGATCTTTGCAAACACTGTTTTGCGGAGGTGTTGGCATGGACGAACTGAACCGTTGGCGGCTGTTTATCAATTCGGGCAGCGCGCTTGATTATATCGCTTACAAGCAGGCACAGGAAATGAAGGACACGGGCGCGGGCGCGCCGAAGCGGGAGGAAACCGATGAAGTTCCGCACAGAGGGTTTGATTATCAGGGAGCAGAATATTCGTGAGAACGACAAGCTTATTCACGTTCTCACAAAGTCCGACGGCGTGATAAAGGCGTTCGCGCGCGGAGCCAAGAGCATTAAGGACGGCAAAAGCGCCGCCACCGCTTTGCTCAGCTATTCGGCGCTCACGTTCCACACAGGGCGCGAAAGCTATTCCGTGGGCGACGCGCGAACGCTTCATGTCTTTCACGGCCTGCGCGGCGACGTTAAAAAAATGTGTCTTGCGCAGTATTTCTGCGAGCTTGCGCTCACCGCCTGTCCGCAGGGGAAAAGCTCCGAAAAATATCTCAGCCTTATGCTGAACTCGCTCTATCTCATAGACACGGGCAAGCGGTCGGAAAAGCTTGTCAAGCCCTGTCTTGAAATGCGGCTTGCAGCTATGGCGGGCTATCTTCCCGATCTTATCATGTGCAGATCCTGCGGAGTTTACACTGCTCCCACCATGTACTTTTTTCCACGGACGGGCGATATCGCCTGCTGCAACTGCCGCGCTTCCGCTCCCGGCGGAGCCGTTGAGCTTTCCGAGGCGGCTCTTACCGCGCTCAGGCACACAGTCTATGCCGACGACGACAAGCTGTTTTCGTTCGCCATGTCGGACGAAGGGCTTGATATGCTCAACCGCGCTTCGGAGGAATACCTGAAACAGCGATTTGAAAAGGAATTTAAAACACTTCAATTTTATAAAACAATATGTTAAAGACTATGAACAAATATTACCAAACACTTGAACTTGATAAAATACTTGAAATGTTAGCGGCGCGAACCGTTTTGGCTGACGCTAAGGAGCTTGCGCTTTCGCTTGAGCCGCAGACCGATCCCGAAAAGGTGCGGCTGCTGCTGCAACAGACCGACGACGCGGTCGCGCTCAGCGGACGCTTCGGTTCGCCTTCGTTCGGAGGAGCCGTCAACTGCGCGGGCTATTTAAGACGCGCCCAGGCAGGCGGCTGCCTGACTGCGGGCGAGCTGCTCAAAATAGCGGGCACGCTCAGAATCATCAGAACCGTAAAGGAGTGGCGCTCGCGCTGCGCTTCGGTTGAAACCACGCTCGGGGGATATTTCAGCGGGCTTGTTTCAAACAAATTTCTCGAGGACAAAATCACCTCGGCGATATTAAGCGAGGACGAGATATCCGACAACGCCAGCACAACGCTTTCGGACATCCGCCGCAAAATCCGCACAGCCTCTTCAAAGGC
The DNA here is from genome assembly GCA_902777275.1 of uncultured Ruminococcus sp. Taxonomy (GTDB): domain Bacteria; phylum Bacillota; class Clostridia; order Oscillospirales; family Acutalibacteraceae; genus Ruminococcoides. Next base: position 93,251 of record CACYTI010000005.1, on the reverse strand, counting down.
GCGTGAGGTGCTCGACAAAATAATCCACAGCAGCAAATACATAAAATATTTGCAGGATACCATCGTCACTCAGCGCGACGGCAGATATGTTGTGCCCGTCCGTGCCGAGTGCCGCAGCAACGTGCCCGGACTTGTTCACGACACATCATCGAGCGGACAGACGGTATTCATTGAACCGATGGGCGTGGTGCAGGCGAACAACGACATTCGCCTGTTGAAGGGCAAGGAGGAGGACGAAATCGAGAGGATACTGTTTGAGCTTTCAGCCAACGCAGGGGATTTTGCCGACGCGATAATCCGAAGCTATCAGAACCTCGCGCAGTTGAATCTTGTTTTCGCGAAGGCTGATTTGGCTTACTCGATGCGCGCTACAATGCCTGTCATAAACGACAGAGGAGAGGTCGAGCTAAAGCAGGCGCGTCACCCGCTCATCCCGAAGGACAGGGTTGTTCCCGTGAATATAACCCTCGGTACTGACTTTGACACACTTGTAATAACGGGACCGAATACGGGCGGCAAGACCGTGACGCTCAAAACTCTCGGACTGCTCACGCTCATGGCAATGTGCGGTCTGCTTGTGCCGTGCGCCGACAACAGCAGGCTCAGCGTGTTCAGACGCGTGTTGGTCGATATTGGCGACGAGCAGAGCATTGAACAGTCGCTTTCGACGTTTTCGGCTCACATGACTAATATAATCCGTATCCTGAAGCCTGCCAACGCCGGCTCGCTCTGTCTGATAGACGAGTTGGGCGCGGGCACCGACCCGGTCGAGGGCGCGGCTCTCGCGATAGCCATTCTTGAAAAGCTCCGCGAAAGGCACGCGAAGATTGCCTCTACGACCCACTACGCCGAGCTGAAGGAGTTTGCACTGCGCACCGAGGGAGTCGAAAACGGCTGCTGCGAATTTGACGTTGCGACCTTAAAGCCGACCTACCGCCTGCTTATCGGAGTTCCGGGCAAGAGCAACGCCTTTGCCATTTCAAAAAGACTCGGGCTTGATAATGCGGTGGTGGAGCGCGCTCAGGAGCTTGTTTCGGGCGAGAGCCGTCAGTTTGAGGACGTTGTGGAAAAGCTTGAAAGGCAGCGCCAGAGCCTTGAACGGCAGGTTGAGAACGCCAACAGGCTCACCGCGAAGGCTAACACCGAAAAGCAAAAAGCCGAAAACGAGCTTAAACGTGCCAGGGAGGACGCGGAGCGCGAGGTCGAGCGCGCGCGGCAGGAGGCACAGCGGATAATCTCGCGCACAAGGGCGCAGGCTGACGCGCTTGTTGAGGAGCTTGAAAAGGCGCGCAGGGAAAAGGAGCTTTCAGCCGAGAGCCGTTCAAAGCTGCGGCGGGACATCGACCAAATGGAGGCTCACGCCGACCCCGTTAAGCTCAAAAACACCCCCGACGAGGAATACAAGCTGCCCCGTCCCCTTAAAGCGGGCGACGAGGTTCTCATATATGATATAGACAAAAACGCCACCGTGCTCACTCCGCCGAACAAGGACGGAATGGTTCTGGTTCAGGCGGGCATAATAAAAACCCGCGTAGACGTTAAAAACCTGCGGCTGCTCAAATCAAAGAACAAGCCGAACGTTCCCAAGTTTGCCTCAACGCGAAACGTGCCGAGCAGGGTCGATGTGCGCCCCGAAACCGAGATAGACGTGCGCGGACAGACCGCGGTAGAGGCGGTTGAGATAGTTGACAAGGCTATCGACAACGCAGTGCTTTCGGGTGTGAGTAAGATTACAATAATACACGGCAAGGGCACGGGAGTGCTGCGCCGCGAGATAAACCAATTCCTGCGCCGTCACAAGGCGGTAAAGTCACAGCGCCTCGGCACCTTCGGCGAGGGCGAGGACGGAGTAACCATTGTGGAGCTGAAATAGAGGGAGTGAACCGATGAAAAAACAATTTCTTGACAGCGGAAAAATCGTGGGTACCCACGGCATAAAGGGCGAGGTCAGGATCGAGCCGTGGTGCGATTCTCCCGAGTTCCTGTGCGCGTTCAAGACGCTTTATCTTGACGACGAAGGCGTAAATAAAATAAAGGTCAAGTCGCGGCCGCACAAAAATATAACGCTTTGCAAAATCGAAGGAGTTGACACTATCGAAGCCGCCGAGCGTCTGCGTGGAAGGATAATCTATATCGACCGGGCGGACGTTAAGCTTGACGAGGGCGTGCATTTCGTTCAGGACCTTATCGGGCTTGAAGTGCGCGACTTTGACACGGGCGAGGCATACGGCGTTCTGACCGACGTTCTCCGCACGGGAGCAAATGATGTTTATGAAATCACGCGGGACGGAAAAAAGTACCTTGCGCCCGTTATTGACGAGGTGGTGCGCGAAATCAACACCGACGGCGGATATGTGCTGATCACCCCGATGAAAGGGATTTTTGACGATGAGAATTGACATCATCACGCTGTTTCCCGAGATGTTCGCGCCCGTTTTGGGCGAAAGCATAATCGGCAGGGCGCAAAAAAGCGGAGCGGTCGAGATACATACCCGGCAGTTAAGGGATTTTGCCTTTGACAAGCACCGCCGCGTTGACGACTCTCCCTACGGCGGCGGTATGGGTATGCTTATGAAGGCGGAGCCTATCGCGCTCTGCTTTGAGTCGATTTGCGCCGAAACAGGTTCAAGACCTCATTTTATATATATGTCGCCCCGGGGCAAAACTCTCACTCAGGGCAGGCTGAAGCAGCTTGCAGAGTTTGAAAACATCTGTGTGCTCTGCGGTCACTACGAAGGCGTTGACCAGCGGCTGATAGACAGCCTGATAGACGAGGAGATCTCGATAGGCGACTACGTGCTGACCGGCGGCGAAATACCCGCAATGGTCTTTACGGACGCCCTGTGCCGCATGGTTCCGGGTGTGCTGACAAACAACGAGTGCTTTACCGAGGAGAGCCATTTCAACGGTCTGCTTGAATATCCGCAGTATACAAAGCCCGCCGTGTGGCGCGGAATGGAGGTGCCCGACGTTCTGCTGAGCGGACACCACGCGAATATTGAAAAATGGCGCAGGGAAATGAGCGAAAAAGTCACCCGTGAAAAGCGCCCCGATTTGCTTAAACAGTAATATTGCTGCAAAGGGAACCGCTAACAATCCCCTGCCGCGCATAAGCACGGAATATTCACGGCATAATCTTGCCAAAGCTCATTGAATTATCAGAAATTCCCTAAAGTATTGCGGTATGTTGGATTTAATACAGGCAAATCGACGCAATTCTTTGTAAAATTGCACAATAAACAGGTATTATTTTATATGCCGAGTGAAAATTCAAACGAATTTTCATTTAGTTATTGACCTCAGGAAAAAAAATGTTTATAATGTTAAAGAGGTTTAGAAAACCATTTCAATTTATCTTTGACAGAGAAGAGGGTATTTAAAATGTATGTTAAGGAAGTATTAGTTCAGAACAAAGCCGGTCTTCACGCTCGCCCCGCAACTTTCTTCATTCAGAAGGCGAACGAGTACAGGGCTACTATCTGGGTTGAGAAGGAAGAGCGCCGCGTTAACGCCAAGAGTCTGTTGGGCGTATTGTCCCTCGGAATCATCGGCGGCACTACGATCAAGATTATTGCGGACGGTCCCGACGAGACTGAGGCTGTTGACGGTCTTTCGGCTCTTGTTGAATCGGGCTTTGCAGAGTAATTAATATTTGCTGTTATTTATGGGCGGAGCAATCCGCCCGTTTTTTTCTGCACCGGTGGGTGCTTTCGGCGGCTTTGGACAGCGTCGTTTAAAGATTACCTTTAATAAACGCCGCGTTAAAATGCGGCAGATTAAGACTGCACGAGCTTTTTTGTTGATTAATTCGTTTTCTTGAGATTGTAGGGTCGCACCCGCGTGTGCGACCTCGGCACTGACGTTGTTTTCACGTCCGATTGTTGGTAAGAAACAAAACTTATGATTCAGCGCTCCCGGTCGCACACATGGGTGCGACCCTACGACGTTAAGGATAACAGCAAATTTCCCAAATGGCAGAAAGGTAATACCCATATCCCACAGCATTACAACTCGGCGCTTTGCGCCCCTTAACTCCACACTAAATCAAACGGGTGATACAATGAATCCCAAAATAAGTGAATTACGCAAAAAGGCTATGGCGCTGCCGCTTTTGCCGGGCGTGTATATAATGCACGGTGCGGACGGCGGCATTATTTATATAGGTAAGGCTAAGGCGTTGAAAAACCGCGTCAGCCAGTATTTCGGCTCGCAGAACAATCACCCCGAAAAGGTGAGGCGCATGGTTGACAACGTTGACGACTTCGAGTATATCATAACCGACAGTGAATTCGAGGCGCTTATTCTCGAATGCAGCCTTATCAAGCAGCACGCGCCCAAATACAATATCCTGCTAAAGGACGACAAGGGCTACAGCTATATCAAAATCAGCCCGGGCGACTGGGGCAAGCTCAGCTATGCTCTGCAAAAGGCGGACGACGGCGCTACTTATATCGGACCGTACAAAAGCAGCTTTTATGTAAAGAGCGCGGTCGAGGAGGCTAACAAAATCTTTATGCTACCGACCTGCGGCAGGCAGTTCCCGCGCGATTTTCGCAAGGCGCGCCCGTGCCTGAACTACCACATAAAGCAGTGTATGGCTCCCTGCACGGGCAGGGTAAAGCTTGAGGATTACCGCGAAAGCCTGCGGCAGGCGCTCGATTTTCTCAAGGGCGGCTCGTCGCACTCGGTAAAGCAGCTCACCGCTCAAATGGAGGAAGCGGCTGAAAATCTTGAGTTTGAGCGCGCCGCGCGTATACGGGACAAAATAGCAGCCGTTAAAAAAATGGGCGACAAGCAGAAGGTCATTCTGAGCAGGGAGCTTGAGGAGGACGTTATAGCGGGCTTTTCGGCGGGAGGCAAAACCTGCTTTCAGGTGTTCCGCTTTGAGGGCGGCAGGCTGTTTGACCGCGAGAGCTTTATTTTTGAAAGCGGCGACAGCGAAACCGATACCGAGGAATTTTTGATAAGCTACTACACGCTCAGAAACGATATACCGAAAACGATAGCGCTCGGCAGCGGCTTTGAGGGCTTGGAGGACGTTCAGCGTTGGCTCAGCGAAAAGCGCGGTTCCAAGGTCAGCCTAACCGTTCCGCAGCGCGGCGAGCAGGCGCAGCTCTGCGCCATGTGCCGTTCAAACGCGGCTGAGGCTTTGGCTCAGCAGCAGGGAGCGACGGTGCGCGAGTACGGAGTTTTAGAGGAGCTGAAGCAGGCTCTCGCGCTTGAAAAGCTGCCCGAATATATTGAGTGCTACGACATTTCAAACCTTGCGGGCACCGAAAACGTCGCGGGAATGGTCGTATACAAAAACGGCAGACCGCTTAAAAGCGCCTACCGCAAGTTTAAGATAAAGGGCTTTGAGGGACAGGACGACTACGCTTCAATGGCTGAGACCCTGACGCGCCGATTTGAGGAGTACCTAAAAGCCGAAGCTTCCGAAGAGGGCTTTGGCAGGCTGCCCGACCTTATCCTGCTCGACGGAGGAAAGGGACAGGTCGCGGCGGTGCGCGAGGTTATGAACAGAATGAATATTGATGTTCCGCTCTTCGGGCTTGTGAAGGACGACAAGCACCGCACGCGCGCGGTCACGGGCGACGGCGGAGAGATATCAATCAGCTCCAAGCGCGCTCTGTTCGCGTTCCTAAGCAAAATGCAGGACGAAGTCCACCGCTTTGCCGTGGGCTATCACCACACGCGCAGGAAAAACGCCGTGTTCCGCAGCTCGCTGACCTCGATAGACGGAGTGGGCGAGGTCAGGGCAAAGGCTCTGCTAAAGCATTTCCGCACGATCGAAAACATCTCAAAGGCTGATTTGCAGGAGCTTATAGATGCCCCGAAAATGACGCGCGACTGCGCTCAGGCAGTTTATAATTATTTTCACGTTGAAGGCACAGATGATGAAAAGTAATTTAGTTACGCGATTGCGCACGTATTGTCACGTATTGTCACCCGTCACAAGGGTATGAGCTTCAAATTTTATAAATTTTTATATATAAAAGGACTTCAAATAAGGTTCCTGTATATCGGGGACAATACTGACGCTTAAAGAATATATCTTCTTACCTCTGTGACACGTGACAATACGTGACAATACACAGCGCGGTTGTTGCTGCGTTACGCGCTTCATACGTTTGATAAAAACCTTACTGTCGTGCCGGCGTAAAATGCGCCGTTGAAGGAAGGCTTGTTTTTATTCTAACGTATTAACAGGCTCCCTGCCCTCCCGTGGCAACGGGAAATAAAACACTTGCAAAAAATAAAAAATGCTGTATAATAGAAATGTTATACAATCAATCACCCCATAACCAAACGGAGGAAACAATATGGCAGGAAATAAAAAAATGGTCGAGGCTATAACAAGCCGCGACGAGGATTTTGCAAAATGGTACACCGACATTGTAAAAAAGGCTGAGCTTGCGGATTATTCGGGCGTAAAGGGCTGCATGGTCATTCGTCCCTACGGCTATGCTATCTGGGAGCTTATGCAGGCTGACATGGACAGGCGCTTCAAGGAAACGGGTCACGAAAATGTTTATATGCCGATGTTCATTCCCGAGAGCCTTTTGCAGAGGGAAAAGGACCATGTTGAGGGCTTCGCTCCCGAATGTGCGTGGGTGACGGTCGGCGGTCAGGAAAAGCTCACCGAGCGTCTTGCCGTCCGTCCCACCTCTGAGACTCTTTTTTGCGAGCACTACAAAAAGGTCATCAATACCTACCGCGACCTTCCGAAGCTTTACAATCAGTGGTGCAGCGTTGTAAGATGGGAGAAAACGACCCGTCCGTTCCTGCGCACCTCTGAATTTCTCTGGCAGGAGGGTCACACCATGCACGCCACCGAGGAGGAGGCGCGCGAGGAAACCCTCAGAATGCTCAATGTCTATATTGATTTTTATAAAGAAACAATGGCTATTCCCGCCGTATACGGCAGAAAAACCGAAAAGGAAAAGTTTGCGGGAGCCGAGGAAACCTACACGATCGAGCCTATGATGCACAACGGTGTTGCCCTGCAGGGCGGTACCTCCCACTACTTCGGCGACGGCTTTGCAAAAAGCTTCGGCATTACATACACAGGCAAGGACAACAAGCTCCACTTTCCGCACCAGACCTCATGGGGCACCTCCACAAGAATGATAGGCGCTCTTATAATGGTTCACAGCGACGACGACGGACTTGTTCTGCCGCCCAAGATCGCGCCGATACAGGTTGCCATAATCCCCGTAGCCCAGCATAAGGAGGGCGTTCTCGATAAGGCTTACGAGCTTAAAAAGGAGCTTTCGGAGAAATTCCGCGTTAAGCTTGACGATTCCGACCACGCTCCCGGCTGGAAGTTTGCCGAGTACGAGATGAAGGGCGTGCCGGTGAGGGTTGAGATAGGACCCAAGGATATCGAAAAGGGTCAGTGCGTAGTCGTCCGCCGGGACACGCGCGAAAAAGCATTCGTGCCGCTCGAAAATCTGAGCGTTTTTGTCTCGGAGCTTATGGTCAAAATCCACGACGATATGTACGCCCGCGCGCTTGAAAACACAAAGCAAAAAACCTTTACGGCGACAAGCCGCGAGGAATTCATAAAAACAGCCGCCGAAACCCCGGGCTTTATCAAGGCTATGTGGTGCGGAGACAGCGCCTGCGAGGATAAGCTCAAGGACGAAACGGGCGGCGTTAAGAGCCGCTGTATCCCCTTTGAGGAAGAAAACCTCTCCGACGTATGCGTGTGCTGCGGCAGACCCGCAAAGCACATGGTCTATTGGGGAAAACAGTATTAAGAATTCAGTGTGGAATTTGGAGTGTGGAGAGTGGAGTTAAGGGGCGCACCCATGTGTGCGCCCGTGGGCGTTGAACAAAACGCAATTGTTCTATCAACAAGCGGACGGGAAACAAACGTCGGTTTAAGGGCGAACACACAGGTTCGCCCCTACAATCTCATTGACAGACTCATCTCAATTTAGTAGCCAAACGTCTGTTTATGCAATTAGAAGCTAAGTTGACAGTCAACTCCACTCTCCACACACCACTCTCTAAACTAAATAACAGGAAAGAGGACGTGAGAATATGCCGATAAAAGTTCAAAGCAATCTGCCGGCAATAAAGGTACTTGAAAGTGAGAATATTTTTGTAATGCCTAACGAGGTCGCGCTCAGGCAGGATATCCGTCCGCTCAAAATATTGATTCTTAACCTTATGCCCACCAAAATCACCACCGAAACTCAGCTTCTTCGGCTTTTGGGCAACAGTCCGCTCCAAGTTGATATCGAACTGCTTCAAATGGCTTCTCATACCTCCAAAAACACCTCGCCCCATCATCTTACAACCTTTTACAAAACCTTCGATCAGGTCAAGGACGACAGGTTCGACGGCTTGATAATCACGGGCGCGCCCGTTGAGCAGATAGCGTTTGAGGAGGTCGATTACTGGGACGAGCTTTGCGAGATAATGGACTGGGCTGACAGCAACGTTTACTCAACCTTCCATATCTGCTGGGGCGCTCAGGCAGGGCTTTATTATCACTACGGAATACAGAAATATCAGTTTGACGAAAAGCTCAGCGGCGTTTATTCGCACAGGGTCCTCAAGCCGAATCACCCGCTTATGCGCGGCTTTGACGACAGCTTTTCAATTCCTCATTCCCGTTATACGGGAGTCAGGTCGGAGGATATCCGCCGCCACATGGGACTTGAAATCTTAGCGGAGTCCGAAATGGCGGGTCCCACGGTCATCTGTAACCGCACGGGCAGGCAGGTGTTTATAACCGGTCACGCCGAGTATGACCGCGAAACCCTCGCAAACGAGTATTTCCGCGATTTGAGCAGAGGAATAGACATTCAGGTTCCCTACAACTATTTCCCCGACGATGACGCTTCGCTGACTCCGCCGCTCGTCTGGCGCAGCACCGCGACTCTGCTTTACACAAACTGGCTCAATTATTTCGTATATCAGGCTACGCCCTACGATTTGAATACGCTGAAAAAAAAGCCCCCGAAAAAGAAAAGGAAGTAGATCCGGCCTCCTGCGACGCGCAGGGGGTTCTTTTTTGCTTTGATAAGAGCGCGGACTGATTGTCGGTTCATGTTGTTCATATGTCCCTAAGGACATACGGTAATATGAGCCGTTCGAGGAAAATGACTTATCTATGCGGTTTTTTCGAACGGCTCACCTTGATTATAATATGAGCCGTTCGGAGAGAAACGCGGCAAAACACATTCGTTTCAGCGTCAAGGGGTTCATATATTTCCCGAACGGCTCATATCGTTTTTTATGTGAGCCGTTCGAAAAAGTCCAGTGTTTAAGCCATTTTTACCGAACGGCTCATATTGTCACGTCCCTTATGGGACAAATGAGCCGCATGGAAAAACAATCTGTTTTTTGACGTAAAGCAACGTTATTATCCCGTCCGCCCGTGCCACGGATATAAACGTAATGTTCAACGACCAAGGACAGCCGCAAGGGCTGTCCCTACAATCCCAAGGTAACCTCTATATAAATTTTTCCCGTAGGGGAGCCCCTTGCGGGCTCCCTCGGAACCGACGTTTATTTACCGTCTGATTGTTGATAGAAAACAGAACGTTTGATTCAACGACCAAGGACAGCCGCAAGGGCTGTCCCTAAGCCCCAAAGGATGATATCATACATTTTTCCCAAAGATGTCATCCTGAGCGGTCGGCGGCAGCCGAATTTGCGGAGCAAATAGTCGAAGGATCTCCCTAAAAGGAAAGCATTGTTCTCCTAACCAGGGGGATTCTTCGACTAACCACTTCGTGGTTTGCCCTGTCGGGCACCGCTCAGAATGACATCTATTTTTATACGCGGGCACAAAACCTTTGCAGAAATCAACGGCAAGAAGCGCGGATTGGGTGCAGCTTCAAGCTGCCTTTTCACATAATATTCACCAAAATTTCACATGAATCTATTGACATATTTGCCAAAATATTCTAAAATGGAATAAATTGCGATTTTGTTTTTCGCTTTTTTCGTGTGTTTTGTGTTTTTGTTTTTAAATAAGGGGGTCGGATATGAAACACCGCTTTTTTAAAACTCTCTCCGTAATCGTACCGGCTGTTATGCTTTGCTCGTCCTTCGCGCCGTCTGTCGTGTCGGCTAAGGCGGAGGAAACGCCGCAGAGCCATATAACCGAGGTCAATGTTAAAAAATCCGAGATCCTGTCAAAGGGCGCTTTCAAGGCTATTCAGTCCGCGCTAAACGCTGCTCACTACAGCGCGACCAAGGATAATTTATATAAAATAATCGTTGAGCCGGGCAGCTACGACCTGCGCTCGGCGCTGCATATTTACAGCAACACCACTCTTTCGCTTTACAATGTAACGCTTGTCCGCAACAAGGAGGCGCTTTCAAATATGCTCCGCACGGGCGATGATACCCCGGCAGATAAGGGCGCGACGGGCTATTCCGAAAATTCCAACATAACTGTCGAGGGCGGAACGCTCGACGGTAACGGCACCTCAAACACCATGATAAAGGTGACGCACGCCTCAAACTTCCTTATGACCGGCACTGAGGTCTGCAACCTAAAAAACGCCCATATGGTGGAAGCCGCGGCGGTGAACGGCTTTAATGTGCGCAACTGCTCGTTCAAAAATCAGGTTCTTGACGCCGATGAGGTCGGCTACGAGGCTATTCAGCTTGATATCCCGAAGGACGGTCATATCGTCGGCTGCCGTTCCGAGGCGCTTAATATGCGCAACGTTCACATTGAGGGCTGCTACTTCACCAACTGCCCGCGTGGGGTCGGTACCCACACTCAGATTTTGAACTATCCGTTCGACGGGATAGTCATTTCGCACAACACCTTTAAGGATATAAAAAGCGTTGCTATCCAGGGCGAAAACTGGAAGAATGTCAAGATCACCAATAACAGGATAGACGGCGCTCCCCGGGGAATAGCGTTTTATTCAATTTTGGGCGACTGCTCGGGAGGCTTCAAGGCGAGCGTTTTAGCCAAGGAGGGCAAAACCTCGACGGATATTTCCGACGGATATCAGAAGCCCTTCAACGCCAACATATTGATTTCGGACAACGAAATCACAAACTGCGGAAATGTCAAGGATATTTACGCCGATTACGAGCCCGCCGCCGTCAGCATAAAGGGAAAAACTCTTACAAAAGCGGGTAAGACCCTTGCGGACGGAAGCGGAGGATATCCCAAGGGCGACTATTATATCACCGGAGTCACCGTGAAAAATAACAAGATAAACACGGGCGGCGACGCGGTGTATCTCGAAAACGTGCGGAATATAGCCGTCAAATCTAATAATATCACATGTGTAAAGAGCGATTATACCAAAAAGGTCTGCAATCCGCTCACCGCGCTCACAGTCAACTTTTCCGCGATATCGGGCAATGTTATCAATTCCGCGCCGTATCACGGCATGGAGCTTGCGAAATCGACGATCCCGGAAATCACATCAAACAGCATTACGGGGGTTTCGCTCGACGGAATTATACTTGAGGCTGAATCAAAGGTCAAGGACGGTATCTACGACAATTACATCACCAAGGCGTCGCGCTTCGGCATAAATGTCCGCCCGAAATGCGCAGGGGGAACGATATCGGGAAATATTATCTACAACTGCGGAGACGGCGGAATACGTCAGGAGAAAAACTCGACCTCCAAGCTCGGCGACAACTACTTCTCGGTGTCCGACATGACGGTGCTGAAGCTTAACGCGCAGTCGGTAACGCTCGGCACCGAGGAAAAATTCACTCTCACCACGACATATGAGCCTGTCAACTCGGTGGCAAAATTCACGTGGTCAAGCTCTGAGCCGCTTGTGGCGGGAGTAAATGAAAAGGGCGTTGTGACGGCTTATTCGTTCGGAGAAGCCGATATAACGGTCAAGTCGGAGAGCGGAAAAACCGCTTTATGTCACTTTAAGGTAATGCCTTCCCCGTCGAGCATAAAGCTGAACGCGGGAATGCTGACGATAGGAGTGGGGGAGACCTTTGACCTCGACAGCAGACTGCCCGAGGGCACGGTCTCGCATTCGATAACCTACACCTCAAACCACCCGTCGGCGGTCAGTGTTCGTCAGAGCGACGGCTTGATAAAGGGCGAATCGTTGGGAACCGCGACGATAGTGGCAAAAACCTACAACGGCAAGCACGCCGCCTGCAACGTCATCGTGAAGGACGCGCCATATGATATGTGGTTTGACCGCGCCGAGCTGATCATGGGTGTGGGAGAGAGCGAGAATCTGCGCATTGTCCTGCCAGACGGCTCAGCCTCCAACTCTGTGGAATGGAAATCCGATAACGGATCGGCTGTTGAGTTGGGAGAAAACGGAGTAGTACGCGCGGTTTCCGAGGGCGACGCTGTTGTTACAGCAAAGGCGTTCAACGGAGCCACGGCGGTTTGCAGGGTAAGCGTTAGAAGCGTTCCGAATGAAGTGTCGTTCGCGGAAGAGGAATACAGCCTTGTCGAGGGCGAGACCGCTCAGCCCGAAATAATCTTCCCCGAGGGAACCGCCTCGCACGCTCTCACCTTCCAGACGAGCGACCCCGATATCTGCAAGGTGAACAAAACTACGGGCGAGCTGACGGCGAAAAAGCCCGGAACAGTTACGCTCACCGTAAAAACCTATAACCACGTAAGCGCGACCTGCAAGGTCACGGTCGGCTGAGGTCGGCTGAGGTCGGCTGAGCCGACGAGCAGTCCGCGCTCCTTAACAGCATAAAAACCTTCCTTCAATTCCCGCGTCAGACCGCGCCGCGAGCGTGACGCTCGACCCAGTCCGCGGTCGGCTGAGCCGACAATCAATCCGCGCTCCTTAACAGCATAAAAAGCTTTCCTTCAATTCACGCGTCAGACCGCGCCGCGAGCGTGACGCTCGACCCAGTCCGCGCTCCTTAACAGCATAAAAAGCCTTCCTTCAATTCCCGCGTTTGACCGCGCCGTTGAAGGAAGGCTGTTTTTATATGGTTTTATCAATAGGCGCTCTGCTTGCGGCTCAGCCGCTGAAGGAAGGCTGTTTTAATATGATTTTATCAATAGGCGCCCTGCTTGCGGCTCAGCCGCTGAAGGAAGGCTGTTTTTATATGGTTTTATCAATAGGCGCCGAAAGCGCCCACCGGCGTCACGTCAAATTCCGCAAGGAACATTTGCAGAAGCGTCGCGTCGGCTACGGTAACTTCTCCGTCGCCGTCAACGTCCGCGAGCCTGAGCTGTTCGCCGGTCAGCTGCTCAAACTCGGCAAGGTTCCTTTTTATCATGGTCACGTCGCGGATATCCACTGTTCCGTCGAGGTTCACGTCGCCCGTTTCCGCGCCCGAAAACATGAACTTAAAGCCGTTATCCTTTGCGTATTTCTCGGCGGCGGAGTCTGTTCCGCCGTAAACCGTAAAGCCGTCTATCTTTCTTTCATCGGAAAAATAGCCGAAAGCCTTGCTTTTTATTGTTGTGACATTGCTTGGTATATTTACGCTTTTCAGGCTTTTGCAGTAGAAAAACGCTTCGTTGAGGACTTTTGTGACGCCGCTTCCGATTTCGACGCTTGTAAGACCCGTGCAGGAGCGGAAGCTTTCCTTTCCGATCATTTTTACGCCGTCGGGGATCGTGAAGCTTGTCAGCCCCGAGCAGCCGTGAAACGCCTTATCGCCTATTTCTTCAAGACTGTCGGGCAGCTCCACGCTCGTCAGGCTTCTGCAATAGTGGAAGGAAGCCGTTCCGATCCGGGTAACTCCGTCATTGATAACAAGCTTAGTTACATCCCTGCCCCACGGGAGAGAGTAATAATACTTGTTTTCATCGCTGTCATAATAATCGTATTCGATATCGCCCATCGCTCCGCTGCCGCTGACCGTGAGAACGCCGTTATTGTCAAGCGTCCACACACAGTCGCCCGTAACGCCGCCGTTCCCTTCAAGACGGGCAAAGAGAATGTCGTTCTCATTTGCGTAGTAATGCGCGTATGCGCTGTTCGGGGCGTGGATAGTCAAGCTCGGACAGCCCGCGAACGCCGAATTGCGTATAGTCGTCACGCTGCTTGGAATATAAACGTGCTTCAAGCCCGTGCAGTTCATAAACGCCTCATTGCCGATCTCAGTCACGCTGTTTGGGATGTTCAGCCATTCAATGCTGCTGCAGCCCTTGAACGCGGAGTTGTCTATCACCCAAACGCTGTCCGGAATATAAACGTATTTCAAGCTCTTGCAGCCCGCAAACGCCGTTATGCCTATGCTTGTCACGTTGTCGGGAATTGATATTTTTTTCAGCTTTTTGCAGTTAGTGAACGCTCCGTTCGGGATTTTCCTCAGATTACTGCTGAATTTAACGGAAGCTAAAGCCGAGCAGCCGTAAAACACATAATAGTTCAGGTTCGTCACGCTGTCGGGAATAACGATTTCGGAAAGAGAGGCGCAGCCGTAAAATGCCCTTGAGCCGATATTTATCACGCTGCTTATCGAGACGTCCGTCATGCCCGAGCAGCCCTCGAACGCGCTGTTGCCGATCGAAACCGCGCTGCCGATATCGGCTGTTTCAATGCCGGTACAGCCCTTAAACGCGCCGTTGCCTATGGCTGTGATACCGCTGCCGTTTACCTCGGTCAAATTGACGCAGCCCTCAAACGCGCTGTCGCCGATCGACGTGCCTGCCGCGCGTTGGGGAACGGTCAGGCTGATAAGACTTCCGCAGTTGGAAAACGCGTATTTTTTTACATTTGTAACTCCGTCCGGGACAGTCAGATCACGCAAGATCCCGCCGTTTACATAAAGCGAATAGCTTAGGGGAAAGGCGGTCGCAATGTTCGTTTCACACCAAGCTTTTAAATCCTTTATATAAACCGACTCAACGGGACAGTTTTTAAACGCGGAAGCTCCGATAGTTTTCAGGTCTTTGCCGAAAGAAACGCTCCTCAGCTTGGAGCAGCCCGAAAACGCCGAATCACCGATAGTTTTCACTGCATCGGAAAGCGCCGCGCTTTCAAGCGCTGTGCAGCCCAAAAACGCGTTGCTGCCTATCGTATTTATGCTTGTGCCGAAGGAAACGTCCGCAAGAGAGGTACAGCCCGAAAAAGCGTCGTCCCCCACAGTTGTCAAGCCGTCGCCCAGGACAACGCTTTCAAGACCGGTGCAATCCCTGAACGCATAGCCGCTTATCTCCGTCACGCCGTCGGGAACGGTCAGGCTTGTCAGTCCCGTGCAGCCGCCGAACGACTCATAACCTATGCTTCTCACACCGCCGCCTAAGCGGACTTCGGTTAGACTGCCGCAGCCGTAAAACAGCTTATTGCACACTTCGGCGCAGTTAACGGAGGCGGTTGCAAGATTATCGCAGCCGTAAAAAACATTTTCGCCTGAAGTGGTCAGGCATTCGGGGATATCTATTCCGGTAAGACCGGAGCAGTTGCAGAACGCGTATTCGCCTATGTACGTCACGCCGGCGGGAATATCAAAGCCCGTCAGACCCGAGCAGTTGCGGAACGCCTCGCTGCCTATTTCCGTTACTGTATCGGGAATTTCAATTCCGGTCAGGCTTTTGCAGTTATAAAACGCGTAGCTTCCGATATTTGTGACTCCGTTTGAAATAACAACGGCGTTTATTTTTGTTCCCCAGGGCGGAATCGCCGAATAGTCGCCCATTCTGCCCTCGCCGCTTATTGTAAGCACGCCGCTTTCGTCTAACGCCCAGCTGCACTCGCCTGTTGTGCCGCTTTTTTCATAAATAAAGCGAATGTTATTTGCCTTTGCGTAGGTGTAGGCGTAGGAGTCGAGCGCGCCGAAGATCGTAAGATTTATGCAGCCCTCAAACGCGTTGCGCCCTATTGCCGTCACGCTTTTCGGGATATAAATTCCCGTAAGGTTTTTGCAGCCCGAAAAAGCGGCGGTGCCGATTTCGGTCACGCTGTCGGGAACTGTAAAGCTCACAAGTCCTGTGCAGCTTCCGAACGCGCTGTTATAAATGACGGTCAGGCTTTCGGGCAACGTGACATCAGCAAGACTTGAACAGTGCGCGAACAGGCAGTTTTTTAAAATCGTAACGCCGTAGGGGATCTCTATTTCGGTCAGACTTCTGCAACTGATGAATGCCGCCTCGCCGATCTCGTTTACGCTGTCGGGAATATCTATTGAAGCAATGTTAATACAATCCCTGAACGCGTTATCGCCTATTTTTTCGACGCCGCTGTTTATCACTACGGATTTTATCTGATTTCTGTAATCATACCAAGGCATATTGTAAACGTACCGTTCAAAGTATTGACCCTCTTCCTCTACATAATACTCAATTATGTATTCGTAATAATCGGGCATTTTGCCGTTTCCGCTGCGGCTTATCGTCAGCAAGCCGTTATCGTCAAGAAACCACGCGCAGCCGCCTGTTGTGCCGCTCATTTCCGCGACGCTCTGCCCGGCTTCCGCCGCAGAAGCCGTGAGGGGCAGAACCGAAAGCAGGATTACAGCCGCAAGCAGAACCGCGATCGGTTTTATCACTTTGTTCGTCATAAAAACTCCTCCTTTATTATCGCTCTTTAGACAAATATTTTTAACATTTCTTATTCAAAATTATTGAATTTATATATTTATAAAATTATTATACCGCAATCGCAAGCGTATTTCAATCACTTATTAAAACTATTGTCCCTTTTAAAACCGAGTTTTAAAAATATTGAAAATGTTGTTTTCACAGCCATTAATAAAACCGGAGCATAATTGTTAACAGTTTAATTGTCCGGTGTCAAATGTCAACTGTCAATTGAAAAAAACCTTCCCCCAATTAACGCGAACGCGTAACGTTGGGGGAAGATTTTTAAGGAAGGGGTTGTGATTCTGTTTTAATTGCACCGTAATAATCAGCTCTGCTTTGCTTTAAGAGAGTTTGCAATGTTGGCTCTGGTCTTTTTGACATCGGTAAGCTGACTTGTAAGGCTTTCCTCTGTGCGCTTCATAACGTTATCCACATAAACGTTTGTAGCCCTGCGGATTTCGAGAGACTTCTGCTTTGCCTCGTCGATGATCTCGCGTGCCTTAGCCTGAGCTTCTTTTACAAGCTCGTTTTGATTGAGCATTACCTTTCTGCGCTCCTCGGCGGCGCGGATTATATTTTCGCTTTCGCGGTTAGCTTCGGCAATGATCTGCTTTCTGTCGGCAACAATGTTTTTTGCCTGTCTGACCTCTGCGGGCATAGCGTCCTGAATCTGGTCAATGATGTCGTAAATATCCTCGCTGTTTACAAGCACCTTGCCGCCCGAGAAAGGCATTGCTTTAGCATCGTTTACCAAGTCCTGAAGCTGCAGGATCAAATCGTCAACTTTCATATTATCCACTCCTGTTTACTTAATGGTTAGTTGTTTAGTTATTTTTCCCTTTCAGGTTATTTCCTCAGCCTGCGCACGATCCTGTCGTGCACGCACGCCGGAACAAAATTGCTGATATCTCCGCCCATCGAGCCGATCTCGCGCACCATGCTCGAACTTAAAAAGGTTGAATCCGAGTCTGCGGTCAAAAAAATCGTCTCTAACTCCGGATTAAGCTTTTTGTTGGCTATCGCCATTTGGAACTCGTATTCAAAATCCGACACCGCGCGCAGTCCCTTGACGATAGTGCCTATGCCGCATTTTTTGCAGTACTCTGCAAGCAAGCCCTCAAAGCTGACTATTTCAATATTGTCAAGCCCCTGTGCAGCCTCGCGAAGCAGCTCTATGCGTTCTTCGGTTGAAAAGGTGGGGGTTTTTGAAGAATTTACAAGCACCGCCACCACTACCTTGCCGAACATCCTTGACGCGCGGGTTATAATATCCAAATGACCGAGCGTTACGGGATCGAAGCTGCCCGGACAGATAACTGTTTGGCTCATGTTAAAAAGTCCTTGTGTCTGAACGTTGTTATTTTTATTTTACCATAGCGATACTGTCTGTCAAGTACAAAATCGCCGTATTGTGACAAAATTTCTTCTTCAAGCGGATTTTCCGCGATAATTATGCCCGTATCGCTCATGTGAGAGCTTACGAGAGCCAAAGCCTCCTGCAAAATACCCGTGCCGTAGGGCGGGTCGAGGAAAGCTATGTCATACCTTTGACTGCCGAACGACAGGAACCCGCGAAAGTCGGTTTGGAATACCGACGCGTTTTGCTCAAGGTTGGTTTTTTTGAGATTGCGCCTGACCGTTTCAACGGATTTTTTTGAATTATCGACGAAAAACGCCTGCTTAGCGCCGCGGCTGAGCGCCTCGATGCCCATTTGTCCCGAGCCCGCGAACAAATCGAGAAATGTTCTTCCCTCGGTCCGGAACTGGATTATGGAGAAAACCGCTTCCTTGATTCTGTCGGTGGTGGGTCTGACCTCCTCGCCCTCAAGCGATTCAAGCCTTCTGCCCCTTGCCGAGCCTGTAATTACTCGCATATGAAAACCTCACTATTAAAACTATTATATCATAGACCGCATTATATTACAAGAATATTTTTTTATATATTTTTCTTTTTCCTCAAATTTTGTTTTATTTATTTTTGACACAAACACGGGCGTTAAACATCTTTGACAGTGCGCTTGTTAAGCGCCGCGCGATACGGTGTTCCGACTGCCGCCTGACGCGCAAGGCGGCTCCGAATAAATTTTTTTAAATCTTTTTAAGAAAAAAATTTGAGTCAACCCCTTGATTTTTATAAATCATTGTATTATAATTTATTCAAATGGTGTCATTTCGTGTCATTTTGTGTGTTTTATGAACGAAATGGCACCGAAATTAGTCTTTACCGTGCAGGGAGGTGGGCAAATGTTCTCCGGTATGTCGAATCATTCGGTTGATTCAAAGGGCAGGATCATTTTGCCCGCGAAATTCCGTGAAGAGTTGGGAGACAGCTTTTTTGTCGCGCGCGGATTCGGAAACACCTGTATCCAGGCTATGTCGAAGCAGCAGTTTGACGCTATTTCGGCGCGTATAGCCGCGCTTCCCGCCGACAAAGCAATGGCGCTTCAATACACGTTTACCGCCACGGCGGTAGAGGTAGCTCCCAACGCGTCGGGAAGGATAATGCTTCCTCAGCCTCTGCGCGACTTTGCCGGCATTGAAGGTGACGCGCTTGTTATTGGCATGAACAACCGCGTAGAGATTTGGAGCGGAAAGAGGTTCGAGGAATTTATCGGCTCTCAAAGGGACACCATTGCCGAGGCGCTCACTCAGCTCGATATATCATAGGAGGACGAAATGGAGTTTAAGCACATTCCCGTCCTTCTTGACGAAACAATTGAAGGACTTAATATAAAGGAAAACGGAATCTATGTTGACGGAACCGCCGGCGGTGGGGGACACAGCGCGGAAATTCTGAAACGCCTTACAACGGGTAAGCTGATTTCCATTGACCGTGACCCCGACGCTGTTTCAGTGCTGAACCAAAGGTTCCGCCGCAACGAGAACGCCATTGTCATCAAGGGCAACTTCGGAAACATGAAGGATCTGCTTGAGCTTCGCGGTGTGAAGCGGGTAGACGGAGTGCTGCTGGACATCGGAGTTTCATCACATCAGCTTGACACCGCATCGCGCGGATTTTCATTTCACGAAAACGCGCCCCTCGATATGCGCATGAGCCAAAGCGGAGTTACCGCCGAGGAGCTTGTGAACACGCTGCCCTACGAGGAGCTGCGCAAAATTATTTTTGAGTACGGCGAGGAGAGATTTGCCTCTTCGATCGCCAAGGGCATTATCGCGGCAAGGGAGCAGGAGCCGATAACCACTACGCTTCAGCTTGCCGAGATAGTTAAAGCTCACGTTCCCCAAAAGGTGCGGCGCGACGGTCACCCTGCGCGTAAAACCTTTCAGGCTATCCGCATAGCCGTGAACAACGAGCTTGAGCTGCTCGATCTGGGACTTGACAACGCCTTTAAGCTGCTGACAAAGGGCGGCAGACTGGCAGTTATTACGTTTCATTCGCTTGAGGACAGGATAGTAAAGCAGAAAATGGCAGGCTGGTGCAGGGGCTGTACCTGCCCGAAGGATTTCCCCGTCTGCGTCTGCGGAAACAAGCCGAAGGCAAAATTAATAAACAAAAAACCCATTTGTGCAAATGGGACAGAATTGAACAATAACCCCAGAGCGAGAAGTGCAAAGTTGAGAATTTGTGAAAAAATTTAAAAAATTTTTCTCTAAGCTATGGACAAAAGCCGTAAGATGTAGTAAAATTATAACAAAGTTGTAAAGAGTATTACAACCGCAGGCAACTGCACATTATGGCTTTTGATCGACATTTATATGATTTAAAGCCGCTATTTTAGGCAAAACCGACGAAAATGTCGTATTTTGCGGGTAGAAATTGTTGAAGATTTGAAACTATTTCGTTTCCCAATCAGTGTGTTTTATGAAAATTCTTTTTGTTAAAGTTTGGAAAGGTGCTTAATATGGCATACAGAAATCATGATGCTGCCTATGACCTGAATCTTTTTGATGATGAGTTCAACTTTTCCACCGCAGCTCCAAAGCGTGAAATCGACAATGAGCCGCAGCGGCAGGGCAGAAAAAAACCAATTCGCCGCAATAAGGTGGTCAAGCTTCCCGAAGAGGAGCTTAACAGAATAAGACGACGCAAGCACAGCCCCGTAAAAATTGCTTTAGGGGCAGTGGGAGCCGGGGTAGTCACATTTGTTATCGGCGTTATAATCGTCGGACAGGTTCAGCTCACCGAGCTTAACCAGAAAATTATTACAGCCGAAAAAACTCTCGCCGATACTGAGAGCATTTATATACAGAACCAGATGAAGGTTGAATCAAATCTTTCAAACGCGGAAATTGAAAAATATGCCACCGAGGTTCTCGGCATGACAAAGGCTTCAAACGCGCAGAAGGAATTTGTGGCGCTCGAAACAGACGACAAGGCGGAGGTTTCCGCGCAGAAGGACAATAATATCTTTACACAGTTTTTTGAATCTTTGGCAAATCTCTGGTCATAACCTTCATTGTCACAAAATAAATATATTAAAAAGAATGAGAGTTAAGACTGCGTCTTGGCTCTTTTTCGATTTGACGGCGTTTTTGTTGACATTTAATTACAGTAAACGATTGAAAAATCCTGCGAAATCTGTTATAATACTCATTTGAAGCAAAGGTGCGCCCGTTGACGCGCCCGAAAAAAACCGGCCGGCAATCGCCGGAGCGATCCTTGAACCGGGAGGTATATGTTTGGACGAAAACAGAAGTAACGAAAAACCAAGGGCTGAACAATTCAAAAGAAAGCCGAAGCGCACCCAAAAGGGTCCAAATCAAAGGCTCAGACAGCGTGCGGCTGTTCTTATAATGATAATTCTTGTGCTGGGCTTCGGCGCCGCCACAGCCAGACTCGCTCTGCTGACCTTAGTTCACGGCAGCGAGCTGCAGGAGCGCGCGGTTGACCAGCAGCTTGCCGACACCACGCTTACGGCTAAAAGAGGAACGATTTATGACGCCAACGGCAATGTGCTTGCAGAAAGCGCCTCGGTTTGGCAGGTAGTAATGTCGCCAATCAACTTCGAGGATAAGGATGACGAGGAGCGCGGTGAGGCGGCACGCGAGGCGGCGGCACGCGGGCTTTCGGAGATCCTTGGTCTTGATTATGAAAACGTGCTTGAAAAAACAAGGCAAAAAAGCTATTACACAGTCGTAAAGCGAAAGGTCGAGGTCGAGGAGCGCGACAAGGTGCTGGAGCTTATAGAAACGCTCTCTAAGGATTACAAATGCTACGGCGCGGTCTCTTTGCTCGACGACTACAAGCGTTACTATCCGCACAACGACCTCGCATCATGCGTAATAGGCTTTGCAGGCTCCGATGAACAGGGTCTTGAGGGCGTGGAGTATGAATACGATAAATACTTAGCCGGCACCCCCGGCAGAATAATCACGGCTCAAAACGCGCAGGGAACCGATATGCCCTTCGCCTATGAGCAGAATATCGCCTCAAAGGACGGCGACAACATCTATCTTACGATCGACCAGAACGTTCAGTCCATCTGCGAAAAGTATATGGCGCAGGGCGTGGCTGAAAACAACGTTCTCAACAAGGGCGTCTGCATTGCCATGGACGTCAACACCGGAGCTATAAAAGCGATGGTCGTCTCACCGGGCTATGATCTCAACAACCCGTATGAGCTTACAAACGAAGAAAAAAGAAAGATTTCCTCTCTTCCCGAAAATGAAAGGGAGGCGGCTGAGGGCGAGGCGCTCTCGGCAAAATGGCGTAACAAGGCGGTCGCCGATACCTATATGCCCGGCTCGGTATTCAAGATGTGTACCGCGGCAATGGCTCTTGAGGAGGGCAAGGTGACCGAAGAAAGTATTTTTGTATGCAGCGGCTCCATGGTCGTTGAGGATAAAACTATCCACTGTCACAACCTCGGCGGTCACGGAACTCAAACCTTTGTCGAGGCGGTCTGCAACTCCTGCAACCCCGCCTTCATTCAAATCGGTCAGCTCGTGGGCATCCAGAAATTCCGCGACTATTACAAGGGCTTCGGCTTCTCCGAGAAATCGGGCATCGACCTTCCGGGCGAATCGGACGACACTTTCTGGGCGGAAGGAACGATGACCGAAGTCGACTTCGCGGTCGCCTCCTTCGGACAGAACTTCGGCATTACGCCTATTCAGATGATCACCGCCTGCTCGGCGGTCGCAAACGGCGGCTACGTTCTGCAGCCCTACGTCGTTTCAAGGATCACAGACTCAAAGGGCAACGTTATTAAAAGCGTTGAAAAGAAAATCAAGCGGCAGGTCGTTTCAAACAAGACCTCCGAAAGAATGAACGCCATTCTCGGCTACAACTCCGAAAAATCCGGTTCGACGGCCGGCTACGTGGCGGGCTATAAAATCGCTGCCAAAACGGGTACCTCCGAAAAAATCGGAGTTGTTGAAAAGCAAAGTACATTTGAAGAGGACTACATCTCGTCCCTGTGCGGCTACGCGCCTGCGGATGATCCGCAGATCGCCATGCTGGTCTTCTTTGATACACCGTCCGGCAAGGCGTACTACGGCTCGCAGGTCGCCTCTCCGGTGTTCATAAATATAATGACAGAGGTGCTTCCTTATCTTGAAGTTAAGACGAATTACTCCGAGGAGGACCTCAAATATCTCGACACCTCAGCCGGAGATTACACCGGGCTGACGGTTGAGCAGGCGACCGAAAAGGCTAAGGCGGACGGCTTCACCGTAAGCGTAAAGGGCTATGGCGAAAAGGTCATTTCACAGCTTCCGGGCGTATCCTCAAAGGTTTCGGCGGGCGGCAACATCGTTCTGTTCACCGACGATGAGAGCAAGACGGAGACCGTTTCGGTGCCCGACTTCAAGGACTGCACCGCGTCCGACGCCAACCTCATAGCCGCAGGCAACGGGCTGAACATCAGCTTCAAGGGCGCTGTGAGAAGCGGAGGAATCTGTACCGCGCAGGATATCAAGGAGGGCGAAAATGTTCCGCCCGGCACTGTAATAACGCTTACGTTCTCGGCGGCGTCGAGCGAAGGCTTTAACGATTGATCGGATTTCCGAAAGACAACTGAAAGGAACGGTAAAAAATGGTAGTTTACGGCATTTGGACATTTTGCGCAGCGATTTTAGCTTTTGCGATCTCTGCGGTAACAGGTAAGTTTTTGATCCCTTACCTGCACAAAATCAACTTCGGACAGACGATCCTCGATATCGGTCCCAGCTGGCACAAGAAAAAGCAGGGTACTCCCGTTATGGGCGGAATTATGTTTATTGTCGCGATCACCGTTGTGACGATCATAAGCACCGTTATATATATTCTTACGGGAAACGATTTCATCAACACCTACCGCGCCGACATCAGCAGCGAGACAGTTTATATCTTCGCGGGTCTCGGTCTGGCTCTCGCCAACGGTCTTATCGGCTTTATCGACGACTACACCAAGGTTGTCAGAAAGCGCAACAAGGGTCTTTCCGCATGGCAGAAGCTTGTTCTTCAGTTCGCTGCGGCAGGCGCCTATCTCGCCGTGCTCGGAGTATCCGGCTGCGGCACTAAAACCGCTATTCCGTTCGTAGGTATGGTTGATTTGGGATTCTTCTATTATATTATTTCGGCTGTGGTTATCGTCGGCGTGGTCAACGCCGTCAACCTCACCGACGGCGTTGACGGTCTTGTCGGCTCGATCACCTTCTTTGTGGCTGTCGCCGTTATGCTTATCGCAAGCGCGCTTTACTGCCTGGGCGTCACGGCGTTAAGCGCGGCTATCGCGGGCGCGTGCCTCGGATTTTTGGTGTGGAACTTCCACCCCGCAAAGGTGTTCATGGGCGACACAGGCTCGCTGTTCCTCGGCGGAGCGGTCTGTGCCATGGCGTTTGCCGTCAAGCTCCCCATACTTCTTATTCCGCTTGGCATCGTGTACCTTTGCGATATGTTCTCGGTTATTTTGCAGGTCGGCTATTTTAAGCTTACACACGGCAAGCGCCTGTTTAAAATGAGCCCTATCCACCATCATTTTGAGATGTGCGGTTGGAGCGAGGTTAAAATCGTGGCGGTGTTCAGCGCCGTTACCGCAGTTTTCGGCTTGATATCGTTCCTGCTCGTCACCTTCGGAGTAAAATTCTCTATCTATTAATATATCTTAATGTACTGAGTTTTTAGATACTCACAAAAACGCCTTCTTTAATAATTACTGTTATAAACTAAAACCGTCATTGCCATGACTTCGTAGGGGCGAACCCATGTGTTCGCCCTTGAACCGACGTTATTTTTACGTCCGATTGTCGATAGAAACGCAACTTTTAGTTCAGCGCTCACGGGCGCACACATGGGTGCGCCCCTACACCAAAAAGGTAAACACGCAGTCGTTTCCAAAGATAATGACAGTACTTTTTAAAAAAGGATCCTTTGCTGACGGCGCTGCAGCCGGAAGCACCGCGCTTTTGCGCATTGAAAAACCAAAGGGAGGAAACAACTTGGCTCCTAATTTAAAAATGATTTTGCGCGGCGACGTGAACCGCGTTTATGACCACCGCTACAAGCACGGTCAGAACGCGGGTGATCAAAAAGCTATGCCGAAAGAAGACAAAGAAAGGTTTTTTGTTCGCCCGTCAAGGCAGCGCAAAATGAAAAACGCGAAATGGTTCGCTGTGGGAATGGGCATTGATTTGCCGTTTTGCATAATAATCCTGATTTTGCTGATCATCGGCACAATAATGATGTTTTCGGCAAGCTATGCATTTTCATATTATACGCAGGGCGACAGCTTCTTTTATCTGACACGTCAGTTGATTTTTATCGGCATCGGCTTGGCGGCGATGATCGTCTTGTCGTTCTTCAACTACAACAAGCTTCATAAGGTTGCTCCGTTCGTACTGGGAGTGGCGTATTTTACGCTTTTCCTCGTGTTGGTTCTTCCGTCGGGAGAAGGAGGAGTAAAGCGCTGGATATCGTTGGGCAGTTTCAATCTGCAGCCCTCGGAAATAGCCAAGTTTGCCGTTATACTGTTCTTTGCTCACTGGGCGAGCAAATATTACAATTTGATGCAGCTTCCAAAATACAGCGTGCTTCCGGGTGTTA
The DNA here is from genome assembly GCA_902777275.1 of uncultured Ruminococcus sp. Lineage (GTDB taxonomy): Bacteria > Bacillota > Clostridia > Oscillospirales > Acutalibacteraceae > Ruminococcoides. The sequence continues at coordinate 67,794 of CACYTI010000005.1, read as the reverse complement.
TCGTGTTCGGAACGATCTCGGGTCTGCTTCTTCTTGAGCCGCATTATTCGGGCATTGTTATTGTCGGCGTGCTTACGGTGATAATGCTGTATATCGGAGGGATGAAAACAAAATATCTGATAGTGGGCGGCATAGTTCTCGTCGGAATCATACTGATTTTAGCGGTGTCGGGCGGATTGTCGTATGCCATGAGCCGCATGGACGGCTGGGGAGAGGCACTCTCGGCTGAGCGCGGTACCGATATGTGGAACGACACCTGGCAGACGCGCAACTCGCTCTATGCCATCGGCTCCGGCGGACTTTGGGGCTTGGGTCTCGGTCAGTCGCATCAGAAGTTCCTCTATCTGCCCGAGCCTCAGAACGACTTTATCTTCGCTATCGTGGTCGAGGAGCTCGGTCTTATCGGAGCGATAATCATTCTGCTTATTTTTGCTCTGCTTGTATGGAGAGGAATAACGCTTTCGCTCCGCGCAAAGGATAAATTCGGAAAGCTGCTCGGCATAGGACTGACCTCGCAAATCGGCGTTCAGGTGGTGCTCAACATTTTGGTTATCACCGACTGGCTGCCCAACACCGGTATAAGCCTGCCGTTTTTCAGCTATGGCGGCTCCTCGCTTATCATGCTGTTGGCGCAGATGGGCATTGTGCTTTCAATTTCACGCACGGCAAATATTGAAAAGCAATAACAGCGCAGTCCGGTCGTTGAAATCATCAAACGGTAAATAATGGGAGCGATATAATGAAAATCTTACTGGCAGGCGGAGGCACCGCCGGACACATCAATCCCGCGCTTGCAATTGCGGGCTATATCAAGGAATTACACCCCGATGCGCAGTTTCTGTTTATCGGCAACCGCGACGGAATGGAGCAGCGGCTTGTTCCGCAGGCGGGCTTTAAAATAAAATCAATTACTATCAGCGGCTTTCAGCGCAGTATGTCGCCGAAAAGCATGGTCGCTAACGCAAGAACTATCAGGCGCACCATAACCTCCTCCGCAGCCGCAAGGCACATAATCAGGGATTTTCACCCGGATATCTGCATCGGCACCGGCGGCTATGTTTCGGGTCCTGTTGTGCGCGAGGCGTCAAGGCTGGGCGTGCCCTGCATCATACACGAGCAGAACGCTTATCCGGGTATCACAAATAAAATGCTCGCCAAGCGCGTAAAAAAGGTTATGCTCGCTTCCGAGGCGGCAAAGCCGTTTTTTAAAGGAGCCGATACCGTTGTCACGGGCAACCCCGTCCGAGGTGAGATTTTAACAGCCGACCGGCAGACCTCGCGCGAGACGCTTGGACTCGATTCGCGCCCCGTTATCCTTTCCTTTGGAGGAAGCCTCGGAGCGCAGAGGATAAACGAGTCGCTCGCCGCGCTTATCGCAAGAAGCGGCAAGGACGGCAGGTATCAGCATATCCACGCCTATGGCAAGTACGGCGGAGGCTTCCCCGATATGGTAAGGGAATTGGGAACCGACATCAAAAAATGCAGTAACCTTGATGTCCGTCCATATATCGACAATATGCCCCAGTGCATGGCGGCTGCCGATTTGGTTATAAGCAGAGCGGGAGCGATCACACTGAGCGAGATACAGGCTATGGGCAAGCCCGCGATCCTGATCCCCTCACCCAACGTAGCAGAGAATCACCAGTACCACAACGCGATGGCGCTTGTCAACGCGGGCGCGGCGGAGATAATCGAGGAGAGCGAATTGAGCGGCGAGGCGGTTATGCGAAAGGCTGACTATATGCTGCAAAATGCCGACACCCTTGCAAAATTCAGCGAAAACTCCAAAAAAATGGCAATAACAAATGCAAATGAGCGCATTTATTCCGTTGTCAAACAGGTTCTCCGTTTGATATAATATAAGGGAACCTCTGAAAATTCCCTACCGCGCATAAGCACGGAAGCTTCACGGCATAATCTTCCGCACTTCTGCACAACATTGAATTATCAGAGATCCCCGTAAACTATAATAAGCAGCATGAACAGTGCTGCTCGCATTGATGCGCACAACACACCTTTTGCCGCATAGTATGAACTATACTTAATAAGAGGGTGTTTGTGTGTCTAAACTCTATATTTCGGGACGAAAACGGCTTTCGGGCGACGTAACTGTTCAGGGAGCGAAAAACAGCGCGCTGCCCGTTTTGGCTGCTTCCGTGCTTGCGGAGGGGGAGAGCGTGATTTACCGTTGTCCGCTCCTGTCGGATACCGAGGCTTCGCTGAGGATCCTCCGATGGCTGGGCTGCCGCGCTCAGCGCAGCGGCGGAACGGTTCTGGTTAATAACGGCGGCCTTAAACGGTTCGACATTCCCGACGGGCTTATGCGGCAAACCCGAGGCTCCATAGTCTTTTTGGGCGCGGTGCTCGCCGCCGCGGGAAGGGTCAGATTGAGTCTGCCGGGAGGCTGCGAAATCGGTCTGCGCCCGATAGATATGCACCTTGAAGCTCTCAGGCGGCTGGGCGCGGTCATAAAGGAGCGCCACGGAAGGCTTGACTGCCGCGCTCCCCACGGCTTGAAGGGCGCCGATATCACTCTGCCGTTTCCGAGCGTAGGCGCCACCGAGAACGTAATGCTCGCGGCGTGCACGGCGAACGGCACAACAACGGTCACCAACGCGGCAAAAGAACCCGAGATCTGCGATTTGGCGGATTATCTTAACCGCTGCGGCGCGAGGATAAAGGGCGCGGGCGGAAGCGTTATCGTAATAGACGGCGTCAGGCGGCTGCACGGCTGTGCGCACGCGCTGATTCCCGACAGGATCACCGCCGCCACGCTGATTTCCTGTGCCGCCGTGACAGGCTCCGAGATAACTCTCAAGGGTGTAATACACAGCCATCTGACCGCTGTCGTTTCCGCCTTCGAGGACGCGGGCTGCGTCTTTTCGGCTCACGAGAACGAGCTTACAGTTATCGCTCCGGAGCGTCTCAGCTCAATGAAAATAGTGCGTACAATGCCTTATCCGGGCTTTCCGACCGACGCTCAGGCTCCCCTGCTTGCAGCGGCTTCGGTTGCCGACGGAACAACGGTGTTTATTGAAAATATATTTGAAAACCGCTACCGCCACACTGCGGGACTCGCGAGGATGGGAGCGGACATAAAAACCGAGGGCAAGCTTGCAGTTGTCGAGGGCGTGCCCCGGCTGTACGGTGCTCCGGTGGAGGCGACCGATCTGCGCGGAGCCGCCGCGCTCGTCACCGCCGCTCTGTGCGCCGAGGGAAAAACCGAGCTTGAGGGCGTTAAATACCTTGAGCGCGGGTATGAAGGCTTTGAACAGGTGCTCAGCTCGCTGGGCGCCGATATTGCGAAAGTATAGATATTTTTTATTTGAATCAAGTTATTACGGATCAGAAGTCGAGCCGCCGGAACCACATTAGAGCGGCGGAAGTAAAACAAGGAGGAGCACTGTTGGATTCCAAGGAAAAGAAACAGCAGACTAAGCCGCGCAGGAATCCGGAGCGGCAGACGCAAAATACGGAAAAGACCGGAAAAGAACAGGAAAAACAAAATAAAAAAGCTTCCTCAAAATCCAAAAGGCCTACAGAATCCAAGAGTAAAATCAAGGATGCTGTAAACAAGCTGCGGGCTAAGCAGCGCGCCGAGCGCAGCGAAAAGCTTTCACGCGAGGAAAAATTTCGCAGAGAGGGCAAGAAAAAGATTAGGAACCTCAGACCGAAAGACCACGAGGAAGGCTACTATATTGACGAATACTCCGAAAAAAAGCGGCAGGAAAAGCGGGCAAAGCAGATCCGCAAGCAGGAGAACGAGGTGATCAGGCGCAACAAAAAGCCCCTGACCTCAAAGCAGATCCGCAAAAAGCGAATCATAATCTCAGCCTCCATTTTTGCCGCGGTGCTTGTTATCGGCGTTATCCTCAGCCTGACAGTCCTGTTCAAAACAGAGTACATCAAGGTCGAGGGCGACTCTTACTACGACGAGGGTCAGATAACGGCGTTCAGCAATGTCGCGCCCGGACAGAATATTTTCATCGGAACGTGGAACAGTACTCCGGAGGAGATAGTTAAAAATCTATCCTATATCGAAAGCGCGAACGTCAGCTTTTCAATTCCCGATACCGTTGTTATCACTGTCCAAAACGCCGAGCCTGCATACGCGATAAAGGACGGAAGCGGCTATCTTATCGTAAGCTCAAAGGGAAGGATCCTCGACACGTCTGATACCAAGCCCAACGGTCTGATAGAGCTCAAATGCGGCGATTTCAAAAACAAAGCAAAGGGCGAGTATATAGATTTCGGCGACGATTCGGTGTCGGAGATCCTCCACAGCGTCAAAAAGAGCTTTGAGGAAAACGGCGTGGATAAAATAATGGGCTTTGATATCACGAACCTTTCGGGAATCATAATCAACTACGACAACAGGATCGATATCAACATCGGCTTGCCCGAGGATATCGACTACAAAATAAAGACGGCTTTCACTATTATAGATGAAAAGCTTGACCCGAACAAAACCGGAACGGTCGCGGGAACGCTCGACGTTTCAACCTGCAACAAGAACAAAATGTCCCGCTACAAGCCGGCTCCTGCCCCGACGACGACCGCGCCTCCCCCAACGCAGCCTGTGACGGTCATTCCGACAGAACCTACGCGAAGTCCCGAGGATGACGCGGGCGATAACGTAGACAATGGCGATAACGGCGGCAACGAAGACAATTACGACTACGGCGGCGATTATGGCGACGGTTACGATTACGGACTTTACGGCTACGACGGCTACGACGGCTTTGACCCGTATTCCGGCTACGGAGAATATGATTATTATTGGCAAGCGTATGAGTAAAAGCGCCGAAATGTCAAAAAATAATGATTACTAAAGAATTATTATCGAAAAATATGTACAAAACCATTGATATTTTTAAAAAAGTGTGGTAGTATAGTTACAAAGTATGTATTATAAGATGACGCTTGTACAGGAAACCGTTCTGTTTTGACCCCGCCTGTACGCTGTTTCCGTAAAACCGCGCTCCCCAAAGGCGGGCTTGGGTGTGGCGTCATGTTGCTTTATAATAGATTCAGGAATCACTAAGGAGGAAGTTAAAATGGCTTTTGAGTTGGAACTGGAAAGCGAGTATATGCCTAAGATCAAAGTAATCGGTGTAGGCGGAGGCGGCGGAAACGCTGTTAACCGCATGGTAACCATGGATGTAAAAAATGTGGAGTTTATTGCAATTAATACAGATGAACACGTATTAAGACTGTCTAAGGCGTCTCAGAAGCTCCAAATCGGCGAGAAGCTCACGCGCGGAAAGGGTGCGGGCTCAATGCCTTCCATCGGTCAGAATGCCGCCGAGGAGAGCAAGGATGAGATCGCAGCTCTGCTCAAGGACGCCGACATGGTATTCGTCACCGCAGGTATGGGCGGCGGCACGGGTACGGGCGCGGCTCCTGTCGTTGCAAAAATTGCCAAGGACATGGGAATCCTTACCGTCGGCGTTGTCACAAAGCCTTTCGCGTTTGAGGGCAGAAGAAGAATGACTCAGGCGGAGCAGGGTATTGCCGAGCTTTCAGCCTGCGTTGATTCACTGATAATCGTTCCCAATGAAAGACTTAAATATGTTTCCGACACCAGCATCACACTGCAAAACGCGTTCGCGATCGCCGACGATGTTCTCCGCCAGGGTGTTCAGAGTATTTCCGACCTCATCTTACTGCCGGGTCTTGTAAACCTCGACTTTGCCGACGTCACCTCTGTTATGAAGGACGCGGGCTTTGCTCACATGGGCATGGGCTCCGCCTCGGGCAAGGACAAGGCGACAGTTGCCGCAGATATGGCCATCTCCAGCCCGTTGCTTGAGACCTCTATCGACGGCGCAAAGGGTCTTATCATCAATATCACAGCTTCCTCCGATGTAAGTCTTGACGATATCGACGCTGCCTCCACCATGGTCAAGGATAAGGTGAGCGAAGACGCGAACATCATCTGGGGCGCCGTTATCGACGACAAAATGGACGACCAGATCAGCGTAACGGTCATCGCCACAGGCTTCGGCACGGCAGACACGGTTCCGCTCGTTCAGCAGTCAGCTAAAGAAAACGTGATTGTAGATACCCCTGCGTCATCCTCCAAAAAGAAGGGCCGCGCGGCAAAAGACACCACAGAGGACGAGGACGATACCTTCTATGATATCATGTCGATTTTTAATAAGTAATTAAATAAAAAGATAATGCTGTGCTTAACACGAAAGGTTGAGCACAGCATTTATGATTGGTGCCTTAAGGCGTGAAAATACAACCGGGGAAAAATAAAAGCTTTTAGCAAAGATAACCTCCGAGTATAATAGTAGTGTGTTTGGCGAACCATACGCGCGGTGGTGTGAGAGGTCGGCTGCGAAGCTTTTGGGCAGCCTACTACTCGATCGCATTATTCATTTTCAGTCGGCAGACAGGTTTTTCTGAATGAATACTGAAAATTTAATATTTAATAATGAATAATTGTCATAGGCGGAGGCTAAGTTCCCAACTTGTTTTTTTGTAAAAAATATCTTTTTTGCTCACTCTTGACAAATGAAAAGAGATGAGGTCAATATACGGGCTGCGCCGTGCTTTACGAGTCGTAGAACTGCTGTCCGTCGTCCGTTACGAGCCGCTCCGCTTTCGGGTACTCGAATATTTCGGGATGTCCGCAGTTCGCTTCAAGGTAGTCCGCAAATTCCTCCGCGTACCATTTTGCCATTCCGAGATTGTGCATGAGGTAATTTCCGCAGTTTACGGGCGTCGCGCCCGGAACGGTTTCGGCTTCGCTAACCGATTTGAATGCTCTCAGCACCAAATCATAAATATCACGCGGAGAAGAGCTGCCCTTAAGAATAAGGTAAAAGCCCGTAAGACACCCCATAGGACCCCAATAGATTATATCGTCCTTCCAATCGGGATCGTTACGGAGAAAAGTCGCTATAATGTGTTCGAGCGAGTGCATAGCCGCAACGTCGATAACAGGCTCTCTGTTCGGCCTTTTCAGTCTTATATCATAGGTTGTCACCGTGCTGCCGCCGACATTGTCTTCACGGCTTGTAAAAATGCCCGGGATAATCCGCGTGTGATCCACGGAAAAACTCTGTATCAGTTCCATAATTATTTCTCCTTTTGTTTTGATTGATGTCCGCGTATTACGGGCAATGCAGTCAACCGTTTCCTTAAAGCTGACCGCATTGGCGTAAAGCGGGATTCCCTTTTCAGTGTATCATAAATTCGTAAAAGAATCAACTCTGTTTTCATTTCGGATATTGACCGCGCCTGTTTTTTGTTTTGCGGTGATTTTTACAGTTAACGATATAGACAAGCAACGGATTATTTGTTATTATTGTAGTCAGAAACGATAGGGGGAATTCAAATGAAAATCAAAGCATTATTCAGATATATCTGCTGCGCGGGGCTGGCTTTGAGCACCGCGGCGATGATGTGCTCCTGCGGTGGCAGCCCGTCCTCATCTCAGGCGGCGGACGACAGTAAGGGCACGGAACCGGCGGCAACAGAATTAAGCGCTCAAAGCACTGTTGACACGCCGACAATGCCCCGCAAGCTGATTATCGACACCGACACGGGCGCGGACGACGCTTCCGCCCTGATTTTGGCGGCAAAAACTCCCAAGGTTGAGATAGTCGGAGTAACGGTACTGGTTGGCAACGTCGATTTGGAGCAGAGCACTAAAAACGCTATAATGGCGTTGGAAACTGCGGGAGTTGAAGCGCCAGTTTACAAAGGCTCATCCGATACTCTCGACGGTGAGTACAAGTTCGCTTTCAGCGTGTTCGGCGAAGACGGTATGGGCGACGCGGGTCTTATTCACCCCAAGGGGCAGGCGCAGGAGGGCGACGCTGTGGATTTTATCATAAATACCGTTAAAGAAAATCCGGGAGAAATCGAAATAGTCGCGCTCGGTCCCGCAACAAACATAGCCAAAGCTATCCAAAAGGACCCGGAGGCTATGAAGCAGGCAAAGATGATTTGGTCGATGGGAACGGCTGGTCTCGGCCCGGGCAACGCTTCGCCCGTGGCGGAATATAACGTTTACGCGGACGCGGACGCGTACAAAATAATGCTCGATTCGGAAATCCCTCTTACGATCATCGGTCTTGATATGTGCAGTGAGGACGCCATGTGGACGGATAAACAGTTTGAGGAGCTTGAAGCGCTCAACGATACAGGCAGATTTGTCGCTGAATCGTTCGGCAAGATCCGCGAGTTCTATAAAAGCAACGGTTCGGAGGATGTATCGAACTGCGACGCTTTGGCGATGATGTGCGTGCTTTATCCCGGCTTTGTAAAGAGCACAATAAGCTGTCACGGAAGCTGTATTACTCAAAAGGGCGAGACCCACGCCGAGGTGCTTTTCTATAAGGAAGGCTTCACCTACGACGGAGTTGATAACGATTTTGTTTATAATGTAACGCTTGTAACAGACGCCGCAAAGAACAAGTACTTTGAAATATATAAGGCGGCAATTCAATAAAAGCTATATGATAAAAACGGGCGCATAACCTGAGAAAACGGCGGTTATGCGCCCGCTTGCCGTAAAATCGGGATTTTGAAAAACAGATATGTTATGATTTTGTATTGATGTGAGTCTGCCGGGATTTGTTTCAAAAAAACGATTCGTATTTATTATTACATATTTGTTGTTGAAAAATTGTGTGAAATGCTATATAATATAATCGCAGGAATATTTCGATCAAAGCGTTTTTTTCGCGCTGATCGGCTTTCCCGTATTAATTTTGGCTTAATTATAAGGAATGATGATAATGCAAAAATATTGTTATAAATGTATGAAACCGCTCGGCGGTTCATCTGTATGCGGAAACTGCGGTTATGACAACGCAGCTGCGCAAAATATTTCCGCTCCTTATCATCTTCGCGGAGGCACAATGCTTCACGGGCGCTACCTTATCGGCAGCGTTATAGGAGAGGGCGGCTTCGGCATAACCTATATCGGACTTGACACCACTCTTTCAAAGCGTGTAGCCGTCAAGGAATATTTCCCTTCGGGAGCGGTCAACAGAACCGCTTCGGTGTCCGAAACCGTGCTTATCACGCAGGGAAGAGAAGACTTTTTCAAAAAAGGCGAGGAGCGTTTTTTGGAAGAGGCGAAGAATGTCGCCGCTTTCTCTGATGAAGAGGGTGTTGTTGACGTGCACGATTACTTTCAGGAGAACGGCACCGCCTATATCGTCATGGAGTATCTTGACGGAGAAACGCTTAAGGATTATGTGTCGCACTACGGCTGCTTTGACCCGCAGACGCTTATTCAGCTTATGCTGCCGATAATGAGGTCGCTCGGCTATATGCACAGCAAGGGTATAATCCATCGCGACATCAGCCCCGACAATATTATGTATACAAAAAGGGGAAAGCTGAAGCTGATGGACTTCGGATCGGCGCGTTACTTTACGAACGAGGAACGCAAAATGTCGGTTATCCTAAAGCAGGGCTTCGCGCCGGAGGAGCAGTACCGTCAAAACGGCAATCAGGGTCCCCATACAGATGTTTACGCGCTGTGTGCGACGATTTATGCCTGTATAACGGGAAGAATACCCGTCGGCAGCCTCGACAGGCTTATTTCGGACACTTTGGTGCCGCCTTCGCAGTTAGGTATTTCTATCTATCCTCAGCAGGAGCACGCGCTTATGCACGGTCTTGCGGTTTCAGCCGTAAACCGCACGCGCGATATGGAAACGCTTATTAATGAGTTCACGTCGCAGCAGACGGCGTTCCCGCCCGTAAATCAAGCGCCTGTTACTCAAACGCCGCCCGTAAATCAAGCGCCTGTTACTCAAACGCCGCCCGTCAAAAAGTCAAAATTGCCTGTAATTATTATCGCGGCAACCGCTGTGCTGCTTATCGGGTGCGCCGTTATTGTCGCTGTTGCGGTATTCGGCGGAGGAAGCGGCAAAAGCGGTTCGGTAAGCTCAAGCGCTACGCAAAGTCAAAGCGCTACGCAAAGTCAAAGCTCGGTCTTATCTTCTCACGTTCAGTCGTCGATCGCTTCCGGACAAAGCAGCGCTCAAATCAATAATACTGATTCGTTGTACAGCAGCAACGGAGTATTTATTATTTCAAATGAAAGAATTGATACCGGGGACGTGTCGGCGGAGCTTAAACTCAGAAAATATTTGGAAGATTATGAGGGCACTTCGGGAAGCACCGAAGACCTTACCTATATTTCCCGCGCCTGCGGAAATACGATCGTTTATGAGTACTACTACAAATACGCGGTGGACAATGCGATGGTGCAGACTCTTACCTCCAACGTGAGCAAGCTTATCCGCTCTTCCCAAAATGTTGTGTCCAATATCAGGAGCATCAGCGGCGTCAGTAACGCGCAGATCGTTTACTCTTATTTTGACATAAACGGCAATCTGCTTGTCAGCGGGCTCTGCGATGAATGACGTTTATTTTTTCTCCGGAGGTGTGTAATATGAATTGCCCGAATTGCAATGAGCCTGTTAAAGAAACCGAAAAGTTTTGCCACCACTGCGGTTTTCCTCTAAAGTCTGCTGAACCGGAAGCGGCTTACCCCGCAACGGAACAGCCTGAGACGCAGCAGTTACCTTATCAGCCCGAAGCACAGCCCGAAGTGCAGTCTGAAACACAGTCGGAAGCGCAGCCTCCGAAAAAATCCAAGCTGCCCGTTATTATAATTATCTCGGTCACAGCGGCTGCGGTCATAGCGGCGGGAGTGTTTTTCGCGATATGGTTTTTCGGCGGAAAGAACAGCGGCGATAAGGATACCGCTTCGTCCTCAGTGTCGTCGGCGGAACCGCAGACAGATTTTTCTGCGCGATCCGGACAGACAAACGGACAGTTCTCGGAGCGGATCTCGAATTTGGAAAAGGCGCTCAACGACAACGACGAGCAGGCTATAGCGGATCAGTTTGTGCCGGAGCTGAGAGATCGAAAGCTCGGGGAGAGCACCGTTTTTAAAAACATCAGCGAGTTTATAAATCAGACGGGACAGAAGATCACCTATAAGTTAGAGCTTCGGGACGACGTGAAGGTCGATGGCGATACGGCGTCGGGAAGCCTGAAAATCACCGCTTCGATTCCGATTATCGGCGATCAACGTGCCGACGCCAAGGTAACGTTTAAGAAGGTTGACGGAAAGTGGTATATCAACGAAATGAAATGATCATTGAAAACCGGGTTGAATGCGGGCGCATAAGGCGGCGTCCGTGAAAAGGGGGAGTGTGTAATGGCAAAGGCTGTAAAAGGTATTGCTCAGGTACTCGCGCTGATTCTCCTGTGCCTCGCATTTTCCGCCTGCGGAAGAACAAACGTTGACATCAGCGATGAACACGTTCTGATAAACCCGGACGGGGATGTTCTGATCAGGGATGACGCGATTGATGTGAGCGATTTAGCGGCTCAGACAAAAATAGAGGCGTATCTCTCGAACGGCGATATTGAAATAGCCAAACCGGGAGTTGCCAACGATCAAATGAGCCAGGATATTTACGCCAAGGGCAACGCGATCGTAATGGAATTCTACATTACGGCGGAGCTTTCCGAAGAGCAGAAGGCCGCGGTTAAAGAAAACCTGACGCCGAAGATGGCAGCTATTAATATTGAAGACGGCAGAAAGGATACCGGGGTGAGCAACCTTGTTTTCGTTTACGCCCTGTTTGACAGGCTGAACAACTTGATCATGAGCGATATCATTAAATAAATCCGAATTTATCTGCAAAAGGGGACCGGCTCAAAACCACGAGGAGTTTTGAGCCGGTCCCTGAATTTTTATGATTTTTATGTAGAAAAATATCAGAGGTTCCCTTATGTTATAACCGAGAACAATATGCAGAAGTAGTGGCAAAGACTGCCCAACAGGGTGAAGATATGCCAGATCGAATGAAAATATTTGACCTTTTTGATAACGTAAAAAATCACTCCGACCGTGTAGAATATACCGCCCCCGATAAGCAGCCACAGGCAGGTCGTGCTCATCGCGCTGAGCAGCGGCTTGATCGCGATAATAATTACCCAGCCCATAAGAATATAGCAGATGACCGAGGGCTTGCGGAATTTTTCAAGGTCGATCGAATTCAGCGTAATGCCGATAACAGCCGCACCCCATACTACTCCAAACAATATCCAGCCGAGCGTGCCGCCGAGGATCGAAAGGGTGATCGGCGTGTAGGTTCCCGCAATCAGAAAGAATATGGTGTTGTGATCCATAATGCGGAAAAAGCTCTTCGCTTTAGGGCTTGAAATCGCGTGGTAAAGCGTGCTCATGCAGTACAGGATAATAAGACTCGCTCCGAATACCGCCGAGGTTACAACCGTCAAAGCGTTGCCGAATATCGCCGAAACGACGATGAGAACGGCAGTTCCGCCTATTGCGAGAAGAGTTCCTATCCCGTGCGTGACGGAGCTGAAAATCTCTTCTCCGAGTGTATATAATTTTTTTGTCATGTTTTTCCTCTTTTGTTTTTTAGGGGATCTCCAATGATTCAATGTTATGCAGAAGCGCGGAAGATCATGCCGTGAAGATCCCGTGCTTATGCGCGGCAGGGAATTATTAGAGGTTCCCTTTACTTTATTCGCAAAGCTCTTTTAATCCGGCAATTGCCCTTGCGGGATTTTCAGCCTTGAAAACGGCTGTGCCCGCAACGCACACGTCAACACCCGCCTCGGCAGTCTGAGCTATTGTGGCTTCTCCTATTCCGCCGTCTGCCTCGATCAGCAGCGAAAGTCCGCGCTTTTCGCGCTCCGATTTAAGCTCGCGTACCTTTGGCATCATGTCAGCCATGAAAGACTGTCCGCCGAAGCCCGGCTCTACGGTCATCACCAGCACCAAATCAAGCTCGTCAATATACGGCAGCACTGCGCTTGCGGGCGTGGCTGGCTTTAGAACAAGTCCGGCTTTGAGCCCGTGCGATTTGATTTTAGCAATCGTGGCCTCAATATCGGAATCGCATTCGACGTGGAATGTGATTATGTCGGCTCCCGCTGCGGCAAAGTCGTCGATGTAGCGAAGCGGCTCCGAAATCATAAGATGAATGTCAAAAGGCTTTTCCGTGTATTTTCGTATATGCTTTATGACGGGCGCCCCAAAGGTGATGTTCGGCACAAAATGCCCGTCCATAACGTCAAGGTGCATCCAGTCTGCGCCCGCCTTATCCATCCGGCGGATCTCCTCACCCATGACCGAAAAGTCACAGGATAAAAGCGAGGGTGCGATTTTCATAGTAAATAACCTCTTTTCGTTGCCGTAAGCTGTAAGCTCTACGGTTTTTGAATGGCGGGCGCGATTATTGCGGCAAGCGCCCAGAACAAGACGTAAACGGAAACCTCAAGCGAGCCCATTACGCCGATCCCCGCGTACAGCACCAGCGGGCAGGCTATTACAAGCCCCAGCGCCACGGCTATAAGCTGAATGATTATTCCGAGCGTTATGTTCTGCTTTATGCGGACGCAGCCCGATACAGCGCGCGCGAGTCCCGCGGGCTTTCCGTGTGTTATCAGATAAGAGCGCGACTGCTCCTCAACGGTGCCCTCGGCTTCCTTGACCACGTTTCCGAGACCCGTCGGCAGAACCTTGATGCTGCGGTAAAACAGATTGTAAAGCTTTGCCACCAAATCGTCGTTTATGTTGAAGTCGGTGGTGCGGATCAAAAAGCTTATGCCGTTTGCCTCGGCGCGCTGCAATTCACTTTTGATTTCGGGGTCTGCGCGGTAACGTGTGACAAACATAGCCATAAGCCTGCCGGCGCGTGAGAGATATGTGATTTGTCTGCCGTTTGAGGTGTACTTATCCTCGTAGTTTATGTCGGGCACGTCAACCTGATATTTGTCCATGAGAGCCCGCGAGCCTACAAGGATACGTTCGCCGTTGATCCAGCCCACCAAGCCCAGATTGTCCTCATACAGAACGCTTTCCACATCGGGAAGCGTCTCCTCTGCTTCGGTCACGACCGACTCGAACGCGTTCGCAATGGGGTTTCCGGCTTCCTTTAAAACAGCTATGCCGCACAGCAGCGACTCGTCAACGTTATAATCCTCAAAGGTCTTTATTCCCTCTAAGTCGATGGCGTCGGCGGGGAAAAGCTCGCACGCGTCCATCATAACGGCGGTGCTGTCGCAGAACTGCTTTACCGACGGATAGCCCGCGAGCATCGCGCCGTAGCCCGTCAGTGTTTTGCAAAGATTTCCGAGCGGTATATTCACTGCAAGCAGCGTGGAAACAGGAATCGAAAGCGCCGTGATGAGCGCTAAGGTGTTCATAGCCTCGCCGAAGGAGAATGTGATAAGCCCGTAAATGAGCGTCACAAAGAGCGCTGCGGCGGTCGTTATCGGCGCGAGCCTTGAGGCTAAATCCTCGCTCGGATCGGGCGCATAGGATATTTTAAGGAAATTCGCCGCAAAATGCGTTTTGTGCTGATAGGCGATAAGGTTGTTGTCCGAGGGCGTGCCGTTGAGCATTTTTATCGCGATGTTTTCGTTGTTGTAGATTTTTGCGGCGTACTTTTGTCCCTTGGAGGTCAAAAAGCGGAAATTGTCCCTGACGCGCGACACCATGATAAGTTTGCCAATGTTGTTCGCAAAGAACGCCAACAGCACGATAACGCAATAATAGTTGATGTTGAAGCTTGTCATATCTCCGAGATAGAAAAACGACGTCAGCGTGTGGAGAAGCGCCGCGACCGCCGCGACCGCGACCGCCGTGTCGGAATTCGCCTTCAGCTTTAGCAGCGGAGACAGACCGCCTATCATTGAAACGCGGTTGAGCACGACGGACGAGCCGACGAGCAGCAGGTTAAACACCGCGTATGCGGCGGGAGCAACGGGAATTGCAGAGATTATCCCGTCGGGCGCAACACGGGTTATGACCGTCAGAATTATTGACACCAGCGCGATAACGCCGGAAATTATACTTCTGAAAAACAGCTTTCGGACGTTCGATTTAAGCTCAAACTTTATGACGCTCTCGTCGTCTTCGCAGGTATAGTCCTCAACAGCCGGCGCGGGTTGTTCTTTGTCCTTGTCGGCCTCGGCGTTTTCACGCTCTTTTTTGGGTAAGATTCCCACAACCGCGCCTAAAAGCTTTTCCTGCGCCGTGCGTCCGTCGGTTTTATGATTACTTTCCACGGTTACGGGCTGCTGCGGCTCGGGACGGATAACATGAGCCATGACCGTAGGGTCGTTCGAGTTGTAATATGCCGTGTATTCTCGTCTGACGACCTCGGAGAACCTGCCCGCCTTTACATTGAGAACGTTTTTTTTGTTCTCGGGGCGGTAAACGGGAACCTTGGCGACGACGCGCTCCGGCTCCCTGTCGTTGGTTTTCTTTACGCCGAACAGCTCCTCATAACGGCTTTTCTGCGCCTCGGTGTGTTCAAGCTCGGCTTTCCTTTGCTCTTCCACGTCTATATCTATATCAATTGAGTGTAAGCTTTCTATTTTCGGCGCTTCCCTGAACTGGTCAAGCTCGTTTATAACCTCGCGCGAAAACTGCGTGTCAGCGGCATATTCGGGAGACAGACTGATTATTTTACTGTTTTCGGCGCTGCTTTGAGCCGCAGTCCTGTCCGGGCTTTCTTTTTTGCCGTTCCCCGGTTTATTTCCGCCGTTTTCCTGCGGGGTGACTTTCGCGGAAGCTGCCTTTTCGGGCGCTTTTCTTTCCGTGACGGCTTCCGATTTAAGCTTCTTGGGAATCGTCTTGTCCGCTCCGTCCATAAAAAACTCAGTCTGCATCGTGGCGGCGTTTTTTTCGTCGGCGATCGCGTTTGAAACGTCGGGCATTTCGTTTTTCAGGCGCGGCTTTTTATCCGCGTTGCTGAAAATTTCCTCAACCGGCGGTTTGACGCGGTATTTTTCCGCGTTTATCTTCATTTGCTCATCGTCGGCGTTCTGCTGCAGCTCTTCAAGAATATTCTGTATTTCAAGCTCTTTAAGCAAATCGTTGTTTTTATCGGTATCAGACATATTGACCACGTCCTTTCGTCTGTCTTCTTCCTTTGAGCGCGTGATACATCAGCACGCCCGCCGCTACCGAGGCGTTGAGCGAGTTGATTTTCCCTTTCATGGGCAGCGAGACGATAACGTCGCATTTTTCGCGCACAAGCCGCGAAATGCCCTTGCCCTCGTTTCCGATAACAATGGCGCACGCTCCCGACATATCGCAGTCGGCGTAATCCGTGCCGTTCATATCAGCGCCGTAAACCCACACGCCGCGCTCCTTCAGTTTATCGATCAGGTCCGAGATGTTCGTCACCCTTGCGACGCGCATATATTCCACCGCGCCCGCGCTCGCCTTGCCTACGGTGTAGCTCAACCCTGCGCTGCGACGTTTTGGTATTATCACCCCGTGAGCGCCCGTGCATTCCGCCGTGCGGATTATGGCTCCCAGGTTGTGCGGATCCTCAAGTTCATCTAAAATTATCAAAAACGGCGGCTCATTCCGCTCTTCGGCATATGCGAGAATCTCCTCGACAGTGCTGTATTCCTTGGCGGCGGCGAGAGCTACTATACCCTGATGAGGCGCGCTTCCGCTCAGAAAGTCAAGCTTTGCGCGGTCAACCTCCTTTACGGGGATCTGCTTCGCGCGCGCCTTGGCAAGTATCCCGACGACCGCGCCGGTTTTTTCGCCGCGCGCCACAAGAATTTTGTCGATCGGTCTGCCGCTGCGCACCGCCTCGCTCACCGGATTCCTGCCCGATATAACGTCGGGCTTCGGTTCGGTTTTATTATCTTTCATACACATTCCTCATTATAGCAATATATAGAACATTATACCACACCAAACCGAGCGTTAATATTCTCTAATAGAATTAAACGCATTTTTTACACGCAATGCGTACAGTTCGCGGAGTATATCTCTCTTGCCGGTTCTTCAGTCAGCTTGCCCGAAAAATCGTCTATATAGAATTCAGCGCGTCGAGCGCGGCGGCGCCGTAATCAAAATGGCGGGGGATAATGCCGTACATACCCGTCAATCTGTCTCTGAAAAATTCATGGCGAGGCGGAAACGGCGTTAGGCTGAAATAAAACGCCACGAACAAGAAGAGCAGCACAAGCGCGGGTGCGAACAGCCCGCGCAGCCGCAGGGAAGAGCTGCAGAGCAGGAACGAGAGCGCGAACGCCCCGGGAACGCAGATGATTCCCGCCGCAGTGCTGCCCGTAAGCTGCGACAGCAGCAGAAAGCCTGCGCCCAAAGCATAGAGCGCTGCGGTTTTTGCCGCGACAAACCGGTGAAACGGGAGCCGCAGCGTCAGCAGTTCAAGCAGCGACCAAATCAGAAACGGGAGAAGCAGAGTTTTGCACAGCTCCCATGAGCTGCCGTTGACCGACCCGAACAGTATTCCGAGAAGCTCGCCGTCGGTCCAATCGTACAGCCGACGCATAAACGCGGAGCAGGCGGCGACGAAGGCGGCTCCTGCAATTTCGGCAGCTAAAAACCGTTTGTCCAAAATATCTCTTCTTTCATGTTACAAAATTGTAATATTTTTTTGAAGAATCAAAACATTAAAATAAAATTCCTTACGGGAATTTATACAGTCAGTAAATTTCTTTTCGTTCAATATAATGTGGAAAACTCTGTTGAAAGTGTTAAAATCCGTTGAATGCTAACATTGAAAAATACAGATATTATCTTATCTTTTCACATAACAGCAATATGGTATATTTACCTCAAACAATAATATCATTAAAACATTAACATATTATTATACAAATTGTATAATCTGCTTGTCAAGATGATATTTTTGTTTTTTTATAACTATGGATCCGGCGCTTAATAATCACTTTTTTGAAGATGCGGTTTTTTATTTTTTATAGGAAACTTCGATTTCCCGCCGTTGATGAACGTCTCCGGATATGAACGCTTTCAGAGGCCGGAGAGCGCGCCCACCGGCGTTTTACGCTCCGAAAAAGAGCCTTACCGTGAAAGCGCTGAGCAGCATTGCGGTCACGTCGGCGGTTATCGCGGCGGCAAGCGTGTGACGGATTTTCCTGATTTCCGCGCTGCCGAAATACAGCGTGACGGCGTAAAAAGTCGTCTCGCTTGAGCCTGCAAGAACCGACGCCACTCTGCCCGCGAAGCTGTCGGTACCGCAGTCCCGGAACACCGAGGTGAGCAGAGCGGTCGAGCCGCCGCCCGAAACGGGACGGAGCAGCGCCATGGGCACGACCTCGCGCGGAAACCCCACGGCGTCGGCAACGGGAGCGAAAAACGAACTGATGACCTCCGCAGCTCCGCTCGATCGCAGCAGTCCCACGGCGAACACCAGCCCCAAAAGCGTTGGGGCGATTTTCCAAAGCGTCAGCAGTCCGTCACGCGCACCGCCCGAGAACGTGTCAAAGACAGGCACCTTTCGCACCAGCCCGAATATAATAATAACCGCCGCGAACGCGGGCATAATAAGATTCACAAAGCTCTTCCTTTCCTGAGTCTGTTGCCTATTATCGCTATTGTCAGCCCCGCCGCGAGTGCGCCCGCCGAGCTTATCCATACGGGAACTAAAACTTCAAACGGAGCCTCGCTGCCGTAGCTCTGCCGCAGACTGCCGAGAGTCGTTGGCAAAAGCTGCATAGAGGCGGTGTTCATCACGACAAAAATCACCATTTCGTCGCTTGCCGTTTCGCCGCCTCCGTTCATTTCCCGCAGCTCACGCATGGCGCGGAGTCCGGGAGGCGTCGCGGTGTTGCCCATTCCGAGCAAATTCGCGCTTATGTTCATTGTTATCGACCCGAACGCCGCGCTTTTTCTGTCAAGCGTCGGGAACAGCCTTTTCAGCGCGGGCGCGAACAGCCTTGCCATAAGCGCCGTCAGCCCGCTCCGCTCGGCTATTTTCATCAGCCCCGACCACAGCCCCATAACACCTGCCAAGGTCATCAGCAGCTCGACGGCATCCGCCGCACTGCCTGTGAACGCAGTTGCCAAATCATCGGAATTTCCCTTTATCACCGCGCAGATGACGCTGAATACAACAATAAAACACCATAAATAGTTCAACATAACAAGATTCCTCTTCCGGTATAACAATATTTTACATAATTCATGCAGTATATTGACAAACAACCCATTAAATGGTAAAATAATAGAAATTTATGTAGAACGGAAGCGAAAAACATGATTTATACAAATTTCCGTGAAATTGACAAGGCGGGCAGAATTGTGATCTCAAAGGATATCCGCCGCCATTTCAACATTCAAGCGGGCGACGTGCTGCAAATCAACGCCGACGACGAATGTATAACCATCCGCAAGGCAGAGTCGAAGTGCGTGTTCTGCAACTCGCTCGACAGGCTGGTGGATTTTGAACACAAGCACATTTGTGCCGACTGCCTTGAAAAGCTGAAGGACATCTGACGCGCTCTGTCACATTATATTTAAAGTCAAAGGATTTTATGAAGCTTTATCTTGCAAATATCGGCGGCATAACCGGGCGGCACTACCTGATGATTTCACCGGAGCGTGCCGAAAAAGCGCGCCGGTACAGGTTTGAGGCGGACAGAAAACGCTGCATAGCGGGCGGTCTGCTCCTGAAAAAATATTTGGGCGACACGCGGATCTATACCGATGAATTCGGCAAACCGCGCGCCGGCAGCGGTGTTTGCTTCAATCTTTCGCACAGCGGCGACTGGGTCGCTCTTGTTTTGGGAGAGGACGAGGTCGGTTGCGACATAGAACGGATAAAACAGGCTGACGCGCTGCGGCTCGGGAAGATAGTATTCACCGAAAATGAGCTGCGTCGGATATCGGACAGCCCCGACCGCTTGGGCGTGTTTTACACCCTGTGGACAAAAAAAGAAGCCCTGCTGAAATGCATGGGCAAGGGCTTTCATCGCTCCGCGAAGACTGTCGATGTGTCGGGCAGAAGCTTTTCCGAGGACGGCTCTGTTTATAATTTATCAACTCAGCTCTTCGCCGATTACGCGATCTCGGTCTGTACAAAAAACGCCAAAGCCGAATTTGAAACCGAGGTCGTGTCGTTCGATTAAAACTTTATATGTGCAAAATCGCTAAAACCGCAAGCCTTTTTTTGGTTTGCGGTTTTTGGATTTTTATGGTATGATTGAAATGATAAACAAGAAAGCAACACTGCACGCGTAATTATGCGCTATTGCCTTGATTCCGTGTGACGTCAGGAGGATATTTATGCAAACTACCTTGGTTATCGGGCACAAAAATCCCGACACAGACTCTATCTGCTCAGCCATTTGCTATGCCGAATTAAAGCGCCGCGTAACGGGGGAGAGCTTCCTTGCCTGCCGTGCGGGAGAGATCAACGGCGAAACGCAGTTTGTCCTTGATCGTTTTTCGGTTCATCCGCCCAAGCTCATCACCTCTCTTGAGCCTAAGCTCCGCCATGTTTATTTCCGCAGAATAAAGGGGATAGACGGCGACTTTTCGCTAAAACAGGCGTGGGAGCATATGAAAAACCAAAGCATACGCTCGGTCCCCGTGCTCACTCCGAACAACAAGGTCGAGGGAATTATAACCACGGGCGACGAGGCGCGGTTCTACATGGAGGACCTGGACGCCCGCGCACTTTCAAAATCCGCCGCGACCTACAAAAATATCGCCGAAACACTCCACGGAGAGGTTGTTGTCGGCGACGAAAACGGACACTTCTCGGAAGGCAAGGTCAGCGTAGCCTCGGCAAATCCCGACTTGATGGGCTCTCACATCAAAGAAAATGACCTTGTTATTTTGGGTAACCGCGAGGAAGCCCAGCTCTGCGCCATTGATTTGAAGGTGAGCTGCATCGTTGTGAGCCTCGGCGCAAGGGTCTCACAGAATGTGATCGACCGCGCAGAGGAAGCGGGCTGCACCGTGATAATCTCTCCGCTCGATTCATACAGCATTGCAAAACTCATTAATCAGGCTGTGCCGGTGCGCCACGTTATGAAAACAGAGGGGATAATATCATTTTCGGACGACGACCTTGTCACCGACGTAAAAGAGGCTGTTGCAAAGGTCAAGATCCGTTATTTTCCCGTTGTGGACAGAGAGGGAAGCTATTTGGGCATGGTGTCCCAGCGCAACCTGCTTTCCGTCGGACGGCAAAAGGTAATCCTTGTAGACCACAACGAAAAGGGACAGGCGGCGGACGGCATACGCTCGGCTGACGTCACCGAGATCATCGACCATCACCGCATAGATTCGGTTGAAACGATGAACCCGATATACTTCCGCAACCAGCCGCTCGGCTGCACCGCTACCATCATCGCGCAGATGTACCGCGAGGAGGACATTGAGATAACGCCGCAAATCGCGGGGCTGCTCTGCTCGGCTATCCTCTCGGACACCCTGATGTTCCGCTCTCCCACCTGCACGCCGCTTGACGAGCGCACGGCGCGCGAGCTTGCAAAAATCGCGGGCATAGACGTGGAGGAGCACGCGACGGAAATGTTCAACGCGGGTTCTTGCCTTGCGCAGAAAACGCCCGAGGAGATCTTCCACATCGACTGCAAGTCGTTCAAGGCGGAGAAATACACCTTCACGGTGTCGCAGGTCACTTCCGTCAGCGGCGAGGAGCTTGCGCGGGTCAGCGAAAGAATGCTGCCGTTTATGCGGGACTACATAAATCATTCAACCTCGGATATGCTCCTGATGATGCTGACGAATATCATCGACGAGTCAACCGAGCTGCTCTTTGTGGGAAAGAGCGCTAAGGAAATTGTGTCAAACGCTTTCGCGGCGGAGTGCGGAGATTCAAGCGTTGTTCTTAACGGCGTGGTAAGCCGCAAAAAGCAAATAATAGCGCCGGTTGTTTCGGCGATAGAGGCGCTGTAAAAAATAAAAAGTGTACAGGCGCATAACCGAAGGAGATGACGGTTATGCGCCTGTTACATTTTATTATAAGCTTCCGAATTTGCCGGTTATTTGTTCTTTACCAAATTATAGCTTGAATAGCCTTCGGTAAGCTCAAGCATGGTGTCGGAAAGTGTTTGAGTGAGCTTGTATGTATACACTTTTTCCTTGTCCCATTCGTTCATGCATACCGTTACGGTGCGCTCGTCTTCGTTGACCGAGTAGGTGCCGTTGCCCTCAAAGCCCGTGGTAAGCCCCTTTAACACGCATTTGTTTGTACCGTCAAAGGTCCATTCCCAGTCGCCGTTTGTTTCATCCTTCTGCGTCCAGATTCCCTCGATGACCTTGTTTGCGCTGTTGTTCAGCCCGAGCTCCTCGTTGAGATAGCTTACGGCGTTGTCCTTTAAACTGTTTACATCTCCGTTAATTCCTGCTTCGCTTTGTAAATAATCTTTTGCGCCGCTTACAATTTTGTTACCTGTTTCCTGAACATTTTCGGTACATCCGCCCAAAACAGCGGCGAATGAAAGGGCGACGGAAGCGGCGGCAAGACCCGCAATTATCCTTTTCATGTTTAATCCTCCTTGGTTCCTTTATGATGATTATAGCATTTTTAAAAAAAATAATCTTCTAAAAATGAAAAAAAGACTTTATTTTTCGGGTTTTATGTGTTATAATCGAAATCGGGGCGTATTCCGGGCATTCAAAAGCTGTGATTTTTGCTCTTACCCCCTGAAAAAACCCCGATTTTACGTGATGTTGTGAATTGTGCAGTAAAACTGTCGCCATAGTTTAGGAATAATCGTCAAAAAAAATATTTGATTTTTTTTTACAAAAGTGTTACAATATGTACGGTTACATGAGTGTAACCGAATGTAACCTCTTTATTTGTCTAAGACGGTTTAAGCAATCGACACCAATCTTCGGAAAGGATGATTATTTGAAACGCAACCTGATTAAAAAGCTTTCAGCTGTATTCGTTACCACCGCGGTGTTATTTACTACCGTGTTCTCCGTCTCTATTTTTGCTCATGCAGCGACCCCGTTCACACCGAGGCTCAGCGCTCCCGATTGGAGCAATAGGTATTATTACGACGGCAACTACAATGTATTCCAGCAATACGGCTACGGACTTCCCAACTGTACTGCTTACGCATATGGAAGAGCTTATGAAATTTTAGGCACCGAGCCGAACCTCTCATGGAACGGCGCAGGTCTGTGGTATGATTACAACCGTTCAAACGGTTACTACCCCTATGGCAGAACCCCCAAGGTCGGCGCTATCGCCTGCTGGAACTACGGTTCGGGCGGACACGTTGCGGTCGTTGAGAAGATCGACAGCGACGGCAGCATGACCCTCTCCAACTCAGAGTGGGGCGGACGCACATTCTACCTCACCTACGCTAACGCGAGCGATTCCAACCCCGGCGGCAACAGTTGGTGGACATTCCAGGGATATATCTACATCATAGATTCTGCCGAGCCTTCCTACGATCCTCCCGAAACCACCGAGGATGTAACGCCTACAGATTATCAGCCCGGCACCTACAAGGTTGACGCGAGCCCCTATCTGAATATGAGATCCGGATCCGGAATGGGCTACGGCGTAGTGGGCACTGTTCCCGACAGAGCGACAATTACCGTTACCGATACATATTACGCAGACGGCATGACATGGGGAAAAACCACTTACAACGGAAAAACAGGTTGGGTTTCACTTGCATTCTGTGATTTCGTCGCTCCCGTACAGGAAACAACAGCGGCTCCCGAAACAACGGTTCCCGAAACGACAGTTCCCGAGACAACGCTTCCCGAAGTAACTTTAGCTACAGATCCCGTTGAGGACGAGAATCCCACTCAGCGCGCCACGGTTTATATTCCCACAGGAGACGTCACTCCCGATAAAGATCAGAAAGATAAGAAAGATAAGGATGACGATAAAAAACCGCTTATCGGCGACGTTAACCACGACGGTAAGATCTCGATTCTGGACGCGACTATCATTCAGAAATACCTTGCCGGTATCGCGGACCTTTCAGGTGACGACATAAAGCTTTGTGACTTCAATCAGGACGGCAGAGTTACGATCGACGATGTTACCAGCCTGCAGCGTTTCCTTATAAATAAGTGATATCTTAAATAAGTGATATAATAAATAAACGCTTTCCTTCATTTATGCTTTTGAAGGAAAGCGTTTTTGTTTTAGCGCAGAGTTTGGAGAGTGGAGTTAGGGGCGCTTCGAGCCGGATTTGTGATGCTGTGGGCTATATAGCTTGTCAATTGTCAACTGTCCGTTTTACTCCTTTTCTCACTTCTGTTATCGAGAAATTCCAGTGCAAGCTTTGACGCTTCGTCGTGGTGTTTTCCCGAGAAGCCGTGTCCCGCGCCTTCGATCACATAATAATCCGCGTCGGGGAAAAGCTTTGCCGCTTCCTCGGTGTTCTCTGGGAGAACCGTTTCGTCCTCGCTGCCCTGAATAACAATTACCGGCTTTGTGAATTTGTACAGATCCTCGCGGACGTCGTATTCGCGCAAGTCCGTGACAAAGTTTTTCCCTACTGTCATCGAGCCGACGCGAAGCTCGTCGTCAAGCGTTTCATCCTCGAAGCTGCATACAAGGTCGTACATTCCGAAAGCGGGATAGAGCAGGATCATTCCCGCGATTTCGTCTTGGTGTTTAATTCCCGTTATGGCCGAAACCAGTCCGCCCTGACTTCCGCCCTGTAAGTAAATCCTGTCGGAATCGACAAAATCCCAGCCTTTCGCGGCTGAAAGCACCGCCTCAAGGTCGCTTACCTCGGTCATCACCGACATTTCAAGAGGTGAGCCGTCGCTCTTGTTCGGATTGTTTGAGTTGCTGCCGCCGCAGAAATCAAAGGTGTACACGGCATATCCCTTCGGCGCGTATTTTTTCGCGTATGACGCGCCCGATTCGTGATTCGAGCCCAGCCCGTGCGAGGTGATTACGGTGGCAAGCTTGCTGCCGGTTTTGGGAATGTACGCCTCGCCGTAGATTTTTTTGCCGTTGTTATCGCAGTAAATCTCGCGCACCTCATAGTCGTATGTCGTATCGCTGTCGATGACCGCAGCGGAGGCTCGGTCGGCGGAGGAGCTGTCGGTTTTTTCCGCGCTTTGCCGACAGCCCGACGCCGCAGACGTTAAAAGCATTGCCGCCGCAAGCAAAACTATTGTTTTTTTCATATTATCTCACCCTTTTTCAGTTTGATATCAATGGAAGATATTTGATTTGCCTTTATCTTATGATAGCAAATATGAGGCTTGTTGTCCATTAAAATAGTTAAAATTTTGCCAATTTTCTTTATTCTATATAAAATAAGCGCCGTTTGTGGTATAACTGATTAATGGGAACCTCTAACAATTCCCTACCGCGCGTAAGCACGGAATTGAATTATCAGAGATTCCCGGTGATTTGTTTTGCGCAACAGGAGGAATACCATGAAAATAGGATTTGACAACGATAAATATCTGGAAACCCAGTCGCAGCACATTCGTGACAGGATCGCGGAATTCGGCGATAAGCTCTATCTCGAATTCGGCGGAAAGCTGTTCGACGATTATCATGCCTCGCGCGTTCTGCCCGGGTTCAAGCCCGACTCAAAGCTTCAAATGCTTATGCAGCTAAAGGACGAGGCGGAGATCGTAATTGTTATAAACGCCGACGATATCGAAAAGAACAAGGTGCGCGGCGATTTGGGTATCACCTATGATTTGGACGTGCTCCGCCTGATAGACGTTTTCCGCAGCCGCGGCTTGTGCGTCAGGTCGGTGGTGCTCACCCGCTTTGCGCATCAGCCCACCGCCGTCAAGTTTGAAAAGCATCTCAAAGGAAACGGCATCGGGGTCTATCATCACTATACTATCCCCAACTATCCAACCGACGTCGATTTGATCGTTAGCGACAACGGCTACGGCAAAAACGATTATGTCGAAACGACGCGCCGCCTTGTGGTCATCACGGCTCCGGGTCCCGGCTCGGGCAAAATGGCGGTCTGCCTGTCGCAGCTCTATCACGAGAACAAGCACGGGGTAAAAGCGGGCTACGCCAAGTTCGAGACCTTCCCGATTTGGAACCTGCCGCTCAAGCACCCGGTAAACGTCGCGTACGAGGCTGCAACAGCCGATCTCAACGACGTGAATATGATCGACCCGTTCCACCTTGAAGCATACGGCGAAACCACCGTGAACTACAACCGCGATATCGAGATTTTCCCGGTTCTCAACACGATGTTCGAGCAGATTTTGGGAGAATCGCCCTACAAGTCGCCGACCGATATGGGAGTAAATATGGCGGGCAACTGCATTATCGACGACGATGTGGTTTGCGACGCTGCCAATCAGGAGATAATCCGCCGCTATTACGCCGCCATGTGCAATCGCACAAAGGGCATAGGCTCCCGCGACGAGGCGTATAAAATCAGGCTTCTTATGAAGCAGAACAAATTAAAAACCTCCGATCGCCGAGTTATAGCTCCCGCTTTAAAGAGAGCTGCCGAAACGGGCGCGCCCGCGGCGGCTATCGAGCTTGAAGACGGAACGATCATCACGGGCAAGACCTCGGGCTTGTTCGGAGCCTGCGCCTCAATGCTGCTGAACGCGCTTAAATATCTTGCGGAGATCTCAAAGGATGTCAATATTCTTGACGCTGCGGTCATAGAGCCGATACAGCGCCTGAAGGTTGACAGCTTCGGCTCGGTTAACCCGAGGCTTCACACCGACGAGATACTTATCGCGCTGGCTATGTCCGCAGTGACGAATCCCGACGCAAAGCGCGCTATGGATCAGCTTCCCAAGCTGAGGGACACCGACGCCCACGCAACGGTCATCCTCTCCGAAACCGACACAAGGATCCTCAAAAATCTCGGCATAAGACTTACAATGGAGCCGGCGTACGAAACCGAAAGACTGTTCAGACCGCGCTCTTGATGACGCGCTTCTTAGCATAATAAAAATCCTTCCTTCAATTCCCGCGCTTAAGCGTTGTGTTGAAGGAAGGATTTTTTAATGGACAGTTGACAGTGGACAATTGATAATTTTGGTTGTCGCTCCGCTCCTGATTTATAATGCTGTGGGATATGGAGGCTGCCTTGTTCTCCGTTTAAAAATATGCCGTTATCCTTGGGTGCTGAATCAAACGTTAAATTTCCTATCAACAATCGGTAGGGAAATAAACGTCGGTGGCGAGGACAGCCGCAAGGGCTGTCCCTACAATGTCAAGGTGATGTTTACTATCAATCTCACCTTTTGCGCTTAGGGACAAGGCTTGCCCCTGTCAAAAACGTTTTCTTTCGCTCTGCGTTTAAACGCGGGCGTAAAACCTCTGAAAAAACCAACGTCCGGGAGCGCGGACTGATTGTCGGCTCAGCCGACCTATTTCCAGAAGCTTAGGGAGTTTTCGTCAAGACCTATGCTTTTTGCCTTGAATACGGGGTTGAGCTTCCGCTTTTTCTGGCTCTCAAAATCCTTGAGCGCTTTTATGGCGATTCCCGAGAGTATAGCGCAGCACGGGATATTTATAAGTGTCATTCCTGCCATTGTAATGTCAGCTATAATCCAAGCAAATTTTATTGTTACCAAAGCGCCTACAAAGATGACGATTAAGCACGCTATATAAAAGAATATCATAAATTTGCGCGAGGGGTGCTTTTTGCCGTTGAGGTACGCAAGAGCGTTGTCAACGTAGTAAAGATTTCCGATAAGCGTTGTAAACGCGAAAAGCACCATCGCGACTGTGATGAATATCGGTCCGAAATCTCCGAAAACAGTGGAAACAGCCATTTGCACATAAGGAGCTCCCTCAAGGTCTTTGCTTGCTGTTACGCCCGAGGTAAGACACATAAGAGCTGTGGCTGTGCAGAGCAGCATTGTGTCGATATATACCGAAACAGTCTGAACAAGACCCTGCTTTACGGGGTGTGTAACGTCCGCCGACGCCGAGGCGTTTGGTGCGGAGCCGACGCCCGCCTCGTTTGAGAACAGACCGCGCTTAATGCCGAGCACCATGCAGGAGCCCGCGACGCCGCCGAATATGGAGCGGAAATCGAACGCGTCTCTGAAAATAACGGCGAAGGTGTCGGGAATACGGGTGACGTTTGCGAACACGATGATAAGAGAAATAAGCACATAAGCAATACCCATAACGGGCACAATCTTTTCGGTGAGCTTTACAATGCGCTTGCCGCCTCCCATTACGCAGAAGCCGACCAGAACGGCAAGGATCGCACCAATAATAACAGGAGTCCATGTTTTATCGTAAAAGTCGTAAATCGCAAAAGTAGACTGCAAATTAAATGAGCAAAGCAGATTGAAGCCGAAAGCGTAGGTCGATATCAGGAAAATACAGAAAATAGCGGCGATAACGGGCATCTTAAGAGCCTTTTCAATGTAATACGCGGGACCGCCGAAGCAGTGACCGTTTTTGTCCTTCTGCTTGAAGATCTGAGCGAGCGTACTCTCGATGAATGCCGACGACGCGCCGATTATGCACATCAGCCACATCCAGAAGCAGGCACCGGGACCGCCAAGACATATGGCGGAGGATACGCCGACAATGTTTCCGGTTCCCACTCGCGAAGCGGTAGAAACCATCAGCGCCTGAAACGAGGAAACCTTGTGGTTTGCCGAGGGCTTCTCCATAATCAGCTTGCAGGCTGTTCCGAACAGCCTGATCTGAACAAATCTCGTCCTGATAGTGAAAAACAGACCCGCTGCCGCCAAAACAATGACCAGTACGGGGAAAGATAAAAATTTGTTTACGGAATCTAATACTTCAATAAAGTCCATAACCGCCTCCTTGATATCGCCTGTATCGGCGTGATATCTTATTATAACCGATTTATATTGTGCATTGCAAGTAAAATCTATAAAAAATGCATAAATTCGGTAAATATTTTATTGAGCTGAAAAATAGCCGCTGCACAGATAATATGACAAAAAACAACCTCCGCAAACCAAACGGTTTTCAGAGGTTGCTAAAATACAATTATTGGTTCGGCAGGTAATCCTGAAGCGTCTGAATAAGCTCCGAATCCTCGCTCAGCTCACGCCCGTTGCCCGAATTGATAAGGCTGTCGCTGTAATTGTAGTAGGCAGTGTAGTAGTCGGCGCACTCCTGCCACTTGGCTTTTTGGGCGTCGCTCTGTTCGCGCGCTTTTAAGCCGTAGCTATCAATCAGGTATCTTGTCAGGTAGTCGGTGAACTTTTTCTGACCGTAAACGTTAAGGTGGTCGAGGTTGTAGAAATCGGTGGTTTCGTCGAGCCCCGTCTGCTCGTAGTTCAGCTCAAAGTTGAGGTAGTCATAGCCGTATTCGTTGACGATGTCGGCTACGGTGTTGCTCCGCTCAAAGCGCGAGAAGGTTCTCATTACGACAATATGGGGGAAACGGGTGAAAACGACGTTGTCAAGCTGTTCGTCACGGCAGAATTGAAGAAGCTCGCGCAGGGTTTGCTCCTCAAGCGCTCCGAGAGGCTTTTTGCTGCCTGCGGATTTTTGGAGCATGGAGTTCATTGAGCGCTGCGTGCTTTGAAAGATCCTCGCCTCGTTCAGTATCCCCTTTAGATAGCTGTAGCCGCGAAGTCTGTCGTCCGCCACGGTTTTTTGATAGAGCATATCGTCGGGGATATCCTTCCACGTGGAGTGATATTTGATCAGCGGGAAAATGTATTCAAGGGTGTTTTCTCCGCCGTATTGAGCTATCCATTCGGCTTTAATCGTATCGAGCGGAACGTTGTCGGCGTAGTTTCGCAGGTTTGCTTCCTTGGTGGTTTCACCGTCGTTGTCGTAAAGCGCGCCGTTAAGCTCAATGACGATCAAATCGGGATTCTGGCGGCTCAGAATATTTTTTAGCTGCGCCTTGTAGTTGAGGATCGAATTTGACTGGGTGGAGAACAAATAGCTCGTGATATTATTTGAGGAGTATGCGTGACCCGGCGAGAAGTCGGAATAAACCTCGCTGGCTCCCATGAACACAACATCGAGCGAATCCTTTTCCTCAAGATAAAAGCCCTTTAGCCGCTCCCGGTTGTGATCGGCGTGGCAAAGCACATATTCCTGCAATACGCCCGCGGTGAGCGCTACCGCTATAAACAGTGAAATAAGCTTTATCGTCCGTAAAACTATGAGCCTTGAGCGTCCTGCGGTCTTTTCCTTTGCCGCGTTATGCTTTGGATCATATAAATGCCTTGGTTTCATGCGCAGCGTTCCTTTCGGTTGTTTTTGTATTATAGGTTCCCTATATATAATACAGCAAATCCGACGGAAAAGCAAGTTTTTTCGGGAAAAGAAAAACAGAGTTTTGCGTTATCGGATGCGTTGACATGAACCGGGATTTTGATGTATTATAACATTGTGATATAAAAAAATGGGAGATGATACCATGACTCATTCGGAGCTTGCAAAAAATTATTTCAACAGCGGATACAACTGTTCGCAGTCGGTGCTGCTTGCGTTTTCCGACTTGACGGGGCTTGAAGAGGAAACGGCTGCGCGCCTTGCGTCGTCCTTCGGCGGAGGGCTTGCCCGTATGCGCGAGGTGTGCGGAGCGGTCAGCGGCGGCGCTATGGTGCTCGGGCTGCTCTGCGGCTACAGCGATCCGGAGGATCATGCGGCTAAAAAAGCGCATTACGCGCTTGTAAGGGATTTTGCGGAACGGTTCCGATCTGCAAACGGTTCAATAATTTGCCGCTCGCTTTTGGCGGGCACGGGAGCGACTGACGGCGGTGCGCCCGAGCAGAGGACGGAGGAATACTACCGCAAGCGCCCCTGCGCCGAGCTTTGTGCCTGTGCCGCCGATATTTTAGATGAAATATTTACAGAAAATCATTTTTACTCTTGACCTTTTCGTTAATTTCTAATATAATATTTTTAAGGCAGATTTTCATTACATCTAATATAATAAGGAGGAATTGCTTATGTATTACACCGCAGAAGTCACCAATATGTGTCCTGTAGCAAAGGGCGCGTATCACGGTCCCGCTCCTATCCCCGAAGAGGGCAAGTGGGTTCAGGTGAAAGAAATTAAAGACGTTTCGGGTTTCACACACGGAATCGGCTGGTGCGCACCTCAGCAGGGCGCCTGCAAGCTGACCCTTAACGTGAAAGAGGGCATCATCGAGGAGGCTCTTGTTGAGACGATCGGCTGCTCGGGCATGACTCACTCCGCCGCTATGGCTTGTGAGATCCTTATCGGCAAAACGCTTCTTGAAGCGCTCAACACCGACCTGGTCTGCGATGCTATCAACACCGCGATGAGAGAACTGTTCCTGCAGATTGTTTACGGCAGAACTCAGAGCGCGTTCTCCGAGGGCGGCCTGCTTGTCGGTGCTTCCATGGAGGATCTGGGCAAGGGTCTGCGTTCTCAGGTCGGCACAATGTTCGCCACCAGAGAAAAGGGTCCCCGCTATCTGGAAATGACAGAGGGCTACTGCACACGCGTTGCTCTTAACAAAGACAACGAGATCATCGGCTATGAGTTTGTAAGTATCGGAAAGATGATGGACTTCATCAAGAGCGGCGTCGACGCCAACGAAGCAATTGAAAAGGCTAAGGGTCATTACGGTCAGTTTGACGGCGCCGCCAAATACATTGATCCGCGCAAAGAATAAGGAGGTGTGCAGAATGAGTTTATTTGAAAACTACGACAGAAGAATTGAGAAAATCAACGGCGTTCTCGCTGAGTACGGTATCGCTTCCGTTGAGGAGAGCCGCGAAATCTGCAAGGCAGCAGGCTTCGATCCCTATGAAATCGCCAAAACCATTCAGCCCATCTGCTTTGAAAACGTATGCTGGGCATACTGCGTAGGCGCTGCCATCGCTCTTAAGGCGGGCGCCAAAAACGCTGAGGAGGCTGCCAAATACATCGGCATCGGTCTCCAGAGCTTCTGCATCGACGGCTCCGTAGCCGAGAACCGCAAGGTCGGTATCGGTCACGGCAACCTCGCCGCCATGCTCCTTTCAAACGAAACAAAGTGTTTCGCATTCTTGGCAGGTCACGAATCCTTCGCTGCTGCCGAGGGTGCTATCGGTATCGTAAGAAATGCCAACAAGGTTCGTGAGCAGCCCCTGCGCGTTATCCTCAACGGTCTCGGCAAGGACGCCGCTCAGATCATTTCGAGAATCAACGGCTTCACCTATGTTCAGACTCAGTTTGACTATTTCACGGGCGAGCTTACGATCGTTAAGGAAACCGCTTACTCCGACGGCGAGCGCGCCAATGTTCGCTGCTACGGCGCTGACGACGTCCGCGAGGGCGTTGCCATCATGCACAACGAGGGTGTAGACGTTTCCATCACCGGTAACTCCACCAACCCCACCCGCTTCCAGCATCCCGTTGCCGGCACCTACAAGAAAGAGTGCAACGAGCAGGGCAAGAAGTACTTCTCAGTTGCTTCGGGCGGCGGCACAGGCAGAACCCTGCATCCCGACAACATGGCTGCGGGTCCCGCTTCCTACGGCATGACCGACACAATGGGAAGAATGCATTCCGACGCTCAGTTTGCGGGCTCTTCATCGGTTCCTGCCCACGTTGAGATGATGGGCTTCCTCGGCATGGGCAACAACCCCATGGTTGGCGCCACAGTTGCCGTTGCTGTTGCCATTCAGAACAGCCTCACCGCATAATATCTATTAAACAAACATACCGCCGGCAGATCATTGCCGGCGGTTTTTGCGTTAATGGTTTTGGGTAAAATATTGACTAATCCTCTTTCAGACTATATAATTGAGTTAGCATAACAGATTAAGGTGGTTTGAATGTATGGGACGTAAATCAACAAAAGCAAACAAGAACATATATCAAGTTCTTCGCGAAGAATGCGGATTGTCGCGCGAAGAAGCGGAGAAGCGTTTGGTGTTCATAACAGCGGATAGAATTGTGAAAATAGAGAGCGGAAGAGTGCAGGCTCAGCCGGACGAGGTCAAAAAAATGTCAGAGGTATACGGTCAGCCTGCTCTTTGCAATCATTTTTGCACAAAGGAATGTGAAATCGGAAAGAAATATGTGCCGGAGGTAAAGCTTGATACCAATCTTTCACAAATAGTTTTAGAAATTCTCAGCTCGTTGAATTCGTTGCAGAAAGGTAAGGAAAGACTAATTGAAATTTCCGTAGACGGAGTAATAGCAGACAGCGAAATACCTGATTTTATAGAGATTCAAAAAGAGCTCGACAATATTTCAATGACTGTAAATGCTCTAAAACTTTGGGCAGAAAAGAAGCTTTCGGAAGGAAAAATAAACCGTGAGCTTTATGATAAATTATACGATAACAATTGACATTTTTACCGTGCCATGACCGTTTGAAGGTTATGGCACGGTTTTTTTATAATAAATAAGTGTAAATTTGTCCAAATAGAGGGCTTTATTTATGTTGTTTTTAACTAAAATTTTTCTGAAGACTATGCTATAATTATTTCATAATAAGTTATAACATCTATGAAATAATCATTTTGAAAGGAGATGGTGTGTTATCAGGAACAGAATCGATAACATTGAAAAAGCCAACCAAGCCAAAATCATGGAAAAGAAAACTGCAAAGCAAAGATTCTTTTCAAAGCTAAAGGTTTTTGCGCAAGAAACACCTTGGGGTGATGTTTTAATAAGTTTTGCTCCAACTGTTGCTGAAATATCAGCAGATTTGGCTTGTAAAAGCGTTGTTGCAGGTGTCGGCGAATTTGGGCTTGCTTCTTCTACAAAAATCCGAATAAAGGATTTATGGGGAAAAGCAAGATATAACGCAATTATGGCATGGCTAAGCGGCGGCACGAAAGCGCAAGGTTATGGTGGCGTTGAAGGAGGAGAGACTGTTCTGAATATCATACACTCTTCGGTTAGGGTTGTTGTACAAGCCGGTGTCGAAACTTATGGTTTTGTCTATAATTATCGCCATAAGTAAGTAATCAAAAAACGTTAGGTGTTGCATCCTATCTATTCATAGATGTTCTTCGCAGATAGGTGCAGCACCGATCCTATCATAATAACTTTGGAAAATGAAATGCTGACTACATAATAGCAATAAGGAGAAACAAATATGAATCCGCGTGAGAGAATTGCAACGATTTTATTCATTGAAAACTTAAAGCGCACCAAAGCAAATCACCCCGGTGTGACATATAAAGAGCTTGTATTGAGAAAGGAGGAAAAAGCAAATGGCAACACGAAAAACGCGCAGTGATTGTCGGGTTGGAACTTTTGAAAAGAAACATGGTTTACCGCCCGGCACCATTCGTAACCGTAACGGCAGGGACACACGCTCCGATAAGAAAATCGGAACGATTCGCAAAGAATATTTAAAGAAATGAAAGGATGATCAGTTATGAAAGAAATCAAAGCAAGTGAAGTAAAGAGAATGCTTGAAAATCAGAACGTAGTCAACTGCGAGGAATTCACATTTGGAGAGTACATAGAGCAGTTAACAAGCTTTCAGAAGATTGTCTCTGCCTTTGTGTTTGAGGGGGATGATTCCTATCGTTTATCCGACAGCATTACCCAACTGCAGCAGCTTATAAGAAACAAGGAGTTAAAAGACAATCACTTTGTTCAGGAAGCCTTACGCAGTTTGAGAAATGTCAACAAGGAATTGGCAATCATCGTGGCAGGAAAAAAAGGCGAGGAAAGAATTGAAAAGGCACTGTCTTTTGTTCAGCGTTCAGATTTGAAAGTCTATAAGAATGTATATATTACAGACGGGAAAGAAGAAACCGAGCTTGACATGGTTCTTGTAACCAATAACGGTATTATTATTCTCGAAATCAAGAACGCCAAACAAGACATTACCATTTCAAAAGACGGAAGGATACTGTACGATAATGAAACTTCCTATCACAATGCTTGTATCGGTGAGAAAATGGACAAAAAGCGCAGATTGCTTAGATACCGTATTGAGCAGGAATTAAAACAACGCGGTGTCAATTTGTTAGACAAGCCGATTAGGATTGAAAGCTGTATCACTTTTTCGACGCAGTACAATACGCATATCACTGTTACGGACTTATACAAAAAAGAACGTTTTTGTTATAGGGGACAACTGACAAAACAAATCGAAGACTATTACTCCGGCACCTGTTATGAAAGCGAGGATTTGCGAGTACTTAACGACATTCTCGATTCCATGGAGAGCAACAAAAAGAGATTTCAACAGAAGCTTGACTTTTCAAAAATCAACAACGAGTTTGCTCAGTTAATGGAAATGTTGACTAAGCCCGATGAGGTTGAGCCTGCCGAAAGAATGCTTGTAGTTACCACTGAAACTACGGAAAATGTTGTTACACCTACGACAGCCGTTATCAGAAGAAAAAGTAAAAATCATAAGTTTGGAAAATTTGCAATCCCGGCAGCTTCAGCGGTATTGCTGTTAGCAGGTATCGTTTCAAGTGCTGTGATCTCAAAAAGGAATTAATATAGGAGGTTAGGATGATGAAAAGCTTTGTAAACGGCGTATTGAAAGCAGTTGGATTTATCGTGGTGGGAATACTTGCATTCTATCTGGTGGTTTTCCTCACCGGATGGTTTTAAGAAAGCTCAGTCAAGGATTTGGATGGAATATCAATGAAAGAAAAACGAAGAATTAAATCCTATGTTATCACGGTGGTAATTACCATGGTTGTTTCTGTAACAGGAACGTTGATTTTTGTGCAGTCATATTTCAATTTAATCTCAAAAGAGGAAAAAGGCACAATCATATCCAATACAATTGTTACAGAAAAACTCGGACAAATTGATCAGTGGGCAACCTCGGAATTTAGGTACCAAGGCACATATTCCAAAACAAAATCCCGCGAGGTTTTCGGGTTGCACGTTCCTTTTGGAGACAACAAGGTTGAAGTTGATTACGAAGGTGTGATTAAGGTCGGGTATGTTACGGAGGATATCAAAACAGAAGTTAATAATACAACGAAAAAAATTACGGTTTCTTTATCTTCTCCAAAGGTGTTCGACAACTATATCATTCTGGATAATCTGAAAATCAAAGAAGAAAACAATGTGCTGAATCCTTTACATGTCAGTGATTTGCCGACGTATTTCGAGTCTATCGAATCAGACGAATTAAGCCGAGCAGAAAAGGAATACAACATATACGCAGAGGCGGAAAAGAAAGCAAAAGAAGCTATTTCTGAAAAGTTATCTGTTTTCTCAGATTATACTGTTGTCTTTGCAGGTGATTCAAAAGCAAAAGGGCTGTAAAGCGTCTGATTGAGTCGATACCGGTTTGAGAAGTATTGAACTTATCAATCCCGGGAGATAATCTATATAGCGAAGATGAAGACTTCGCTATTGATTACGAGATCGTCGAGATTAAAACCCATCACAAAAAGGCAGTCTTCGGGCTGCCTTTTTGTGATGGGTGCGCACATATCTGCGCTTTACTTAAATGTAATTTTCTGCACCGTGGAGTATGCTCCTTTTGTGCTGCCGAAGACAGTCTGGATCTGGAAGCAATAGGTTTTTCCTCGGACGGCGCTCAAAAATGGGTAATACAGACTGGAGGTCTGCACCGACGACCATTTTGAGGCTTCGGCTGTGCGGTAATAAACAATGTATTTTGTCGCGCCGCTCACCGCGTTCCACTCGGCGCGGATCCCGTTCGATTTGTTTGACAGGGTGAGCGCCGGCTTGATTTTGTACGGGTTGTTGTAAACAATATAATGAACCTTCGAGTACGGTCCGTTCACGCTGCTTCCGACAGCTTTAACCTGAAAAGCGTACTCAACGCCCTCTTTGGCGTTTAAGAATGGATAATAGGTGTTTGTTGTTTTGACGTTCGACCAGCTTTTGTCGGATACGGCTCTGAAATAGACGATATATCTGACCGCACCCTTTATCGGATTCCATTCCACCCTGATCCCGTTGGATTTATTTGACAGACTGACGGTGGGGGTAGAAAGCGTTATCACCGATTTTGAGGACGACCACGCTCCGTATGCGGTGCCGTTCTTTTCGGTTTGATACATGGCGCGCACCTGATAGACGTAATTTGCGCCAAGCGACACGTTACTTTCGGTAAAGGAGTTTTGCGTTGTGTAATAATAAGTATACTGCTTTTCTCCTGTTTTCATACGGGCGATCTGATACCGGTTAGCGCCCTTTACACGGTTCCAGACGAGCCGGTTGGAGCCGTTATAGGTTAAGCTTGAAATGGCGGCGCGGTCTACGCAGGTCATGCTCCTTACCTTGGAATAGCTGCCCTTGATTCCGAACGCGCCTATGCTCTGCACCTGAACATAATACAGGGTTCCCGAAACGGCGCCGGGGATCGCTTCGGAAACGGAAGAGGTGTCAAAGCTTGACCAGCGGCTTTGAGCGGCGGTTCTGTAGTAAACGGTGTAATGGTCGGCAAAACGTATGTCGTCCCAGCTTGCCTTCAAGCCATCGGCAGTGTTCGACAGACTGAGGGTCGGCGCGGCGGGCGTTGGCGCAGTATTGACGTAAACCTCGCATGATACTTTTCTGCCGTTGGCGGACTTAGCGGAAATGACGGCGGAGCCTGTATTTTTTGCGGTCACTCTTCCGTAAGCATCAACAAGCGCCGTGCTTGTGTCGCTGCTTGAATATGTATAGGTTGACACGGCGTTTATGGGGGTTGTGATCCTTCCGAGCAGATAGCTTTCTCCCGCTCTGAGCATCAGCGTCTTTTTGTCAAGGAAAAGGGCGCGGACAATCTGGCTTTCGGAGTAGTTGGTTCCCGTGCTTTGTGTGATCAGGAACGGAGTGGAGCAGGAAGAACAGGTGTTGTTTTCAACCGCTTGTGCCGAGGAATTGCTCTTTATGTAAATTCCCGTTTTAGATTGCAAAACCTTGTTGTTCGAGATAGTCTCTGTCACTGCGGAGCCTTCCATTACGGCTATTCCGTATTGACCCGCTCCCGTGATCTCGTTGTCTGTTATTCTGTTTGACGAGCAGTTGGTGATAGTTCTGATCCCGTCCAAGGTGGGATTAGAAATGTAGTTTTTTATGACGTTCAGATTTGTCGCGCCGTTGCGGAAAACTATTCCGTAATCGCTCTGAACCTCGCTTTGCCCCTGGTGCAGGACAACATTGCCTTCAACGGTGACGTTATCGGCGAACTCAACGCGGATACCGTTGCCTTTTAATTTGATGAGGTTATTTTTTATGGAGACGGTGTCGCAGGGATAAGTGCCCTCCGGCAGGCTTCCGTTGCTGATTATCGTGCCGAGCGTGGAAATAGCCGACCGTTCATACGAGGCGTACGGATCCATGTTGAACCCGCTGTTTGTTATGGTGTTGTTCTCGATAACAGCGTTGCATTTCCAAGTTTGAAAATCATCCGTAAAATGCTGAGTCGTATTTCCCTCGCGCGCTAAATCTCCGGAGAGAAAGGTGCCCGAATCTACGACATAAATCGCGATTCCCCTTGTGGCGTTGTCTATTCTGTTGCCCGTTATCGAGCAGCCTGACCAGCTAAGCCCCTGGATTGCGGCGCTGGAAATATTTTTGAATGTGTTGTTGCGGATGGTTATGTTTTGGTGGGGATTGTTGTATACAGAGGTGTGCGAGCCTATTCCTCTCGGAACATTGTTGAATTCGCAGTTTTCTACGAGCACGTTCTTCATGCAAAGATCCTCGGAGCGGTATTCGGAGAAGTTGCCCTTTTTCAGAACATCAATTTGAACCGCTTCGTAAGTCTTTTCCTTTGTCACGTCAAGCGTTTGATTTAAAAAGGAACAGCCGCTCAATGTAAAGCCGTCAATGCCCGCGACCTCCATCATATGCGAATCGCTGCAGTTTTGAAGCTTCGTGTTTTTTAAGGTCAGGTTTTCGGCATGAGCAAATTTAAGCATGGTTCCGGGCAAGGCGCCGCCGTCTATCGTTCCGCCGTCAATGCAGATGTTGCGGTAGTAATAGCCTTCAACGCCTGCGTCATGGAAAATCGTATTTGGCCCCAGACGCATAATGTTATTTCTCTCCCAGCCTCGCCTGAGAGTAACACCGCTGAGCGAAAGTGTCGTGTTGCTGTAAAGATTCAGCGTGCCCAAAAGCTCGTAGTCGCCCGGCTCGACCGTTACGGAATACGGCTTTTTGTCCGTCGCGTTGTCTTTGGCTGTATCAAGCGCTTCCTGAATCGCCGCCTGAGCGCCGATGCGCTTTATATCCTGCGCCGTAACATAGATCGCGGAGCTGTCAGCCTTGTTCGCTTCATCGCTGTTTGAGTTTTTTGTGTCATTTATATCGCTTGCGTAATTTATGTCATTTGTGTCTTGTGTTTCGGTTGTGGCGCAGTCAGATGTATCGCTTATATCATATGTGTCGCTTGTTTCATATGTATCATATACATCATATGAATCGTCGGCTGCCGCGTTTGCGGGCAGTGCGCCGAACGTCATCAGCAGAGCGAGCAGAACCGCCGGGATAACGTTTTTTCGATTTTTCATATCTTATCATCCTCCGACTTTATTATAACATAAATTCGATCTTTATGTCCTCCAAAAAACCGGAGGGAAATTTGTTGATAATCAACAAGATTTTGCGTCTGTTTTCCGGCAGTAAAAGATTACGGCAGCGAATTATGATAAAATCAAAATATATGCTGTTCTGTTTACGGGGAATATCTGACGGAACAGCATAATATTTTGTATCACACCGAATAGGTCCGGAAAGTTATTTTTATGCGCCGGGGTGTATATTTATCCTGCGATGAGCCGTTTGCCGTTCAATACCGCAATATGATGTAATCGGTCGGATCAAGCCTACAACATAGCAGTTTAAAAATGAATAATAATGAATAAATATCCAATTATTATTCATGATATTTTTTGCCCCGCGTAAAATGCAAATTTTCTATAATTATCCTAAATAGCACAGTATTTTAAAATTAAACAGGAAAAAGCACATATTTTTGTCGTTTTTTGATATTTGGTATTGACAAATTATTAATATGTGGTATAATCAAAAATGTAACAGTTATGTAATAATATTGTAACAAATGAGTTATTGTGTAAATTCTGTTAAAAAAGTGTTAAAAAAGTGTTAAGAACAGTTTGTAAATATACCCGATTAATGAATAAAAATTTTGGCGTTCGGCAGATGAATACCATGATTCGGAGGTCAATATGACAGATCGCGAGCTGCGCAGATTATCGCGCGCGGAACTTTTGGAGCTGCTGCTCGCCCAAAGCAGGGAGATAGACAGGCTCAAAGCCAAGGTCGAGGAGCTCAGCGGGCAGCTTGAGGATAAGGAAATCATTATGAGAGAATCCGGCTCTATCGCCGAGGCGGCGCTGCGGCTCAACCATATTTTTGAAGACGCTCAGAAGGCGGTCGATCAGTATGTTTACAGTATGCGCTGCCGCTATGAGCTGCCTTTAAAGGAATTTGCAGAAGGCGGTCGTCTCTCGGAAGAGGCGCCCGATGAGATGTCAACAGACAAGCCATCCGGCGGAGTTCTAAACACTGACTCGGTTTTAAGCGAAGAGCTGCCGGTTGCCGTTCAAAGCTCCGCAGCACGATCGACAGAATCGACTGCCGAAGACGGTCATGCCGCGTTTGCGCCGTTCGACGAAGATTACTATAATGATGAGTTGGATGAATCGGCGGTTGACAGGATAATGTCTTACGATATATCCGATGAAGATTTGCGGGCTCGTAAGCTGTTGGTTGACTGTATATTGGCTGAGGGGTTATCTGATGACCGAGGAGATCCCGACAAACCGTATGCTGATGATTTATCTTCTGAAGAGTGATTTATGAAAAGACTTCATTATTCAAACGATCGCCTTATTACAAAGCCCGAACAGCTGCCCGATTCGCGGCAACTCGAAAACGAGCTTAAACGCACGCGGAAGCGGAGAAGCTCAAACAGGCTTGTGCTCGGCTTGATTTTTTCGCTCATTACCGTGTCCGCCGTTGCGGTGCTTGCGGCGACGCTCTTTTTCCCGGTTTTGCAAATTTACGGCTCTTCAATGACGCCTACGCTGAATCAGGGCGAGATCGTGGTCACGGTCAAGGGCTCGGGGTTTGAACGGGGCGATGTTATATCATTTTATTACAACAACAAAATCCTTGTTAAGCGGGCGATCGCCTTTGAGGGCGACTTGGTCGATATCGACAGCAAGGGAACGGTTTCTGTGAACGGCGAAGCTGTTGACGAGCCGTATTTATCGGAAAAGGCGCTTGGCGAGTGCGATTTGCAATTGCCTTATCAGGTGCCTGCCGGAAAGATTTTTGTCATGGGCGACCATCGCGCCACCTCTGTGGACAGCCGCAGCAGTGTAATGGGCTGTGTTTCTGAGGAGCAGATCGTCGGCAAAATTCTTTTCCGCGTATGGCCGCCGGGAAAGCTCGGCGGTGTAGAGTAATTAGGTTATTTTATTGCAGCGATTGAAAAATATCGCGTTGGGGGGGTGTCAATGAAGTTCAACATCAAACAAATATTGCCGCGTATGCGGTGCTCTCGGGCAAAGCCTGCCCGTAGATCGCGGATGTCTCGCTTCCGCTTGACTCGAAAGGGCGTTTTAGCGGTCTCATTCACGGCGGCAGCTCTTGTCGTGACGCTGGTCACCGTCTATGCCATGATAATGCCCGCTGTTACCGCCACTAAAGCCGACTGCGGCGTTGAGGAGCACACCCATTCCGGGGAGTGCTACAGCAAGGGACAGCGCCTTGTCTGCACAAACACCGACAAGGGTCACGTTCACAGCGACGAGTGCTATGAGGAACAAAAAATACTGACCTGCACCAAGGAGCAGCACAAGCATTCCGACGAGTGCTATGTCGAAACAGGGGATACCCTGCCTTCGGAAGCAGCCGCCAAAAAAGCCTCCGGCTCTGAAAGCGCCGAGAGCACCGGGCCTGCAAAGTCAGCGGAAGAAAAAAGCACCGAAGCGACAAAGCCCGCAGGCGCGAAAAGCGGAGAGCCGACGGGCTTGGATGTAAGCGGCTATATTGATTTTGAAGAATACATGAAATCGGTCGGGGGGTCGATAGAAAGCGCCCTCTACGACAAAAACTACAACCTGATCGAAAATATTTACGAGGCGTCGGGCGACGGATATACCTATGAGCTGTCAATTAATTCGGATTTCATAGCGCCGGGCACTTATTACTATCCGCTGCCAAATGGTCTTTCGCCCGAGGAGGGCTTTCAAACGGGCGACATCTCGCATAAAAACGAGGTTATCGGAAGCTTCCGTATCCCGCCGAACGATCACTATATCCTCTTTATTTTCAGCGAGGATATAAATGATTACCAGGATATTCAGGGCGAATTGTCCTTCGGCTGTTCGTTTGCCGAGAGAATGAAGCCGTCGGTTTCCAAAAGCGGATATCTTATCTCACCCGACAATGTTATGGACGGGTACTTCCATTTCAAAATACAGGCGAAGATACCCGCAGCGAGTCAGGGGATTCCCAAACGCGAATGGAAGCTGCTTGACCACTCAAAAACGGTGATCGCAACCGATGAAAACATCGACTCCAAGGAATGGGATCACGATTTCGGCAACGAGGTCAACGCGCCGAACACAAACGTTTATATTTCTTACGGAGATGTCAGCCGTTATGAGCTGCACAGTTTAAGCGAGGTGTACGCTGACGAGAGCGTTAGCATAGCCTACTACGCCGACAGCCAAAGCAAGGCGCTCTATCTTGTGAATCGTTGTGACTGCGACGGCAAGCGCTGCGTTCACGTAGATAATGACAAG
The DNA here is from genome assembly GCA_902777275.1 of uncultured Ruminococcus sp. Lineage (GTDB taxonomy): Bacteria > Bacillota > Clostridia > Oscillospirales > Acutalibacteraceae > Ruminococcoides. The sequence continues at coordinate 25,360 of CACYTI010000005.1, read as the reverse complement.
TGCGGCTGCGAGCTGCTGAAAAAATACAGCGGCTGGTGCACCTGCTGGAATCTTGCGGAGGACGCTTTTGTTGACGTCGAATACAAAAACGCTGTCAACGGCTCCGACGGCAGCCTTATTCTGAAGGATCAAAAGGAGATCGCCGGAGCGGAATCCACCAACTACAAAAACACGGCGACGCTTGTCGGCACCTACAGCAAAAACGGCTCCGCGGTGACCGAAAGAAAGATGGCGGAGGCAAACGTCGATTTTTCCGCCTTTATCGGCAAGGAGGAAACGGAGTGGGCAAGCAGGGGCAACGGCTTCAAAAGCACCTTCCGCGTCCTTCTCAATCCCGAAAAGTTCGACTTGTCCAAAATGGATACGGACTGCGACGGAAATATCGACACCGAAATAGTCGTTTCGGATAACATGACTAACATGAAATACATAGCCGGCTCAATGACCATTACCGCCGAAAACGCGGACGGAGAAAAGTTCGAGCTTGTTTCCAACACGGATTTCACCGTGGGCGCGGTACAGACCGAGAGCGGCACAAAGCTTACGATCGTGCTGAAAAAGTTGGGACCGTATACATATGAGCTTGCTTATCAGGGTCAGACCTATTGGGACGACGACAACAATCCCGTTACGATCTCCAACGATGTTTCGGTAAACTTCTTCGGCGGGGAAGACGACGGACAGACCGGCGAAGCGGGAAATCCCGATTATGAGTACTCCCGTAAATTCAAATACACCGATAAATGGGTGTTCCTGAAATACTCGCTCGGTCTGCGCAAGGTTGACGCGGAAGATCCCGATAAGCTCCTGAAAAACGCGGTTTACGGCTTGTATTCGGCGGACGGCACCGAGCTTGCTCGCGCGGCGACCGACGAAAAGGGCGAGGCGCATTATGCGACAAACGTCGAGGAAGGCCTGATTTTCCAGAACAACACGGCATATTATTTACAGGAGATTACGCCTCCCGAAAATTACGACGTGAATTCAACCAAGTATTGGTTTTATTTTGCCGACGCGAAGGATGAAACTCTTGAAACGCGTATCCGCAATGAATTCAGCGGCGTCAATATCACACACGTTGAAAAGGATGACGACGACTGTTACGCTGCGTGGATACGGGTGACTGACGAGAAGCTGTACAGCCTCCCCGAAACCGGTGGAGTAGGAACGGCGTTTATGACGGCTGCGGGAGCGGTGCTTCTGCTCTTGGCGTGTTGTCTGACCTTATGCAAAAGACTTAAATGGTTCAGATAATTCAAGGGCGCAAATAAAAAAGCCCTTGTGCACAAAGCTTCCACAGCATCTTTATGCAAAAATCTGATTTAAAATATCAGTAATCTGATTTAAAATATCAGTGTCTCCGGACACCGTAAGGCTTTTCGGAGGCACCGAAAAATAAAAAAATAGATTTGAAAGGACTACTCTATGAAAAAGCTAAGAAAAATAACAGTTACCGTTTTTGCGCTTGCGTTTGTGTTACTGGCAGCAATTCCGGCGTTTGCCGAAAATGATTCCGTCGCGGACGTTATCAACCACAGCTTCAAGGCATATCAAATTTTGTCGGCGGAAGGCGTTGATAATGCAAAGCTTTCCAAGGTAGCGTGGGGCTCCGCGCTCAGCACATCAGCGCAGCAGACCTCGTTCCTGAACGCCCTGAAGGGCAGCAGCGAGCTTGTTGACGGCTCCGCGAACATTTTCGCTTCCTGCTCTACCCCCGAAGATTTGGCGAGAGTTTTGGAACAGTACGAGGATAACAGCGACATAGCCAAGGCGTTCGCTTCGTTGGCTTTCGCGAACATCAAGCAGAACGGCGGAAGCGTTTACGGAACCTTTGAAAACGGCGACTCTGTCGGCGAGGCGGGTTATTACCTTTTTGAGGACGCCTCGGACAGCTCCGTCAGCGTGGTCAACCCCGTTATTCTCAGAATGGCTGCCGACAGCAAGGTGCATATCGAGGTAAAAGCCTCCGTTCCCTTCGTTGAGAAGAAGGTTAAGGAAAACACCTATGACGTAAACTACAGCAGCAAGACTGTCACCGCCGGTGAAGCCGCTTTGCAGTACGGCACAGGCTACAACGATGTAGCGGATTACTGCATAGGCGACGCGGTTCCCTTTGAGCTTATCGGCACAATGGCGGCAAACGTCGGCGACTACACTACATATTATTACGCTTTCAAGGATACTCTCTCTAAGGGTCTCACCTTCAATCAGAGCAAGGCGAACGTGACGGTCGGTCTTTATGACGTCAAAAACGGCGAATATGCCCTTGTGGCTGACGTTACAAGCTTCTTCACCGTAGGCAGCGAGAGCGTTTCAAACGGAACAAAGCTCACCTTCGCGTGCGAAAATATCCTTGCCGAATCATTCCCGGAGGTCACTCCCACAAGCCTTATTATCGTCAACTATAATGCCGAGCTTAACAAGGACGCTGTTATAGGTCTCGACGGCAACCCCAACGAGGTCTATCTGCAATACTCCAACCGCCCCGAAAATCCCGACTCCAAGGGCGAAACGGAAAAGGACGAGGTAATCGTTTTCACCTATGAGATCACCTTCACCAAGATTGACAGCTACGACCAAAGTGTTCTCAAGGACGCGGAGTTCTATCTGCAAAACAGCGATGGTCTGTATTATAAGAAAACCTCAAGCGGAACCCGCTGGACCGGCAGCAAGAGCAGCGCAACCGTTCTCAAATCCAACTCGAACGGTCAATTCAAGGTTTCAGGCCTTGACAAGGGTACATACACGATCACCGAGAAAGCGGCTCCCGACGGCTACCGCCTGCTCGAAGGAAGCATCAAGTTCACTATCAACGCCGAGATACTCCCCGATATGAACAACGATGACAACGCTCAGCTTTGGATGGAGATTGCCGCGTTGAACGCTCCCGACAAAGCCTACAACGCGCAGAGCTTCAGTGTGACGCTCGTTGAGAATCCCGAAAGCGCGGCTTCACTTGTTCAGCTCACGACGCAGGACAAGGCTGACGCGTCAGCTAAAGTTAAAGTCAGCAATAACAGATTATACGATCTGCCCGAGACCGGCGGCACCGGTACAATGATTTTCTATATCGGCGGCGGAATCCTTATCGCTGCAGCGATCGTTCTTGTGGTTATTAAGGTCAAATCAAAGTAACTATCAATTTGTTTTACAGCCCGGCAGAGCCTTCTGTCAGGCTGTAAAACAGCAAGGAGAGCCCTGAAGGTATGAAGAAAAAGGTACTGACAGTATTAATTGTTGCCGCGCTGCTTTCAGGTTTCTCCTTGCTGTTATACCCTACGGTAAGCGACTATATGAACCGCGTCAGCCGCGCCAAGGATATAAGCGGCTACGTGGAAACCGTAGCGAATATCGAGGATAAGGATTACAAATCTATTTGGGACAGCGCGGTAAAATACAACGAGCGGCTTGCCTCAAAGCCCGCTCACTGGCGGCTGAATGAGCAGGAGACCGCCGATTATGAAAGCCAGCTCAACATTTTCGGACAGGGTGTTATGGCTTATGTGGAGATCCCGAAAATCGGCTGCTCTCTGCCCATTTATCACGGCACGGGCGTAGACGTGCTTCAAATCGCAATAGGTCACCTTGAGGGCACTTCGCTGCCGACCGGCGGAAAAAGCACCCATTGCGTGGTATCGGGTCACAGAGGACTGCCTTCCGCCAAGCTGTTCACGGGCTTGGATAAGCTTACCGAGGGAGATACTTTTTCCGTGAGAACGCTCGACGAAACGCTTACCTATGAGGTGGATCGGATAAGCATCGTTCTGCCCACCGAGACCCAAAAGCTGCAAATCGTTCCCGGCGAGGATCTGTTTACCCTTATGACCTGCACGCCCTACGGCGTAAACACTCACCGCCTTTTGGTTAGAGGACACAGAATCGAAAACGGCGCGGGAGAGGAGATCCGCGTTACGGCGGACGCTCTGCAAATAGACCCGGTGCTTGCGGCGACTTTTTTTGCGGTTCCTGCAGCTTTGATACTGATGCTAACCGTATTGATTTTGATTATAAGACGAAGATGATGAAAGGAGAGGGGGATAATGAAAACAAAAAGAATAACCGCCGTTATTACGGCTGTATTGATTTCCATGGCACTGTTGTCCGGTTCCGTTTTTATTTCTCACGGCTTGCAGAAAAAAGGCTCGGTTTCGCTTGATTACGAGCTGAGCGATGTGAGATTCTATATATTTAAGGTCGGAAATATAACCGAAAGCGGAGTGGTCGCAACCGAGCCTTACTCGGCTTATCATGTTGATTTAATGAGCGAGAACGCCGCCTATACGCTTATGTCCTATATTGAGCGCGACCGTTCCGAGCCCCTGCGCACCATTGTCACCGACGAAGGCGGCAGCGCGGTATTTGACGATTTGGAAAGGGGCGTTTACCTTATTACGGGTGAGAGCACGGTTAAGGATGACGTTTGCTACACCGTTATGCCGTCGCTCATCAGCCTTCCGTCCGCCGACAGCACCTCTGTTGAATGGCACGTCACCGTAGTGATAAAGTACGGCAAGGAGAATGTTTTTGACAGGATAAACCTGAACTGTGTTAAAATCTGGAAGGATGACAGAGATACGGTCCATCCCGAGATTCATGTGGAGCTGCTGTGCAACGGAGAGGAGTACGACACCGTTTTGCTGAATGAGGAAAACAACTGGAAATACAGTTGGAACGACCTTGATCCCAATTGCAGCTGGCTGGTCACCGAGGAGGAGTTTGACGGGGACTACAGCGTTGATATCAGCCGCGACCAATATACGTTTACGATCGTGAATACGGTAAACGACACGGACGAACCCGGCTCCGAGCCGACTTCTCCGTCCGATAGCGTGACGTCTCCGTCAGACTCTCCGACCGCTCCCTCGGATTCGCCCGCCACTCCTTCCGAAACGAAAACTCCGGGCACGACAGGCTCGGGAACGATTCCGCAGACAGGTCAGCTTAACTGGCCGATCCCGCTGCTTGCCGGCACGGGCGTGATCCTGTGTTCGGTCGGCGTGTTGTTGCTCATAAAAAAGCGTGATAAAGATGAATAAAAAAGGATTGATCATACTGACTGCGGGGCTGCTGTGTATTGCGGCAGCTCTCGGTCTTTTTGTGCACAATGCGCTCGCTTCGCGGCACGCGGAGGAGAGCTCGCAAAAAATAACAGAAGAACTCGAAAAAAAGATTTCGGAAGAAAACAGCGGAGCGGAAAACGCGTTTCCGACGGACAACCCCTACCGCGAGATGCCGACCGTTACCGTCGAGGGTCTGTCGTATATCGGAATACTGTCTGTTCCCGAGTCGGATCTGACGCTTCCGGTTTTGGCTTCGTTCGATTACGACTCGCTTCAGGAGACGCCCTGCCTTTACAGCGGCAGCATTTACCGTAAGAATATGGTGATCGGCGCGCACAACTACGACTCCCATTTCGGCAGGATAAGTTCTCTTTCGCAGGGCTCGCGCGTGATTTTCACTGATACCGAAAACCACCGCTATGATTGCGAGGTCGTAAGCATGGAGACCCTTAAGCCCGACCAGAACGACGAGCTTACGAAAAAATTCGGAAATGACTGGGACATTTCGCTTTTTACCTGCAACTATTCCGGCTCCGCGCGCATTGTTGTGAGGTGCAGGATCACGGGACAGGGCTGAGGCGGCCCGATGAAGCAGGGGCCTTTGCCGCTTCGGTCACTCCGTTCTGTTTTGAATACGTCGATCCGATTCTGTAAACAGTCAAATAATCCCCCATGGCGGAAACAAAATTCCATTCCGCTGTGGGGGATTATTATTTATCTGAACATTTCGATTTCTGCCCTGTCCCGCAGTGGCAGCGATCGCTTGAAATTACAGTGTTGTTGATCGGTTTTCGTTTTCGCTGCAAAATCAGATCCGCGTGTCAGCCGACGTGAAGCTGTTATGGTTCATCGGACAGCGTCCTTCATTTCCTTTACATAAGAGCCGATGTGCCCGGGCGCTTCCTTGCCGTATTTTGCGAGCAGCTTGATGATCGCGGAGCCGACGATCGCGCCGTCGGAAACGTCCGCCATTTTCTTAGCCTGTTCGGGGGTCGATATGCCGAAGCCTATAGCGACGGGTATGCTTGTATTTTCCCTGATGATTCCGACGATCGAATCCAGATCCGTGCTGAATTCGGTTCGAGTTCCCGTCACTCCGAGACTTGACACAAGGTAGATAAACCCCTCGGCTTCACGCGCTATCATGCCTATCCTGTTTTCGGAGGTCGGCGCTATGAGTGAAATCAGATCTACGCCGTATTTGCGGCAGACGGGCAGAAACTCGTCCTTCTCTTCGTACGGGATGTCGGGAAGAATAAGCCCGTCGATCCCCGCTTCGGCGCAGGTTGAAATAAACTTTTCCGCACCATAGGAGAACACCACGTTGGCGTAGGTCATAAACACCATTGGCACTGTCACGTCTGTTCTGAGCTCGCGCACCAGGTCAAACACCCTGTCTGTTTTGACACCGCCGCTGAGTGCGCGGAGGTTAGCCGCCTGGATAACGGGACCCTCGGCGGTTGGGTCTGAAAACGGGATGCCGAGCTCGATCAGGTCGGCGCCGTTTTTCACAGCCGCTCTGACAGCCGCCGCAGTCGTTTCCAAATCGGGGTCTCCGCAGGTTATGAAAGGAATAAACGCTTTGCCGTTTTCAAAAGCTCGTCCGATGTTACTCATAAATATCCTCCCCTCTGTAGCGCGCTATCGCCGCGCAGTCCTTGTCACCTCTGCCCGAGACGGTGATAACGATGATTTTGTCTTTGTCCATCGCGGGCGCGAGCTTCATAGCGTAAGCGACCGCGTGCGAGGACTCTATCGCGGGTATTATACCCTCTGTCCTTGAAAGATACTCAAACGCACGGACAGCCTCTTCGTCGGTGATCGCCACATATTCAGCCCTGCCGATATCGTGCAGATAAGCGTGCTCGGGTCCGACTCCGGGGTAATCCAAACCTGCAGAAATGGAGTAAACGGGCGCTATTTGACCGTCCTCGTCCTGACAGAAATACGACTTCATGCCGTGGAAAATGCCGAGCCTGCCCGTTGATACGGTCGCGGCGGTTTCAAAGGTGTCTATCCCTCTGCCTGCCGCCTCGCAGCCGATAAGCCTTACGTCTCTGTCGCCGATAAAGTGATAAAAGCTGCCTATTGCGTTGGAGCCGCCGCCTACGCAGGCGAGAACCGCGTCGGGAAGCCTGCCCTCCTTTTCGAGCATTTGCTCCTTGATCTCCTTTGAGATAACCGCCTGAAAATCACGGACTATCGTCGGGAACGGATGCGGTCCCATGACCGAGCCGAGACAGTAGTGGGTGTCGGATATTCTCGTCGTCCATTCGCGCATAGCCTCGCTTACCGCATCCTTTAGGGTGGCGGTGCCGCTTTTGACAGGGATGACCTCGGCTCCGAGCAGACGCATACGGTAAACGTTCAGCGCCTGACGCTTTGTGTCCTCTTCACCCATGAAAACCACGCACTCCATGCCCATAAGAGCGGCGGCTGTGGCTGTGGCTACTCCGTGCTGACCCGCGCCCGTTTCGGCGATCAGGCGGGTCTTTCCCATCTTTTTGGCGAGCAGAGCCTGACCGAGCACATTGTTTATCTTATGCGCGCCCGTGTGGTTCAAATCCTCGCGCTTGAGGTATATTTTTGCGCCGCCGAGGTCTTCGGTGAGCTTTTTTGCGTAGTAGAGCAGAGAAGGTCTGCCCGCGTAGCCGTTGAACAGCCCCGCCAACTCGCGGTTGAATTCGGCGTCGTTCTTAAAATGATCATAAGCCTGCTCCAGCTCGATAACGGCGTTCATCAGTGTTTCGGGAATGTACTGTCCGCCGTGTATGCCGAAGCGTCCGTTTTTGTTTGTCATGCCTGACCTTCCTTTCTAACCGCGCTTACAAACGCCGCCATTTTTTCGGCGTCCTTTAAGCCGTCGGTTTCGATACCCGTGCTCACATCAACGGAATAGGGCTTTAGCTTTTTCACAGCGTCGGCGGCGTTGTCCGGATTCAAGCCCCCGGCGAGGAAATACGGTCTTTTTATATCCTTGAGCAGAGTCCAGTCGAATGCCTTTCCGCTGCCCTTGCCGCCGTCGAGCAGAATATAGTCGGCGGTGCTGCTTTCGGCAGCTTTTACGTCGTCAATGCTGTTTATGATGAATGCCTTGATTATCGGCTTGTTGGTTATGCTGCGCACCTTTTCGATATACGCCTCGTCCTCGTTGCCGTGGAGCTGAACCAAATCGACGATTCCGAGGTTCAGCATTGCGGCAACTAAGTCAAGGTTGTCGTCAAGAAATACGCCTACCGCCTTTACTTCGGGATCAAGCTTGCTTTTCAGCTCCGTTGCTTTAAGCGGAGAAACGCGGCGCTTGCTCCGCTCAGCGAACACAAAGCCGACATAGTCGGGCTTTAGCTTGTTTGCAGTTTGTATATCCTCAATGCGCGACAATCCGCACAGCTTAATCTTTGTCATATTTTACCCCTCAGTTCGTTTAATTTTTGTCTTTTGTCGGGAGCCTTCATCAAGGTCTCGCCTATCAAAACCGCGTCCGCGCCGATTTCGCGGAGCTTTTCAACGTCCTCAGCCGACCGCACGCCGCTTTCCGAAACGAAAACCACGTCGCGGGGGACAAGAGCCCTCAGCCGCCTGCTGTTGCCGGTATCAACGGAAAAATCCTTTAGGTTGCGGTTGTTGATTCCGATCACCCGTGCCCCCGCGTTCAGCGCGGTTTTGACCTCCTGCTCGTCGTGAGCCTCCGTCAAAGCGGACAGCCCCAACCGGTCGCAAATACCTATATATTCTTTGAGCTGCGCCTCGGTCAGAATCGAAACGATAAGCAGCACCGCTGCCGCTCCCCAAAGCTTCGCCTCGTAAATCATGTATTCGTCTACGGTGAAATCCTTGCGTAGACAGGGGATACTTACGCTTTCCGCGATTTCCGATAAATATTCTCCGCTGCCTAAGAACCATTTCGGCTCCGTAAGCACCGAGATACAGTCCGCGCCGGCCGCCTCATATTCCCGCGCGATTTGCAGATACGGAAAGTCGGGAGCGATAAGCCCCTTTGAGGGCGACGCTTTTTTGCACTCGCATATAAATGAGACACCGGGCTTTTTCAGCGCGTTTTCAAATGCGAAGCTGCCCTTTGGCAGAGCGAAAGCCATAGCTTTTAATTCTTCTGTAGAAAATTTATTCTTTGCCGCCGCTACCCTTTCACGGGCGTGCCCGGCAAGCTGTTCCAAAATACTCATATATCACGCCTCGGGACGATTGCTGACCTCGATCAGCCTTTCAAGTGTTTCAAGAGCCTTGCCTGAATCAATAATCTCAGCCGCAAGCTTAACGCCTTCCTTAATGCTGTCTGCCTTGCCGCCGATATACAGCGCCGCGCCCGCGTTGAGAAGCGCCGCGTTGCGCTGATGTCCCTGCTTTCCCGAGAGGATCTCGCGCGTGATCCGGGCGTTGTCGGCGGGAGTGCCGCCCTTCAGGTCATCCTTTGAGCAGCGTTCAAAGCCGAAGTCCTCGGGGCGTATGGTGTAGCACTTGAACCAGCCGTTCCGGATCTCGCAGATTTTGGTGGGCGCGCTCAGAGATATCTCATCGAGCTTGTCGGTGCCGTAAACGACCATGCCGCGTTTAACGCCGAGGTTGATCAGCACCTGCGCCAGCGGCTCAACAAGATAGGCGTCATAAACTCCGAGAATCTGCATGGTGGGCGAGGCGGGGTTGGTGAGAGGTCCCAATATATTAAACACCGTGCGGAAGCCGAGCTCGCGGCGGATAGCGCCGACATACCTCATTGAGCGGTGATACTTCTGCGCGAAGAAGAAGCACATTCCCACCTCGTTCAGCAGCTCTACACATTTTTCGGGGCTTTGGTCGATGTTAACGCCGAGGGCTTCAAGGCAGTCCGCCGTTCCGCTGCTTGAGGACGCCGCGCGGTTGCCGTGCTTTGCTACCTTCATGCCGCCCGCTGCCGCGATAAGCGCCGAGGTTGTGGAGATGTTGAAGCTGTGGGCGTTGTCGCCGCCCGTGCCGACGATTTCAAATACGTCCATGCCCGTTTCAACCCTTTCGGCGTGGTCGCGCATTGCGGCGGCACAGCCCGCGATCTCGTCGGTTGTCTCGGCCTTGGCGCTCTTGGTGGAAAGAGAGGAGAGAAAAGCCGCGTTCTGCGTGGGCGAGGTCTCGCCGCTCATTATTTCGTTCATAACCGTGTAGGCTTCGTTGTAGGTCAAATCTTCCTTGTTAACTATTTTTACAATTGCTTCCTTGATCATAATTTACCTTCCGTTTTTATATTATTTATATTGTTTTGAATAAAGCTTTTTAACATCGTTTTCCCGTCGGGCGTCATTATGGATTCCGGGTGGAACTGCACGCCGAAGACGGGGTATTCCCTGTGCTGAACTGCCATGATCTCGCCGTCGGTTGTCCTTGCCGTAACGCGCAGGCATTCGGGCATTGTTTCCCGGTCGGCAGCCAGCGAATGATACCTTGCAACGAGAGCTTTTTCGGGGCAGTTTGCGAATAAAGGACAACCGGTATCAAAAACCACCCCGCTCTGCTTGCCGTGCATGAGCTGCTTTGCGTAGGTGATTTTTGCCCCGTAAGCCGCGCAGATCGCCTGATGACCGAGGCACACGCCGAGTATCGGGATCTCCGCCCCGAGCTTTTGAACGACCTCGATAATAACTCCCGCGTTCTCCGGTCTGCCGGGACCGGGCGAGAGGATTATTCGGTCGGGCTGTAATTCACGGATCTCCTCAACGGTCATCTCGTCGTTGCGGATCACCCTTATATCCGGCTCAAGCTCGCCGACATACTGATACAGGTTGTATGAAAAGCTGTCGTAGTTGTCGATCAATAATACCATCACTCAACCTCCTGCGCCGTTTCAAGCGCCCTGAGAGACGCCCTCGCTTTGTTCAGACATTCCTCAAATTCCTTTTCGGGGTCGGAGTCGGCTACTATTCCCGCTCCGCTCCTGACGAACACCTTGCCGTTCTTTTTGTACGCTATCCGAATGGCGATACAGGTGTCCATGTTGCCCGTAAAATCTATATATCCGATTGCGCCGCCGTAAATGCCGCGCTTGTTGTTTTCAAGCTCTCCGATCAACTGACAGGCGCGTATCTTCGGCGCACCCGAAAGCGTTCCCGCAGGGAGCACGGCTTCGATCGCATCCAAAGCGTCTTTGTCGTCTCTTATCTCTCCGCGTACCGTCGAGCCGATGTGCATAACGTGCGAAAAGCGCTCTATCGAGTGAAGCTTTTCAACCTCTACGGTGCCGAACCTGCTGATTTTGCCGAGGTCGTTGCGCCCCAAATCGACAAGCATATTGTGCTCGGCAAGCTCCTTTTCGTCAGCCAAAAGCTCGCGCTCAAGCCGCAGATCCTCCTGCTCGGTTTTGCCCCGGGGACGCGTGCCCGCGAGCGGGAAGGTGTGAAGAATGCCGTCCTCAAGCTTCACAAGCGTTTCGGGAGACGCGCCCGCGACCTCAACGTCGGTGCCTGAGAAATAGAACATATACGGCGAGGGATTTATCGTCCTGAGCACGCGGTAGGTGTTGAGCAGGCTTCCCTCAAACGGCGCGCTCAGGCGGTTGGAAAGCACGATTTGAAATATATCTCCCTCGAAAATATGCTTCTTCGCTTTTTCGACCATTTCACAGTACTGCGCTTTGTCAAACAGAGGCGTGACTTCTCCCGTCAGCCTGCCCGCCGGCTCTTCTTTTTTCACTCCGTTCCTAATCAGCTCCGCAAGCTGCCGCAGCTCCAGAGAAGCCTTGTTGTAGCCTGCCTCGATATCGCCGAGCTTCATATTGGCTATCAGGATTATTTTCTGTCTTACATTGTCAAAGGCGATAACCTTGTCGAACAGCATAAGGTCAACGTCCTTGAACGCCTCGCTGTCCTCAGCCTTGCACCGCACGCTCGGCTCGCTGTAGCCGAGATAGTCATATGAAAAATAGCCGACCAAGCCGCCTGTAAATGGCGGGAGATAGTCAAAGCGCGGGCTTTTATAGGACGACAAAATCTGCCTCAGATACGCGGAGGGGTCATCTGTTTTAAACTGAATGCCGCCCACTTTCATCACTCCGTCAATGCAGGTGATCTCCGTTTTCGGGTCATAGCCGAGGAAGGTGTAGCGTCCCCAGCGGTCGTTCGCCTGAGCGGATTCGAGCATATAGCAGTGTGTGGAAACCGATTTTAATATGCGCATTGTTTCAATGGGTGTGGTAAAGTCCGAGAGCAGCTCGCAGCTCAGCGGCAAAACGTCATAGCGGTTCTGCGCCGCGATTTCTCTTACCTTTTCCAAACCGGGAATGATTTTCATAAAATATACCTCCAAACGGCGTAAAAAAACGCCCTCAACAGAATACAGCAAATCTGTTAAGGACGAATAAATAGACTTATCCGCGGTGCCACCTTAATTCACGGAACGACCCGTGCGCTTAGCGGGATACCAACATATCCCCGGCAAATTACGTCTGCCTCCAACGTCGCAGAATACTCCGGGCAAAAACCCGTTTGACTGCGCCCTCAGCGGTCCATTTGACAACCTGTTTCTCACCCGACTCTCAGCGCCGCGGGCTCTCTGTAGAGGCATAACTGCCGTTATCTCCGCTTCAACGGTTTAATATATTAAATTAATTGGGATTATATCACACCAAAAAGTATTTGTCAATGAATTTCAGAGCATTTTTTACAGCATTTTTTACAGAGTATTCTAAAAAAGCAAAGTAATACCGGTATTCAATCAATATCATGTTGATTTGAGATTCCTTACGTCATATAATACGCGGAGCGTTCAGCAGGAGCCTGCGCCAAGGGCAGATTTGCGCCGAATGATGCCGCCGGATTATAAATAAATGTAAATAAACTGCAAAAACGCTATTTTTCTTTTGCATTTTTATTTTTTTGTGTTATAATAGACAATAACAGACAAAAAAGGGCAGGGCGGCATGGTTTTCGGCACGCGCCTTGCGGGTGATTCAAAAGGAGAATTTAATATGAAACGCATATCAGCAATTGTTTTTTCCGTCATTATTGCTTGCATCAGCGTTATTTCTGCCTCGGCGGTGGATTATATGTTTGATGCAGACACAGTATCGGACGCGGTTTATCTGGAGAACCTAAATTCCGGAGCGGTCGTTTATGCGAAAAATGCCGATCAGCAAAAGTTTCCGGCTTCCACCACAAAGATCATGACGTTCATCATTACGGCGGAGAATGTCGGCGATCTTGATAATACTGCTGTTGAGATAAAGCAGGAGTTGCTCGACGGACTTGACCCGGACAGCACGGTCATGGGGCTGTCGTCACATATCGGCGAGCAGGTTTCCGTCAGGGATCTTCTGTACGGTCTTATGCTCCCGTCAGGCAATGACGCCGCGCTTGTGCTGGCTGACTATGTCGGAGGCGGTATCCCGGGATTTGTCGATAAGATGAACGCCAAAGCCGCCGAGCTGGGCTGCGCGAACACTCACTTCGCCAATCCCCACGGTCTTTATGATCCAAATCACTATACGACCGCACGTGATATGGCGCTGATAACCAAGCACGCAATGAATATCCCCGGCTTCATGGAGATTTGCAATACGGTCAGCTACACCCCGGAGGGCTTTGAAACTCTCCAAAACACAAATTTTATGATCAATAAAGACGCTGAGGGCGGCGTATACTACAATCAGTACACAAAAGGCATAAAGACCGGATATTTAGACGAGGCGGGCAAGTGCATTGTGACCTCATCCGATAAAGACGGCGATAAATATGTTTGCGTATGCTTAGGAGCGGCTTATTCGTTCGAGGATAACATAAACTACGCGATGAAGGATACCGCCAAGCTCTATGACTGTGCGTATGAGAATTTGGGTATGCAGACGATTTACAGCCCTGCGGACAGCCTTGCTTCCGTCGATGTGAAGTATGTCCGCAACGGAAAGACTCTGAGCGCTGTTCCCGGGAATGATATCACAGCCTTCCTTCCGAATAATTACGACAGAAACAAATTGACGGTCGATATCAACTGCGCCGAGCAGGTCGAAGCCCCGGTTAAAAAGGGCGATGTGCTCGGAACTGTCAGCGTTAAATTCGAGGACTTGGATCTGGGCACAACAAACCTTGTTGCGACGGAGGATGTTGAGCGTGACCTCTCGGACTTCGAGGTGTTCGTCATTGAACATACGACGTTTGTAATAATTGCGGCGTCGGCGCTCGTTCTGATAATCGTTTTGATTATCGTTCTGAACGCGGTCCGTGCCGCCCGTAAGCACAGAAAGCCAAAGGGCCGCAGATTCAAAGATTGATCGTTTCTATATTGAGAGCTGTCTGCAAAAACAATGTAATTAGTAACATGAAAACTGCGTTCAGGAAAACGGACGCGGTTTTCTTTATACAAAAAATATTGCTTTTGATCAAAAATCATTATACCTCTTGACAAATAATACTACGTATGATATAGTATTATCAGAAAGGAGGTATTCCCTTTGGACACTCAATTAAAGCGCGGTTTGTTTGAGGTGTGCGTGTTGGCGGCAATCAGGGACGAGGATTCCTACGGATATCGTATAATTAAAACGATAAAGCCTTATATCGACATTTCGGAATCCACGTTGTATCCGATATTGCGCAGGCTTGAGGCGGCGGGGCTGATTTCCGTCCGTTCCTCGGAGCACAACGGCAGACTTAGAAAATACTATCATATCAATCAGGCAGGAAAAGATCGGCTTCACGCCTTCTCGGAGGAGTGGCGCGAAATCGGCGCAATCTATAAATTTGTTACAAGGGAGGAACCCGAAAATGAGTAAAACAAAATTCATAAACGAACTTTCACAAAAGCTCGACAAGCTGACAGACTCGGATCGTGAGGAATATATGTCCTTTTTCTCGGAGCTGATAGACGATAAAATCGAGGAGGGCTTGGCGGAAACATCGGCGGTGGAATCGCTCGGAGACACTGAGCAGCTTGCGGAGAGCATTTTGACCTCGGTTCCCGTGGAGCTTGATCCCGCGACCGGGTACATTGAGGATCACGCTGTCATCGACTGCACCAACCGTTACCGCGACGACAAAAATGTCTTTCACTTCACCATAAAAATCCCGCACGAAACCGACCTGCGCGACGTTATAATCGAAGTTACGCGCGATTACAGCGGAACTCCTTTGTTTTGCACCAACCTTAAATATTTTGGCGAATCGGAACCGCAGCAGACAAGCGTTGCGTTTGAACGCACCGACGGTGTTTCGGACTACTATGAATGCGTGACAAAGAGCTATGACAGGGCAGGAACAGGCGTCAGGCTTTACCTCACCACGGAAAAGGGCGATTTTATGGCAACCGACATATCAAACAAAAGCACGGCAAAAGGCAACGGCTATTGGCTCAGCGCATGATTTCAGCGCATGATTATCATAGTACAGGACAAATTATAAAATATCAATAAAAGGGGCGACGGACAATCGCTCCTTTTCGCTTCCTATAAGTTGATTTTTTTGCAATAATATTGTATGATAGTATAAAAGTATTGTCGTTTTTACCACAAACAGACGATCAAGTGAAAACTAATAAGAAAAATCGACGAACAAAGTCCGTTTTATGGGACAGCGCTTTGTGTATAATAGGGTTGTAAGCGGGGTTGTAAGCGGGTTGTAAGGTGTAAGCACGGCGAAAGGCAAATCAAAAAACGCCGTTTCGGAGC
Organism: uncultured Ruminococcus sp.; assembly: GCA_902777275.1. GTDB lineage: Bacteria > Bacillota > Clostridia > Oscillospirales > Acutalibacteraceae > Ruminococcoides. The sequence continues at coordinate 9,661 of CACYTI010000005.1, read as the reverse complement.
GTGCGACTTTAAACCATCGTAAGGGAGATGAAGTAAAAGTGAAAATAGCCCACATAAACGAATTGACACAGGAAACACAATCGGTTGCCGAGCACTGCATAGCAACGGCAAGCCTTGCGAGCGGCTTTTCGATAGATACATTGAAAGACTTTATATATGATATCGGATTGCTGCATGATATAGGAAAATATCAGGAGTCCTTCCAGAACAGGATTTGGGGCAGACAGCAGAGACGAGCGGAGCACGCTGTCTGCGGAGCGTTGGTTTTTCCGAAGACAGTGAAATCGCTTTTTTCGCTGATGGCGCAGTTCTGTATTGCCGGGCATCACACGGGCTTGCCCGACGGCGGGACGCGGTCGGATGAAACGGAGGACGCTACACTTTGGGGAAGAATGTCGCACGCGGAGCGGTTTGATGATTATTCCGATTATATATCTGAGCTCGTTCCGCGCGCTGTAAATGACAGAGAGATAGCGGGCTTGTTTGATGATGTTAAAAAGGATAAGGAACAATTCTTTGAACGGTACGCTTTTCTGACGCGGTACTGCTTTTCCTGCCTGACGGATGCGGACTCGCTCGATACCGCGCGCTTTTGCACGGGCAGAGAGGATAAAGAGCTGACAAGCGACTTTCCGGAGTGCCTGATAAAGCTGAACAGTCGGCTGGAGCGGTTTGCCTGTGAGACCGATCTGCAAAAAGCAAGGTCAAGAGTTCAGAGTCAGGTGTTTGGCAAAACGGAAGTCGAATCGGACATTTACCTGATGAATATGCCGACAGGCAGCGGCAAAACCCTTTGCAGCATGAAGTTTGCCCTGGAACGCGCAATCAAAAGCGGCAAACGCAGAATTATTTATGTGATCCCGTACAACAGTATCATTGATCAAACGGTTTCGGAATTTGAAAAAATATTCGGGGAAAGCGCTCAGATCCTTCGCCATCAGTCATCGTTTTGTTATGATGATACGGATTACGACGAGGATTACAGAAATTTGTTAAAAAATGTTACCGAAAACTGGAACGCGCAAATTATTATTACGACCTCGGTTCAGTTTTTTGAGTCGGTTTATAAAAACAAGAGAAACAGACTCAGAAAATTCCATAACATCGCGAACAGCATCATCATATTTGATGAGGTGCACATGATGCCTGCGGAATATTTGCAGCCGTGTCTGCGCGCGGTTTCACAGATCACAAGGCTGCTGAACAGTGAAGCGGTCTTTCTCACGGCAACTATGCCTGATTTTGAGCAGTTGGTCCGCACATATTCTTTGCCGCAAACGGTTATCCGCAATTTGGCAGAGGATAAAACCGACTTTACATACTTTAAAAAAGGCGAATATGTAAGCCTTGGCAGCATAAGCGAAGAGGCGCTGCTCTTTGACGCGCAGGATCAGCCGTCGTCACTTATCGTGGTGAACCGCCGCAAAACCGCTTCGCGGCTGTACCAAACGGCGTCGGGCAAAAAATACCATTTGTCAACTTATATGTCTGCCTTTGACCGCCGTCGGACCATCAGCAAAATCAAAGAAGAGCTTAGCGCTTTGTACGCCGATTACCACGATTTGTCGAAGGTTCCAGAGGAAAGGCGTATAACGGTCATTTCCACCTCGCTTATCGAGGCGGGAGTTGATTTGGATTTCCACACCGTTTACCGCGAGCTTTCGGGCTTGGACAGCATATTGCAGTCAGGCGGAAGATGTAACCGTGAGGGCAAACGCTCCGATGCAAAAATATGTATTTTTGAGCTTGAAAACGCATCGCAGGAAGCAAAGGTTAATATCACCAAAAGATTGTTAGAGGAATACAGGGATATTTCCGACGCCGAATGTATCAGGGAGTATTATTATCAATTGTATTCTTTTTATGATGAGGCGATAAAGCGTAATTCTATCGCGGAGCGGTGCAGCTCGCCCGACAATCTTCCGTTCGCAACATATGCAAGGCATTTCAATATGATAGACAGCAACACGGTGGCGGTCGCTGTGGCAGGTGACGAACAGAGCAGGGCGATGATAGAGCAGCTGCGAACCACCGGATATACTGACTTCCGAAAGCTGCAAAAATACACGTTTTCGGTTTATGAGCATGAGCTTGAGGATTTGTTAAGACAGGGTGCCGTCAGGGAATACGGCGGTATATTCTGCCTGATAAATCCCGATTATTACAGTGAAGATACAGGCGTAAGCTTTCAGGCTTCGGACTATTATATATGACAGGAGGTTAAAATGAGAGGCTTTAAAATTATCGTTGAGGGCGACTACGCGCTCTTTACCCGCCCCGAAATGAAATTGGAACGCGTAAGTTATGACGTTCCGTCTCCGGGCGCTTTGGAGGGTATGTTGAAGAGCATATACTGGAAGCCCGCGATACGCTATGTGATCGATAAGATCATCATATTCAATCCGATCGATTTCATCAATGTACGGCGAAATGAGGTCAAGGACAAGATTTCTTATGCAAAGGTGAAAAGTCAGATGAAGGGCAGCGGCGGTGACCCGTGTATTTTTACCTCGGAGGAGCGCACGCAGCGCGCGTCAATGCTCTTGAAAAATGTCCGCTACGGAATAGAGTTCCACTTTGAAATGACAGGCATCAAAAGCGAACGCGATGATGAGGATGAAAAAAAGCACTTCAACATCATCAAGCGGCGTCTTGAAAAGGGACAGTGCTTCCGCACGCCGTGCCTCGGCTGCGCGGAGTTTCCGGTCAAAAAGCTTGAGCTGACGGACAGCTTTGACTTAAGTCAGATCCATTCCGAAATTCTTTCCATGGGCGATGTTGACCTTGGGTTTATGAGCTACCGGGTCAATTTTGAGGACAAGGGGCTTCCGCTTAACGGCGATTGGGAGAACCCGATATTTTCCGACAGAGCGATGACCGAGTATTACAGACCTCACATGATAAACGGCGTGATCGACGTCAATCGGTACCGGGAGGGGATAAAATGTTGATTTCCGCGCTGTGCGATTATTATGATGATTTGGTGCGCGACGGCAAGGTCGTTCCCGACGGCTATTCTATGCAGGCGGTTCATTACATGGTCGCGCTCGATCCCGACGGAACTATCGAAAACCTTATCAATTGGCAGCTGACCGAGAAAACCGTTACAAAAAGCGGAAAGGTGAAGGAGCGGTTTGTTCCGAGAACGATCGTTCTTCCGCTGAGGAGCGAAAAGCCGGGAATAGATTTCAATATGGTCGAACACCGTCCGCTGTATATTTTCGGGCTGAATTTCGGCGACAACGGCTTTTCCGCCGATGACCGAACCGGTAAGGCGAGAAAATCCCACGCGTTATTTAAGGAAGAATCTCTTAGGAGAACGGAAGGTATTGATTCTCCGATAGTTAAAGCGTTCCGCGCATTTTTAGAAAAATGGATACCCGAAAATGAAACGGAAAATCCGTTGCTTTCAAGTCTCGGAAAAGCGTATAAAAACTCATACTTTGCCTTTTGCCTGAGCGGTCATCCGGAGATTTTGCTTCATGAGGACAAGGCGGTGAAGGAAAGATGGGAGCGTTTCTTCAAGGAATCGGGCAAGGCGGAGGACTGCATCTCGCAGTGCGCTGTTACAGGCGAGGCTCAGCCGATAGCCAGGATCCACAATAAAATCAAAGGCGTTGCCGGAGGACAGTCGGCGGGAACCGTGCTGGTAGGCTTCAAAACCTCTGCGGGCTGGTCATACGGCAACGAGCAGTCGTACAACAGCAACATCTCGGAAGCGGTAATGAAAAAATACACCTACGCGCTTAATCATCTGCTTTCCGACAGAGCCCACAAGCAGCTTGTTGACGATATCACGGTGGTGTTCTGGGCGAGCGGCGGCGATAAAAACGAGGTGTGTGCCGACTTTTTGAATTATTTCCTGTTCGGCGGCAGCGACAGGCTTGATAAGGAGCAAACCGAGATCCTGCTTGAAGGCATGATAAAAAAGATAAGGGACGGACAGGCTTCCCTCGACTCTTTTTCGGAATTGGAGGATATTGATGAAAACGTAGATTTTTACATCTTCGGCATAAAACCGAATTCATCCCGTTTATCGCTCAAGTTTATTTACCGCAGAAGGATCGGAGCTATGCTGAACGCCGTCGCGCAGCACCAAAGCGATTTGCAGATCGGAAGCGATTACCGCCCGGTGCCGTTGTGGAGGCTGAAAAATGAATTGAAATCACCAAAAAGTGATTCAGAGAATATAGACGCGTCCCTGATGTCGGCGATATTCAAAGCCATAATATACGGAACGCCTTATCCCGCGTATTTGCTGTCGGGAATGGTGACGAGAATAAAAACCGACAGGGCGATCAACGCGGTACGCGCAGGCGTTGTCAAGGCGTGTATCAACAGACAATCAAGAGCTTCGGGACAAAAGGAGGAATTACAATTGGCTCTCGACAAACAAAACACAAATCAGGCATATCTTTGCGGGCGGTTATTCGCTGTGCTGGAGCATATTCAGCAGTCGGCTTCTTCCGCGGCGCTCAACCGGACAATCAAGGACGCCTATTTTTCATCGGCAGCGTCCAAACCCGCTTTGGTTTTTCCAAAGCTTATAACGCTTTCGCAGAACCATATGAAAAAACTCAGCGAGAAAAGCGCCGTATTTTACAGCAAGCTGATAGAAGAGATCATCGGTAAGCTCAACGGCGAATTCCCGGACACGCTCATGCTGAAGGATCAGGGAAGATTTATGATAGGATACTATCAGCAGGATCAGGCATTTTATCAAAAACAGACAAATGACAATAAGGAGGGGCAGTCATTATGATTAACAACAGATATGATTTTATTATGCTTTTTGATGTGGAGAACGGCAATCCAAACGGCGATCCCGACGCGGGAAACACACCGAGGATCGACGCCGAAAGCGGCTTCGGCTTTATCACCGATGTTTGCCTGAAGCGCAAGATCCGCAATTATGTGGAGCTTGTAAAGGGCGGCGAGAAGGGCTTCGGAATATTGATCAAGGCGGATAAGGCGCTCAACACAAAATTTGAGGAGGCGTATGATGCCGAAAACCTGAAAAAGGGTCAGAAGGGCAAAAAAGCCGATGACGTAGCAAAAGCGCGTGATTATATGTGCAGGAATTACTTTGACGTCAGGGCGTTCGGCGCTGTAATGTCAACAGGCGACAATCCCTGCGGTATCGTCAGAGGTCCCGTGCAGATCAACTTTGCAAGGAGTATTTCTCCGATCAATATTCAGGACATAACCATCACCCGTCAGGCGCGCACAACGGGAGACCGCATGGAAACAGGCTCCACCGAAATGGGCAAAAAGAGCATAATTCCTTACGCTCTCTACCGTGCGGAGGGATATGTTTCCGCCGCGTTAGCGAATAAGGTGACCGGTTTGTCCGACGACGACCTTGAGCTGCTTTGGACGGCGATAGTCAATATGTTTGAGGAAGACCACAGCGCCGCAAGAGGCAAAATGTGCATGAGAAGGCTGTTTGTGTTCAGGCACGATAATGTACTCGGCAATTGCCCGTCGCACGTTTTGTTTGACAAGGTCAAGGTGGAGGAAAAAGCGGCGCCTCCGAGAAGCTTCGGCGATTACAGCGTGACCGTTGACGCCGATTTGCCCGAAGGCGTTGAGCTGATTGAAAAAATATGAGGTTTGAGGACATTACGATCCGTTCCATACAGCATTGGCTGTACTGCCCTCACCGCTGGGGCTTGCTGGAGATCGACTGCGCCTGGGCGGAAAACTATTATGTTACCAAATCAAACCTGATGCATGAAAGGGTCCATTCCGTCAACAGTTACCAATCAAGCGCGAAAGCTTCGTATACTGCCGTAAGCGTATATAACGATTTGCCTCAATATGGGATATACGGTGTGACGGATTGTTTGGAAAAAGCGGGTGATCAATATACCGTTGTGGAGTATAAGCCGACACAGCCCAAAAATCAGCTTTACCGCCATGAGGATCTGATGCAGGTGTTTGCGCAAAAGCTTTGTGTTGACTATGTTTTTCAATGTGACAGTATAGGCGCGATCTATTATGCCGATACCCGGAAACGCGTAAGACTCCCTTTGCGTGAAAACTACGATGAATACGACAGGGAGCTGATCGGGATACTGCGGGAAATCAGGGAGCACATTCGCACGGGAACGATCCCGCCTGTTGTAAAGGGACAGAAATGCGGAGGCTGCTCTATGAAGGATATATGTATGCCGAGCCGCAAAAAGCACGATCCTCTCAGTAAAGCGATCGAAGGAATATTAGAGGAAACAATATGAGAAAGTTATTGAATACGTTGTATATCACAAATGAGAATGCGTATTTATCTCTTGACGGTGAAAATATTGTATGCAAGCTCGACAATGATGAGAAATTCAGGATCCCGTTTGATAACGTTGAAAATATTGTCTGCTTCAGTTATCTCGGCTGCTCGCCCGCGCTTATGGGAAAGTGCGTCAGCAAGTGTATCCCCATCAATTTTCATTCACCGCACGGTAAATTCCTCGCAAGGGTCTGCGGAGAAACAAAGGGGAATGTTTTTCTCAGAGTGGCGCAGATAGATGTTTTCCGTCAAAACAGTCTGCGCTTGGCGCAAAATACGATGTCAGCCAAGTTTTGCAATTCGGTACAGACGATCAAACGGACTCTGCATGATGTGCCGAAGCTGCGTGATGATGAAGAAATACGTAACGCTATCTCAGTGTTGTCTGACGGCGCGAAAAAACTGTTGACAGCCTATTCGATCGATCAGGTAGTCGGAATAGAGGGTAATTGTGCGCAGGCTTACTTTTCTGTATTTGATAAGCTGATCACCAACAAAAAAACAAAGCTTCGTTTTTCTTACCGAAGCAAACGCCCTCCGCTTGATGAGATCAACGCGCTTCTGTCATTTGTTTACACGCTTTATACAAACGAGTTTGCTTCGGCGCTTGAAACCGTCGGATTAGACAGCTATATCGGTTATTGCCATGCCCTGCGCAGCGGAAGAAGCTCGCTTGCCTGTGATTTGGTTGAGGAAGCCCGTTGTCTGGCGGACCGTTTTGTACTGACATTGATAAATCTGCGGATCATCTCGGAAAAAGACTTTGATAAACAGGTTTCGGGGGCTGTTTGGTTGAATGACCAAGGCAGAAAAAAGCTTCTTACTCATTGGCAGGAAAAAAAGCGGACCGACTATCTGCACCCCTATTTGAAGCAAAAAATCCCATTTGGACTTATTCCGTATGTTCAAAGCAATTTACTGGCGAAATATGTTCGCGGCGATTTGGCGGAATATCCGTGTTTCCTTTTGAAGTAGGTGATAGAAATGATGGTTTTAATCAGCTATGACGTCAAAACATCTGATCCGGGCGGAAAAAAGCGGCTCAGGAAGGTTGCCAAAGAATGTCAAAACCATGCGCAAAGAGTGCAAAATTCGGTTTTTGAGGCAGATTTGGATTACTCTGCTTTTCTGAAACTGAAAAGCAGGCTTATCAAGCTCATTGATGAAGAAAATGACAGCCTGAGATTTTATTATTTGGGAAACAACTGGGAACGGAGAATAGAGCATATAGGCAGCAAACAAACCTATAATCCCGAAGGAGTGATTATCCTATAAAGGCGAACCTGTGGCAAAATCAAAAACGCAGGGAGCTTCGCCTGAAAATAATCGTTAAAACATCATTTATAATTCTAATAAGAAATAATAAATGATAGATGTCCGTCTCTTTAGTGGTGTGACCGCGCAAAACCACAACATATTGCGGTCACGCCTCGCAAGAGGCGTGTGAGTAGAAATGTTCGTTTCGGTGTAAGTAAACGCCGAGTTTTGTCACGCCTCGCAAGAGGCGTGTGAGTAGAAATTACCGCTGAAGCGGTCATGCTCGTAGGAATAACCGTCACGCCTCGCAAGAGGCGTGTGAGTAGAAATGTAGGAATAACCTTCCATGCGGCGGGCGTGATAGCGTCACGCCTCGCAAGAGGCGTGTGAGTAGAAATTGAAACCTCGTCGCCGTAGACGCGCTGAACGTCGTCACGCCTCGCAAGAGGCGTGTGAGTAGAAATGAAACGTAATAGAGCAGGTCAACGCCGTATGTGAGTCACGCCTCGCAAGAGGCGTGTGAGTAGAAATTCGTGCGGTGATAACAATATTTTCATTTTTAGTTTCGTCACGCCTCGCAAGAGGCGTGTGAGTAGAAATTTGACAGTAATATAATACCATATAGCAAGCTATAGTCACGCCTCGCAAGAGGCGTGTGAGTAGAAATGAAAGCGAGTATAAGGTTTTCATTTTGGACGAATGTCACGCCTCGCAAGAGGCGTGTGAGTAGAAATTTTCATGTTAATTTATCCTCCGTTTCGATTTTCGTCACGCCTCGCAAGAGGCGTGTGAGTAGAAATACACGGCAGTACACGGGCTACGAGTACGAGTACGTCACGCCTCGCAAGAGGCGTGTGAGTAGAAATCGGGTGGTCGAATTGCTAATAGTACCGCTCCGGACGTCACGCCTCGCAAGAGGCGTGTGAGTAGAAATCATTTTATTCATTTTTTAGCGCGATTATTCACTGTCACGCCTCGCAAGAGGCGTGTGAGTAGAAATGAAGTCCATAAACGTGTATTTTATGGACTTGGTGTCACGCCTCGCAAGAGGCGTGTGAGTAGAAATAAAAGGCGTACACGGTCAAGGCGGGGCGGCTAAAGTCACGCCTCGCAAGAGGCGTGTGAGTAGAAATGACGTTTTATCCAGGATAAACACGCCCTCGGTGAGTCACGCCTCGCAAGAGGCGTGTGAGTAGAAATCCAAATACTCGCTTATTCTCACTTATTCTCTTAAATGTCACGCCTCGCAAGAGGCGTGTGAGTAGAAATGTAATGTGGTACTCCCTATCCGTGATATGATTAGGTCACGCCTCGCAAGAGGCGTGTGAGTAGAAATCGGCGTGAGAATAGAGCTGACGGCAGACTGCACAGGTCACGCCTCGCAAGAGGCGTGTGAGTAGAAATGATCTCCTGCGTGAAGCCGCCCGAGGCTGAGAAGTCACGCCTCGCAAGAGGCGTGTGAGTAGAAATTTTTAACGGAAAGAGCAAATTCATCATAATTTGGTCACGCCTCGCAAGAGGCGTGTGAGTAGAAATGTCGGTGAGCGGACGAAAATCCGCGTTATCGATGTCACGCCTCGCAAGAGGCGTGTGAGTAGAAATTGCCATATTCGAGACAACGGAGACTATTCACTTGGTCACGCCTCGCAAGAGGCGTGTGAGTAGAAATTGCCGTGGTCATCTCGGTTTCGTATGTCAAATCGTCACGCCTCGCAAGAGGCGTGTGAGTAGAAATGTTGAGCTTATCGACAAGAGCGTCCGCGTCCTTTGTCACGCCTCGCAAGAGGCGTGTGAGTAGAAATGCTATTTTGCGGGTGTACCGGACTCGCGCCCGGGTCACGCCTCGCAAGAGGCGTGTGAGTAGAAATGAAAGAATCTCACCGCCCTCGTAATTGATCTCGTCGTCACGCCTCGCAAGAGGCGTGTGAGTAGAAATGGGACAAAAAATCGAAAATGTCCCTGTCCGAAATGTCACGCCTCGCAAGAGGCGTGTGAGTAGAAATTATCATCACGCTCATTTTCTTACCGCCTTTCCTTGTCACGCCTCGCAAGAGGCGTGTGAGTAGAAATCATAGAATAATAATTTTTTTGATTTCGCGCCGGATGTCACGCCTCGCAAGA
>CACYTI010000004.1 GCA_902777275.1 uncultured Ruminococcus sp. | reverse complement strand
GAGACTGACGGACATACACCTCGCCGTCGGCAACCTCGGTGATCTCATTATCGCTGCCGTCAAAGTACCTTTGTATTTGATGAGACAGACAGCACACCATACTGGTGTTAGCGTTCTGGCTGTCCTTTTCCTTTACGCGTCCGACGAACTTGTGTCCCGAGAGAAAAATACATTCCTCCTGCTTAAAATCCGTCACGCCCTCGGCGTTCTTGACCGCGTCGGCAACCTTTACGGTTCCTCCGCTTCGCTCAAAAACAGCATAATCGCCTACTCCTGCCTTGTCAAAAAAGCTGTCGAGCGAGCCTGTCACCGACGTCAGATTCATCACACTGGATGAAATGAACATAACCGACAATATCACAAACAGCAATATGATGATGTTCATCGTCTTTTTCCGTTTCAGGTCGCGTTTCAAAATGTCGAAAAACATACGCATTCTCCTTTTCTGCCTTTTATTGTATCACAAAAACCGTTTTTGTGAACCTTGCAGATTGAGTATAGCGGAGAAATTATTAAATAATCCTTAAATCTGAAAAAAATGATTTATCACCTCGACCAAATAAAAACCGTTTGATTTATGGGAATCTCAAATGATTCACTGTCGTGCAGAAGTGCGGAAGCTTTATGGCAGAATGTTGCCAAAGCTCCGCAGGAATACTGACGTATTTCAAGGAGCTTTGGCAATTTCTTTTGATGAACTTTAGGATTTATATAGACAACCGCATCGTCAGGTGTTATGATTGATGTGAAACAATATATGATCCCGATAGAAGAAATCGGCAACGCGATCTGTTTCATTTACCAACATCTTTTGCATAATAGACCTTCCGGAGTTTTCTGTTTTTTACGAGAGTAGGTGGACAATCGACAGATCATCTGTTATCATAAAAAATGACAAATCTATGGTAATTGAGAACAGTACATGGAGAACCCGTTTAAAGGAGGCAAACAATGTCAGATTATTTCGGAAAAGATATGCCTAAACTCGGCTTCGGGTTGATGCGCCTGCTGCACAAGGCGATCAAAACCGATATTGAGCCGATCCTCCAAAGGAGGTCAAAAAGCTGTTCAAGGAGTATCACCCCGATATGTCCTGCGCGTCGTGGGCGATCCGCTTTGTCGCCTCGCTCGACGGGATAATCACTGTGCTGTCGGGAATGTCAAACATCGGGCAGATGAAGGATAATATTTCCTATATGAAGGATTTTCAGCCGCTCAATGGGGAAGAGCAGAGTATCATCCGGGAGGCACAGCGCATACTGGGCAAGTCCTCGACGATCCCCTGCACCGCCTGTCATTACTGTATGGATGGCTGCCCTAAGCAGATCAAAATTCCCGATATCTTTTCGGCGATGAACAAGCAGCTCGGCAACGGTCAGACAGAGGAAGCAAGGGCGGCGTATGAAGCCGCCGTTTCCGCAGGAAGCAGGGCTTCCGACTGTATCGTTTGCCGTCAGTGCGAACGGGCTTGTCCGCAGCATATCAAAATCACCGACGAACTCAAACGTGCAGCAGAGCTGTTCAAATAAAAAACTCACAGAGAGGAGAATACCATGGCAGATAAAACTATCACCGCCTCCAAGGGCGGCGAGCACTATGTTCCGTATGAGGAGAGGACGGGCAACGAATCCATCGTGTATTTTACGCGCGACCTTTCTCCCGCGGGACTGCAAAAAATCTACGAGAAAGTCAACGGAGCGATGAAGGGGAAAATCGCCGTCAAGCTCCACACCGGCGAGCCGCACGGCCCCAACATCATCCCGCGCGAATGGGTGAAGGCGCTTTTTGAGAACAACGAGGAGCTTCAAAACGCTGCGATCGTCGAAACCAACACCTACTATGAGGGCGACCGCTACACCACCGAGCAGCACCTCGAAACGCTCAAGATCAACGGCTGGACGTTCTGCCCCGTTGACATCATGGACGCGGACGGCACCGTTTTGCTGCCGATCAAGGGCGGAAAGTGGATGAAGGAGATGTGCCACGGCAAGACGATGACAGACTACGACTCCATGCTCGTGCTGACGCATTTCAAGGGTCATATGATGGGCGGCTTCGGCGGCTCTAACAAGAACATCGGCATCGGCTGCGCGGACGGCAGGCTCGGCAAGAAGTGGATACACACCCGCGAGGGCGAGGATATGTGGTCGATTGCCGAGGAGGAGCTGATGGAGCGCATTTCAGAATCGACCAAGGCGACGATAGATTTCTTCGGAAAGAACATCACCTACATCAACGTCATGCGCAATATGTCCGTTTCCTGCGACTGCGAGGGAATCCACGCCGAGCCGGTCGTAACTCCGAACGTCGGTATTCTCGGTTCCACCGATATCTTGGCTGTCGATCAGGCGTGCGTCGATTTGGTGTACGCGATGAAGGAGGACGAGCACCACGCGCTTGTCGAGCGCATCGAGACCCGCCACGGGCACCGCCAGCTCAGCTGCATGAAGGAAATGGGTATGGGCAACGACAAATATATTCTGATCGACCTCGACAACGGCGAGAAAAGGATAACACAAAAGACAGCGGTTGAGAATCTAAAGCCGTTCAGCGTGGAAGGAGAATAATCATGTTAGAAAACGTATTATCACGTAAAAACGCAAGCATCAAAACCAAAATCACCGTCAAGACCCTGCTGTCTGTCGGACTGATTGCGCTCGCGGTCGTTTTGCCGCAGATCGTTCACCTCGCGCTCGGACAGCCGGGCGGTGTTCAGCTGCTCCCGATGTATCTGCCGGTGCTTATCGGCGGCTGTCTGCTCGGCTGGCGCTGGGCGCTCGCAGTCGGCGCGCTGTCGCCTGTCGTCAGTTATTTGCTGACCTCGATGATGGGCGAAGCGATGCCCGCACTCCCAAGGCTTCCGTTTATGATCGCGGAGCTTGCGGTGTTCGCGCTCGTGTCCGGACTGTTTTCAAAGAAAATCTATCAGAACGGCTTGTGGGCGTTCCCCGCCGTTATCCTTGCTCAATTAGCGGGACGCGCCGTGTTCCTCGGCTTGGTCGCGATTTTCCAAAGCGTGACGCCGTTTACCGTAGAGATGATTTGGTCGCAGATCCTCACGGGCTGGGTCGGACTGGCGATTCAGGCGGTGATTGTACCCCTGCTTATCATCGGACTTAGAGCGATTTTAGTGAATGACCATGACTGATATTGATATCGCAAAAGCGAACCTCAGCGGACACAGCATATGCCTTTGCAAGGGCGGCGCGTTCTTCACCGACGACGGCAGAGGGATTTCTCCGGTGATGAAATTCATAGCCGAAGGACGCGAATTGAGCGGTTATTCCGTTGCGGATATGATCGTCGGAAAAGCGGCGGCTATGCTTTTCGTCAAGGCGGGTATTGCCGCAGTTTACGGAGAGGTTATGTCAGCAGCAGGGCGGGATTATCTGAAACAGCATAACATCACCTGTTCGTGGGGTGCGCTGACAGAAAAGATAATAAACCGCAAGGGCGACGACATTTGCCCAATGGAAAAGACCGTCGCGGAGCTTGCTGACGCGGACGAAGGCTATCTCGCCCTAAAAGCAAAGGTTGCTTTACTTTTTTCGGCTGTCTGATATCCTCGATTATTTCTATCAGTCGTAATACTTCTTCAATTTTTGCGCCGCCTTTATTCTGTTTTAGAATAAAGGCGGCGATTTTCTGTTTCATCTTCTTAATCATTCATTTTCAACCGGAGGAAAATAAAAAAGCTTTAAAAACCTCCTTGATGATGTTACGTCCGTCTGCTGTGCGCCGGCGGTTAAAAAAAGCATTCTATTGCGTTGCGTTCGGTTATCGCTTCAACCTCATCTGCCGTCATGTTCTGCGCCTGAGCCAGTGTTGAAACAACAGCGGAAAGGTTGAGCGAGCTGTTTCTTTTGCCCTTGCAGCCTGACGGAAGGAGATAGGGCGCGTCGGTTTCGAGCACTATTCTGTCCATCGGCAAAATCGGCAGGTCGCGGATGAAATCCTCAAAGCGTCCCTTGTTGCAGGAATAAGTGCAGGAGCCGCCGATGCCGAGGTAAAAGCCGAGCTCTGTATAGCGCTTGGCAATATCTGCACCGCCGATAAAGCAATGTGAGACGCCCTTGAAGGGCTTTCCGTAGCTCTCTAAAATTTCGAGTGCATCCTCATGACAATCGCGGATATGCAAAATAAGCGGCATATTATATTCCAGCGCAAGCTCAAGCTGCATTCTGAAATATGCCTTTTGCAGATATTTATCATCATCGCAAGCAACATTGCGGTGATAGTCAAGTCCCGTTTCACCTACAGCCACGGTTTTGGGAGTGCTGAGCAGCTCTCTGAGAATCGCATGGCAGACCTGTAATCCGTAGATTCTGTCGGCATAGGCGACGCGAAGCGGATGGAGTCCCGCGCTGAAAAACACCATATCCTCATCTGCGAAGTATTTACGCATGGTAAAATTGCTTTCCATGTCGATCGCTGCCTCAATAACGCGGTTGACATTATTCTCTCTGAGCTGTTGGAGAAGAATGAAGCGATCGCCGTTAAACGGCTTGAGATAGTAGTGGGTATGTGTATCAATCATTGGAATTCTCCTCTCTGTTTTATTGTAATGCTTCCTCGGTATTCGGAAGCATACTTTCGTCATAACAAACGGAAAAGTACTGCGGCGGCACCGCTTTTGCCTGCCATATGCCATTCGGCGAGAGATATAGCTTGTTGCCGTCCCTGACAAAGTCTTTGGCACGGAATAGAAGCACAACAGGCTTGCCGTGGCGGGAACCGACCTTAAGCGCGGTTTTATAATCGGATGATATATGCACATACTGCCGCGTCATCGGCTTTAGTCCCTCTTTCATAACTTTGTTTAGAAAGCAGTAGGATGTGCCGTGATACAGGTATTCCGGCGGTTCCGGCGATTCCATCTCGATCACCACGCCCGGAATGGAGTGCCCTTGGTTTGCGCGTATCTTTCTTCCGCTTTTATCAAAGGAATATCGCCCCTTTTCATCCTCGGCGACGATTTGTTTAACCACGTCAAGGCTGACCTCGGGAAACTTCTGCTTAAGGACGGACACGATGGTTTTCACGTCTGCCCAGCCGCCGTTCAACTAAATGTATTGCGGTGTCCGGCAGTGCCTGAGCAGCCATGCCATTTTTACACTGATACTTTTTAATTTCATATGTGATTCCTCCTTACCAAAATAGAAGTTGTATTTGTATAGGGAATATCTAAGAATCCAATGTCATGCAAAGGTGTATTCTTATTCTACACCCTGTGTCAAGACCTGCGAATAATCAATACCGGCGTAAGATAGATTATGTAAGCTTCCGACAACTCTCATACTTGCTTTTTTAGTTGACTGCTTTACCTCTGTGCAGGGTGTGGTGGGTTGTGGTGAGGTTTAGCCGTTTTTCATAAACTCTCTATATATTATATATTCTTATATAGAATTATAATTTTTTATACACAACAATAAGAAAACCCCGGAACCCCACCACAACCCACCACGGTTCAATTTTCCGCGATTGAAAATTCCGATACAGACACGCCGTTTTGAAATGTGTCGAATAAAGGCTTCATAATAAATATTTGGATAACAAATAGATTCTGCAATACAAATGAAAAAGCGGAGCATATTTGCACGATCTCTGTTAAAAAAGGAATTGCCGAAAACCAAGAACGTAGGACGCCGATATGCTCTATACTCATTCTACAGAAAAACTTTTCGGATTGAAAGAGCTGATTATCACAAACATTGAATTATTAGAGATTCCCTTATTTACGTTCTCATAAAAATAAAAAAAAATTAATTCATTTTTTTGAGATTTTGAGCATATCATTTAAGAGAAGTTTTTATGAGGTGGTAAAGATGATAACGGCATTAAGCGTTCGAGTCCCCGAGAGGCAAAGAGGGATCCGCGCACTGACGGGAATACTCAGACGGGACAAGGTAGAGATAACGACGAAGCGGGCGAGGGGAGTCAGCCTGCGCCATATTGTATACACAAGCTACAGCGGCGAGGTAAGACTTGAAAAAGCGGATGAAGCTGTGGGAATGCAGCGAGACCGTCTGCTGTGCAGCGACAAGCTTGAGTTTCCGCCGAGCAGCGGCTATAAGCGGTTCAGCTCAGCCGCATTTTCGGCGCGCCTGTGCGAGAATTTTGCTTTGGGTGTGATTGCGAGTTGTAAAAAAGCGCCTGCTCTGCGCATTGCGATATACGACCCCTCTGCCTACTGCGCAGAGCTTTTGCCGAATCTGCTTGAGCGCTGCGACGATGTTTCGGTTGTAACCGACTGCGTTGAGCCGTATTACTGCGCAGCTGACAGAGCGCTCAGCGAGCTTGGAGCTGCCGCTGTTATTACAAGACAGCGCGGTGTTCTCTCCGACCGGGATTTTATAATTGCGCCCATGACGATCAAAGAAAGCCTGCCTGTAAAAAACAACGCCGTATTATTCACTGTTTCCCGTCCGAAAATTAAGATCGCCGGAAATATATTTTCCCGCTATCATTTCAAAATGCCGAACGGCTTTGCTGACATAAAGCCGGAAGAGCTTAGCGAGGAATATTTCTGTTCGGCACTGTACACACTCGGAGCGCAGTTTGAGCTCGGTTCAATTCTGCCCCTTTCGGCAGTGAGCAACACGGGAACGAGAGATGCAAAGGCTTTGGCTGAGTTTTTGGACAGAGAAATAGGGGAGAGGAAGCAGGTTCGGAATATATAATTCGGTATGAGAAATATAACACAAAAATTTTAATAAGTTATAAATTAATGATTGACATTTTAGAAGAAGTTTGATATAATACCAAAAGTGGGCTGCGAAAAGCGCCCGCGCAGATTTTTACAAATTGAAATAAGCAGGTATGGCGGAATTGGCAGACGCGCATGGTTCAGGTCCATGTGAAAGCAATTTCATGCAGGTTCAAGTCCTGTTACCTGCACCAAACGACGCAGATTTGAACATTGTTTTGTTCTTTTATGAAAAGGTAATAGCTACAGTGATTCAACTGCAAAAAAAGACCTCCCGAGGCTAAACACTTCGGGAGGTCTTTTTTCATTCTGCGTTTTTTCTGTTGTCGTGGCTTTCGATAATCAGGTTTTTTACCCGTGCTTTTTTCCTTGTTCGGCACATATTCCAGCAAATCGGGAACGCCGCAATCGAGATATTCGCAAATCCTGTCAAGGTGTTCAAGGTTTATGCGCTCGCACAATTCGTGATAGATCTCATTTATGGTCGCGCATGGGCTGACTGATAAAAAGCTTTACTGCCATTGCTATCTCCCTTTCTGCTTAGGTTCGGTATATGTCATTGCCTGTTTACTGTCTGCTACGCCGGCGGTTGTCGGATCGTTTACGATGCCGATGATTGACAGCACAACAAACGCGCTGTCTGCAACCGCGATCAGCTTGCCGCTGAGGTCATCAAGGTTGATTGTGAAGCCGAACAGAGCTGCTATACCCTGCGCTAACAGAGCCAGAGCAGGAATGATAGCAAACCAAAAGTTTCTGTTTTTGAATCTTACGAGCCAGTTAATCATAAAGCACTATCCTTTCTTTATCAACCGTTTGCTAAACGGTAAAATGTTTCGGGACCTGCGATGCCGTCAGCGTCAATATTTGCGGTTGTTTGGAATGTGAGAACGGCGCTTTTCGTCATGTAACCGAAATCGCCGTCAAAGCCGCCTGTATCCAAACCACGGCAAATCAAAAAGCCTTGCAGGACGCGCGTATAATCGCCCTGTGAGCATATTTCAAGACACCTGATACTTTTCTTTGTCGCACTACCAAAAATGCCGTCTACGGCTAAATTTGCGCCGTATTGACGGTTGAGGACGGTTTGCAGAGCGCGTATCAGCGCAGTATTTGTCAGCGGTCCGAAAACGCCGTCAACACTCAAGCCGGAGCCGTAATTGCTGTTAAGCCACGACTGCACTTCTTTGATACCGGCACTGCCGTCATATGGTGTAGGTGTCGGCTCAGAGTCGCCGCCTGAGCTTGACGCGCCGTAATCAGGACGGGCAACACCTGAGATAACGGAGAGCGAACGTGTGCGGCGCATTACCTCGCCGTATGGTGAGTCGCCCGTGTTGCCCTCAATGGTCGTTACTGTACCGTCGCTGTTGACTTTTTCGATAATTCCTACGTGGTCGAGGCTGTATGTAATCGGGACGCTTTCGGAGCGTTCGTCGCTCCAATGGAAAAAGACAATATCACCGGGCTTAAACCCGCTTGTCTTAAACTTATTGCGAGTATAAAAGGCGTTTCCGAGTACGCCGCAACCCGCTGTCTTGACAAAGAGTAAATCCGCCGCGCCCGCCTGATTGAAAATCCACCAAATAAAGACGGCGCACCAATCAGCCCACGACGCGGACACCTCGTATCCGTAAAAGGCGGTATTGTACTTGCATTTCTTTACCGCTGTTGCCTTTGTTCCGATTTCGGCGCGGGCAATGGATAAAACCTTTTCCGCTGTTACCGTGTCCTCTGTTTTCTGCGTGGGTGTACTATCGGATTTCTTAAATCCGTTATAACCGCCGCTCTTGATTATGGTCGGATAATCCTTGTAACAAATATTCTTGTCAACAGCAACACCGACACTGGGGATAATCGGTCTGTTTTCCACAAAATCAGTATCACCGTCGCTGAACTGCCACATTCCCAGATTCTTTTCTTTGTAGTCAGGATATCTGCCCCACTCCGCGAGCCAGATGTCGGTACTGTTTACGACATCTTTTGAAATCAAATCACGGATGTCGTAATAGCCGGTGTAAATCATAGGATAATATCCGAGTTTCTTCATTTCCCTGACCCATACGGAGGCGGTATTGGTTAGGGTAGAGGCATTATAATCTCTGTCACGGAAGCCTGCCTCTTCGATGTCAATCGCAATCGGCAGTGTAGGTTTATACCCCTTTGCGATTTGCGCTTTAATCAATTTGTCGGCAAAGCTTACCTCGGCTTGCGCCGCTGCGGTGGTGGTTGCCTCTGTTAAGAGGTACACACCCCACGGCATACCGAGT
The DNA here is from genome assembly GCA_902777275.1 of uncultured Ruminococcus sp. Classification (GTDB taxonomy): domain Bacteria; phylum Bacillota; class Clostridia; order Oscillospirales; family Acutalibacteraceae; genus Ruminococcoides. The sequence continues at coordinate 102,044 of CACYTI010000004.1, read as the reverse complement.
TTTTCCGCCTTCGCAACGTTGGTCGCAAACCAATTGTCGGTAATGCGTGTGCCTTGTCCGACGCGGATCATTACCCAGCAATAGCCCGCCGCTTTAACCTTTGATAAATCAATATCGTCCTGAGCGTAGGATATATCTACGCCCTTTTGATTAATCAAATTCATTTTCAACCGTCCTTTCCCTTTTCAAGGTCGTCGAGTCTGTGATTTGCAACCTTTATTTTTTCTTCGTTAACTTCGGCGCGCCTTTCAAGCTCATAGGTGCGCTCGATAAGCCTGTTGTGTTTATCTTGCTTCTTTTCAAGCTGTTCTATGCGGTAGGCTTGCAGCTCGTCGTGCTTTTCAAGCTCCGCCAACAGCTTTTTGTGGTTTGAGTTGGCGTTTATCATACACACCACAATCGCGGTGATCGCGCTGATAACGGAGCCGATTATTGTTTCCCACATCGTTTACACCCCCTGCCCTAAGCCTGCAAGAGCTTCTTGTATCAGCGCCTCAACCTCAGATTTTGTGTAAACCTCTGTCTTGCTATAAACCTCTTCTTTTGTGTAAACCTCTGTCTTGCTATAAACCTCTTCTTTTGTGTAAACCTCTTCCTTGCTGTAACCGCTCGGAAGATAGCCTGCGAAGCGCGAGTTCTTTATGTATATATCGCCCGATCCGCTGACGTCGTTCAGACTTCCGAAGCCGACGCAGCCGTCGCAAAACATTTTGGTACCGGTGTAGGCAAAGAAGTTGCTGTTCTGGCTACGGCTCGGAGTTGGTCTTGTATAATCGCACCACGACTCAAAGCCGACGCACGCGATGTTCCAAGATTCGGTGCCGTCTCCCTGATCGGCGAAATTCGAGCCGTAGTTGTGCGCACACAAGTCTTTGACTCTTATTATTGAGCCGCCGTCGTGTATTGTGCTTCCTTGATCATTGCCGTCGTCGATGTTGCCGTTGCCTATGCCGATGCAGTTGATTTCAACAGCCTTCGGGATTATTCCGCTTCGCGCGTGATAGTTAAAGCCGTCCTTCATGCCGAACGATGCTTCGCAGTTCTGAAAGATCGAGAGAGTTGTGCCTTGGAGCATTACAACGTCATGGTCTTCCGTCCGTGAATAGAAAAAATTGCAGTTTTTAGCGTATATTTCAATATTGCTTCCGTTTGCCTGCCTTTGGGCAAGAAGCGGAGTAGTACCTTCTATACAGGTGAGATTTTCAAAATACACTTTGCCGCCTGTCACATAGAACAGCGGATAGATGACGGTATATTGATTGTTGGTGAATGTCGGATTGGTGCTGTGTAGGAACAGAACATTATCACCGTTAACAGGCTTGTTTCCGTCGATTGTATGGATATAAGCCTTACCGTTTACCAGAGCCCAACTTCCGGCTGCCGCTTGAACCGCTGAAACGGAAGATAGCTGAGTGTATTTTGTAAAGTGACCGTCAGCGGTTTTGTTTTTTATGTCAACAACATTTGTCAAATAGGTCGTGTTGTTAGCATAGCACTCCCAAACGCCCGAACCCTCTGTCTGATATTCTGATATATTTACTATATTTACAACCTTAGTGCTCAAAATTGCTCCCGAGCCGAGTCCTATGATATTGATATTACGGGTAATAGGCTTGCTGTTTGAGCCGGTTGTTGGGGTATAAAGCGTTTGAGTACGGTCATAAATACCCGGATAAAGATAGATCGTGTCCGCGCCCTCTGTATACGCTTTTGAAATACTCGCAAAAGGTGCTCCCGGCGTGCCGTCGTTTGAGTCTGAGCCGTTTGGCGACACATAGAGCACTTTGCCGGGGTTGTTTTTATAGCTCGCTACGTCAAAATCGACCTGATAAACGCCGCGGAAGTCGGTGAGAATCTTTCCGTGCAGCGGAGAGTTTTTCCATGTAAAGCCGTCAGGCTCCGTGAGCGGATAAAGCGGTCCCGACTGTGCGGAGAGGCTGCCGAGCTGAGCTTGCGCCGCACTGTTTGCCGCTCTTGCGACCGTGTCAACAGCCGTGTAAGCATTCTCTTTTTCAATGCTGATTTTCAGCCTGAGATTTGAAAACGTGCCGAGATTCAACCGAAAATAAACAGCCGTCGCTGCCGTGAACAGCACGGTCGCGGAAGCAATATTCGTCGAGATCCACGTTTCATTATTGCTACCGTATTTGACCGCAAATTGATTTGTCGCGGTGCCGCTCAAAACTTCCGCGCTCGCCGTGTATCTCCCCGCCGACAGTAAAAACGCCTGAAACAACGTTGTCGCTGTGTTAGTACCGTTAAATGTATATGTCCCGTCGCCGTTGTCGGTGACGGTCACGCCGTCGAGCGTCTGCGATTCAAGCACAAACAAATTCGGGCTTTCCGTCACGGCGTCAAGTTTTCTGAATTCGGCGTCAACATAACCCTTGACCGCGTACACCGACGGGTATTTTACCAAATCGATCGGAGTCTGATCCCCCGAATGGATCTGATCAACCTTATCGGCGGTGTATTCCAACTCAAACGGGTTTGGCAAGCCTGCTTCAAGCTCCTCCAAATCCGCCTGCTTTGCGAACAATCCGTCGGCAACTGCCGCCGTGAGTAATTTGTTCGTCGCGGAGGGCGTGACCTGCTCAGCGCTTGCAGTCGCGGTGTAATCCGTTCGCCGCATTCCCTGATTGTACGCCTCAAGGAATACCCCGTTACTGCCTTGCGGGAGTTTGTCCGCTTTGCCGTCGGTCAGCGCGTCAAGCTGATTATCCATGTGGTTTAGGTTTTCGGCGTTCAGCGGCGTCGCCGTGCTGTCCGCGTCCTGCCAGTTTATTTTTTCATACGCGTTCATCATCTCACTCCTTTTACTTCGATTTCGTCGGTCAATGCCTGAATACCTGTCAGTGTCCGGGATAAAACGTAGGTCTTAACGGATTCTTTTACTATTTCGTCGTTTTCGTCGTAAACATAAGAGCCGTCGAGAGTCGTTTTGTTGACGAGTATTTCAATCGGCGAGCCGACTGATACCCACGGTCTGCCGTCGAGAGTCGCAGTGAGAGGCGTGTAGCTGCTGAAAGCACACTGCCCCGGATGTGCAGTTGATTCAGCGTTCAGAGCCAGACGGGTTCCGATAGACGTACGGTTTATCAATACATCGGTGTCCGTGTTCGTTCTGCTTGACGTTCCTATGTTCTCCCACATGGTAATGTTCATTGTGAAATCATAGCTTTTATCAACAGCATTGTCAGCCGCATCGCTTAATCCGCCGGTTAATTGATCGTTTACCGTATATACACCGCTAACATTTTTGTTGCTGTGACTGCCTGAAACCGCAAAGATGAAATCTGTATAGCCGGTGCATTGATAGTCTTCGGTTACTAATTGCTCGTAAAATTCATAAAGCTCAGTATTACCGGATAGCCCCAGCATAACAAAATTACCTTTGCCGCTGTCCGGCTGAATAAAGCCGAAAACGCCCAACAATTCACAAATATCTTTCAATAGCTCACCCTCGCTGATTTCAGCTTGACTATTTAACCAGTCAGTGTTAGAGTGACCATAATCCCTAATGTCTTGTCCGGAGTGCGTTGTTACATATCCGCCGATAACTTCTTCATGTAAATAGTCGATAACGGAATCATCTAAGCTACCGCTACCGGGTCGGCACCATCGAACAATCGTTTCTAAGTTCTTGCTGCCCGTAAGCCACCAATAATCGTACAAATAATTTGTCGCGTCTGTTTCGTACAGCAAAGCAAAAGCGTCATAGGCGGTTATGGTGATAACGTTTTTATCGTTTTTGTTGACCTTCGCGCTGTCGATATAGCCGCTGAAAATCCAAAAATCTTTATTGCCTACCGTTTTGCCGGGATAAACGTTCCCCGACGGATAGAGCGTCGAGGACGGATACACCGACGCTTCGGGATCGGCATAGGTCTGTGTGAGCTTTACGGCTATCCACTTTCCCGTCAGGTCAACATCGGGAAACACAACGTCGTTTTCCGCGTCGTATGTTTTGAGTATGTCGATCGAAAACTCCGACGCGATACAGCCGCCGAAACGCAGCTCGTCGCCGTCGGAGATCGCCTGCTTTAGCTTCATGCTCTCTGAAACGATATTAGCCTCGGTGATCGTTTCGCAATCTTCGTCGGGAAAGGTAATTTCAAGCGTGTTTGATATTAAATTGTTGATTATTCCGCTTTTATAGGACACGTTTTCACCGCCTTAATACTCTATGAACGTGAATTTTATCGTGTTGTATTTGATGTCGCTGCCTTTGATGACTGACACCGGATAGGTCGTGTCCGTCATATACGCGGTCATGGTGCGGTAATTCAGCAGCTCGTCGTCCCAGTAGGTCACGTTTAGCTTGCGTTCCTTGCTGTTGTCCATAGCCGCGTTCAGAATAGCGCGGATCCGGGCAAGCTGTGCGAGATTGATATTGATTGTCTGAAACTCGATCTTCGATTTGTAATTCGGGGAGGTGACGCGGTGGAGCAATATGCTGTTGTCGCGGTAGGCTTTGAGATCGGTGCGCTGCAAGGGCGTAGATTTGTAATTGTCCTTGTCGATCAATTCATGCGGAAAAAGCTGATTTGTTTTCGGGAACTTTATCAGCCAGCCCGCAAAGCTTGAAGCGCTCATGCATGTACCTCCTTAAACGCCGATTGTCCGTGCGATTTCTGATACCGGTTGTTTTTGCCGATAAGCCATGTAAAGAACTTATCGCCGTCGATATAAAGGTTGATTTCCTGCGGCTGGTCTCCGCTTCCGCCGCGCTCGGCAAGAGCCTCAAGCACGGCTTGCTTCATGGCTGATACCGGCGACACGACTTCCGGCTCGTGCTTGTTGTCGCCCAGAACGGCGAGAAACTCACCGTAGTTGGCGGGGATAACGGTGCCGGTGGAGAGGTAAGGCACGCGAGGAAGTTTAACGCTCCAATCAGCTTTCCAGTTTTCCATGCTGCTGATAGCTTGATTGTACCAGTCGTCACCTAAAACAAATTTTACAAGCCAGCTCAACGCGCCAAGTACTACCTTTAACGCTCCGAGTAAAAGATTCGGGATACCGTTTACAAGGATTTTTAAGCCGCTTTCAAACACGGTTATTAATAGATTAATAAGGGAAATACCGAGATTTTTTACTGCCTTCGATAGTTCCGGATCGTTTTTTGAATCGTCAAACGCCGTAGCTAATCCTTTGCAAAATTTTTCAACCAGATTTGTAGCAGTATTAATTACCCAAGCACCTATTTCCAAGCCCCCGGTAATAGATTTCACAATCAATTCTACCCACGGGATTTGCTTAAAAAAATCTGCTACGGCGTCACTGAAAGTATCAGAGGTTTCTTTATCCTGAAACACTCCGATAATGAAATCAGCTATACCTCTTGTTATATCCCCGAGAGTTTTTCCAACTTTTTCAATAAATTCCCTTCCTCCGCCGCCTGAGCCAAAGAAAGAATTAAACGAGTCCGCAAGCTTTTTGCCGAATTCTTTCCAGTTGATTTCAATAACAAATCCGTCTAAAAAATCAAGAGAGCCTATTAGAAGCGTAGAGAAAAGATTTGTAATCTCCCCCCAGTTTATTTTGCTGATGAAATCTTTTAAACTTTTCGCGGTATTCTTGCCAAGCTCACCAAAATCAGGTTCGCCCACAAACGCGATTGCCATTTCGACTAATCCGTTTATTCCAAGCGCGAGCGTATCAACCAGCGTTCCCCATTTGACGTTTTCAAACGCTTCTTTTAATGCGGTATGGAATGCCGTACCGATTCCATACCAATCGAGATTGGAAACAAAGCCGTTGGTTCCGAAAATCCATGCGTTCAGACCTGCGGCAATTGTTTTGCCGACATTTTTCCAGTCGATTGCTTTAGCTGCGCTGTTGATGAATTTAGCTAAACTTTTGCCGAATTCCTTCCAATTGAATCTTGTCAGAAACGTCAGTGAAAATAAAAGCGCTGTGTCAATACCGTGTCCGATAGTTGAGCCGACCAAAGACCAGTCGAGCTCTTTTACAAAGCCGTTTAGGAAATCCGCTATATTTGTCGCCCAGCTTTTTATTGTCTTTTTGATTTTTTTCCAGTTGATTTTTTTTAGAGCCGAGTTGATTTTGTCACCGAAAAGCTTTCCTATCGCGTCAAAATCCTGCTTTTTAAGCGCGTCGAGCAAAGTTTTTGCAAGCCCGCCGACCTGAGCCTCCACCTCTTCATACATGTGAGAAGCTGCTTCGGAGCTGTCGTCGCTGTCTTCTTCTGACACGTCAAGAACGTTCAGTTCGTCAAAGCCCGCTAATGCCTTTTGGTTTTCTTTTGTTGCTTTAGTGTTCTTCTCTGTTGATTTTGTGCTTTCGTCGAGGCTTTCAGCATAGTCCTGCTGTACTTTAACCGCCTGCGTAAAGCCCGACTGCCCTGTAAGAACCGCCAAAAGCTGACCTGTTTTGTTGAGCACGCCCGATATCGTCTGCATGAAGCTTACGAACGCGGGCGTAACAAGGTTAACCAGCGGAGCCGCTAAAGCCGCAAGAGAGTTTTTGAGATATGTGCTTTCGGTTTTAAGCGCGGAAAGATTCTTGTTAAGCGTAGGGCTGATCTTTGCGATCTCGCCTAAACCGTCCTTTATCGCGTCGATCGGGCTGTGAACGAGCCGGAAGAAGAACATTCGCACCAACGTGTTTTTGATTCTTTTGAGCGACTTTTCAAGCACGTTGGTTTGATTATTGGTTTTCTTAAACCTGTTACCGATACTCTGAATCAGCTTACCGGCAGATTTTGAGAACGCTGATTTAAGCAGACTGCCCGCTTTAGCCGCGCCTCTGCCGAACATTTTCAAGGCAGATATGGTACGCTGCAAGTGCTTTTTTAACACGGCGGTATTGCGTGAAGCAGCGGCGGTCTTATCAGCCTCAGTCTGTTCCGCCTGCTCGGCTTCGTGCAGCTTTGCTTTGTACACACCCAGCTGACCTGTAAGCTCATTTAAACGCTGTTCTTTCTTTTGAAATTCAGCGGTATCTTTGCCGAGCGGGGCGGCATTGTTTGCTTGTTCCAAGGCTTTTTCGTACCGCTCAACCTGCTGCTCTGCTTTAGATATTTTTTCCTGTATCTGCTGCCACGCCTTGTCCTGTTCAAGCGCTTTGTCAAGATATTCGTCGTCAAAGCCCAAACCGCTCAGTTCGGCTTGTTTTGCGTCGCCTATCCTGTCAGCTTCCGCGTAAAAATCGCTCAGCTTTTGCTTTGCTTTTGCCAATTCGGTTTCAAGCTTTTCGGCAACCTTGGTTTTAACCTTAACGTCGCCTGTTTTGGCAAGCTCATTTTTAAGGTTTTTTATAGCGGCTTCGGTAGAGGATATTTTGTTTTTCAGGTCAATTGTTTTTGAAGAAAGCTCTTTTGCGCCCTTATTAAAACCGTCCGCGTCAATTTTTGTATCAAAAATCAAGCTTCCGTCAACTGCCAAATCATCACCCCGTTTCTGAAAGAAGGTATAAAAATAGCGCACACTCACGAAAACGCGAGATGTACGCATAAGAAAAGCCGCTCTGTTACGGGCGGCTTAAAAGATATTATTTTTTCAGGAAAAAGTTTGCGGCGGCGAATATCGCACCCGCTTTTGCTCCACGCGCCGCTGACGCTGTATTTTGCGCGGTTTGCGCGGCGTATTTTTGCATATTATTCCGGTAAGCATCTTCTGTAAGGATATTGATCGCTTCTTTTATTGTGTCGGCGCGTCCTGACTGAATAACGCTTTGAATAGCGGAGAGATTTGAAGGATTTGTATACTCGGCTCCGACAATGCAAGCGCCGAAGTCATTGTAATATTCAAGCAGTTTTTCTTCAAGCTCACTTTTCCTGTAAATCATTCCGTCAATTTTTCGGTTAAAGCTTCGGGCGTAAAAAATATATCCGACAATCATTCCCGCACCCGGTAGCAAACAGAGGCAGGCAACCATTCCGCGAGCGTTGTTATTCAAAGAAGAGGACGACGCCGAAAAGGCAAAAACTCCAAGTGCAGCCGCAATTATTCCCCACACAAGCAGCGCATGGTGTTTTCCTTTTGAAAAGCGATTGATTTCCGCGTTCAGGCGGTCATATTCTGAATATTGTTCTGCCTTTTGCGAAAAATAGCGGATCATTCTTTCAAGCTCAATGATTTCGCTGTTCCTTATTGTTTGTCGCTGTTGACGCGGGGTTTGCTCGGTGCTTTGACCGTCTGATATAGGTGAACCGCAATAATTGCAGTAAGTCGCGCCGTCGGGATTATCTGCGCCGCAGTGATTGCAATACATAAAACGACCTCCAAAGATTTGATAACTAAATAGTACCAAAATCAGAAGAAGTTGTCAACATAAGCTTTTGATATATTCTTCCTCCGCGTCAAGCTCCGCTTGCTCCTCCGCTGTGAGCTTTTCGCGGATCACAATAAGCTCCTTGTGCGAGCGGAAGAACTCCTGCTCCCACTTTTCAAGCTTCTTGCCCTTGGCGCGTTTCTGGCGGATATTGAGCACCTGAGAGTACAGACATTCGCCCATTGAGCTGAAATAGCCCAAGAACGTCCACCAATGCAGATATTCGAGGGCGCGAACCTCGCCGCCTGCGGCTCTGTTTATTTCGGGGAATATCAAGCCCTCGTCCTGCTCCCAGTCTATTGTTTTGACGGGAAGCTGCTTTAGCTTTACCTTTGCGCCGCCGTCGAGGAACCACGCCGCCTGTTCGAGAGCGGCAGAGATATCCGGCGGCACGGTTTCATAAAGGCAGTTAAGGCAGACGAAAGCCTTGTCCGCCTGTGATAAATCGGGGTCGTTGTACGCTTCAAATATCGTCAGCGCGACGCGGTAATCGGTGCGGATCGTATATTCTTCGCCGTTCACCGTCAGCGCTTTCGGCAGCAGCCCTATCATTTGAACTGCTTCGCGGCTTCGGTGTATTTGCCGATTTTTTCAGCGGCGGCGTTGTGCTCCTCGTTCAGATCCTTTTCAATTTCGGGAATAATCGCTTCGAGAAAATTCAGCGCGACGGGCTGACCGCCTGCAAACGAAAGACAATTCATGTCGCCGAACACGGCTTTTGATACCGGGCTGTCAAACACCGCGTCAAGCTCGGCTTTCACCTTGGCGTCCGCTTCGCTCAGAGCGTCCAGATAAACCTCCGCTTCGGCATCGTCCCTGATCGACTCCATTTGCTTAACGATTTTCGCAATATTGCCCTTGACCTTAGTCAGCCTGTCAATAATCGTGAAATCGGTGGTCTTGACGGTGATAACGTTGGTTTCGTCCTCGTTTATCGAGTAGGTTTTATAGCCCTTGTTTATGTTAAGATTTCTCATAAAATCATACCTTTCAGGTTAACCGGGGACGGCGGCTGACCGTCCCCATGATGTTACGACGCGGGTGTAAACGCCCACGCTGCGGGTGTTCCTGTTTTAGCGGCGGTGCCTACGGTGCGGTTGCCGTTGAAATAGATGTTGAACGGAATGTTCACCGCGCCCTGACTGCCGCCGTAGCTCTGGGGCTTTACGACGCAGTCCTCGACCCACGCAGAGTGAGAGGAACCGTCGTCGTCGATAATGACTTCCATGACCTTTGTAGCGCAGTCCTCGCCGGTCTTGCGGTTCATGGCGATGTCCTTGAGTTTGCTGTAAATAGCGTCGCCTGTGTTGGCGTAGTATGTGTCCGCCGAAATGCTCGGCTCATAGCCGTTGTCCTCGGCGACGGTTTGGTCGAGAATGTTCTTTTTAATTGAGGTGTCAGGATTAAGCTCAACGCTCATGTCCTCGATATCCCTGCCGATCAGGAACCAACTGGGGCTCTGTCCGCCGAAGGTTGAGTCGATGAAATGAAGCAGATAACTTCTTTTGAGCTTTCCAACAGGGGTTGGTGTGGGGTCTGGCATTTATAATTCCTCGCTTTCGATTGTGTAATCGGCGGTGATTTGGAGCTGATAGCGCACCGCCGTGTTTAAATTGCCGTCGGGAATGTTGAAAAGCATTCCGTTGGCGCAGGTTATTTTTTCGAGCCTTCCGCTGCGTTCGGTGCCGTTGACAACGGAAATGACCGTTTGATCTGCTGCGCTTTCTTCGAGCCAGTATTGCAGACTGAGCAGCGTGCCGCTGTTTTGCAGGCGGTCATAGTTGTTGAAGGATTGGAAGTCAGCGTACAAAATAAAGGTGTGACTACGCTTTTGATTTCCCAAAACATCTTCCTTAACAAGCTTGTCGCCGGTGGGATAAAGCCCGAAATCGTCGGGCGCGTTCCCGTTATAGTCGATGTTGAGCGCGGTTATCTGCGGAAAGCTTCCCAAAAGCGCCTGCATGGTTTCGATGATGTTCATTTTGCAACTCCTCCCGCGATTTTTGCCGCGCCGTCAAGAATATCGTCCTTATGGTCGGCTTTCATACGCTCGAACCACAGCTTGCCCGCCTGCGGGTGTCGGCTTGTGTCGTACTGCATTTCCCGCCCCGTGGGGTGTTTCTTCTGACCGGGCGGGCTAAAAAAACCAACAAGCTGTTCGCCTTCAAAAATCGGTATGTTCGGACCGTAAACCTCGCCGTAGTAGAGATATCGCGCGTAGGGCGAAAGATACCTCAACGTACCGCTGCCGATCACGGTGCCGAGCTTGACACTTTCCTCAAGCAATCCGTTCCTGCGCGGAGTATAGGGAACCATGAGGCGCATACACTCGCTGTCAATGAACTCCTGCGCCTTGTTGAAGCGGCTGCTCATAGCCGAGCCGAAGTCCGCGCTCCACTTGAACTCAAAAACGCCGTTGTAAACAAGATTCTTGGGCTGCTTTATCTCCATGCGCTCACCTCGCGGCGGTTTTGCGGTTTGCGGATATTTTGAAGTGCCGCAGGCTTTCGCCGCCGTAGAGCAGCTTGTCGAGCGACATCACCGTGTGCGCGTCGTAAGCGGCGTTGAACGCTTTCAGGCTCTGAGACGCGCTCTGCGGCGTTGTATTGTCAAAGGTGAAATTACATTCGCCTCGCACGATCATGTCCTCAGCGGCTTGTCTGCGGGCGGAAAGCAGCGGTTTCAATTCGCCGCTTATGTCCTTCTCGAAGATGTAGACCGTCAAGCCGTCCGCGTTCGTCATGCCGCTTTTAAGCACGTTCGCCGCCTTGCTTTCCTGCCAATGGCAACGCGGGATGTAATAACGGTCAAAGCCGTTCCCGCTTTTGATGTACAGCGTGCAGCTTTCGTTCGTCAGCATAAATCACCGCCCCGGTGCAACAGTCCCGTATCGGCAAGCCACGAATAGATGATCGACCTGACCGTTTTCGGTAAATTCTGCCGCCTTAGCTCGCCGCTTTCGTAGTTCACGGTTACATCGCCGACCTTCTCGGAAGTAACGCCGCTTCCTGAGACTCTGCTGTCGATGTTATAAAGCGCTTCCGCCAAATCGCAGCAGCATAGCTTCACGGCTTCGGGAACTTCCTCGCCGATATTTCCGAAGGTATACCGGTTGATACTCGCGCTCGCTTTTTTCGCATATAATCCAAATAACTCAATGGGGATAATCGGCTCGTTATACTCGCAATATGTGATTGTGTAAAAATCAGTATCCGCGTACTCTGTCACGATTATCACTCCTTATGAGAAGTCAACAAGCAAATTTGGGTCGAGCTCTTTGATACCGTAGATGATATCAAAGCTGATTTTATCCGTCTTGGTGGACGCGTCGTAATCGAACACGACTCTGACCGCGAGACCGTCGGCGGAAGCGATAGCAGCCTTTGCAGCGCCCATCGGAAGTTCAAGCTGACGGGTGACGAGCGCGAGTCCGTTGCGGTGGAAGCCGAGGGCGTGCGCCTTTTTGATGAGCTTCGCGGAAACAGCGGTTGAGATCGTGGCGGGGAGGTTCTGATCTACCTTGAGTGTGCCCGCTCCGCTGACGAGAGTCAGATCCTCGGTGACGGTGTAAAGATAGCCGTTGACAATGAGCTGGTCGCCCTCTTTTATCGTGCCGGTCGCGGCGGAACCGTCGGAAACGGTGAACTGAGTCGCGTCGGCAGTGCCTGTGACCTTATACGCGGTGGCAGTGCCGGGCGTCGCGCTCTGATTCTCGGGGCAGTTCTGCGACATAAAGGTATCGCAGGTGTAGACCCTGCCGATCTCGCTTTCCTTGAGCGCCTGAGAATCGCCCTTATAGCACTGCTTGGCAAAATTGTCGAGCGTGTTGTACTTATATAGAATGGTCGGAGGCAGCACGAGACGGCGGTCCTGACGCGGGGCTTTGGCGATGTCGAGCGCCTTGCCGACGCTTGCGATATCGTCTATAACGGGAGTACCGGAAACGGAAGCGGTCTTTCCCGCTTTCTCGATTCCGACGGTGATCAGGTCGGTGTCTACCGCCTGAGCGATAGCCGTCATTGCGGGCTTGACCACCTGCTCGGAAAAGTCCTTGATATCAAGGGTGAGCTGCTTTGAGGTGACGGCTACCGTGATATCGCGGTACCTGTCCATTTTCACGGCTACGCTGCCCTCGGTGATATCCTGAACCGAGGTCGTGCCGGTGAAATTCTTCGCCACAAACTTCGCGGGCTTGCGGACGGTGATGGTATCGCCCACCTTTACAAACTCCTTGGAGTAGTCGCGGTGAACGAGATTCGCCATTGTGAGGTTGCTGACAAGCTGCATAAGCGCCTCGTTGGCGATAATGCTCGGGGTTAAAAGAGTGTTAGACATAAATCATCTTTCCTTTCATTAGTTTTCCTGCCGGTATTTTCTGTACTCCTCAAAAGACATCTTATCGAGGTCAGCAACGGTTTTCACCGCGCCCTTACCGGAGGTTTTTCCGACATAATCCGGGTTATCGATCGGCTCGTCGGACTCAAACAGATAGTCGTTTTCTTCCTTGACCTTCTTGAGTGCGTCTGCGATGTCGGCTGACTGATTCTTGCTCGCCTTTATAGCTTCAAGGTCGAGCAGAGCGCGTACAGCCTTGACGTTCTTCGCCTTGCAGCCGGAAATAGCGCCGTTGAGAAGGTCGTCAAAGTCGCGGTCGGCAAGCTGCTTTTCAAAGTCGGCTTTCTGGGTCGCAAGCTGACCGTTCAGCTCGGTGATTTTGCCTTGCAGGTCTTTGACGTCAACGCCTTCAAAGGCTTTGAGCTGTTCGGTCGCCGTGTCAAGCTGCGATTTGTAGTTGTCGCGCGCGGTTCTGAGCTTGTCCGCCTCTGCGGCGGTCTTGTAATTTTCCGTTACCGCTTTGTCAAACTCTGATTTCTTGTCCTCGGGAATTTCGATGCCGAAGCCCTTCAAAATGTCGTGTATGTTCTTCATATGCTGTCCTTTCTGCGTGATTTGTATGCCGCTCCGCCTGCGGCTGAAAGTGAGCCAAATGACCTTTGGCGGGGTAATGTGGGTATAAAAAATGCGCTGTACCGTGCTGATACAACGCATTAGTTATTGAATTTCTTCTTGACTAAGATTATTGATTCATTGCCGATTCCTGCCGTTATTTGCCAATGATTATTTTTTATAAATTACACTTACCTCAGTGCAATGCCCAACGTCAAAATCGTTGATTGTAACTTTTCCGTGCTCGAAATCAAAGATTATAGTTTTTAAATCATCAACGAGCGGAAGCTTTTTATTATCCATAAATTTCTCCTAAATGATTGACTTTTCCTTAATAATTTCATATAATAATAATGTAGGAGATAATCCTGCAATGAGGCAAACCTCTGCCCTTATCTGGCGGGGGGGTGCCTCATTTTTTATACCTTAAAACCTCAATCACTTCTCCTTTGCTAATTACCATGACATCAAACGAAATGAGATTACATCTGATAGCCCTCTTATGAATTATTTTATGCAGAACATCAAATGATATTTCATTTTCACCGCAATTTAGAAACAAACCACCGGGATTTTCTATAATCTGTTTGTACCCTTTGCGAATAGCACTGTCAGCGGCCTCCTCTGAAGAAATACATTTTAAATCCCACATTTGACTATTCCATAAATAGTCAGGCGTCTTAATATTATTTTTATTTGTTTCCTCAAGCAAATGAATTTTTCCGCCATATTTTTCGTGCAACCAGTCAGCAAAATCTATCTCTATTTTGTGTGCTGCTTTATCGTAATTATCATCATAAGTGATATTACCCTTGCCCGGCGTAGCGTTTTTATCATATTCCGCCTTAACATCAACACCATTTATCGGTGGATCTTCTTTTTGCGCGTTATTTTTGGATATAGGCTCAGACGATATAGTTTGCTTCGGATCATTTGTTCCCGTTTGTGTACCAAAGCTCACATCAACGCCCTTTCTGCCGTCAATGCTTATTCTCTCGCGCTGCTGCGGAAGGTTCATCGCCTTTGAAAACTGTGAGTATTCGCTGCTGAGAGCGTGATATTTTGCTTTGGCGGCGAGTATATCGTCCTCGTTAGCGCCGCCCTTTTCAAGCAGGGAGATTTCCTCGCGCTTTTTTCTCAGAGCGGTTTCAATGCGCCGCTGACGCTGTAACGCTTCGTAAACGGTGTATTCCTTATCGCCGTATTTTTTCGGCGTGTTCTCCTCGGCGTTCATGCGGTCAAGTTCTTCGTCCGTGTAGAGCCGCTTTGAAATTCCCGGAAAAAACAGGTGAAAATCGTGATAGCAGTTCGCGCCCTTCAAGCCCGCTACATCGCCGTAGCCGCAGACGGTGACAAGCTCGTCTTTAGTGTAAACTCTGCCTTGCCACGGCTGGTGCGTCGGTCGCGCTCCCCGGTGATATGTGACCTCAAAGTGATCCGTGCCGAGCTGTTCGGCGTTCTCTTCGGTTATCTTCGCGACAACCTGATTGAAGCCCGTCATCAGAGCGCGGCGGGCGGCGACCTCAACGCGGTTTGTGTGGGTTTTCATGGTTCCGTCGCCCTGCTCTGTGAAGTAATCCACAGCCCGCAAGCCGCTGCCGGTCATTTCCTTTACGGCGCGTTTTATCACCGTGTTATAATCGTAAACTCCGCTGAGCATACCCGCCGCCGCGTTGTCGAGCGTCTTTTGATAAAACTTCGCGGCAGGAAGAAATGTATTTGTGCCGTCGGCGTTCTTCACCGCGAAGCCGAGCGACTGAGTTATATTTTTAAATTCGCCCTTCGTTTGCTCTTTCATGCCGCTGACAAGCTGTTGGAGCTGTTTGTTCTCGCGGTACGGGATAAAGGATTTGCCCGCCTGCCTGTAAATCGGCTCATACCGCGCGTAATCCTCGGCGAGAATATTATCATATATCCTGTCGATTTCTTCGCCTGAGAGCCGCAGAGCGCGGCGTATGTGCCGCTTTATGACCTCTTTGGCAACGCCAAGCTCATACAGCCGGTAGATCTCCCAGTCCGCCGCGCGTGAAATATCCATATTCACCGCTATGCGTTCGGCAAGATCGCTCAGAACATCAAGCTCAAGCGTGCGGAACAGCTTCATTATTTCATTGGGAACAAACTCTATTTCATTCGGGTTAAGCATTAATCGACCTCAGCCGCTTCGGGCAGATTCGCTTTTGCTTTGGCGAGCGTTTCATTCCGCCAGCGCGCTCTGTATTCCTCTGGGCGAAGCGTGCCGTTGGCGAGGTCTTTTCTGTCTTCCTCGCGCTCGCTCTGCTCGTCGTTGAGAATGCTGTCTTTGAAATCGCAGGAAAACTCATAACCGCTTTTTGTCAGCCTGTTGTAAAAGGCAAAAGCAAATACGAGATCGTCGAGGCATTTTTTGAGCTGTTCCTGAATCTGATTGACGGTGTTGCGCTTGCGGAATTTAGCGGCGTTCACCTCTGTAGCGGACTTCTCAACATACTGCGGCTGAGAGAGGTCACCGTAGGAAAGCCCGATATCAAATTCAATTTCGCGCTTGTATTCCTCAAGCCCCGCTATAAAGCCCTCCTGACGCAGCGCCGGAGAAAATTCCCTGTAAAAGTCGTCGCTGTCGCCGTTAACATCGACATACACCTCGTCAAGCTCAAAGCCGCTGTTCGTCTTTTTCACCATTGAAACGTCGGCGTGGATGCGGCGCTTTGCGCTCTCAAACTCATAGTCGAGCCGACCGAACTGAATATCGGCGCGCTTTATTTTTTCGAGAACTGTTTCAAAAACGGAAATCCCCGCCGCGCTGCCGTCAACCGTGTTGTCGTTCGGCGTTCTGAAATAACCGAAAACGGGACGGTCAACAGGGAAAATGACCGCTGAAACGTAGTTCTTCCAATCGTTTACTGCCGAAAGCGGAACCTCTCTGCCGAGCGTTCGCTCGCTATCGGAAGCATAAGCGGTGTTTGTTATAGTCAGCTTATTGCCGTTCAAAGCGTGGCGTTCAAGGCGCGTGTAGTATTTTTCGCCGATTTTTCTGAACTCGGGGAAAACCACATCGAGCAGCCGCCCGTCGGCGTCAAACTCGACTGGGATAAAGCCGTCGGCGGCTACAAACTGCGCCTGAGCTTCGTTCAGCGGCTTTATAACCATTCCGCCCGTAGCAAGCCCCCTTTGCAGGTTCTTGTTAAGGCTTGCCCTGACGTTTTCAAGCAGCCCGTTCAGCTTCTCGTTGGAAACGTTCACGGTCATTTCATTGAGCGTCACGTTCGCCAGCTCGCGCACCGAGGAGCTTTCAAGGCGCAGGCTTATCACTCTGTCGTTGTCTACCCATTCCGCCTTGCCCTGATAGCAGCGGCTCCATATGTCGATCCGCTCAAGCATTTCCTGCGAAAGCGCGGGAGTAATGCCCAAAGCCGTTTGAATGTCTTTAACCGGGAACAATCGCCTGTACACCCCTTTGATAAAATCTATAAGTCCCAAATTACTCACCTCTTCGCTTCCACACCTTGTTCATCGCGTAGCGCGTCGCGTCGATATGGTGATTGTTTCTGTCGGGATAACCCGTGATAACGTTATCCTCTTTGTCGCGCTCATATTCATAATCCAAAAATTCCTCGGCGGTATGCGGGCAGCGTTTGTTGTCGATTACGATCTCGCGCAGCGATTGCAACCACTTCATGGAATACTCAACCGAGCCGGGACCCTTTTCGGCAGAACGCGCCATAAGCCCGAAGGCGCGGTAATCGCCGACGGATTTTTTCTCGGCGCTGTCGCAAATCAGCAAATCGTTTTCGGTAACGCCGTGGTTTTCCCGAAGCTCTTTTGCGGTCTGCTCGTTGCTCTGCTTGTTGCAGTGGTACTCGTCAAAAATGATAAGCTTGTGCTGCGACGGGATATAGGTCATGCAGTTGTAAGCATACGGATCCGGATACCAGCCCCAGTCTACGCCTCTGTACAGCCTGTCAAATTGCGCTATTTCGTCGTCCGTGACCTCGCGGATAACAACGTTGTCAAATACGTTCCCGCCGGTGCCGTTGGCGACGCCCATGTATTCGTTTTCATACGCGGTCGGATTTGTCTCTTTAAGGAACTCCGCATCGTCGAGGAACGGCTTGCCCAGCCATTTTTTAGGCACGCTGAGATAGTTGCTTTCAACCGTGAGCCTGTCGGTGCGCGAAATTTTGATGTATTTATTCGCCCAGTTCTGAGCCGATTTCGGCGGGTTGAACGACTTGAACTTATACGCCAAGTCGCCGCCTCTGATAACCGACTGCTCGATCTTTCGCACCGATTCCGCGCCCGTGAACTGATCAAGCTCTTCAAACCACAGCACACCGATATACCCGAACGGAACCTTGATAGACTTTATCTTGCCGGGATCGTCAGCGCCGCGAAAGTATATTTTTTGACCGGTTGAAATCCGCGTTATTTCAAGCGGGCTGACGGTAGCGCGAAATTCATCGCTGAGCCCGAGCGCGTCGATCGCCCAAAGAACCTGTTGGTATACGGAGCCGCGTAGAGTATCGGCGACCTGACGCAGAACGCAGGCGTGGATATTTTCATTTTTCATGATCAGGTCAATGACCTGCAAACTGATGAACGATGATTTCGTCGAGCCTCTGCCGCCGGGAAGGACATACTCTGAGTGCTCGCGGTTCTCGATATCAAACAGCAGCGGAGAGAATAACGGCGCCACCATGTTAGCGGGAATGCCCTTGTATTCTTTCGCTCCCGACGCGGGAGGAGCGCTCTTTTGCTTTTCAAGCTTGAGATACTCCTTCTCGATTTTCATTTTGTGCTTTTGATAAGCGTTGTCCTGAATTATATCCCTTAATTCTTTTATAGCATTAATATCGCCGCTCTTGGCTTTTTGGAGTAAGGCGGCGTTAACAATAAATAAATTTGTGATTTCTTCTTGGTTAAAATCCGGAAAATCCAAGCCGAGTCCGGAAAGCAGCTCCCAGTCCTGCGGAGTGTTCGCGGGCTTTTCAAGCAGCATATCCATGACCTGCTTCATGGTCTTTTTACGACGGCGGCTTTCGCCGGATTTTTTGCCGCCTTTAGAGCCGAGTTCTCTCGCTTCGCTCTCGGTTCGCTGGTCAAAAGGTATTAAATTTTTTTCATTAGGCACTCACCTCACCACCGTCTTTTATACGACAAAGCCGCCCCCGGAGGAGCGGCTCTGCCGTCATAATAAGGAGATTAACTATACAAAAGAACCTGTCGTTGTCGTTTCTTCCAGTTTATATTATAGCACACCTAAACGGGACATTCGGGACAACTTTCACGGGTTTTTCCTGACATAGCGGTGACAGGCTTTTTTCACACCGTCCTCGGTGTTGCCGCCGCCGATCGTCAGAGCTATTGACGCCCATGTTTTTCCGTCGGCATAGTGCCAGCGGAGAAGTAAGCCGTAATAGTCGTCGCATTCGTTCAAATAGGCTTCTACGGCGTTTTTACGGGCAGTGAGAATGTTTATCCTCTCACGCTTCTTCTCGCGCTGTAGAACGATCTGAGCGACCGTGTCGGACACGCCGCCGCTCCGTCCGACGTTCTCGCAAACGTTCGATTTCAAAATCAGCTCGTCAAGCTCCTGCTCCAAAAGAAGTATGTTGGCTTTGGTGTGCCGGTATTGGCGCAGTTGGTTTATTGTTATGGAGATCACCTCTATAACGGTTGGTTATTTACAGTTGATTTATAAACTCTTCCACAGCTGTGTTTATAAACTCGTTCATGCTCAGTCCGTAATAGTCAGCTGTTAACTTCGCTTTACGGTACAAACTCGGTTGCATTATTATTTGGACACGCCTTGATTTTGTTTCAACCATAACTGGGTTAATTTTATAACCTTTTGGGGGTTCTTCAATATGTACAATTGCAACTCTTTTTCTCATGCTTTCACCTCCTATGCCCCCGCCGCACCGGGGACGAATTATTTTTTTTGAAATTGAAATAACGTGATTGATTTATTTTTCATCGGCGGAGCGGCGTCGGTGATTTAAAACGTTACAGCGGAGCTGAGAACAGCCGTAGCAATCCAATAAACAGCCATTTTGATGTCGCGATTTATGATATTGGTGATTGCCGCCCCAACATCAAGCACAATCAAGACAAGCGGGAAAACATATGTAGATTTCATGTTCGCTCACTCCCAATCGAGAGCCTGCCCGCAGTCGCGGCAAAATCTCGCCCTTGTACAATGTCTCGCTCCGCAAACACAGCACATAAATGCAAAATGACCGTCAGGTTCCAATTTGCGCGGTATCTGTTTGCGTACAGCCTGCTTTGCCCGCTCCAACGCGGCGTCGCGGCGATCGAAATCCGTTGTCGGATAGGTGTCTGTTTTTATGCGGTTCAGCTCGATCATAACCGCTTCGTCGGTTAGGTTATTGTTTGGCAAATTTAATCCTCCTGTTCCATAATTCAATTGCTTCGGTTTTTCTGTCTGCGTCGCTTCCTCTCGCGCCGCAAGACAGGCATATCGCATAATAAAACTTATGGGCACGATTGTTAAAATCAATGTTGAATCCGCTGTCAATTTTAACTTTGCCCCCGCAAAACGGACAGGGCTTTAATTTTTCAGGCATTTTCTTCACGCTCCTTTTTCTTTTTGACTATTGCACGTTGTTTTATCGCAGTTGTTGCGGTAATAAAACCAAATGCAGTTGCCATATCACCATAATCTCTCAAATCAAGTTGCTTAATACCTTTGTTCGCAGGGTTTTTCTTGTTTTGCGCCCAATTCTTCATCGTTTTTGTCCCCACTCCGTCTTCCGCCTCTTATAGGCTTTCTTCCACGTTTCTTGCAGAGCATACACGACGGGGTCAATAACCCATTCCAACTTGCAGGCTTCTTCATACTCTTTACACACCTCAACGTGTACGCAATCTGCACAAGTTGCCATCACAAAGCCTCCTCCGCTAAAAACTTCTTAATTCCCGTAGTGCAAGATTTTT
Source organism: uncultured Ruminococcus sp. (assembly GCA_902777275.1). Lineage (GTDB taxonomy): Bacteria > Bacillota > Clostridia > Oscillospirales > Acutalibacteraceae > Ruminococcoides. The sequence continues at coordinate 81,866 of CACYTI010000004.1, read as the reverse complement.
CGTCAAAGAATGAACCGTTGCAGATGTTGCCAAAATAAGCACACCTTGAACATCTGCCGCCGAAAAGGAAAATCGCCAATTCGTCAATGTTCATTTGTTTTATTTTCTGTAAATTGTTCACTCGCTCACCTCCATTAAGTACAGCTTTTAAAAAAATCACCGTATAGCTTGGCTTGTTTTGCTATAGACTGTTCTATCTCTTTTTTTATATCCTCTAAATCTATCGTTACGGTTGTGTTTGGAGCAACTTTCACTTGCCTGTATTTGTGCGGAACAGCCGCATTTTCTGATAAATTTTCTTGTGATTCATTAGCTGTAGGTCCCAAAAATCCAACCATTTCCATACGCTTGTGAGCACAAGTATCTACTTTCGGACATTTGGCGCATTCAGCACATAACCTACTCAAAGCCATTACTCACTCACCTCCGCTTCATTCACAAGCGTATGGAAGTCGCCTCTTTGCAGGTAATATAAATAATTACCATAGGGATCCGAGGTGATGCCCGTAACAATCCATTTGATTCCCCTGTAATGTACGACCTGACCATTTTTAAACAAATTCATTTTCTACTATCCTCCTTAGCTTTGCACATCAGCGCGACGCCGAGCGACACGCCCACCAGCAGCCCTATCACGCTGCCTGTTACCGTTGCTGTTATCATTTTGACTCCTTTCGTACTATCAATTCAATTCCTCTGTGGTAAAGATCGCCGCAGGACAGCCGCTGCTTATTATCTTCACGGTGAATTTCTTTATATTCTCCACTGGGCTGTTTTTCATACAGAACAAGCGTTGTCTCGCGTGAACTTTGTTTTACACGGTACCGTCTTTTGCAAAACTCAATTGTCATATTGCGTGTTCCTCCGGGGTTATTCCCGCTTTTTCAAGAATACAGACAGATACCACGCTCCGTAGTCTTCGTTGTATTCAGACTCAGCGCTGACAAAAGAATAACCCTTATACCTGTTTTCCCAATAAGCTCGGTCATCAAGGCGCTGTTTGCAAATTTTTTCCAAAAAGCGGGGCTTAAAAACGCCGTCACGTCGCTTTTCAGTCGGCTGCTTTAAATTCCGACTCGGAGTATAACGCTTGCGATTTTTAGGGAGCAGTTCATTACTCCATTCCTTACACATATAATTTGCGAGACGTTCAAAGCCGTGTTCGCCTGCTTGAAGCTCCTCAACCTTCTTGATCTCGCCCTTACCCCACATTTTTTTGACAACCTTGCGGGGCAAACCTCCGTTTATGACCATGTGTATGTTAAACCGCGCGATTCCTGTGCGTTTGCTGACCGTGAATTCAATTGCATAAATATATTTCAGCTCAGGTAAATTCTCTTTTTCGCGCGCCCGACGCATGCGCCTGAAAAAATTAGTCAAATCACGTTTGCACTCTTCATATGTTTTAGGAATCTCTTTATTGGTATATGTAAAGGTGCAGTAATAGTCGTTCTCTTCCTCAAAATTATTCTCAATAAGCCGCCTGAGTTTTTTTCGAGCGTTTTTATCGTTCAGTTTTTGCTGCGACTCGCGACTGACTTCTTTTTTCTTTCCGCGTGTATAAAGTTTACCGTCGGCGGTAACGGGATAAAATTCGGCTTCAAGAATTTTCCCTGAAAATATCCGCTTCTCTCTGATTTTCATTTTTGACCTCGCGTTTGCTTTCGGGGACAAAAGAGGGAAAAGGGTTTCCCCCTTTTTTCCCCGCACCCCTTTTTGTCCTCTTTCTTTGATTTGCTTTGATCCGTATCTCTTCTCGGCGCTAAATATAATACGGAATACAAGCCCTAAAGCGGCAGCGCGCCGCAGGCTGTAAATACAGCGGCAGCCGTGCCTGCCGCGTAATGCAAGTTATTAAATTGTATATAACAAAGCGCACGGACTTTATGAACGGCTAATCATATTGATTATGGCTCTCTGTTTTTTCGCTTAAAATCTTGTCTCTCATTGTGGCAACTGCCGCTGTATAAATTGATTCGATTGCAGTGTAATCGCTGTCCGTCATTGGCGTAGGATAAATAACGGCGCATAGCAAAAGCCCGACTTTAACCGCAACATAAAAGCTTTCATTGTCTATGTAGCGGATCCAATATGAAATGTCCTCCTCTTGAGTATCTGTCAGCGGTTCAAGATATACCTTTTCAACCAGAACAAGACCGCGTTCAAAAATCAAAGGCTGCAACGATCCTTTTCCTTTTATTAATATATTGACAGTCATCGGCTGAGCGGGAATCTCATAGCGGCAGGCGTCGTCAAAGTTGAGTGTTTTGGGAACATTCATATTTATTTGAAAATGGATTTTTTCACTTTGCTTGTCGGTAATATCATATAACTGACATATATATTCCTCGGATAAATCCGGCACGCCGCAAAGTGGCCACGCGGCGAACCCGTTTGTAAGCCATTGTTCCTCTTCATTTATTTTAAAGGTTGCAATGTTGTGAGATTTCTTGCAAATATCAAACGCTTTTTTGATTTTCATTACTGCCTCCCGAGCCTTTCAATATAATTGACAAGAAAATCAGCGGCAACTTTTTTGAGTTTCGCGCCTTTGTCGGGATCCTCAAGCATTATTTTGTTTGCCGCTGCTTCAAACTTATCAAGCTGCGACTGAGCTTCTCCGAAATACAAGCTCGCCGTAACCAAATCCTTATCGGCGTTTTTATCGAGCTTGGCGGCGGCGATCTCGGCGCGCTTCAACGCTTCGGCTTTTTCTTTTTCCGCTGATTCGATCTGCGCTTTATACTTGGCTTCAACATCCTTCTTTGCCGCTGAGCGTGCCTCTTCGATTGCTTTTTGCTTATCTTTTTCGGCTTTTTTTCGTTCGCTTTCCTTTGCTTTTTTCAGCTTTTCCTTATAAGAATTCTCCAAAGCTTTTGTTTTTTCCGCAACGGCTGCGTCGATTTCCTCCGGTGTCGGCTGCTGCACCGCCACCTCAACGGGACGTTCCCGCAAGGATTTGTTTTCTTCCTCTAAACGCTCGATTTCCTGCTTTTGACGTTCATCTTCCGCCTTAAACAGATCGAGCTGCTTGGAAAAGCCCTTGCTTTCGGCAATCAGCTTCTTGATTTCGGGTACGCTCATGCCTTCCAAATCGTTTTGCTCCAAAAAATCTTCGCGATCAACGGCGCAAACCTCGGTCAACAGTTGAAGCTTGGTTATACCGAGATTTGCGTTTGACTGCAAAACCGTATCGCCGAGCCGCTCATAGGTTTGAATGTAGTTATAAGCCTGACGCTTTTTTATGTGACACGCCTGCTCCGTGTAATCCTCGAATTTTTCAAAGCCAAGCGATTTGTATTGCCCGCTGTCTCGCATTTGTTTAAGATTTTTGCAAAGCTCTACCATCGCGCCTGCCGCGTCGCGCATTGCGCCGATTATACTGTTATGTATTTCTATTGCCGCCGCTGTTTCGGCGGTTATTTCGCCGATATTAAAGTCAGCGAGAGTCATTATGCTGTTTTCCGACATTGTTTCTCCTCCTTGTGATTTGACTGAATGAATCGGAACCATTTGTTTTTGAAAGCTTCAACCTCCGGTGTGGTTCCGCAGTTACCTTTACCACGGCACTGGATTACACGTGTATACGAGGGATTTATTTCCAACGTATAAAAAGGAACTTCCGGTGAGTCTTTTTTGCGGATAACACAAATAATTGTTTGTAGATTACGATATAACTCTCGGTAGTTGCTATACACGCAGTGAGATAACGCGTTTGATTCCTGTAAGAGTTCTTCATCACCGCGCGCGGGACGAACAATCAGCTTTTCATCTTCGAACATCAGACGATCAAGCAGTTCCTTATATTTTTCTTCAAATTTCTTTTGTTCACGCCGCGCGGCATCGAGCTTTTTCTTCATCGCTCTGCGTTGAATCTCCACTGTCAGCGCGTCATGAGCAGCTTTGAAATTATGCGGAAATCTGTTTTCTTCTACCGGCATTCCCAACTGTTCAAGTTGTCGAATATAATCGGTGTAATCCTGAAAAAACGTTATTTTCTGCTTGCGATAGTACTTGATCAACTTATTGATGTTTGCCGGCCTTTCTTTTTTAAGTCTTCCCGCCCAAGCTTTAATATCTGTTTCGTCGTGTATTGAATTCTTTATGATATAATCAGCGTTTTGCGGTGTCAGTCCGTATACTTCGTTGAGCTGGCACCTGAACAGCTGCTTTGCCGTGGGCTTTTCAAGCTTGCGTACTGTACCCTTGCTTAATCCGAGTGATGAATAAACATCAGGCTTGTTCCAGTTAAAAATACCGTTGCGGGCTTTTAGATAAAATGAACTGTGCAGAAAAGCCATGAAACCTTGCTTTGCCATTTTCTCTGTTAATCCCGGGTTCTTCTGAAACCGGGCCAAGTATTCAACGACTGTTAGCAAAGGTGAATTATAAAAACTTCTGTTTTCCGTTTTCAAATACTCCTCAAGACAGGAATAACGGAAGTCACCTTTAAAAACATCATTATGTATCGCATATGCAATTTCACCGTGAAACGAACTGTACATTCGTCCCGCCCACGGAGTAGGCGTATTAAGTCTTTCTATTTCCTGCCAATAAAACGCTTTTTCCGCTATATCTGCGTTGTACCAGCTGCAAAACGCGAAGTACGGACTCCCTCCTTTGGGGTACCGTCTGTATCGGTACCAACTGCCTTGATAAAAATAGACTCGGTGGTGTTCGGAGTATTCAACTTCAACGTCCTTGATCTGCCATTCGAAGCTCTTATGAAGATAGAATGTTCTTAAAACCATACCGCCGTCGGGCAATGCCTGAAAATAGTACAGATAGTTTTCTTCCCAAAGCTTACCGCGACCACGGTTTTTATCCTTGTATATCACCGATTTACCGCATTTCGGACAATTACAAAACTGATTGTGACGTTTGCCGTAAAGGATCCTGTCTTTTGGCGTCACGGTTTTCATTGCATTAATATCTATAATCATCTCGTTTCCGCACTCGGTGCAGTAAGCGGTTTTTATGCCGCTTACGTCTCTCCACACAAAAAGATACCCGCTCCACGAAAACAGACCGTTGCATAATGATATAAAATCATCGGGGAGCTTTGGAGTCAACGATAAAACATCCATAGCCGCCTCACATATAATCCAACAATGAGATCGGACCCGAAGCCGCTGTTTGTGTATTAGCCGCTGTTTGTGCATTCGACTGCAATTCTTCAAATCCGAAGTATTCTCTGACCCATCGCCAAACCACGCTGTCTTCTACAACGGCGCAGCCGCCTGTTGCGAGCTTTCGGGCGTTGGCGTTCACCTGAGTCGCACATTTTTTCAGGCTTTTATCGCTGTCAAGAGCGAGTTGTGCGTTTTTGTCGCTGCTCAGACAGTGATCTATGATGTATTGCGCTATGGTTTTACTCAGCGCGTCTTTTGCCTTTTCAGCCTGCTCGTCTATATGGGTTATGGCTTTTTGAATTATTTCTGACATTTTTAACCTCTTTCTCTTGATATACCAAATCAAATATGATATAATCGAATTGTGCTTAAACAAGCGCTTTTTGACCTTCGGCTGCTGAGAACCCGCTCTCAACAGCCGTTCTCTTTTTCATATTCTTCTTTAGTCATTATGTACTTTAGTCGCACCTGCACTGTACAGCCCGGACAGTTTGTGTCAAGAATGACCGCCGAACACTGTATATTGCCTTTTTTAGTCCGCCAATACACGATTTCTTTTATATGTCCCACCACCGTGCCGACTGTTGGAATAACGGCGACCACCGGAAGGACATTAAGAAAAGCATTTTTGATTTTCTCGGTATGTTCGTTCAGCTCGTTCACCGGGAGTTCTTTTTTTGGCTCATTACTCACAAAATGAACTTTTCGGCAGGGAACGACTGCTGCAGTTTTGTTCTTATCCCACGGTTGGATCTCACCCTTCGCGTGACGTTTTCCGCTGTCGGATAAATAATAAATCACTCTTGAAATATATCCGAGCGGAATCGAATCGTTTTTGTCGTCGCTGAAAACAGTGGATTTATAGAAAAAAGCCGCTTTCAATTGCCTCGCGTTCATCATTACTCCTCATGAACGGAATCTATTGTAATCGTTTTGCAAATCTGATCCACCATATCTTGGAACAGTCGCTTGACAAAGCGAACCAGCTTGTAGCTAAATGTCGGATTCATCTTGCCTTCATGGTTATTCCGTCGTTGATCTCCCGCTGAAAACTGTTGCCGCTGCCGTACAAAACGGGGCGGCCGTTTTTCTGTTTGCCCTTGATTGTTTGTGTTCTCATGTTTTTGTTCTCCTTTTCTTGTTGCCGGCTGTCCAGTGTACGCATTTCGCTCCCACAGGGCAGCCGCGTTTTTTTCCTGTGTCCAATATGTAATTGCAGATATTCACTGCGTTTTGATCGTTGCTGTTAATGCCCCGCCGGTGGGCGCACAGCACGCCGTTTCTGGTGCATTTTTTCATGTTTTTTGTTTCCTTGCTTTCTTCCACTGCTCAAAATCGGCGCGGTTGCGCTCGTCCTCAAGCAGTCGCCGAATGCTGCCGATTATCGTGCGGCACATTGCGTCCTGCTGATATTCCGTCAACATCTCGATGTTCGGCAACGGCGACTCAACTATTACTTTCGGCATATCTTTCTCCTTTCGTCGGTTTGCGGGCGCCGCGCACGCCCGCTGCAAGCTAAATTAGAAGGAACTCCAATGAACTCGGATATAGTCAACCCCTGCGCGGTCGGGGTTATGAGGCTGATTCTTCAAGCTCGGCTCGCCAAACGAGGTATTCGTCCTCCAATCCCTGATCCACGATAAACTCGAAGATCGCGTCATATTCTGCTTTTGCCGTGAGCTTGTCCGACTCGGAGCGGTATTTGTCCTCGCTCCACCGTATGTATCGCCGCATATTGCGGTATGCCCGCATAAACAGGGCTAATTTTAGCTTCTTCATGTCGTTCACCTCATATGCTGTTTTCTACTGTTCGGCTGTTACGGTATCGTTTTCATTTTCTCATTTGCTTTATCACAAATGGGTAAATGGAGAATGGTAGGTTTGTTCTATTTCTTTGCAAATATCATTCTCAAGACGCTTTTTGAGAGCTTCGTAATCAATATTTGAATCACCGCGCCGACTTTGTACTGACACTACAAAGTCGGTAATTTCTTTCGTTTCGCCTCTTATGATGATTTCCAAACTCTTCACCTCCTACGCTGATCTTAGTTTCCTTTAAGCAACTTCTTCGGCAAAAAAAATAGCAAATATCTTGGTGTTTGTTAAATTTAATGCTTTAGCTATTGCCACAATTTCAGGTTGAGTGAAGCTTGTTTCTCCTTTAAAGCGAGAATATAGCGTCTTTTTACTTACAGAAATTGAGTCCGCCAATTGAGGAATCGTGATGTCTTTTCTTGCCATTTCTGCTTTTAATTCTGAAATATTCATTTGTTCACCTCTTTGTTTCCTTTAGGATACTTGTATTATAATACTTTTCTTTTTATTCGTCAATACTTTTTGGAAACTTTTTTTAATTTTTCTAAAAAATAGTTGCATTTTAGAAACTACTATGATATACTGTAAATAATAAATTTATGAGGTGCGATATGAATATTGGTGAATTATTACATAATCGTAGAACGGAATTAAATTTAACATTGGAAGAGGTAGGGAATGCTGTAGGTGTGAGCAAAAGCACTGTAAAAAAATGGGAAGATGGTTTTATTTCAAATATGCGCCGTGATAAAATCTCAGCTCTTGCCAAGGTACTGCATATAAATCCTGTTTCACTGATAACTGGCGAATTGGTATTGACAAATCAAACCAATGATTTTTATCTTTCCGAACATGAAAAGCGATTAATTATTGCTTATCGGCAAAATCCACATCGGCAAGATTCAGTCGATACTCTTCTGGGTATTGCCGCTGTTGAGGAACAAAATAAAGAAAAACGCGCCTGACTACAGACGCGTAGGAAATTTAATTATCTTAAACATAAAAACTTAAAGGAGTACTTAAACATGGCAAATCTTACACCGCAAAAAGGCGTTTCGCACGTTGAAACTTTCAAAGTCGCTGGCGTAACGTTTAACAACAGACAAAAGAATCTGAAAAAGATTTTGGAGCAAAAACAAAGTGGCAAGGCAATCAATGTCGGAATTGAGCAGTACGATTACAAAGGAGAACCAGCGATTTCGGTTACTGCAAACGGCTTGGATATTGGCAATCTTCATAAAAAAGATGCCGATTATGTCTTGGCAAACAAAGACCGTATTATCGGATTTACGGATTTATTCATAGACAAATTCGAAAACGAGGAAAGCAAGACGATTTATTACGCTCGTGTTGAATTACTGGTAAAGAATAAAACCGCTTCCAACGAAAAATCGACCGATACGGAGACTTCCGCCCCCACAGCGCAGACACCGGTCGCAGAGACCTCAGCAACTCAACAACCTGCCAATGTAAAAAAACCATTTTACAAAAACTGGAAATTCTGGGTTATAGTAGGCGCGGCGCTGGTCGTCATTTACATTATTGCCAACATTGCCGGACTGACAAAACAATAACATATTTAACCGCGTGTAAAGGAGAAAAAGCCGCGAATGAATATATGCGATTTACGCAAACTATGTTTTGATGAAACCATACAAATCACCGACCACTGCTACAAAAAACTGGTAGAGCGCGGCATTCGATATGAAGAAATCAAAACCTGCATACAAAACGGTGAAATCATTGAGGATTATCCCAATGACTATCCATATCCATCTGCGCTTGTACTGGAATGCAAAATCGGGAATCCGATCCACGTTGTCGCCGGATTAAGTGAGGAGTATCTGTGGATAATCACCGCGTATCACCCTGATCCCGACAGATGGGAAGCAGATCACAAAACAAGAAAGGAGAAGTAAAATGACTTGTTTTCTTTGTAAAGGCGAGATGAAGCAGGGGACGACCACCTATATGGAAGATTTAGGCTCCTGCATTGTCATTATTAAAAATGTCCCCTGCAATAAATGTTCACAGTGCGGAGAGGTTTCTTACAGCGGTGTAACGGTCAAACGCATTGAGGAGATCGTTTCACAGTTAAAAAACAGCCTAACCGAGATCGCTGTTGTCAATTATTCAAATGCAGCATAAATAAAAACCGCCCTGTCTAAGTCCCCACAAAGACAGAGCGGTTACCACCACACACAGGGCGCAATGGTGCAATCAAATGCAAATTCATTGTATCATAAATCCCTTGTGTTTTCAAGGTTTATCCGAAAAACACAAGGAATTTTTGCGCCTTTTTTCAGAAAGGAGCAAACTATGAACTACCAACAAAATTTCATTCCCGCCGTGATCTACGCGCGGTATTCGTCGAGCGGTCAGCGCGAGGAATCCATTGAGGGGCAGCTCCGCGAATGTCACGCCTACGCGAAGAAGAACGGCTTCACGGTCGTCGGTGAGTACGTTGACAAGGCTCTGACCGGCAGAACGGACAAACGCCCCGACTTTCAGCGAATGCTGCGCGACTCCGAACGCGGCGTTTTCAAGGCGGTCATTCTCTGGAAGACAGACCGCTTCGCCCGCAACCGCTATGACTCCGCTATGTACAAATACAAGCTGAAAAAGAACGGCGTGCGGCTCTACTACGCCAAAGAGAGCATTCCCGACGGTCCCGAAGGTATTATTTTGGAATCGGTCATGGAGGGCTACGCCGAGTATTACAGCGAGAACCTCAGTCAGAACATCAAGCGAGGTAATTACGACAGCGCGCTTGAGCTGAAAACGCTCGGTCAGACTGTTCTCGGATTGCGAAAGGGTCCCGACGGTCGTTTCGAGATCGACCCCGACACCGCGCCGATAGTCAAGCGCATATTTGAAGAATACGCGGCGGGGGAGCGGGGAAAGGATATCGTCGCCCGCCTGAATGCCGATGGTTTTAAGACGTCGCGCGGAGGAGCCTTCAACAAAGGCAGCCTGCGCCGTATCCTGCAAAACGAGAAGTACGTCGGCGTTTACAAGTTTAAGGACATTCGGGTTGAGAACGGCATTCCCGCGATCGTGACGCGCGATGTGTTCGATAAGTGCCAAAAACTGTTGGAGCGGCACCACAGAGCCCCCGCAGCCGCCCGCGACACGTATTTTCTGCTCACCGCCAAGCTGTTTTGCGGCAAATGCGGCGAGCCGATGACGGGCGACGGAGGAACAAGCCGGTCGGGGAAGGTGTACAATTACTACATCTGCAACGGCAGACGCCGGCACAAATGCGAAAAAGACCGCGTCGGGAAAGAATGGGTCGAGGAGCTTGTGGTCGGCGAGTTAATGAGGATCCTCGCAACAGACAATTTCATCGACACCGTAGCCGACAAAGTGATCGAGTATCAGAGCAGGCTCAAAGACGACAGCGTTCTCCGCGCGCTCGAAGCGAGACAGAGAGAAGTCGAGCGGGCTATCACAAACCTGTTAGCGGCGATAGAGCAGGGGATCGTCACGCCCACAACAAAAAGCCGCCTCGTGGAGCTTGAAGCGGAGCGCGAGCGCGTGAATCAGGGAATCGCAAAAGAGATCATAAACGAACCCGAGCTTGACCGCGACGCAATAGTCTGGTTCCTCGAACGCTTCCTCGGCGGAGATATCAAAGACGACGCTTTCCGCGCCTACCTGATAGATACGTTCCTCAACGCCGCCTATCTGTACGACGATAAGCTCATTCTGGTCTTCAACTATTCGGGCGATAATAACAGAGTCACCCTGAAAGCCACCGAAAACGCAGTTCTGAATCAACAGGCTCCGTGTTCAGTTTTGGAGACGTGCGGCGCACCAGTATGAGTGTTCATAACGGATTTATGTTATGGACACTCATTCTTTTATTCAATTTCATCCGGTTCGTATGTGGTGAGCAGGTTTTTGTGCCTGCTCACCTTTTGTCTTAAGCGGATTTCGCTGTTGGGATTTGATTATATCATATCGAACAGTTGTTTGTCAACAGAAGCGTCGTGATAAGAGTCGAAGCAAGGAAGTCGGCGGTACGGGACTGGGGCTTTCTATTGTCAAACACGCCGTGATGATCCATAAGGGTAAGATAAAAGTGAACAGCGAAATGGGGAAAGGCTCTGAATTCATCGTTGTTCTTCCGAATAACACAAAGGAAAATTGTTAAGTTTGCCTATAAGATCATTCCCGACAGCAAAAGCAGTAAAAACAAGGATAAAACCGTTTGGCTTGACGAGCGTCTGCTCGTTTCACCGCCGCTTGCGACCTCGCAGTGCAGACAAAGGGCAAAGGGTATGGCGAAGATTTCCAAAACGGCGTTGCAGGACGCGATCGGTATTATGTTCAAATATGATAAAAAGATCGCCGCCACAGTGGAATCGTCAGAGCAAAAGCTTGACACAATGGAGGACAAGCTGACCGCTAAAATCAAAAATAAGCATATTGAGCGAATGAAAGCCGGGCTGTGCAAGCCTGAGCCGGGCGCGCATATCTCGAATTTGCTCATATTTATAGAGCGCATTTCCGACCACTACTCGAATGTCGCGGTTATTATCATCCAAACCGCGCAGGCTAATGTTGACAAACACGACTATCTCAATGAACTCAGAGCCGAACGTAATCCGCAGTTTGTAGAGAACTACGAGAAATATAAACAAAAATACCGTTTGTCGGAATAAAGATCAAATATTAGAGATAAATATGAAAACGGGGCTGCCGCAAATCGAAAGATTTTGCGGCAGCCTTTGACCCTGAATGAATTATTGAATGTTAAGCTTGCTACAATGCGCAACAAACCGGAGGGTGGAGTTTCTAAAAATATAAAAACTACACGGTAAAGAGAAATTGTTTGATAAAACAGCACTTTCTTTTGAGTTTAAATCCCACCGTATATAATATGATGTCCTCATTATCTTAACGGGAGTTCAGTTCCAATCAAAATCTTCCGTGTTTTTGATTTCGGCTTCGACTTTTTTCAATGCCTCGCGCTCCTGAGGCGTCAGTTTTGAAAAAATGTGATTCCGCGCAGCAAGCTTTTTGTCCTGATTGTTTTTGTATCTGTCTTTTTTGCTCAGTTCTTCTATTTTCAGCCTGATCTGTTTTATTGCCTCGGGTGGGAGTATCGCGACCCATGCGGCGAATTCCTGCACATCACGGGGCATCAGACAAAGAGGCGTGTGCTCGTCGAATTCTATGTCATCGTAGCCTTCCATTTGGTGCTGCTCCTTTATCTTGAAGTATATTATTGAAATGATTTGAGTTGTTTATATGTTTTTAGTAAGTCGAGTTTTTATTTTTGACCTTCCGCGACGGCAATACCTAAAAGAGTATCGACAGCGCTTTGCATAGACGGTTTTTTTTCGTATCTGCATTTTGCCTATAATTTAATTATATTTGTCTAAAGATACATTGTCAAGAGAATAATCTCAAAAAGTAGAATTGATAAAGATTCTTGGTGTTCAAAAAAACACAGGCTGCTGCAAAAACCTGTAAGACTTAGAAATCAAAGCGTTTGAAATGCGGTTGAATCTGCGATAAACAGAAGGATTTAATAGCAAACGCTGACGAGCAGGGCAGAAAATGCGGTCACAATATTCAGGCGCAGCCGTGGCTTGACGACCTAAAGGCGCTTGAAGGGTCGGCTGATAAATTCAGCGAAATGATGACGGCTGTGAGGGAGGATGACGTGTTTTATTTTGATGATACAGTAATCATCGGGAAGAAAGTCGGGGCAATTGACTCGATAACCGTTTATTTGATTTGCCTTCTTTAATCATATAATATAATGCTTTTTTGGGGAATATTTTTTATCCGGTAAAATGTGTTTAGATGTTCGGGACAGTGCATAAGGCGGAATCATAAATCGGGGTATAAGCTTTTGCCCGGCATTTTACCCGATTTGTTCAAATTACGAGTCTACTTGTCGATATATACAACTAATAGGTGCTTGTATATTGCACTGTGCCGAAAGCGTTGTGAAAATGCACAAAAACTTAAGACTGAAAATGTATAATATAACTAATAGGCAAAAATGAATTTGAATTGCAAAAAAAGGCTTGATTTTTCCGGAACAATCTGCTAAGATAGTCCTGCGCTCGAAAAGAGACGCGGAAACACCGCAAAACAACGGGCGTAAAAACAACAATAAATCATAATAAAAAATCATGTACTTCTTGAAAGAAGAACGGAGGAAACCATCATGGAAAAGACAAGAAAATCAACCAAGCTTTTCGCTGCAGTTCTCTCACTCGTAATGATTCTCGGCACTGTTTGCGTGTTCGGTACATTAAACGCCGGCGCTGCAACCGAAAGGGTAAGCCTTTACTCATCGGACATTACCTTCTCTAAGTACGGCATCACTACCTCTGAGATTTTTGTTCAGACAAAAGACAACGCTTCCGACCAGCAGGTATTCATTCACTACAACTATCTGAACGGTTCCGAATGGATGGACGCAAAGGCTGATTATGTCACAACACTTTCCGACGGCGGCAAAATCTGGAGAGCCGTAATCAACAGCTTCAACACCGAATATGCTATCAAATATGTTGCTGACGGTGAGGAGATCTGGGACAACAACAACGGCAACAACTACACAACCGATGATATTTTGGGAGTAGCTCCCGTAACCGCTCAGTCTCTCGGTTATCAGTATAGCAGCTATTACACCGTAAACGCGGTTGTTCAGAACTACGCTTATGACAAGGACGTAACCGTAAGATACACCACCGACGGCTGGAACTCCTTCAAGGATGAGAAGCTCAGCTACAGCAAAACCAACGCCAACGGCACAGAGACATGGACCGCTGACATCGACGCTCATTTCCTCAACAGAGACAACTTTGAGTATGCGATCTGCTACAAGGTTAACGGCAAGGAGTTCTGGGCTAACAACTTCGGTGCAAACTACGACATCAACTTCTGCATTCATAAATAATTTTTACATATAGATAAAGACTTGCACGCAAAGGATTTTATGACGATCCGAAGTGTGCAGGTCTTTTTTGCATTTCAGAACACTTTTTAAGTATCATCAAATTAATGTTGCGTTACGGCTCTGTTTATGGTATGATTAAAGTGCGAAAAAAACATGGAGGGATTGATGTGATAAAAGAATTTAACACCGACGGATTCAGAGGGAATGTACTTGTTTATCAAGACGGCGAGTTGTTGTATGAGTACGAAAACGGCTTTGCCGACCTCGCGAATGAAATCCCGAACACCATCGACACCCGCTTTGCGACTGCTTCAGCGGGCAAAGCCTTTGTCGCTGTCGGGATCCTCCGGCTTATTGAAGCAGGCAGATTGAGTCTTGACGATACAATAGGAAATTTGCTTGATTTTGACCTTCACGGTATTGACCCCGGGGTCACGGTCAGGCAGCTCCTTAACCACACCTCGGGCGTTCCCGACTATTTTGATGAGAGCGTTATGGAAGATTATGAGGAGCTTTGGGTCGATTTTCCGAATTATAAAATAAGGCGCAACAGCGATTTGCTGCCTCTGTTTATTAATAAGCCGATGATGTATCCTAAAGGGGAGAGGTTTCAATATAACAACTCCGGCTATGTGCTGCTTGCGCTGATTATTGAAGCAGTCACAGGAACGGAGTTTGACAGGTATCTCAAGGAGAAGATTTTCGACGTTTGCGGAATGGACTCAACGGGCTATTATGAGCTTGACAGGCTGCCTGCAAAATGTGCTTCCAACTACATCTTTTGTCCCGAAACAAATGATTACCGCACCAACATTTTTTCGGTTGACGCGAAGGGCACGGGCGCGGGGGGCGCTTTTATCACTGTGAAGGACATAATAAGGTTTTGGAAGGCACTGTCTGAAAACAAGCTGCTTTCAAAGGAAATGACCGAAACAATGCTCGAAAAGCAAAGCGGCGACGGAGCCGATCCCGAAGAAGGCTGGTACGGTTTAGGATTTTGGCTTATTGATAACCCCGGCGGAAAGGATTTTGCGTATTTTCAGGGCTGTGACCCCGGGGTGGGCTTTATTTCCGAATACAACCGCAACAACGGGATCGTATCGGTAGCGGTGAGCAACTACGGTGACAATGTTTGGGAGATAATGAGAAATATTCGCAAAGAATTCTATTTGTCCCGGAATCATTAATATATTTATATAGTTTGGAAAGGAATGATCGGTATGAAAAAATTATCTGTAATTATTGCTTTGCTGTCGGCTGCCGCGCTTTTCGCGGGCTGTTCGGGTTCGGCGGGAAGCGGCGTGTCGGTGGTCGGCAAGGTGACCGAGCCGTCGTCCGAAGCTGTTTCCACGGCGCTGCCCGAAACTGTTGAAACGACGACTGTTGAAGCCACGACCGTTGAACCGACAACCGAGGAACAAACGACCGCCCCGGACTACGGTTCGGAATTGTTCGGAAAGCTGACTGACACCTTTATTTTTTCGAGCGGTGCCGGCGCTTGGTCTACGCAGCTCAATATCCATGAGGACGGAAGCTTTGACGGCAATTTCCATGATTCCGATATGGGCGTCAGAGATGACGCTTATCCTCACGGTACTTTAACTTATTGTGATTTTACGGGCAAGTTTGGAGAGGTCAATAAAGTTAATGACTACACCTATTCCATGAAGATGCTGGATATCGAATACGCTGACGAACCCGGCACAGAAGAAATAAAAGATGGATACAAATATAAGTATTTCTCTGCATACGGTCTTGATGAAGCTGACGAGTTGTTGGTTTACACTCCCGACGCCCCCGTTTCGGAATTACCGGAGAAATATCTCGGTTGGATACGTGGAGTAAAAAACACTAAAGGCACTACTCTTGATTCATATGGTATTTATAACGTGAACGAAGAGGAAGGTTTTATTGCATATAATAATTGAACATATTTAACTCCCTTTACTGTAAATCAAAACAATAGAAAAACAATAGAAATAAAAAAAGATACAGTCATTATCACCGTTTCTGACATTTTTGTGCAGAGGCATAGGTAAATGACTGTATCTTTTTTGCGTCATTGGACGCTTTTGGCGGCTTTGGATAATGTCATTTAAAAACACACTTCCATTAACGCCGCGCCATAACGCGGGAATTGGAGGAAAGTTTTTTATGACGTTAAGAAGCGCGGACTGATTGTCGGCTCAGCCGACCGGACTGCCCTCCCGTGGCAACGGGTGCAGCGTCACGCTGCTATTTTTTTATAAAGAATCTTATGATGTCCTGCCTTGTGACGATTCCGATAAAGGTCCCGAAATCATCGACAACGGGCACAAAGTTCTGACTGACAGCTCTGTTGAACACCTCGTCCATGCTTACGTCGATCCGCACTGCGGGGTTAAAGTTTTTTCTGATTATATCGCTGACCTTGTGCTTTTCTTTATCGGTGACAACATTCCTGCGCAGGTCAACAAGATAGTAAAGAAAATCGCCTTCGCTTACGGTTCCGATATACTTTCCGTCCTCACTGATGACGGGAATAGCGGTGTAGCCGTGGACGCGCATTTTTTCAAGCCCCTGACGAAGCGTGTTGCTGTCGTAGATGTATTTTACTGTTTCCTTGGGTTTTAACAGCATTAAAACATTCATATTTGCCTCCGGTTTTTGCCTTCAATTATTTAGGTATGACGCAGCGGATTATGTACAGCTCTCCTATAAGATATATGATCCCCGCCGTGAGAAGAAGAATATTAACCTGCAAAATTCCGCTTAGCATTACCGACGACGCGCTGACCGCCGCGATAGCTTTGGCGAGACCTCTGCCGCCGCGCTTTACAAAGGCTGACCACATCAGCAGGCACGCCGCGACAAGAATCGCTGTCGTTATTATCCAGAACCGTTTCATCAAATCCTTCGGTTCCGTAAAGCCGCGCTCGGCAAAGCCTAAGTGAAACGACATCAGAAAAAACGAGCCGAACCGCCCCATGCGGTCAAGGTATACCATAGCCCTGTTTGGAAAAACATCGGGAGAGGACGGGTGCTTTCTGCTGTATAAAAAAAGCGGCACAGCGAGCAGCAGTGCGAAAATAAGACCGTATACGTTCACTACGTCAAAAAAATCCATGTTATCACCTGACACTATTGTAACATATTTATTTAATTAATTCAAGGCAGCAAAATATTAATATTTCAGTGTTTTTTTGCAAAATATCAATATTATTATCGAATACTGATTTTAGGAAATAAGAACTGACTTTTCGTGACTGAACGGAATGCTCATATATGATCGCCAAATAGGATAGAGCTGTAATTTAAGGTTACAAGTTTGTTGTTGCAAAGGCAGGGGAGAAGATGTATTATATTATCGTTATAATTCTGCGAAGGATTGATTTGTTTGGAGAGGGCTTCTCTTGGGGAGAAAAGAAAGAGATTCAAAATCAGCGGAGTCGCCGTGTTCAATATAATAGTCGGCGTGCTCACCGTGTTTTTGCTTGTTTATTTCGTGGTTTCCGAGGACGGCGTCATCGACCTTTTCCGCACGCGAGAGGGTATTATCTGGTGGCTGTTAGTCGTTGGACTTGTCGTTTTTGATTTGAATATCGTTGTTGACTCGGTAGTGACATATGTATTTTTGCGGTCACAGTATCCTAAGCTCAGGTTTTTGGACGCGCTTAAAATAAGCTGCGTCGGTGTTTTTTTCAGCGCAGTAACGCCGTCGAGCACGGGCGGTCAGCCAATGCAGCTTTATCTTATGTCAAAAATGAGAATAAGCGTCGGCTTCGGCTCGGCGTGTATGACGCAAAAATTTATTGTATATCAGTTTGTTACAATGGCTTTCAGCATTGCAGCAATAATTTTAAAATTTGACCTTTTCAGCAGCGCGTTTAAAGGCTTTTGGTCGTCGGCGTTCGTAGTGCTCGGATTTTTGGTGCAGCTTGCGATAACGGTTTTGTTTTTGATTATTTCGTTTTCGGAGCGCCTCACGGCAAAGCTCGTCGGCTTGATAACAAAAATATTGCTCAAGCTGAAAGTAAAAAACTCGGCGCAAAAGATCGCCAAGCTCAACAGAGAGTTCCGTATGTTTTTGGACTCCAACAAAATGCTCATGCAGAACCGCAAGCGCGTTGTGACTGTTTACTCGCTCGTTTCGGTTCAGGTTCTGCTGATTTTGTCGGTTCCGTATTTTGTATATTTAGCGTTTGATATGCCGAATATCGCCGCGCAGAACGGAATGCCTGTCGGCAGCCTGTTTGATTTTATCTGTATTCAGTCGTTTGTGCTGTTTACCTCCAACCTTATCCCGCTTCCGGGAGCGTCGGGCGGGGCAGAGGCGGCTTTTGCCCTGTACTACGGAGGCTTCTTCGGAGCCGGCACAAAGACCGCGATCGTCGCATGGCGTTTTATCACATACTACGGCTCGATTTTGCTCACGGTTCCGTTTTCTTACTATACAAAGGGACATAAAAAGAAAACGGAAGCTTCCGATACAATAATCAGCCAAAAGGAAAAATTGGTTGAAAAGCATGAGACCGTAATAGGCAGCGTAGGCTGACAGCTTTAAAAGTTTAATAACATAATCCAAAAAGCCCGCCGTGAAAACGGCGGGCTGAGTGTTTATCTGATCCGTTCCGCAGAACGGCTAATCTCGGAAATTTAAGCTTTGACCTTAACGGCACTTATCTTTCGCTGGGATGCCATTCCTCGTTACCGAAGATAAAATCGTCTAAATCCATAACAACGAATTTCATATTATCACCTCCTGAATCCATAGTAACAGTATATTCAGAAGGGCTGACTGATATTACCGGTTTTCGAGAATTCTTACGTAACCGGCAATCAGCTCGGCGGCCTGTTCAACCGAAATATTTGTGCTGTTTATGCATAAATCATAGTTTTCGGTTGCGCCCCACTTTTGTCCTGAATAAAAACTGTAGTAATTTGCGCGGGTTTTATCCGCTTTTGTAACCGCCTGACGGGCTCTTGCAGATTCGATGTCCTTGCGCTTGACGGCGCGCTTGACTCTGACGTCCAAATCAGCGTAAATAAATATCTTTACAACATTGTCAAATTCCTTGAGAATATAGTCGGCACATCTTCCAACCACCACAAAATTTTCCTGTTCCGCTTTTTCCTTGATGATCTTATGCTGTAAAATGTATAAGCGGTCGTTAACGGGAACGCCGCCTGACGCTGAGAAACCGCCGTAGTTATACAAGCCCGCTGAAAGAGAATAAAGCAAGCTGCTTGACAACTTTTCATCAGCCTGCTCGAAAACCGCGGGGCTGACTCCGCTTTCCTTGGCTGCAAGAGAAATCAGTTCCTTATCGTAAAAAGGTATGCCGAGCTTTTCGGAGAGTAACTTGCCGATGTCGTGACCGCCCGATCCAAACTGTCTTGTAATTGTGATTATTTTGCTGCAGCTCATAATAGCACCTCGGTTTTCCCGCAGAGAGAAAATTCTCCTGCGTAAATATATCATAACACAAAAATCAAAAATTGCCACACTTTTTTATAAACTTTTTAATTTTTGTGAGATACGTTAATATTACTAAATGTAATTTAGTTATTTTCTACAAAGCTTGATGATCGTTACCGAATCGTCACGCAAAAATGAGCACGCTGATAATTTTGTGAGCGTACAATAAAAGCATTAAACCGGCTTCTCCCGCTGTGAGAGAAAGCCGGCTTATAATTATCATACAACGCATTACCGCAAATACGGTGATGACTGAAATTTTAACCTAATCTGTGCGCTACGGCGACGATCACCGATCTGCCCTGCATCGTGATGCGGCGGTCGGGAAGAGTGACGTTATCGTGCTCGCAAAGAACCTGATCGGGTTCTCTGCCCGTATCAACGTAAAGGTGCCATTCGTAGTTTTCGGGCAAGCCCGGAAGCTCAACTTCGGCTTCCTCCCAGTGAGCGTTTATCCCGAAGTAAACGATTTCGTCTACAAGCGGAATGCTCGACGCACCCGCGTACATAACGCCGACCATGCGTGACTCCGAGTTGAAATGCGTTTGCCACGGCTTGCAGGAGTGCAGGCTTTCGGGCGGGAAGGTGCAGTCACATTCGCGGCGGTTCTTTGTGATGACCTTGAAGCGCCTGCGGAAGTCGATCATGTATTTAAAGAACTCAAATACATCGCTGTATTCTTCCTTGCGCGTCCAGTCGAGCCACGAGGTGATGTTGTCCTGACAATAGGCGTTGTTGTTGCCGAACTGAGTGTTGCAGAACTCGTCGCCCGCGAGGAACAGAGCCGCGCCGCGGCTGCACATCAGCGAAGCAAAGGCGTTCTTGACAAGCTTTCTTCTGAGCGCGTCGATCTCCGGGTCGTCGGTCTCGCCCTCGACGCCGCAGTTCCAGCTGTTGTTGTCGTTTGCACCGTCGGTGTTGTTCCAGCCGTTTTTATAGTTGTGCTTTTCGTTGTAGGAATACATATCCCACAGTGTAAAGCCGTCGTGACAGGTGATAAAGTTTACGCTCGCGCAGTTTTCGCGATACGACGGATTGTACAGGTCTTTAGAGCCCGTGAGACGGTGCGTGGCAGCCCAAGCCAGATCGCTGTCGCCTTTGAGGAAGCGGCGCATATCGTCGCGGTATTTGCCGTTCCATTCAGCCCAGCGGTTCCATGAGGGGAAGCTGCCGACCTGATAAAGTCCGCCCGCGTCCCACGCCTCGGCAATGAGCTTTGTGTTACCGAGGATCGGGTCGAACGCCAGACTCTTCAGCAGGGGAGGCTGATCCATAGGAGTGCCGTCCTCGTTTCGTCCGAGAATAGAGGCGAGGTCAAAACGGAAGCCGTCGATTTTGTATTCGGTAACCCAGTAGCGCAGACATGACTTGATGAAGTTGCGCACTATCGGGTGGTTGCAGTTGAGAACGTTGCCGCAGCCGCTGAAATTGTAATACTTTCCGTCGGGAGTCAGCATATAGTAGATGTTGTTGTCGAGTCCCTTGAAGGAGAAGAAGGGACCCATCTCGTTGCCCTCGGCTGTGTGATTGAACACAACGTCAAGGATGACCTCGATGCCGTTGGATTTTAAATCGTGGATAAGCTCCTTTAACTCGGTGCCCTCGCGGTGGTGCTTATGACCCTCGGCAGATTCATAGCTGGTGTTGGGCGCGAAGAAGCAAACCGTGTTGTAGCCCCAGTAATCGTAGAGCTGCTCACCCTCGAAGTTGCGGTGAGAGCCCATTTCGTCAAACTCGAAAATAGGCATAAGCTCAACGGCGTTGATCCCGAGCTCTTTCAGATACGGGATTTTTTCGCGGATGCCGGCAAAGGTTCCGCGGTTCGCAACGCCCGAGCTTTCGTCCTGAGTAAAGCCTCTTACGTGAAGCTCATAAATAACAAGCTCCTCAAGCGGAATGGGGTTGGTTTTGAAGTTGCCCCAGTCGTAGTCGTTAAATACCACGCGCGCCTTGTAAACGCACTGATCCTGCTGAGGCTTGCCCCAGCCGCTCTGACCTGTTACCGCTTTGGCGTAGGGGTCAAGAATATATTTTGTTTTATCAAAAATAAGACCTTTTTTGGGGTCGTTTGGTCCGTCGATGGAATAAGCGTATTCAAACTTGTCGATTTCAAGTCCGAAAACGATCATAGAATAGGTGTTTCCTATTCGGTAAGAGTCGGGGAAGGGCAGACGCACATAAGGCGTGCGCGCTTCGGGGGCGAACAGCAGCAGAGTACATGATGTTGCGTATACGGAGCTGACTGTAAAGTTAACGCCTCCCCTTACAGGGGTGGCTCCATCCAAATCGTAGTATCCGGGTCTTACCTTGTATCCGCAAATAATGTCTGTGGGCTTTAAGTCCCTTAACATGAACGAATCCCTCCAAGATAGTTGTTCACAGACATTATAGCACTTTATGTTGTTTTTTTCAACCGTGAAAAGTTGTTTTTTGACGTTTCTATGTTGCGAATTATATCAATTATCGCAAAAAACAGCAATATAATATCATAACTTCGCGATAAACGGGAAAGTTTGTATCAAATAACATAATTTTGAAATAAAACGGAATTTTGATGGGAAGAGTGTCACGTTGCCTAAAAATTAATGGTAAATCTTGTACATAAAACTATATTGAAACAAAACAATATATATGATATAATAACAATGAATATATAATGAAGGAGTGTATCAAATTAATGGTTGTTAAAGATATTATCGACATTTTAGAGGGAGAGATCATCTGCGAGGGAGACCTGGGGCAGGAGATCAAGACCGCCTGCGGCTCCGATATGATGAGCGATGTGCTTGCGTTTGTCAAGGATCAGTCGGTTCTTCTTACGGGCTTGGTGAACCCGCAGGTCGTCCGCACGGCTGAGATGATGGACATGGCGTGCATCGTTTTTGTACGCGGAAAGGTCCCCGATGATTCGATCATCAGACTCGCCGAGCAGCGCGGCATCACCCTTATGAAAACCCGCTACAGAATGTTCACTGCCTGCGGACTTTTGTATTCAAACGGACTTTCGGGAGGAACAAAGGTATGAGCAACGCCATTCACCTTCACTATGAGGTGTCGGGCGAGGACTTCACGCGCGCGGGCGAAGCAAGCGGAGCCGTTAAAAAGCGCCTGAAGTCCCTCGGTTTCAATCCCGACGCCATTCGCCGCACCGCAATTGCGATGTATGAGGCTGAAATCAACATGGTCATTCACGCCGACGGCGGATTCTGCGATGTTGACATTTATCCCGACAGGATCGAGATCCTTCTTTCCGACCACGGTCCCGGCATACCCGACGTTGAAAAGGCTATGCAGGAGGGCTATTCGACCGCGCCCGACAACGTTCGCAGCCTCGGCTTCGGCGCGGGAATGGGTCTTCCCAACATCAAAAAATACAGCGATGAAATGCGCATAGAAACCACGATAGGCGTAGGCACCAACCTCTATCTGACCGTAAAGGTAAAGACCTGACGCGCGTGAACCGATGCGCAAAATGTGTTAATCTATTTTTCGGAGCAAGTTATCATGGGAAAATATTTTCACTCGGTACAGCTTGACGCCGAACGCTGCTGCGGCTGTACCAATTGTTTGAAGCGCTGTCCGACCGAGGCTATTCGCGTACATAACGGCAAGGCGAAAATTTTATCGGAGCGGTGCATCGACTGCGGCGAGTGCATCCGCATTTGTCCGCACCACGCGAAAAGGGCAAACAGCGCGACGATTGAAGAAATCAAAAAATTTGCCTATGTCGTCGCAATACCTGCGCCCGCGCTGTTCGGGCAGTTCAATAACCTTGACAGCATTGACGTAGTGCTCACGGGACTTAAAAAGATGGGCTTTGACGATGTATTTGAGGTGAGCCGTGCCGCCGAGCTTGTGTCTGAGGCGACGCGCAGGCTTATAAAGGAAGATAAATTAAAAAAGCCTATAATCAGCTCTGCCTGTCCCGCTGTTGTGCGCCTTATAAAAATCCGTTTTCCCGAGCTTTGCGGCAACGTTTTGCCCCTGTTCGCGCCTATCGAGGTCGCGGCTCGCATAGCGCGCCGTGAGGCGATAGCCAAAACAGGCTTGAAGAGCGAGGAGATAGGAGTGTTTTTTATAACTCCGTGTCCCGCTAAGGTAACGGAGATAAATATGCCGAACTACACCGATAAATCGGCGTGCGACGGCGCTATAGCCGTTTCAAGAATATATCCCGTACTGACCCATACGATGGATCATCTCACCGAGGTCGAGTCGCTTGGACAATCGGGACTGATGGGTATAGGCTGGGCGACCTCGGGCGGAGAGGCTGCCGCAATGTTAGGAGACAAATATCTTGCCGCCGACGGCATTGAAAACGTTATTCGCGTGCTTGAGGAGCTTGAGGATGAGCATATAAGAAATGTGGATTTCATTGAGCTTAACGCCTGCTCGGGCGGCTGTGTCGGCGGCGTGCTGAATGTTGAAAATCCCTATGTAGCTCAGGCGAGGATACAGAATCTCCGCAAATTCCTGCCGGTGTCGCTAAATCACCTTGAGGACGGCGAGCTTGATCGTATGTTGTGGGAAAAGGAGCTTGCCTACGACGCCGATATCTTCCGTTTGGACAAGGATATTTCCAAGGCGATGGAAATGATGTCGCATATGGAAGGCATAATCGAGAACCTTCCGCAGCTCGACTGCGGCTCCTGCGGCGCCCCCACCTGCCGCGCTTTAGCCGAGGATATCGTGCGCGGAAAGGCAAAGGAAACCGACTGCATTTTCAAATTGAGAGAAAAAATCCAAAATGTATACGACCAACTGAAAAACACGATCTGATGCTTTTTTCTGAAATTTCAGATTCTGTGCGGAAAACGAGGTAAATATGACTGTTAGGGAATTAACGGAAAAGCTGAACCTGAAAATACTCACCGAGGGCGAGTCTGACCGCGAGGTGACGGATTGCTACGTCGGCGATCTGCTGAGCTGGGTAATGGGCAGGGCGCCCGCCGATTCGGCGTGGCTAACTGTAATGGGTAACATTAATTCGGTTGCCGTGGCGACTTTAGCCGATGTGAGCTGCATTGTTTTGGTTGAAAACGCGGCTCTCGACGCCGAGGCGAAGAACAAGGCGGAAATAGTCGGTGTAACGATTTTGCAGACAGAGCAGAACAGCTACCGACTTGCCGTTGAGATAAGCCGTCTGCTTGCGTGAGAGAAACGGAACAATATGAAATATTACTACGATTTGCACCTGCACTCCTGCCTTTCCCCGTGCGGAGACGACGACATGACGCCCTATAACCTTGTCAACATGGCAAGGCTTCTCGGGCTTGACGTTATAGCCCTCACCGACCACAACTCATCAATGAACTGTGAGGCGGCCATAGCTGTGGGAAAGGAGATCGGTCTGCTTGTTATTCCGGGCATGGAGCTGACCACATCCGAGGACATTCACGCCGTGTGTTTGTTCCCGACGCTTGAGAAGGCGCTTGCGTGGAATGAGTACATCGACAGCCACAGAATAAAGATACGCAACCGACCCGAGATTTACGGCAGACAGGTGATAATGGACAGCCTGGACGGTGAGGTGGGGGAGATAGAGCACCTGCTGCTGCCCGCCACCGAAATAGGTATATCGGGCGTTTACAAAAAAGTAAAAGAGTTCGGCGGCATCTGCTATCCCGCGCACATCGACCGCGACAGCCTTTCAATACTTTCGGTCCTCGGAGAAATAGACGAGAGCTGCGGCTTCAAAACGGCGGAGCTTGCGGATATTTCAAGGCTGGAGGAATTAACAAAGCTTCACCCGATACTCTCCTCAATGCACATCATAAGCTGTTCGGACGCGCATTATCTTGAAAATATGCGCGACGCCGAGAACTTTTTGGAGCTTGAAAGCCTTACAGCGGAGAACGTGCTCGCCGCGCTTGACTGAATAAGTTTGTATTTGTCGGCGCTCCGCAAAAGCCAAGGCTTTTCGCCGTAATAAAGCGCTTTTATAAGCATTGATTCATAAAAAAAAGGTAATTTTTTCGCATTAATTTACTGAAAAATGCAAATTTAGGCAAAACAAGAAAAATCTTTTGTAGACATTTTAGTTTGTTTGTGTTATAATAACGAGTAACTTAATATAATAATACCGTTTCGCGCGATATTATTGTAGTAATTAATAACAAAAGGCTGATTTTCCGCTGTTTTGCGGGGACTTAGCCTGCCGCCGCAAGCGGTTTGGAACGCGCAAACCCGCCTAAGGCGGCAATGGCGTCCGCGGACGCTTTCGGTATTGACATTTCTAATCAGGGAGGAAAAACTATGCAGAAAAAAATCAGCAGCATTCCGTTTTCGGGCACACCTGAGCAGGAGGCAAAGCTCAAGGAAGTAATCGCCAAGAACATTGACGATCCCGGCGCGGTTATGCCGGTGCTTCAGGAGGCACAGGAGATCTACGGATACCTGCCCATCGAGGTTCAGACAATGGTCGCAGAGGGACTCGGCGTTCCGCTTGAGGAGGTTTACGGCGTATCCACCTTCTATTCTCAGTTTGCGCTGTCACCCAAGGGCAAATACAACATTTCGGTTTGCCTGGGAACCGCCTGTTATGTAAAGGGCTCTGGCGATATCCTCAACAAGCTTTCCGAGCTTCTCGGCATCGGTGCGGAGGAATGCACCCCCGACGGCAAGTTCTCGCTTACGGCGTGCCGCTGTATCGGCGCGTGCGGCTTGGCGCCCGTGCTTACCGTTAACGAAGAGGTTTACGGCAGACTGACGGTTGCCGACGTTCCCGGCATTCTGGAAAAATATAAGGATGCGTGAGTTATCGCTTAACGTAATGGACGTTGCCCAAAACTCTGTCCGCGCAGAGGCTTCGCTGGTGTATATTACCGTTGAGGAGAGCGACAGGGACGATTTTCTCAAAATCACTATCAGCGACAACGGCTGCGGAATGACAGATGAGCAGGTACAACAGGTTACAGATCCGTTTTTCACAACGCGCACAACGCGCAAGGTCGGGCTGGGCGTGCCTCTCTTCAAAATGTCGGCAGAGCAGACGGGCGGCAGCTTTAACATTCAGTCAGAGGTCGGCAAGGGCACAAAGACCTGCGCCGGCTATGTCAAAAGCCATGTGGATATGACTCCGTTGGGAGATATCAATTCCACAATTTCCATTCTAATACGCTGCAATCCGGATATCGACTTTGTGTATACAAGAAGCACCGACAAGGGCTCGTTTACACTTGACACAAGGGAGCTGCGCGAGGTTTTGCAGGGCGTCAGCCTTGACACACCCGACGTTATAGAATGGATCGAACAATTCTTGGAAGAACAAACTGAAAATATTTGCGGAGGTGCAGAATTATGAAATCCTTAGCCGAATTACAGGCTATACGTGACAGAGCGAAAGCGAACGTCGCTTTAAGACAAGAAAACCCCAACGCCGCCCGCGTTCTGGTCGGTATGGCAACCTGCGGAATCGCCGCGGGAGCAAGACCTGTTCTCAACGCTTTCACCGAAGAAATCGCCAAGCGCGGCCTTCAGGACGATATCGTTGTTACCCAGACAGGCTGCATCGGTATTTGCCAGTATGAGCCGGTTGTTGAGGTTGAGATCCCCGGTCAGGAAAAGGTTACTTATGTTAAAATGACGCCCGAAAAAGTGGTAAGAATTGTCAACGACCATCTTGTTAACAAGAATGTTGTTACCGAATTCACCATCGGAGCGATGGAAGATTAAAGGAGGACACTGAATGTATCGTTCTAATGTGCTTGTTTGCGGCGGTACCGGCTGTACCTCGTCAAACAGCTTGCAGATTGCCGAAAAGCTGAAAGAAGAATTAATTGCAAAGGGACTCGAAAAAGAGGTCAACGTTATCACAACAGGCTGCTTCGGTCTGTGCGCTCTCGGTCCCATTATGGTAGTATATCCCGAAGGCAGCTTCTATTCCATGGTTAAAATCGAGGACATCCCCGAAATCGTGGAGGAGCACCTCTTAAAAGGAAGGATCGTTACCCGTCTGCTCTATCAGGAGACAGTGGTTGACGACACAATCAAATCACTCAACAAAACTGCTTTCTATGCAAAGCAAAAGCGCGTTGCGCTGCGCAACTGCGGCGTTATCGACCCCGAAAAGATCGACGACTACATCGCACGCGACGGTTATGCCGCTCTCGGCAAGGTTCTCACCGAAATGACCCCCGAAGAGGTTATCCAGACAGTTCTCGACTCCGGACTGCGCGGCAGAGGCGGCGCGGGCTTCCCCACAGGCTTGAAGTGGCGTTTTGCCGCCGCTAACAGCGCCGACCAGAAGTATGTTTGCTGTAACGCCGACGAAGGCGACCCCGGCGCATTCATGGATCGTTCCGTTCTTGAGGGCGACCCCCACTCTCTCATCGAGGCAATGGCTATCGCCGGTTACGCTATCGGCGCATCTCTCGGCCGCGTATATGTTCGCGCCGAATATCCCATTGCCGTTAAGCGTCTGCAAATCGCTATTGATCAGGCTCGTGAATACGGTCTGCTCGGCAAAGACATCTTCGGAACAGGCTTTGATTTTGACATGGAGCTCCGTCTCGGCGCGGGCGCGTTCGTATGCGGCGAGGAAACAGCTCTTATGACCTCTATCGAAGGCAAGCGCGGCGAGCCTCGTCCCCGTCCTCCGTTCCCGGCTGTTAAGGGTCTTTATCAGAAGCCCACGATCCTCAACAACGTTGAAACCTATGCCAACATCGCTCAGATCATCCTCAACGGCGCCGAGTGGTTCGCCTCGATGGGTACAGAGAAGAGCAAGGGCACAAAGGTATTCGCCCTCGGCGGAAAGATCAACCACACCGGTCTTGTTGAGATCCCAATGGGCACCACCCTCCGCGAGATCGTATTTGAGATCGGCGGCGGCATCCCCAACGGCAAAAAGTTCAAGGCTGCACAGACAGGCGGACCCTCCGGCGGATGTATCCCCGAAGAGCACCTCGATATCCCGATCGACTACGACAATCTGCTCGCTATCGGCTCAATGATGGGCTCCGGCGGACTTATCGTAATGGACGAGGACAACTGTATGGTAGACGTTGCCAAGTTCTTCCTCGAATTCACGGTTGACGAGAGCTGCGGTAAATGTAC
This sequence comes from uncultured Ruminococcus sp., assembly GCA_902777275.1. GTDB lineage: Bacteria > Bacillota > Clostridia > Oscillospirales > Acutalibacteraceae > Ruminococcoides. Next base: position 53,479 of record CACYTI010000004.1, on the reverse strand, counting down.
TCCCTGCCGTATCGGTACAAAGAGACTTCTTGAAATGCTCGACAAGATCACCAAGGGTCAGGGCACAATGGAAATGCTCGACGAGATGGAAGAGCTTTGCGAGTTTATTAAATCCAACTCCCTGTGCGGACTCGGCCAGACCGCTCCCAACCCCGTTCTGTCCACTCTCCGTTATTTCAAGGACGAGTATATCGCTCATATCGTAGACAAGAAGTGCCCCGCAGGCGTATGTAAGGATCTGCTTGAGTACACCATCGACAGAGAGAAGTGCGCAGGCTGCGGTCTCTGCTCCAGAAAGTGCCCCGTACAGGCGATTTCCGTGACCGACTACACCGCTCCCGGAAGAAGACGTCCCGCTCTCGAAATCGACGCCAAGAAGTGCATCAAGTGCGGCGCCTGCATGGAAACCTGTAAATTTAAAGCTATTTATAAGGCTTAAGGAAAGGAGAAAATATAATGGAAATGTTGAATATTAAAATCAACGGCAAGGATTATCAGGTTGAGAAAAACACAACTATCCTGGAAGCCTGCCACAAATTCGGCATTAAAATCCCGACCTTATGCTTTCTGAAAGAAATCAACGAGATCGGCGCTTGCCGTATGTGCCTCTGCGAAGTCAAGGGTGCACGCAGCCTCGTAGCTGCCTGCGTATACCCCATCGACAGAGAGGGTACCGAAATCTTCACAAATACTCCCCAAATCCAGAAATACAGAAAGATGAACCTTGAGCTTCTTCTTTCAAACCACGACAAAAAATGTCTGTCATGCCCCAGAAGCAACAACTGCGAGCTGCAGCAGCTCTGCCTTGAATACGGCGTTGACGAGAACGTGTTCGACGGTGAGGAAACTCATTACGAAGAGGATCACTCCACTCTGCACCTCGTCCGCAACAACAACAAGTGCATTCTCTGCCGCCGCTGCGTAGCTGCCTGTAAGAACCAATATGTATCGGTTATCGGCGCAAACAATCGCGGTTTCGACACCTCTATCGGCTGTGCTTTCGAGCAGGACCTCAACAACGTATCGTGCATCAGCTGCGGTCAGTGTACCGTTGTTTGTCCCACAGGTGCGCTTGTTGAGCGCGACGACACCGACAAGGTGTTTGCTGCTATCGCCGATCCCACAAAGCACGTTGTTGTTCACACCGCTCCTTCTATCCGCGCCACCCTCGGCGAGTGCTTTGGTATGCCCATAGGCACAAACGTTACCGGCAAAATGGCTGCGGCTCTCAAGATGCTCGGCTTTGACAAGGTATTCGACACCAACTTCGGCGCCGACCTCACCATCATGGAAGAGGGAACCGAGTTTATCCAGCGCGTTAAGAACGGCGGCGTTCTGCCCATGATCACATCATGCTCACCCGGTTGGATCAAGTTCTGTGAGCATTACTATCCCGACCTCATTCCGCACCTCTCCACCTGCAAATCACCCCAGCAGATGCAGGGCGCTATGATCAAATCCTACTACGCCAAGAAGGCGGGCATCGATCCCAAGGATATCGTTGTTGTATCGGTAATGCCTTGCGTAGCCAAGAAGTTCGAGATCAAGCGCGACGATCAGGGCAGAGACGGAATGCAGGATAACGACATCTCCATCACCACCCGCGAGCTTGCCAAGATGATCAAGAGAGCCGGTATTCAGTTTACCGAGCTTGAAGATGCCGAGTTCGATCCGATCATGGCTATCGGCTCCGGCGCGGGCACCATCTTCGGAGCCACCGGCGGCGTTATGGAAGCTGCGCTCAGAACTGTTGCCGATGTGCTTACAGGCGAAGACCTCAAGCAGATCGATTACAACGAGGTTCGCGGCACCGACGGCATCAAGGAAGCCACTTATGACGTAGCCGGCATGACCGTTAAGGTCGCTGTTGCTTCCGGTCTTAAGAACGCTGCTGTTATCCTTGACAAGATCCGCGCGGGCGAAGCAGATTATCAGTTCGTTGAAATCATGTGCTGTCCCGGCGGCTGCGTAAACGGCGGCGGTCAGCCCATCCAGCCCGGTCATGTGAGAAACTTCACCGACCTCAAGGCGCTCAGAGCCAAGGCTCTCTATGAGGACGATGTAAACCTGCCCTACAGAAAGTCCCACGATAACCCCGAAATCAAGGCTATCTATGAGGAATATCTCGGCGAGCCAGGTTCACATCTCGCACACGAGCTGCTCCACACCTCTTATGTTGAAAGAGCAAAGGGTATTTAATAAAACGAACCATCTCATTAAATAATTCAGGCGGCAGCGTTTAAAAAGCGCTGCCGCTTTAAGGAATCTCTAATAATTCGATGTTGTGCTTATGCGCGGCAGAGAATTGTTAAAGGTTCCCTTTAGATAATGGAAGTGAAACAGTGTGAAAAAGATTATACCGATTTTAATTGCCGCAACAGCGCTGCTTGTACTTTTCGGCTGTGCGGCGAAAAAAGAAAGCTCAAAAGCTTCCCCGGAAAGCTCCGGGGAAACAAAGGCGGAGGAAACAAAGGCGGAGGATAAAACTGTCGAAACAACTGCCGAAACGACGTCCGGAAGCAGCGAACCGACGGTTCGTGAAGTCTACTGCGATAACGGAGACGAAAAAATTTACGGCGTCGCATATATTGCGGACGCGAACAAAAAAACTCCGCTTGTTATTCTGTCCCACGGTCTCGGCGCCAATCACCTGAGCTGCGTGTCATACGCGGAAAGGCTGATCGAAAACGGCTACTCTGCTTATGTATTTGATTTCCCGAACGGAAGCAGCGCGGGGCTTGAAAACAAAAGCGGCTCCGACAGCAAAAAAATGTCTGTTATGACCGAGGCTGAGGCGTTGAAGTCTGTTATCGCCGCCGCCAAGGGCTGGGAATTCGTAGACACCGATAAAATCTTTTTGTTCGGAGAGAGTCAGGGAGGCATTGTTTCCACGGTTGCCGCCTGCGACGCTCCCGACGATATCGCAGGGCTGATGTTGCTCTATCCCGCTTTCAACATTCCCGGCGAGGTGCGCGAAGCATATAAGAGCCTTGACGACGTTCCCGAGGAATACAATCTTTTGGGGTCGATCGACGTCGGAAAGATTTACGCCGCCGATGTTTGGGATCTTGACATTTACAAAAAACTTGCTGATTACGACGGCGATGTTCTGATCGTCCACGGCGACAGCGACTCCATCGTTGACGTTTCTTATTCTGAGAAGGCTGAAAGCACGCTGAAAAACTGCGAGCTCCATATTATCGAAGGAGCCGATCACGGCTTCAACGGCGAAAGCTACGAGCAGGCGGTAGGTTATATTCTGAGCTACTTAAAGGAAAGGAACTGAGTCGAATGGCTTCGACAAAAGAATACTCTGACTATATTTTGGAGCAGCTCGGCGGCTTGGACGGTATTTCTGCAAGAAAAATGATGGGGGAGTACATTCTATACTGCGATGGAAAGGTGGTCGGCGGAATATACGACAACCGTTTCCTTGTAAAGCCCGTCAGCTCGGCGATAAATTTAATGCCTTCCGCTCCGCGTGAGCTTCCGTATGAAGGCGCAAAAGAGATGCTTTTGGTTGAGAACACTGACGACAGAGAATTCCTGGAAAAGCTTGTGACTTCGATAGCTGAAGAGCTTCCCGTGCCGAAAAAGAAAAAGAAATAATAAAAAACCCAAGCTTCCCGCACCAGTTCATCCCAAAAGCCACGCTCTCAGGATTTTATCGGGAGTTTTGGGAAATTAGGGTGTGGGAAACTTGAGTTCTTATCTTTTTTACAATTTCAACCCAAAAAATTTTAACGTAAGACTTGCGCAATGAGAGTTTTTGTGTTATAATACTCTTGTTGTTTAAGCCAAATGTGAGATTCACCTCACATATTACGGTTTAAAACTAAAAAACGTGCCCTTTAATAAGGCGCTGCATACGGAGACGTATCGAAGTGGTCATAACGGGACTGACTCGAAATCAGTTGTACCTCACGGTACCGTGGGTTCGAATCCCACCGTCTCCGCCATACGCCCTTCTTCGGAGGGGCGTTTATTTTTTTTGGTTCCCATACCTGCGCATAATTGTTGGTGTTAGGCATACATTTTCCTTCTTTCTTTTGTAATTTGATTAAAGATTAAAGCGGTTCCATTTCTTGGACGGAACGCTTTTCCTGTTTTCGGAATCCGGCTTGTGATTTCCCTCGCCGTCGCCGCCGACCCGCACGGAGCCGCCGCTGTTCGCCGCCGCCTTGAACGCGGGGACGTCGTCGAGCACCTTCTTGACCGCTGCGCTGAGCTTTCCGGAGTCGGTGACGCCCTCGCTGTCGGCGCAATCCTTGTAGTCGATAAGCTTCAGCACATGGGGGATCGACTTGACGTCAACGCCCTGCTTTATCGCTTCAAGCTGCGCGTCGGCTCTAAGCTGCGCTTTTATCCTCGCGCTGCGCTCCGAGGCGACGGAGCTTTGAAGAGCGCCGACATCGGGCGTGTTTTTGCGTTTGGTTTCAAGGTACTCGTTCATCGCCTGATTCGCTTCCTCCTCGGATAGCCCCTTCTGCGAAAAGAACGATTTCAACGCGGACTTTGTCGCCCTGCCGGTTCTCTCGCTGACGATGTTGTCAAGCTCCTCCTGTGTATAGGTTTTAGGAGTATTGCCGCCCTCCTGCGCGTTAGTGCCGCCGTTTGTTTCGGGCTCGGCGTCAGCCTGCTGTCCATTCTGTTTATTCTGTTCATTCTGTGACATATTTTTTCCTCCGTTTCACCCCGTTGGGTATTCCTCAGCTTTTTACGCCGTCAGAGTTTTAGGCATAATAAAAGCGCCGTTGCCGTTACGGCAAAAGCGCTTATTTTTCTGTTTTTTCGGTTTTCTTTTCAGATTTGATTTCCTCGGCAAAGCCGCCGTCGATAAGCTCCCTGCCGCGCTCGGCGGAAACGGTCAGGGCTTCGCCCTTCCGGCGCAAAGCAAGGTCAGCCTCGCGGTCGTAGAAATCCTTTTTGACTTTGATTTTCAAGTTATCACCACCTTTCGGCAGCGTGGCGCTGCACCCTATCCCGCCTATGACAGCGTTTAGCGATTTGGGAAAGCACATCAACGGCGGGGTCAAAATATATATTTTTGCATAAGAAAACCGCTCTCAATCACTTGGGAGCGGTTAACGGTTATGCTGAAACAGGTTCTTTTGTCTGTTCGGGGACGTTGCCTTTATTTCTTTTTTCTTCCATAAGCTTTTCAAGCAAATCAATATCTTTCTTATCTGTGGTATCAAGTTTACCGAATAATTCTTTTTCCATCGTTGACCTCCTTTAATAACGCAAAATTCCATACTTGTGTGAAACCTTTAAAAAAGCTTTTACTATATCCGAATCGTGTTCGGGACTGTATCCGCCAAATGCCTCTTTTATTTCAGCTAAAGCGTCATAAGCGGCGTCATAATCAAATCGACCTGACTTAAAGAGTATATGTACATCACCTGTATTTGATACAACAGACATGCCTGCAAGTGAATCAATATGCATGAACACACCGATATCAGCATAAGAAAAAATTTGTGTGCTCGGGTGATTATGCGCTAAAAACAAGCTATCCGCGCCGCCGTTTTTAGCCAAAGAATACGCGAGAGGATTGTCAAAAATATTGACAGCGTGTTCTGTTCCTTTATGCGAAAACTTGTCGTCAGAATTTAATCCAAAAAGAAAAGCCACTTCATTGCTGTTATTTTCGTTTTTGGAGATGGTAAGTAATTCTCTGTGAATCGCGTCAATTTTGGAATTTTGTTCCAAAGACAACAGTTTTACCTTTGACTTCGCCACCTTATCGATCGCGATATCGGTAATCATTACTTTTTTATCACGCTTCTTCGCCTGTTCCAAGCCATTCACACCCTTGGGCTTTATTATAGCATATTTTTCGGTTTTTTCAAGCTCTTTTTCAACCTCAGCCGCCTTTTTCCCGCATTGCTCAGCCCTGTGCGCGTAGGTTCTTTTATTCTCCCCGTCAAGGCTGTGCTCGGCTATTCTTCTGTTCTTTTCCGCCTGATTCTCGTAATAGCTCTCCTTCTGTTCAAGCTTCTCGCGGCGCTCCATTTCCGCCATTTCTTCGTCCGTCATCGGCTGGATGTTCGTGATTCCGTCGAAATAGGTGGAGGTGCTGTCCTTGCAGCGCGGGTGGAACAAGCCGCCCTTTATCGCCTCAGACAGCAGCGGATAATCGCCGTCCGCTTTTGTACCGCCGCTGTATACGTCGTCGATAAAAACCTTCCCGACATACCGGGCGCACCGAGGGCAGCCGCCCTGACGCGAATTGACTACGACTGTGGTGATACCCCACTCCTGCCGCTTTTGACCCTCGCCGTACAGATAAGCCCGCTTGTTGGCGGTGCGGATCGCCATTTCCGCGTAGTCGGAAAGCGTGTGGCGCGCGCCGTTTTTGTACTCCACACAGTTCAGCCCCGCGCGGAGCATATCGCGGCAAGCCATATCGACCGCCTTTTCATACGTCGCCGCGCCCGTGTTGGCGTAAACCTGAGCGTTGAATATCGACTTGCGGTATTGGTCGTCGCTCATTCTCAGAACAGCGGTTTCGGCGCTTTTCAGGTCGTCTGTGGTCGCTTTTATGAGAGCCTCAAGCTTGCGGTCGTTTAGCTGAAAAAACGTCGCGTAAGACGCGTCGGGCAGCTTAGGCGGCTTGAAGCCCGCCTTTATCGCCTTTAATATTTCTGCCTCCTGCCCCGCGTTACCGTCCGCCTCCGCTTTCCGCAGCATTTTCTCAAGCTTGGCGTTCAGAGCGACAAAGCGCTTTGTGAACTTCTTTTGATTGCGGGCGCGGTACTGCTCAAGGCTTTTGAGCTGCTCCACCTGCCACTGGCTCCACAAATAGCCCTCTTTGTTTTCCTCGGCGCGGTGAAGCTTGAAATTGCGTATCATGCTGTCGATAAGCTCGTTCTCGATCGCCTCAAACGCCGCGGCGATATCGTAATCAGCCATTATACATCAAGCCCGCCGATGTCAACGTCGTTTATTTCCGAGGTTTCGTCAAGCGTCGCGATCCCCGATTCTTCCTTTATCCGCCTGACCTCTTCTTCCTTCCATTCATCGTCCTTGCTGTCGCCGTAAAGCTCATCGACGGAGGTCTTGATCGACATCACGCCGCCCTGCCGCGCCTTGCTCACGGTTTCGACCTGACTTTCAAAGCTCGGGTTGGCGTACTCGCCGAACTTGGCTTTGATTTCAAGGCTTTCCCTGACAGGCTCGCCGCCGTTCGCAAGCATTTCCTGCCCGTTCAGAGCGGCGAGTACAAGCTTGGGCATGACGGACTCGATCAGCCCGACAAGTTTCTGCCGCGTATAAAGCGTCGTTTTTTCCTTTTCGCGCTGAGCCTCGGCGTTGTCGAGCTTTTTGACGTCAATACCGATAGTGGACGGCGAGACAAGCCCCTGCAAATACAAATCGAGCGCCGTGACATAAGCCGCCAAATAGCTCTCGCTCGGGATATTCGGCGTTTCCGTCTTAATGCCGTTGCTCTTGCCCTCCTGCATATCGTCGCCGACGACGATAAAGCGGTTGTCAAACGGGTTCGGGCTTATATACTGCCCCGTGTTCGGGTCGCGCGGAACAAGGCGTTCGGGGAAATATTCCTTCGTCCTTCCCGCTCTCAGAGCGTCCATCCACTGGCTGAATATCTCGTCGAGCGCGTCCCCGGCGTCGTCCTTGCTGTCGATAAGGCTTATTCCGCGCCCCTTGTACTGCGGGTGACTGCCGAACACGACAGGCACGGCGAACATCACGCCGCTGTCAAATGAAATGTTCTGCCCCTCAGCCCATTCAGTTTCCTCAAAGGTCTGAAACGGGACGGCGTTGTCGTTGCCGTCGATAAGGCGGTAGCTTATATATCCGTAGCCGTAGCGCTCAATAAACTGATATTTTTGCCGTTTTTAAAGTAGTCGGTGTAGAAGCTCACTTCCCTTATCCTGCCGCGTCTGCGAGTGAATTTCACGCGCTCGGCAGGGTACCACTCGATGATGATGTTCTCCGAGATCTCCGGGTCGCAGGATATCTTGAACGCGCCGTCGCCCACGGTGCAAGCGTCTCTGACGGCACTTTCGAGCACAGCGGAAAAATCGTTGTCCTTCGAGACAGATTTCCTTATTTGAATATTCCTGCTCGATTATCATACAAGTTTTCCTGTTTAGGAATATTTATAATCTGAAAATGCTGATTATCTCCTGTTTTGTCCGTGTGTTTATCGCCGATTTTTCAACGGATAACAACCGTTATTCCCTCGAAATAAAATGCTTGATTTCCCTGTCTTTTTCAAAATCAACGATTCGGTAGAAATCGGGATAGATCGTCACGCCGCCGGAATTGTCCAAGTTGATCCATTCGAGATACTCGCCGCAGGGACCGCCGTCTGTTGTGTGTCCGTTCGGGATTTGCAGGAGCTTATCGTTCGGCTTGACCGTGAAAAAGCATGAGACTTCGTGAAAGAACACGCCGCCGTCATCGGTGAAGAAATTCTCGTGTATCGCCGCGAGACGATCGATCTCGCAGTCGATGCCCGTTTCCTCCTTCAATTCGCGCAAGGCGGCTTTCGTCAGGCTTTCGCCGAAGCGCACCCTGCCGCCGACGGAATAGTAAAATGCGCGCTCCTCGTTCGGGTTTCGCGCCATTAGAATCTTTCTGCCGTTTGTAATGATCACACCGACGCGGTAGTTGAAATTGCCGTGTTCGGTCTTAAATGTGCAGTCCATATTTTCACTCCCCATGCAAGCTGTCTTATTCGGATTTGATTAATTCACCCTTTGTCGGTGCCGGTTAGTTCATCAGTTCAACAACCAAATCGGAGGAATCCTCCTCAAGCGAGTTATACTTGTCATAGTGAAGGTGGCTTCCGGGCGTCTCTTCGGAAAGCGCAATCAATTGCCTTGCCAACGACAGTAATCCCTCTTTGTTGGCGGACAGGACGACTGTGTTATCCGCAATACCAACGCGAATGGAGAATCCTTCTTCCCATTCCATCATCATCATTTCCAAATGTTTCATCCTTCCATTCTCTCCTAATCCTTCTCAAAAATATGATTGTCATTTTGTAGTTGATGACTTCCGTTTTGCCTGTCAGATGTGATAGCCGGGCTTTTCGTTTTCCTGCTCCTGCAAGATCATATCGAGTTGCCGGTGCTTTTCACCGCGAATCTGCTCCGCTTCGGCAATCGTTTGCTGCGCAAAAACGTGAGTGTGTTTTTCTGTCTATCATATTATACCACTCCGAGTAGACGCTTTCAACTAAAGATTATATAAAGCCGCGAAAATCTTCTTTACAACCGGCGCAGCGTCCTATATAATGAAACTATCAATCGGAAAGGGCTGATTTTATGACGACAATAAAGAAAAACTTCGGAAGGCTGATTTCGTGGATGTTCCTGCTATATTTTATGATTCTGTTCGGAGAAAGAGCGCAGAGTCTGATCCGCTCGATCACGCAATACGGCTTGTTCCCGTCGGCGTTTGACGGCTTTGTCAACCTGACCGCGATCCTGTCGCTGTGCGCGACGGTGATCATGCTGTCGGTGCGCTGCCGCAGCTTTTGGAAGTCGCTGTTTTCCTCGGCCGAGGCGGATTATTGCCCGATGACGGTCACCTCGGGCGTGATTCTCGTTTCGGGAATGCTTCACACGGAATTCACCATTCCCGCTATTCAATTTGTCTCTTACGGAATGTTGATAATAGCTATGATCCTGCGCGCGGCGGAGCTGTCAGGCAGCGCGAAAAGCCGGTTCTCTATGTGGTATTCGCTCGGATATCTGACCGCGTTTTCCATGGCGATCCCTGTGGTGTATCACTCCGAAATGGCTAACGCCACGCAGTTTCACATCATCGAATCAATCGTTATGTTGTTGTTGGTGCTGTTCTTCACACTAATGCTCCGACGGCTGTTCCTCGGAAAGGGCGAAAATCTGCTCCTGTGGGTTCCCTTTATTTTCATGGCTGTCGGAGACGCGGTCGTGCTGTGGATGCGCTGGACGGAAGAAATCAATTCCTTTGTGCTGATTTTTGCTTGTCTGTCCGCCGTGCTGTTCCTAATCGGTAAAGTGATACTGAAAGTGAGAGGTCGTCAATGAGGATCATCATCGCGCCCGCCAAGCAGATGAAGGTGGATACCGATACTTTTGACTGCGCGGAGCTTCCCGTATTCATTGACAAAGCCGAAAATTTGAAGGACTATATCAACGGGCTCACATTTGTCGAACAGAAGCGCCTGTGGGCGTGCAGCGATAAAATCGCACAGGAAAATCACGAGCGGTTCGCGGAAATGGACTTGCGCAAATGCCTGACGCCGGCAATTTTAGCGTATGACGGAATCCAATATACCTACATGGCGCCCGCAGTGTTTGAACAGCGGTATTTCGACTATGTGCAGGCGAACGTGCGGATTTTGTCGGGCTTTTACGGTTCGGTCAAACCGATGGACGGCGTTGTACCGTATCGTCTGGAAATGCAGGCAAAAGCAAAGGCTGACGGCTGCAAAAACCTGTACGAATTCTGGGGCGACAGCTTGTACCGCGAGGTGTTGCCCGAGGACAGGGTGATCGTCAACCTCGCGTCAAAGGAATACTCAAAGTGTATCGAAAAATATTTACAGCCACAGGACAGGTTTATCACCGTCGTTTTCGGCGAGCTGCAAAACGGCAGGGTAGTGCAAAAGGGCGTTTACGCAAAAATGGCAAGAGGGGAGATGGTGCGCTTTGCCGCTGAGGTCAACGCCCATTCTCCCGAAGAACTCAAAGCATTTGACAGGGGTTACCGCTTTGACAGGGAACGCTCAACGGAAGCGGAATATGTGTTTATTAAAATTATTTGACAGGCTCGGAGCTTCATGCCCCGAGCCTGTTGTCATAGAATCAGTCATTATGGAAGATCCCTCAATATTTTTGTCCTGCGCCGCCGACAGCATCGCCTTCATTTCCTCCATGAAAAGCGCAAGTTCGGCTTTGTCAAGGTGAAACAGCTCGGTCTTATCGACGTGCTCCTTGTACAAAAACAGCGTGCAGCCGTGAAAATGCCGGTGGTCGCCGATCACAATATAGCCCGTTTTCAGCTCACTGACAAAATAAGGATGAATAACGCTGAAAATCTGCTCGTAAATCTCATCATAAAACGGAATCACCTTCCGCACATTTTCATCATACTGATTCACCGCAAACGCGGATTTGTTGTCGGTCATTTTATCCTCCAAAAACAGTTCTCCGGATTCTCGTCACATATCCGCAATTAAAAAATCCGGATTTATTTTAGCACTCTTTTTACAGTTCCGTCAAGGTCAAGTTGTCTTGTGGGTTTTGGGAATGATTGGAGTGATTTATCCCCTTAGAATTACCTTAGAGTTACCCAAACAGATTATTGAAAAAATTTTCACGCCAAAACAATACTTCCTTTTTCTTTTCTGTCCATCGTGTATTTCAGCAGAACAGACTTGCTGAGAGCGGCGAAGTAGTCGGCTTTGCTGTATTCGTCGTTATACAGCTCCTCAATAATTTTCAGCGTTTCGCGGAGCCCGAGAAGCGCGGCGAATTCGTGCTTACAGTGATAGGAGCAGAAGCAGTCGCAGGTGATATTGCGAATCTCTCCGTCGTCGAAGTCAAAGCACACCTCATAGGGCTTGCTGCCTTCAATGATCGCTCTTCCGGTTGTTCCGTCAACGCTTATGTACATCACCTTGTTGCGGTTGTAGTAATCAAAGCCCCGGTTTGCGATCTCGGGTTTGATTTTGAAGTCCTCAATATCTTCAAAGTAAAATCCCTCGTCGTCATAACCGACTGCAACCTCCTCGTCGCTCTCGGGCGGCAGGAACCAACCGCGGATTTTTTCGTAGGGGATCACTCTCTCATCAAAGGCAATCAGGTGCGAGCCGCCGAAATACAGTCTGCCCTTTACCTCGGTGTCAGAAAGCGCGATCACGCGCTTGTAGTCGGACAACTTGATTTTGAAGGAGCGCGAAACCTCGGTGACGACGCCCTGCACACCCTCCAACTTTCCCTCAACGAATACGATGTCGCCTACGTGCAAATCAAATCGGTCGTTGTAGTAGGCGAACGAACGCCCATGACTCGGGAACCGCACCTGCACCACAGACTTTACGGGCTTATTTTCGGCAATTGTAAAGGGTTGCAAACCTTCTTTTTTATCTTCCTCATATCCGTGAAAACCGATTTTGTATTTCATATCCGGAACCTCCTTCAAATTGTAGTTTTGTAACTTGTTACCATATAGCATATAGCATATAGCATCTATATTATCTCACAACAGATGTCCCATAAAACGGACATTGCAATCTAATATTGAAGATTGCTCACGAAAACGCAATATAAAATTAGTAACAGCGTGCAAACAGAGCTAATTTCTGCTTGCACGCTGCTTAATTTATTTGCAATAACTTTCAATACAATGCGAAACGTACTCCGCTGTACCCTCGCCGTGTTTGTCGATGTTGGTTTTAAAACGTTCGTCGGAGACATACATCTGTCCCAAGCCTTTGAGAATGTCCTCGGTGCAGGTGTAGAAGTTATCGGTGATACACTGCTGCAATTTATCCACCTGTGTTTTCGCTTCTTCATCGTTGGGTGAAATACCGCTGCGATTGAGTTCGGCGAATCCTTCAAACACCGCGTCGAGCAAGGCAGCTGCTTGGCTGTGATCGGTATGGCGCTGCTCGAATTCTTTGTAGGCATTGGTATTGCCCCAACGCTGTTTGGCTTCCTCTGCGTACTGACTTTTCAGCGCTTCATATTCGTTTTTCGTTTTCATAAAACCCTCTCCTTTCTCCACGCTTTCGATCGCCGCGATCAACTGTTCCAACCGTTCCTTTTTTGCGAGCAGTAACTTCCGCTGACGTGAGAGCGCCTGTTGCTTGTCGTAGTCGGGTGAGGATAAAATCTCCGCGATCGTTTTCAGTGAAAAGTCCAGCTCACGGTAAAACAAAATCTCCTGCATACGCTCAAAAGCGTTTTCGTCATAAAAGCGATAGCCTGTCTGCGCATCTACCTCTGACGGTTTCAGCAAACCGATTTCGTCATAGTAGTGCAACGTGCGCACACTCACGCCTGTCAGCTCCGCGAATTCTTTGATCTGCATTTTCATTTTCCTCACCTCAGGCTCTATGATAACCTATGACGCAGCGTCAGAGTCAAGTGTTTTCTGAAAATATTTTATAACAATTCTCCGGTGTTGACAAGCGCCGACGATTGCGTTATACTAAAGCCAACCTATAAAGAGTGCGCGAGAGACAAGCTCGTTGACCGCACACCAACCTGCCAAGTGGTAAGGTGGTAATGCTTGACCGATAGGTGATGATGAACGATACGCCTGTCGGTAACGATGGGCGTTTTTTTCGTGCTCCGAATAGGTAATAATTTTTCGGAGGATTGAAAATGAAAACAATCGAAAGTTTGATCAACGCAAGCAAGAAGGTCTATGTCCGCATGAGCAGCGATGAAATCTGCTGTCGATTTTTCGCGCAGGCTGAACGCGAAGGTTTTTTGTTTGGAGGTGAAAAACCGACGGATAAACACCCCACGGATTTGATCGCCGTGTTACCTGACAAAACTATTTGCTATGTCGGCACTATCGGCAGGATCGCGGCAGGGTCGAGAGCGGAAAATGTGTGCATCGTTAACGCGGAAGAAATCTTGACACAGTAACGACCTGCCTCGCTGAGTAGTTCTGTTCAGCAATTTTTTTGCTTTTTTACGTTGTTTGTCAAGTTTTGCGGAGCCGAGATTGAATCTGAGCAGTAAGTGACCGCGCGATGATATTCATGTGTCATTTCTTCGTCACTATCCTGTTTTCAAGGTTAGAAAATGAATTTGTCAGAGCTTGCGAGAATTTGCGGTTTGAGCAGGACGACGGCATATAAAATTATATTAGAACGATAAAGGAGCGGATTTACGCCGCTCCTCAAATTACTATTCTTCAACTTTTTCTTCTTCTGATTCACATTTATAACGCTCTCGGCATACGATGATAAGAAACATCTTATCTTCACTATTATTATACAGTAAAAGAAAACCGCCGATAATACACGACAGTTTTCAACAAGTGGTGGAGAATGCTTACGTTCATCTTCCGATACCTTCCTGCTCGCTTGTTGGGTTCAGTACGATTGGAAAGGTTCATCAGTCCCCGTCCGCTAAAAACGTGCCCCCCGGCACGTTTTTTTAACGCGGACCTTCGAGCCCGGCATTCTCATTTTGGTTTGCATAATTTATTAACGGGAGCACCTTGTGGGTACTCCCGTTAATAAATGGTGGAGAATGCTGGACTCGAACCAGTGACCTCCTGCGTGTGAAGCAGGCGCTCTAACCAGCTGAGCTAATCCTCCGGTTTAAAATTTTGATGAAGTCCGCAAGATTTTCCTGCGGACTTCATTTGGTGGGGACTGCTGGACTCGAACCAGTGACCTCTTGCATGTCAAGCAAGCGCTCTAACCAGCTGGGCTAAGCCCCCATATATGGTCGGAGTGAAGAGACTCGAACTCCCGACATCCTGCTCCCAAAGCAGGCGCGCTACCAGCTGCGCTACACCCCGAAATCATTTATACACGGTCAAACCGTTTTCGGCTGTGCTTTGCTCAGGGCAGATTCTCCCGGACCAAGCAAGTTCATCGCGTTTTTTATCAACAATGAATTTGACTTGTTCATTATATCGCAATTTTTAAAAAAAGTCAAGTCAAGATATATAAATATTTTCGGACAAAACAATTATTTTTTTAATTGCGATCCGTTTTTTACGCCATCCTTGTAAAACTCAAAGCCGGGCAGATGTTTTCAGGTATGAAATCTTTTTTGCTATTAATTATTCGTCTTCGTCGCCGAGGTAAGTTTCTATTATAAAGCGCGGGCGGCGTTTTGTTTCCATATAAATTTTGCCGATATATTCGCCTATGATCCCAATCGCGAGAAGCTGCAGACCTCCGAGTGCCCAAATCGAGCAGAGCGTGCTTGCCCAGCCGCTGACCGCAGAGCCGACAAAGAAGCTGATGAGTGAATAAATGATCATAACCATGCTGATAATGAAAATAATAAGTCCGAGCCAGGTTATCATTCTTATAGGCTGAATGCTCAGGGATGTAATTCCCTCCCATGCGAGAGAAAGCATTTTCTTTAGCGGATATTTGCTCTCTCCTGCAAGGCGCTCAGCGCGCTCGTATTTTACCACGGAAGATTTATAGCCTATAAGCGGAACCATTCCGCGCAAAAAGATGTTTGTTTCACGGTAGAGCGAGAACGCTTCAAGTGCGCGCCTGCTCATAAGGCGGAAGTCGGCGTGGTTAAAAATTACCTTTGCGCCCATTTTGTTGAGTATCTTATAAAAAGACTCGGCGGTGAAGCGTTTGAAAAATGTGTCAGTGGCTCTTTTTGAGCGAACGCCGTACACAACATCGCAGCCCGCTTCGTATTGTTCGAGCATTTCATCGAATACATTAATATCGTCCTGCAGATCAGCGTCTATCGAAATAACGGCGTCAGCTTTGCTGCGCAGAGTCATAAGGCCGCAGAGCAGGGCGTTTTGGTGACCTCTGTTGCGCGTGAGCTTTATTCCCTGAAAGATAGGGTTCTGCCTGTGCAGCTCGCGGATTATGCTCCAGGTTAGATCCTTTGAGCCGTCGTCGATAAAGACGATTTTGCTGTCTTCTGTGATTTTTCTTTCGTTCATCAAATCATAATACTTGTCAAGAAGCTTTTCAGCCGAGTCCCATAGAACTTCTTCTTCGTTATAGCATGGAATTGCAAGATATAGCTTTGTCATATTTGTCCCTCTGTTATAATTATTCAAGATTATCATAATACGAAATACGAAAAATGTCAAGTAAGAGTGATACCTGTCAATTACGGTTTGAGGATCGCAAGCGTTAGTTTTTTGATGAGCTCAGAAAAATCGGAACGGATAAATTTCCAAGAAAGAAAAAATAAAAGCTCAGGAATATTTTTTGTAAAAATTTATAAATATGTCTTGTAAACAAACTCGATTTGTATTATAATTGAACCGTATAATTGTATATCCAGAGGTCAGCTGCCGATTGCTGTCAAACAGCGTCTGCGACGCGGGAAAAATCGGCTGCCGGCAACTTTTATGGAGGTTGGAAATATGTCAGAAAAAACAATTGCTGTATTAACCAGCGGCGGCGACGCACCCGGTATGAACGCGGCTGTCAGAGCTGTTGTTCGTTCGGGTATCAACAGAGGAATGAGAGTATTCGGCATTTATCGCGGATATAACGGTTTGCTGAACGGAGAAATCGAAGAGATGAATCTTCGCTCGGTTTCCGACATCATCGGAAACGGCGGCACTATGCTTTATACCGCAAGAAGCGAGGAGTTTAAAAAGAAAGAAGCTCAGCTTCGCGCTGCCGAGTTCTGCCGCAGTCAGGGAATAAGCGGAGTTGTTGTGATCGGCGGCGACGGTTCTTTCCGCGGAGCGAGAGCGCTCACCGATGCGGGCATAAACTGTATCGGCGTTCCCGGAACGATCGATAACGATATCGCTTGCTCCGAATACACTGTGGGCTTCGACACAGCTATGAACACCGCGCTCGAAATGGTTGACCGCATCCGCGACACCGCCCAGTCACACGACCGCTGCTCGATCGTTGAGGTTATGGGCAGGCGCTGCGGCGACATCGCCTTGCAGACGGGTATCGCCACGGGCGCAACTGCTATTCTCGTTCCCGAAATCAAGTACAATATCGAGCGCGACGTTATCGAGCGAATTATCAATACACAGAAAACAGGCAAAAAGCATTTTGTTATCGTAGTTGCCGAGGGCGTCGGCGGCGTGCGCGACCTCGCTAAGTACATAGAACAGCGTCTCGGCATTGAGGCGAGAGCTACTATCCTCGGCCATGTTCAGCGCGGAGGCTCTCCGACTGTCCGCGACAGAGTTGTTGCAAGCCAGATGGGTTACGAGGCTGTTTCGCTTCTTGACAGAGGAATCGGAAACCGCGTTGTTGTTATGCGCGACGGAAAAATCACCAACCTTGATATCAACGAGGCTTTGGAGATGGAGCGCGTGTTCGACAGCAAGCTTTACAAGGTCGCGATGTCCGTTTCTATCTGATACAAACGCCGAAAAATCGCTTATTTATTTCAAAAAGCTGCGGGCGGACAGTGTTCGCCCGCTGTTTTAATTTTGAGGCGCCCTTTGCTATGGAACTTTTTATTAATAAATTGTAATTTCTGCACAGTTCCTAAGCTTCATCATATTACTCCCGCCGTTTTAAGGGCGGGCGAGAGCGTCAAACGGCGCTTTTTACTCCGGATAAAAACTGAGGCTTTAACGATCTCCGGCACTTTCGACGGGTATCAAGGGTCTCCTTAAAGAGGTATAATCACTATGCTTTCAAATAAAAATACAGCCGCGGAGGATTTGATAGTCTATTCCGCGGTGCTTTGCGACTTTGAAAAGCCCGATTTCAGAAACGACGCTTTGGCAGGCGTCAGGGCTAATTTTTTCAACTGCGGCTGCTCCGATCAAGCCGAAAAAACAGAGATACAAATTGACGGCAAGACCTACAGCCTTTCATATATAATGAAAAACGGCGCTCCTCTCGCGTGGAAGATCACTTTTAACAATCAGCCCGTGCAGACCGTAAAACGCGCCGCCGACGGAAGCTATTCAGTAATTTCCTACGGCGGCAACGGAATTGTTTATAAAAGACAGTTTTTTGACGGCGGACATTTTTGGCTGAGAACCGAATATTACAGCCGCGAAAGGGAAAACCAAATCGCCGCCGTTGTTTATCCCAAGCTCATCAGTGGTATATTCGCGCTGAGCTTTCAAAGGTTTACGACCTCGGGGATCATCTACACCGATTTGTACTCGTCAAAAAGCGCATCGGGCAAACGCTGTGCGGCGCTGATTTACTCAAGCGCGGGTATGCTTTGGTACGACGCTTCATTCAAGCCCGAAGGATTGACGGAAAATTTGAACCGGAGAGAGGGCGGCTTCCGCTTTACTAAGGAAGCTTTCAGTTCTTCCAAGGCATCAGATTTGCTCAATTTAAAAAACGCGCCGTATCTGAGCGCGGAGGATTATTCCGCAGAAACGAAAAGCGGGCCTGTACACGAAGCGGTAACTGAAGCCGTCACTGACAAAGACCGGTCGCAAAACAAAGGTTATTCTGCTTATGATAAAATTGAACAGATTTTGATCGAGGCGCACAAAACAAACGGAAACCTTTTCGGCGAGCTTAACAAGTACCGTGAGGAAAAGCCCGCGCAAAAGCCCGAAAAACCCAAGGCTGTCGATACAAAGCTCAATAAGCCTGAGACCGAGCGGCTTGATGATGCTGTTGCCGAGCTGATTGAAGCTGTGGGACAGCGCGGAACCGACGAAATGGAAGAGGTTCTGAGAGCGCCGCAGCCCGAAGTATCGGAGCCTTTAAGCACCTATGCGCTTAAAGAGCCTGAGCCGGATTCGTTTATCAGCACCAAAAACGGCAGTTTTGCCTATTACGGCGGTCTTGATGAAAACAACCGCAGAAGCGGCAGGGGAAGAACCGTAACTCCCGATGGGCTGACGGCTTATGACGGCAGTTATGCCTGCGACAAGCGCGACGGCTTCGGTATCTGCTATTATAAAGAAGGAAGCCCGAACTATGCCGGCGACTGGAAATCGGGCAGCAGAAGCGGCAGGGGAGTGGGCTTCCGTCTGAGCGACGGCACAATGCACGCGGGAAAATGGGCTGACAACAAGCCCGACGGCTTCGGCGCGCGCTTTGACAGCGACGGAAACTTTCTTGACGTTTGCACCTATATCGACGGCAAGCGGAACGGCAAAAGCGTTTCATTTGACGAGGACGGAAACATAATCGTTCGTCTGTGGAAGAACGGAGAACAGGTTTCCGAAAGAATAATATCCGATTAGGAGAATAAAATGGATTGGGATAAACTTAAAAGTGATTTTTTGATTTTTGCCGAGGGATTTTTGTTTTTTGCGATCGCGCTTGCGATAGGCATCGTTTTGGTAAAGCTGCTGCTGGTCCCGATTAAAAAAGCGCTGCTTAAAACCAAGCTCGATCATACCATAAAAACCTTCCTGTTTTCAATGACGCGCTTTTCACTGTATACCGCAGTGGTTATCACCGCGCTTTCTACTGCGGGAGTGCAGCTCAACTCGGTGATAACGGCGCTCGGCGCTTTGGGACTGACAGCGGGACTTGCGTTTCAGGACACGCTCAAAAATTTTGTCAGCGGTATAATCGTGCTTTTCAACAAGCCCATTACTGCGGGCGATTTGATCCAGTTAGACGGCTTTGAGGGCTATGTGGACAGCATACGGCTTTTTTACACAAAAATCCACACCTTTGACAACCGCATTGTTCAGATACCAAACTCAAAGCTGACCTCGAACAACATTGTAAACTGCTCCGAGGCGGGAACGCGCAGGGTCGATTTGAAGTTCTCCGTCAGCTACGAGGACAACCTGACCAAGGTAAAGAGCGTCATTTACGACGTGATCTCCAAAAACGAGCTTGTTATCGAAGAACCCGAATCAAAGGTTTACATCTCAAAGCACCTTGACAGCGGCGTTGAAGTCACTGTTTTTGTCTGGACAAAGCAGGAAAACTACTACCCCGTGCTTTTCGGGATGGAGGAAGATGTGAAAAACGCCTTTGACAAAAACGGCATAACAATTCCGTATCCGCATTTGCAATTGTTAAATGATTCCTCAGGCACAGCTGATGAATCCGAAAAGAGTCTTAAAACATAAACACGAATAATTGATCAAATATCGTACATACTAACAGCGTCGTTATTCAACGGCGCTATTTTTGTATATAAGGATGATTTCAGATGAAAAAATTATTTTGTGTGCTGTTCGCGGCGGCTGTAATTTCAAGTGTGACCGCAGGCTGCGGAGGAAGCGAGAGCGATGTGTCAAAGCGTGAATCAATCGCCTCAAACGTTGCTTCAAACGTCGAAAGCATTGCCGACAATATCGGCGAAGGCGTTACAAAGGCTGTTTCGGCTGTCGTTGACGAGGCTGAAAGAATGAACGACAACGGTAAGGTGTCGGACGACGACGGAATCATAGGCAACGAGCAGGACGAAACCGCCGATGACACAACGGCTGACGAAGCAACAACCGACGCTGAAATGACAGACGAAACGGAAAGCACCGTGGCAGATGACGGCGAAAACAGCGACCTTTGATAAGAAATAATAATTCCTTCAACGGCGCATTTTAACGCGGGAATTGGAGGAAGGATTTTTATGCTGTTCAGAAGTGCGGATCGGGTGCAGTTTCAAGCCGCAGCCTCAAGTCTTTCTTTCAGGTGACGGATTATTTTTTTCTCCAGTCTTGAAATATACGACTGCGAGATCCCGAGCATATCCGCGACCTCTTTTTGTGTGTGCTCTTTGTTGCCGTTCAACCCGAAGCGCAGCTCCATCATGCGGCACTCGCGCGCGCTCAGCCTCGATACTTCTCTCAGCACAAGCTTACGCTCCATTTCGTGCTCAAGGTTCTGGTTGATCTCATCGGCATCGCTGCCTAAAATGTCGCAGAGAAGCAGTTCGTTTCCGTCGCGATCGGTGTTCAGAGGCTCGTCGATCGAAACCTCGTTTTTTAGCTGGGAGGACTTGCGCAGAAACATCAAAATCTCATTTTCTATGCACCGGCTGGCGTAGGTTGCAAGCTTTATGTTTTTGTCGGGAGAAAAAGTGTTCACCGCCTTTATAAGCCCTATTGTGCCTATTGAAATAAGATCCTCGGCGCCTGCTCCGGGAGACTCGAATTTTTTGGCGATGTATACCACCAACCGAAGATTATGCACGATCAGCGGCTCGCGGGCGCGCTCGTCGCCCGATTTGATTCTGTCAAGCACGGCGCGTTCCTCCGCCTTGCTCATCGGCGGCGGCAGCGCGTCGCTCCCGTTAATGTAGAAAACCGTGTTGTCTGTTGTGAAAAACAGCCTGATTTTCAGCAGTATTCCGTTCATTTCATTACCTCGCATTCAAATTTTTGATTATCTCAAAGGGGACGATTGCCCTGACCTCTCCGCGTATAACGCCGTCGCATATGCCGATGTAAACGCTGTCCGAAATCTCGTTGCCGTCAATCAGAACCTCTTCCGCTCTCACGCCCTCAAGAATCCCCGTGCCGCCTAAGCTGCTGAACGGTATAATTCTCTTGGAGAAACTTAAAAAACAAAAATCCGGCAGACAGCTTTTTTCGGTGATAATTACAAATTCACCCGAAAAGGGTTCTCTGACCTGACAGCCCGTATCAACCAGCGCTCTGAAGCTGACCTCCTTTCCGGCGCAGCGCAGGGTTACGGTGCACACGCGTTTCCCGACGGCTCCGCCCGTGAACCTTTTGAGCAGCCTCAGCGTATAATAACACAGCAGAGTCAGTATAATTAATAGCGGGGGAGAGATGTTAAAATATACTACGTCGTTGTAAACCTCGACCCCTTTCGGGCGGAAGGCGGTGCAGACGAACAGCATTATCCCGCTGAACGAGAACGACACCGAAAACAGCACGAGCGTCCGCGTTAAAAAGCTTTTCAGATCTGTTTTGCCGAAGGCGGCTAACACCAGCAGAGCGGCGGTGAGCACGTCAAGCGCTATGTTCAGCGGAAACGGTATCTCAGGCAAAAGAGCTGCAAGACCGGAAAAACCTCCAAGACCCGATGCTATCAGCACCCGAACGGGCTTTGTCCTCAGATGGAGAAGCTGACCCGCACACAGCAGGAGAATCAGATCAATCAGCATATTTACAACGACCAAAACATCTACATACACAGTGCGCAATTCATTCACCCCAATTTATTATTGCACATTGTGCGAGGAATAATTGTCAAAATCAGTTTGGCGAGGGAGGTAATATTATGTTAGCGGGAATCATCATTGGTACTTTCATCGGCTGCTTTGCGGGCGTGACCTTCATGTGCCTGCTCTATTACAGCAGAGAATAAAACTGTTTATTGCCAACTGAAAACGCTTCCGGCTGAGAATACCGGAAGCGTTTTCTTTAAATATAAATATTTTTATTCTAAAAAGGAATCAATTCTCTTTCCAGACGACCTCGTCCTCTGTGTAGCCATTAATTTTGCGTTGATTTACAAAGATTTTCGCGATGAATCCGCTTGCGAATACGAGCACTGAAACTGCCCAGCCTGCAACTACCTGCGCCCAAATGGGATAATCGCCGTAGCTGCCGCCCTTTTCGCCGAACAGCACGATCATATTCCACACAAACAGCCCTAAAAGAAGCACGGGAGCAACAAACTTGATTGACGCGTTGAACCACCAGTACGGCATTTTGAATCTTTTCGCGTTTTTGTTCACCTCGGTGAGAACCTTTCTCAGGCTGAAAGTCCAGCCGATAGCAACGCACTCTAAAACGCCTACCAAAATAAGGTTGACGTTGTTAGCCCAGTTGTCAACGATGTCGAGCCATGCAAGACCCGCCTGCGTGATGAACGCAATTGAGATAACGCCCGCAATTATGCAAATGGCAAGCGTGACCTTTTTGGGCTTGATATGGAACTTGTCCGCAATTGCGGCGGAAACTCCCTCTACGATCGAGAACGCGCTGTCAATTGCAAGGGTTATAAGCATTAAGTAGAATATAGCTCCGAATACGGCGTTGAACCAGCCTATATCTGTCAGGTTGACTATTGCCTGAGGATACACGATAAACGCGGTAGCTATGCCGCTGTCGGTGACCTGATCGAGCATACCTGTGCCGCCCATTGTTGAGAACAGAACAATTCCCGAAAGCACGCTTATAGCCATATCGGAAAAAGCGATGATCATGGCGTCTGCCGCAATGTCGGCGTCGTTGCCTACGTATGAGCCGTAAGCAAACATGATCGCCATCATGATCGAAAGGCTGTAAAACACCTGTCCTATGGCGTCAACCCACAGCGACGGGTCGGAAAACGCCGAAACGTCGGGTACGAACAGAAGCTTGATGCCGTCAATAGCGCCGGGCATTGTGCAGCCCTTTATCGCCATGATGAGCAGCAGTACAACAGGCGCGAACACCGTGAATTTAACGACCTTGCCCACCGAGCTTGCGCCGTTGCGGATACAGAAGAATATAAGTCCCCACGCCGCAAGCAGGCAAAGCCCTACCTGCCACGGGATCCCGAAGCCTTCAATAGCTCCCGTCGTTTCGGTCAGGTTGAAGAACAGACTCGACGCCTTTTCGGAATCGCCCGTCATGCCGGCGAACTGCCATGAGTTCACGAACATAAGGATAACCCACGCGAACACGACCGAATAGTAGCACACTATCACAAAGGCGTTTGAGGTCGCCGCCCAACCGACAGGCTCCCATTTTTTGCCAATTCCGCGCATGGACTCAATAGCGCCCTTGCGGAACTTTCTCGCTATGGATATCTCCATCATCAGCAGCGGAATACCCATAACCAGCATGGCTAACAGATAAACCGCCAAAAACGTGCCGCCTCCGTGCTTTGCGGCGAGTCCCGGAAAACGCCACGCGTTGCCAAGACCGACCGCCGAACCGATAGCGGCGAGAATGAATGTGAAGCGCGAGCTCCACTGACTTCTCTTTTCCATCTTAAATCTCTCCTAAAAAAACTTTGCTCACGGGGTTGCGATCCCGTGCTATTAAATTATACTACATTTTTAGGATAATTCAAGGTATTTTTATAATTGTTCATAAGTCTTTTGCCGTGTACAGTTGCTTTTTGTCGAAAAAACTGATATAATTACGGCATAAATTTTAGGGAGGCGAGTTTATGGCGCTTGAATTCAGCGCAAAGGAAGCTAAAGAGCTGCTTTCGTCCGTTCAGAATATGCAGCGACAGCATGAAAAGCTGATAAACGCTTTTGAGATCTACCGCGCCGAAGCGGAAAAGCAGGCTAAGGGAATGCTGGGCTACCGCGCGTTTGAGAATCTTCTTCGCGACGAGGTCGTGCGCGGAAAAGAGGGCGTAAAGGCTCCGAGAGGGTCAGATGCTCTTGCCCGCGATATCGTTTGCTGCCAAAAGCTTAAACCGATATCAAGATATTGCAAACAAATGACGGAGCCTCGCCGCGCCGAGGTTCAGGCGAATACAAAAAAACTATCAGAAACCGCAGGCGGCTTAAAGCGGCTGTTCGCGTCCTCCGCCAAAAAGCAGGAGGCGGCAAAGGCTTACGCTGCTTTAACCGAGCTTATGAACAGCGACTACGCCAAATATACCGAGGGTATGGCAGCAGATGTTGAGAAGATCGAGCGGATAACGCCGGTCGAGGCGTGGGAAGAGCTGCAGCGGAATAAGGATATATATTACAAGGAGTCAAAGTCCGCGCTCGCCCGTGTAAGGTCGGACACGGCGATCGGAGAATTTGAAAAGCTTATCGAGCGTCACAACGCACTGACCGCTCCGTTTGCCAGGGCGGAAAAGGAGCTTGACCGCTCAAAAGATGAAATAAAGCGCGCCTGCGACGATTTTGCCATGAAGGGCGCAGACGAGATACTGCGGGAGGTTCCCGTTGAGGAGGTCAACAGGGGAAAGGGCGGCTACCGCGTTAAAACCCTGCGCGACTGCGGTTTTAATACAATGGCGGATATCCGCTCGGCGTCACCTAATAGACTTGCGGCGGTCAACGGTATAAGCCCCGAGGGAGCTGTGGAAATCAAAAAAATCGCCGACAGTCTCGCGGAGCAATCAAAGGGCTCGGTCAAAATCAAACTGAGCACCGACAACAAGACAAAAGAATCAACCGCTCTTGTACAAGCGATTTGCAGATATATTTTGATAAGCGACAGCCTGAGCGAATATCTGAAAACCACCAAAGAGCATTCAAAGAATATAGAGAGGGCTTCGGAAACGCTTCGCGACGTCGGTAACGGTGTGCTCTGGCTTTTCACCCCCGACTCCGAAAAAACCGCAGTCAAGGGCGCTTACAACTATCTTTCACAGCTTTTAGACGGTGATTACGGCAATAAGCTGCGGCAGATGTCGGCGGTCACGGGCAATATTTCGGTAACTCCCGCACGCGCGTGGCAGCACTTCGCCGACAACACGGTGCGCTATTATAATGTAATTGAGGAATTCGCCCCCGGAATGCTCGGCAACGACAACGGGATTTACGGGCTTCCCGAGGACTTGGCGCACGAAATACAGAACGAGCCGTTTTATCCCGAGGGACTTCGCTGTGAGCTGAGAAGATATCAGGAGTGGGGCGTGAAGTACGCTCTGCACCAACAGCGGGTGCTGCTCGGCGACGAAATGGGTCTGGGCAAAACCGTCCAGGCTATCGCGGTAATGGTTTCCCTTCGCAACACGGGAGCCGAGAGATTTGTCGTTGTATGTCCCGCGAGCGTGCTGTCAAACTGGTGCCGCGAGATATCAAAGCACAGCGATCTGACGGTTTCAATGGTTCACGGAACCAAAAAGGAGGCCGCCTTAAACAGCTGGAAGCAATCGGGCGGCGTAGCCGTCACAACATATGAAACAACGGGATTTTTCAGCGACAACTATTCGTCAAAGCTTGACATGATGGTTGTGGACGAGGCGCATTACATTAAAAATACCGAGGCAAGGCGCAGCATGAACGTTAGAAAGCTCTGCGCCAAGTCGGATAAGCTGCTGTTTATGACGGGCACGGCAATCGAAAACCGCGTTGACGAGATGATCTCGCTCATTCAGGTTCTTCGCCCCGAGATAGCCGAAAGAGTCAAGAGCCTTGCGTTCATGTCGGGCGCTCCGCAGTTCAGAGAAGCGGTCGCTCCCGTTTATTACCGCCGCCGCCGCGAGGACGTGTTAACAGAGCTTCCCGAGCTGACCGAAAGCTTTGAGTGGTGTACTCTCGGCAAGGAGGAAGAGGCGCTGTATGAGCAGGCGGTTATCAATCAGAAATACGCCGATGCCCGCAGAGTATCGTGGGCGGTGGACGATCTGTCGCTGTCCTCAAAGGCAAGGCGGCTAAACGAGCTGCTTGATGAAGCGGGAGACGACGGCAGAAAGGTCATTGTGTTCTCGTTCTTCCTCGACACCGTAAACAAAATAAGCAGAATGTTAGGCGACAGGTGCGTCGGTCCGATAAACGGTTCTGTCCCGCCTCAGCGCAGGCAGGAGCTTATCGACGAGTTTGACAAGGCTCCCGAGGGCGCAGTGCTCACCGCTCAGATACAGTCGGGAGGAACGGGGCTTAACATTCAGTCGGCAAGCGTAATCGTGATTTGCGAGCCGCAGTTCAAGCCGTCGATTGAAAATCAGGCTGTTTCGCGCGCCTACCGAATGGGACAGTCGCGCAGCGTGCTCGTCTACCGTTTGCTGTGCGAGGACACGGTTGACGAAAAAATCACGCAGCTTTTAAAGGAAAAGCAGGCGGTGTTCGACGCGTTCGCCGATAAATCAGCCGTAGCCGAGGAGACCTTGGAGCTCGACCAACAGAGCTTCGGCGGCATTATGCAGGACGAATACAAGAGAATTACCGAAAAGGTCGGCTGAGCCGACGGGCAATCCGCGCTTCTTAACGTTGGCTTATTCATGGGTTTTGCTCACGCGTTTAAATGCAGATTTACAGGAAACGTTTTGACAGGGGCAAGCCATGTCGCTGAAAACTGAATTTAAACGACTGTTGTATGTTTAAATATGGTTGTAGTGGAGCCCCTTGCGGGCTCCCTTGCACCGAGGTTGTTACCCCGTCCGATTGCGATAGGAAACAAAACGTTTGATTCAATGCCCAAGGACAGCCGCAAGGGCTGTCCCTACGAGTCAAAGGATAACATCATATATTTTTACAACCGTGCAAGGATAACGACATATTTACCCAACGTCACCCGTTCTGACGCGGCGTTTATGGAAGGATATCTTTAAACGACGTTGTCCAAAGCCGCCCCGGGTACAGCGTCACGCTGTAAATGTTTACAAAATTATAATAAGTATTGACAAGTAAAAATTTTATAATATAATAATGAGGGTAAGCCCTAAAAAAATATTAATAATTATTTTTACGGAGGTAAACATGAAAAGAATTATTGCACTCGTACTCGCAGCGTTTATGGCCACAGCGGTATTTGCCGGCTGCGGCGGCGGAGAATCAAAAGCCGACACCGGCAGCAGCGCTTCCGCAAGCGTAGACCTCAATGCCGTTCTTGACAAAATCAACAGCGAAAACGGTCTCTCTCTCGAAAAGGTCACCGAAGCAAAAAAAGTCAAGAATTATTACCGCGCTATGAATATGGACGACGTAAAGCAGTTTGCCGTTGAAATGGACAAGTCCGACCCCAACGCTCCTGTTGAGATCGTGCTTATCGAGGCTGTTGACGCCGAAGCGGCAGACAGAGTTGAGGCTGCTCTCAAAGATACGTACGACGATGTTCTCAGCACCTACACCTCATACACTCCCCAAAAGGTTGATATGGTCAAGGCGTGCAAGGTAACAAAGGACGGCAATTTTGTAAGTCTTATCATCACCGATAACGCCGAGGCTATGGTCAAGACGTTTCAGGACAGCATTAAATAATTAAGCAGCAAAAGAATTACGGAGATTGGCTTTTCGCCAATCTCTTTTTTTGGCGCAATGTCGGAAAAACGTTACAATAGCAGCGTAACTCTTGACAAAAAATTATTTTATAATATAATAGGAAACAGAATATGCGGGGCGGACGTGGTTCGCCCGTTTTTATGTATGTGTGAAAAATGTGAATCAATGTGTATTTTTATAGAAAGGGAAGTTATGACGCAAGCCGAAATTCAACAGCAGTTTTCTCATATGAATCCAATGCAGCGCGAGGCGGTTTTCTGCACCGAGGGTCCTTTGCTCATTTTAGCGGGAGCCGGCTCGGGCAAAACCACCGTGCTTGTCAACAGGATCGCCTATATATTGCAGTCGGGGCTGTGCAGACCGTGGAACATTCTCGCCATCACCTTTACAAACAAGGCGGCGGGCGAGCTAAAGGAGCGCATTTGCAACGCGGTGTCCGAGGGCGGCGGAGATATCTGGGCGGCTACCTTCCACTCGACCTGCGCGCGTATCCTGCGGCGTTACGGCGACCGACTGGGATATTCCTCGCACTTCACGGTATACGCCACCGACGACCAAAAGCGGCTGATAAAGGATATCGTAAAGCAGCTTAACATAGATGAAAAGAACCTGCCCGCAAAGTCGATTATTTCTGAGATATCAAAGGCGAAGGATAAAATGACAGACCCGCGTAAAATGCTTGAGCAGGCTGAGTACGATTACCGCAAGCAATCTGTAGCTAAGGTTTATGAGATTTATCAACAGCGGCTGAAAACCGCCGACGCTATGGATTTTGACGACCTGCTATGCAAAGCCGTTGAGCTGTTTGAAAAGTTCCCCGAGATATTAGGATATTATCAGAATCAGTTCAAATATATTATGGTGGACGAGTATCAGGACACAAACCGCGTGCAGTACCGATTTGTTTCCCTTTTGGCTGAAAAATACGGCAATATCTGTGTGGTGGGCGACGACGACCAGAGCATTTATAAGTTCAGGGGCGCTACGATCGAGAACATTCTATCGTTTGAGAACACCTTCAGGGGCGCAAAAATAATCCGTCTTGAGCAGAATTACCGCAGCACTCAAAATATTTTAAACGCCGCTAACGAGGTTATTTCAAACAATACCGAACGCAAGGGCAAAACCTTGTGGACGGAGAACCCCAAGGGCGAAAAGATCGAGCTCCACACCTGCGACGACGAGCGCGACGAAGCGGTGTTCATCGCAAAGAAAATCATGGACGGCGTTGCCAAAGGAAGAAAATACTCCGACTTTGCCGTGCTGTACCGCACAAACGCCCAATCGAACGCCGTGGAGCAGGCTCTTTCGCGCAGCGGTATCCCTCACAGGATAATCGGCGGTCACAGGTTCTACGACCGTGAGGAGATCCGCGACATGATAGCGTATTTGCAGGTGATAAACAATCCGCACGACGACGTAAGGCTCAGCCGCATCCTGAATGTGCCCAAGCGCGGGATCGGCGCGCGCACTCTTCAAATCGCTGCGGAAATCGGCTCGGGGCTGGGTGAGAGCATTTACTCGGTGATAAAGGACGCTGACGCCTTTCCGCAGCTTAGCCGGGCGGCTTCCAAGCTGAAAGCGTTCGTCGGCTTGATCGACGGCTTGATCGAGGCTATGGACAGCGGCGATTATTCTCTTGCGGAATTATACAACCTGATTCTTGAGCATACAAATTACGAGAGCTATCTTCGCGCCGAAAAAGAAAATGCCGATACGCGCATTGAAAATATTGAGGAGCTGTCCTCAAATATCATAAAGTTCGAGGAGGACTACGGCGAGGAGGCGGAGCTGTCCGCGTTCCTTGAGGAAATCTCGCTTATGACCGACATCGACAACTACGACGCCGAGGCGGACACCTGCGTAATGATGACGCTTCACAGCGCAAAGGGTCTGGAATTCCCCGTTGTTTTCATAACGGGAATGGAGGAGGGTCTGTTCCCGTCGTACAACTCGCTGATGAATCCGGATGAGATCGGCGAGGAGCGCCGTTTGGCTTACGTCGGAATAACCCGCGCGAAGGAGAAGCTTTACCTCACAAAAACCCGCACCCGTATGCTGTTCGGCTCGACCTCATACAATAAAGAAAGCCGTTTCGCGAGCGAGATCCCCGATTCGCTTTTGAAAAGAACAGGGGAAAAGAAATCCCGTCCCTCAAGCGGAATATACGGCGGCACTGGAGAGAGCACCTTTGCCTCCGTGAATATCAGCCCGACGTCGGCTCCTAAAAATTCTCCGTTCTATAAAAAGCCCGCGGTCAAATCGGGCGTTACCTACAAGGTGGGAGATACCGTGCTGCATAAGGTGTTCGGCAAGGGGCTTATAATGTCCGCCGAGAGAATGGGCAGCGACACGCTGCTCGAAATCGCGTTTGACAAGGCGGGGACAAAAAAGCTGATGGCAAACTTTTGCAGAATGGAAAAAATAAGCTGAACAAAAGAAGGATAACGATATGAAAAGGTTTTTATCCGCAATTATCTGCGCCGTGATCACAGCGGCGGTAATTACAGGCTGTTCGTCGGACAAGGAAAGCGAAGCGTCTTCGCGGAGCGTTCAGTCCTCCGCTCCCGCGTCGTCAACGGCTCCCACTCAGCCCAAGAAGGCTACGGTAGATGATGCGTCCGCCTCGCCCGATTCGGCGGAGCTGTCCGAGGGCGACGTCTCATACAACAGCCTGAGCATAAAAAAGAATATAAACGAGATCGAGGCTAAGCTTGACAGCATTGTTGAAGCTACGGGCTTTTCGGGCGCGGCTTACATGAAAATCGGAAATGATTTTGAGTATGTCAAGACAAAGGGCTTCGCGAATAAGGGCGCTCATATTGATAATTCGATTTACCGCAGCTGCTACGCGGGCTCCGTGACAAAGCTTTTTACCGCGGCGGCGGTTATGAAGTTGGCGGAGGAAAATAAGCTGAGCCTTGACGATACGCTCGACAACTACTTTAAAGGCTGCGTTTACGGCAAAGAGGTGACAGTGCGTCAGCTCCTCGGAATGACCTCGGGAATACCTGATTATGTAAGCCGTGACGAAAAAAGCCCAAAGGAGGTCACGCTCAACAAAGACCTGCAGGGCAAGCTTAACGGCGGCAGCGCCTATGAAAAGAACAAGGCGACGATCCTTAGCTGGATACTCTCTCAGCCGCTTCAAAAGGAAAAGCAGGGCAATTTTGATTTCAGCGACAGCAATTATTACCTGCTCGGCGAGATAATCGGCTCAGTTTCGGGAAAGCAGTACGAGGTTTATCTTAGCGAAGCTGTTTTCAAGCCCGCTCTTATGACAAAAACGGGATTTGAACCCGACGAATCCACCGCAAGCCCGTACGAAAGCAAAAAGGAAACTTCTCCTCTGCTGTATGAAGGGGTTGGCTATTCCGCTTTGGGAGTTATCACAAATGTGTCCGATATGCTGAAATTTGTGGACGCATTAATGTCAAATCAAATCATCGGCGAGGAATCCCTTGAAGAAATGCTGACGGACAGCGGCGACGGGTTCGGATACGGAGTGTTCATTAACGGCAGCCGCTATTCATTCGCGGGCAGGGTAGACGCCTACAGCGCGAAGCTGAGCTTTACCAAGGATAAATGCCTGATTTTCGCGGCGGTGTCAAACTACTCGGACTCAGACCCCGACCTGCTTCAAAGTCAAGCGCGCAATTATCTGGTCAAATACAGTAACTAAAAGAGAAAACCTCCATAAACTGGTAATGTACAGCGTATGTACGATACTTAAGTTTACGGAGGTTATTATTATGTCGGAAACAAAACCCGATTCCGGACAGACGCCCGACAGCGGCGAAACGTTGTTTGAGCCGGTTTGTCTGGACGTGCCGAGAATATATGACAGCTGCGGGGCAAAGGATTGCCTGCGCGATCTTACGGTGTTTTTCACTCAGGAGAATCAAGAGCTTATTGACACCGCCACCTCGGTCAGAGTGACGAGAGTCAGCGTTATCACCGCAACCGTGGACGTTGACGCCGTGGCGTTCAACAGAGGCTATTACTCGGTTGACGAGACATTTTATTTCCTTTGCTGCTGCGAGGTTTACACGGCGGCAGGCGCGCTGCCTTCGACGGTCACGGGTATTGCAGCAGCGTCAAAGCGCGCGGTACTCTACGGCAGCGAGGGCTGTGTAAAACGCTTTTCGAGCGCGGCTTCCGCAGTGATAGACGCGGCTGAGCTTGACTGCTGTGCGGCTTACGGCGGCTCTCTGCCCGTAGCGACCGTTCAGGTGTCAAGCCCCATGGCTTTGGCGGCTTCGCTCAGCCCTGTGTCAACAGCACCTATCGTGCCCTTTGTGCCCGAAAACGTGACCGAGTTTATCGGCGGAAGTCTTGTTGCTCCCGATGCTCAGCAGGTCAGCACAACGATCGGTGTTTTCTCTGTGACTACCCTGTCGCGCGACGTACAGCTCACTCTTCCGTCCTATGACTTTTGTATGCCGCGCAAGGAGTGCGAGGGCAGGGAAGATGATCCGTGCGAGGCTTTCGGAAAAATAGAATTCCCCGCAGATTCTTTCTTCCCGCCCGCAGCGCAGGACAGCGAGAGCGGTGGAGTTTTTGACTGCCGGTGCGGGTGAAGGACAATTGACAATGGACGATTAAGCCGCAGACGGTTTTGGAAAACAGCTCGTTTTTATCGGGCGCGTAATGTTGGGGAGCCCCTTGCGGGCTCCCTTGGTCATCATAATAATTCCTGAACAGAAATAAAATCTTCTGCAAAAACGGTTGTTTTTTGGGCGCTCTGTCAATAGTTGGAGTTAATACGAATAAAACTGAATACGCTGTTTTGAGAGTGTTATGATGAGTTGAGGTGCGAATTCGGATTTCTGTGTTTTTGGGGATAATTATAGACAAGCGGCTTTTTTTCTGATATTATTAACATATGAACGGAGGTGTATCGAAAATGATAAAAATCACAACAGCTGATTTGATGATGGTACACGGCAGCTTCGGGATGGGCATGGATTATTCCGTTCGTTTCAGCCTACGCCTGCAAGATGATATCGACGGTGAGATCCTTTCTCGGGCGGTGGAAAAAACGCAGCGGCGTTATCCCTATCTTAGCCTTCGGATGAGGAAGAACGAGAGCGGTTATTATTATGAGGAAAATCTGCTGCCGATCGTTGTTCACCACACCGATCAAAGAGTGAGCCTGAATACCGAGGACTCAAATTTTCATATTTGGTGCGTTTGCTATGCGCAGGACAGGCTGTATCTTGACATTTCGCACGGCATTACGGACGGCACGGCGATGTATATGGTGCTTGCGACGTTGCTGTATTATTACTGCAACGAGCGTTACGGCGTGACTGACCATGAGGGTATCCGGACGCTGGACGACCCGATCCTTCCGGGTGAAACCATCGACCCATACGACGAAACACCGATGCTTGACCCATCAAAATTAACCCCGCCGGATATCCGGCCTGCGTTTTCTCTTTCCGAGGATGCCGGACTGACTCCCTGTGAACAGTTGGTCTGCGATGTTGAGATCAACGAGGAGGATTTCATCCGTTTCAGCTTCGACAACGAGGCAAGCCCCGGAACGATGGTGTCGGTGCTCTTCGCACGCGCTATTGACGGATTATATCCGCAGCGTACAAAAGACCTGATGAATTCCTATATCGTCAACGCGAGACCGATGCTCGGCTCCGTCACACATCACAACTGTGTGCAGACCGTCAAGTTCTTTTATTCCGACGAAATCAAGTCAATGCCGCTTAACCGACAGTGCGCGATCCACCGAAAAAAAACAGCAGAGCAGAGCGCGCCTGAATATGTCCGTAACTACGCGGTCTTTTCTTCCAACCGTATCCGTTTGGTAAACAGTATGGCGCCGACGTTGGAAGCAAAAAATCAGGCGTTCGGCAAAATGATCAACGGCGGAAAGCGGTACTTCACATTCATGGTCAGCTATATCGGGCAATGGAAGCATAAATCTCTCAGCCCGTATGTGCTTGAGCTATACACACATGTTCCCAACGCTAATAATCTTTTGACGGAAATTGCCGCTATCAACGGCAGGGTTTTCCTTTCCATTCACCGCAATTTTAAAGAGGACGAAGTTGTCAAGGCGTTTCTGCGGCAGCTCGATGATAACGGCATCCGCTACAAGGTGAAAGCCACCGCGTCGGTTGATAACGCCGTTTTTCCAGAGCCGTAGATCAACAAAAACTGAAGAGAAAAATAAAGAGAAAGCACAGCGGAACATAAAATGGCGATCGGCTGTGTTGAGTTAAAGGAGTTAGAAGAAAAATGGATATTAGTTGGATTGTTGTAGGCATAGTTTGCACATTCGCTGTTGTTTTGTTGGTTCTGATAGTGATATCAGAGTGGAAGATACTGGAAAAAGCGGGGGAAAAGGGTTGGAAAGCGCTGATACCGTTTTACGACCTTTTTTTATCGCACCATATCGTAGGCATGAAGCATATATGGTTTATTCTTGAAATGATCATTTGGTTCATTGAAACCTTTATCGCCGCTGTTTTACCGTTCCCCAAATGGTTTGAGATAGCGTTCTTGATCTTTACAACGGTATTCACACTTTTGTCGGAAGTGATACATATCAACAAAATGTGCAATTGCTTCGGCAAGGGGATCGCGTTCAAGATAGGAATGTTTTTTGTTCCGTATGTATTTCCAATGATACTTGCGTTTGGCCCTGCCGAATATACAAAACCGGAACATTAAAAAAGAGGAGTTGTCGCTCGGACAGCTCCTCAAATTTATTATGGGAATCTCTAATATTTCAATGTCATGCAGAAGTGCGGTAGAGAATTGTTAGAGGTTCCCTTATGTGGTATTTTTTCTTTTGATCGGGCTAAAGTCCAGCTCGTCCTGCATAAGAATAATGAGCGGAATTCCGATGAAAAACGGAAAAAGCGAAGAGTTGGCGAGAACAACGCTAAAGAATACCCATGAGTTTACTTCCGGATAAGATAGTGCTACAGACGGAGTGATAATACCTGCCACTATCAAAGCGTCAACGGCGATGACCGCCGTATGTATAAGGATATTCTTTGGTTTTCTGAGATCGAAGCTTTGCTTTGACAGCCTTGTCCAAAACAGGTAATAGCAAAAAGGGCCTATGAAATTCGCCGCGAAGCCCGCGATCGACGACCATTTCAGGCTGTCGCTGATGATATCGGTTATCAGGTTTCCGACAGCGTAAGCCATGCAGCCGGGAATGCCGAAGAATATTCCGTACACAGGCATCAGCATTGAAACCGGGCGAATATCCGTAAAGCCGGGGATTATCTCCATGACCTTGAACGGAACCGAAACGATAAGATATACCGCTGTCAAAGCCGCGAATACTGCCGCTCTGTAGAAAAATCCTTTTTTATCAGCCAATCCGCTCACGTCCTTTCACTATCGCCTTCAAGCGTGAGAAATCTATGATCTCAACAAGATTTCCGAGGATGATAAACGCGACGCCGATCAGCATGAATACATCGGGCGTTACCTGTTCAACCAAATTGGCGGGCATGGTGACTCCCCAGATGAGTGAAAAAACGATCTCCAATGAATATATAATCGTTGCGGAGGCGGCGTTTGCCCGCCTTTGCGCAAAGATGTTGAGCGTTTGAGCGAACGCGACGATGAAGTAAGCGTAAATGAAAAGGCTCGCGATGATCTGAACGTTCCATTCAATGGCGGCAAAGGTCGCGGGCTGGATAAACAGCCAGACCGCTAAGCTGAACGTTCCGACGAAAAGCGAGATGAGCGCCGAGATCGACACGGGATCGTGCTCTCTGGAGTAATCGTTCAGCTTGATTATGAAAACCGCGCGGATCGCACAGCCGGCGGCAAGGGTAATAAATCCGTACAGATTGATGCTTGATATCCTGCCCAAATAAGACGACAATATACCCAAAAGCACCATGCCTGCCGAGATCCATGTTCTTTTTCCTACATTCCTTTTGTACATCAACAGGATAACAGGCAGGATAACCACGGTCATCGAAAGGGTGAAAGCGCCGGTGGAAACGTCAAAGTAATCCAGACCGTATTGATATAAGTTATTATACCCGAAATTCAGCACTGAAAGCAAAAGGACTCTCAGCAGCAGCTTCTTTTTTTCCGATTTGAAAGCCGCCTTTATCCGCTTGAAAAAGCAGATAAAAAGCAGTGCCGAGGCAATCAGATTCGTGATCGCCGTAGTCGCAAACGGAACGACGCTGTCGGGTATGCACGCAAAAATGATCACCTCGGACGACCACAAAAGCGTAACGCAAACAAGGCATATATTCGCCTGCAATTTATTCATTCCCATCCTATCACCGCCAAAACAAAATCAAATAAATTATATCACAGCGTTAAATTGATTGCAATATCTTTTGATATCGTTCATATCAATCTTTTACATCGCCCGCGTGAATCTGATTCTGAAAGCGAAATGTAACTTGTGCCCGCGCTGTAATTCGATTTATCCGAGCGGTCTCAGACGGGCGAATTTGCAAAGCAAACAGTATGAGGATCGTTGTAAACAGACAATTTTACTCCGGTATGTCTACAAGTAGACATACAAAATCCCCCGACCAAAAGGCGCCGGACGGGGATTTTCCCATTTGCGGTGTTCTCCTTAATTGATTTATCCGATAATTTCCGTGCAGAGGGTTGTTTTTTTTAGATATTATGCTATAATTACTATAAGGCACCTCTGAACAACAGAATATTTTTAGAGGTGCCCTATATCAAAATGTTAAGGAAAGAAATTGATGGATTATACTTTAACCACCGACAACCTTACCAAGAAATATGGCGAAAAGGTTGTCGCGGGCAATATCAATATCCACATCTGCAAGAGCGAGATATGTTGGCGGCGGGAGTTCCGCTGATCACGAAATTTTTTGCGCCAAAGGATGATTTTCATTCAAATCTTTCGGATACATTTGTGTCTCCGTTCAAGGCTTCGGCATTGGCAATTATATGCCCGACAGCCTGATTTCTTCCGTAAACGTTATCAAAAATATTCTTTTTATCAACTCTGTTGTCGTAGTCTTGATTTACCTTGTTCGGTTCTGTTTACTGATCAACATTGTTTTCAAAAAGCGCGATATCAAATAAAATTTAAAAAAAAAGGATAGTTGTAAAATGGAAGCAATACTTAATTTTGATTTATCAATTTTGAATTGGATACAGGAAAATCTGCGCTGCGGTTTCCTTGATTCCTTTGCGGTGATCCTCAGCTATGTGACGACTTCGGGGATCATCTGGATCGTGGCAGGCATAATCATGCTGTTTTTCCGTAAGACCCGCGCAGCCGGAATAATTTTGATTGCAGCATTGGCAGCCGTCTTTTTGTTTGGCGACGTTCTGTTAAAGCACATTGTGAACCGTCCCAGACCGTTCACCGTAAATACAGATATCGATTTGCTGCTGAAAGCGCCTTCCGGTGCGAGCTTCCCTTCGACTCACAGCGGTCTTGCTGCTGCGGCAACTACCGTTCTTTTAGCAAAAAAGAGAGTGTTCGGTTTTATCGCGCTTGCGCTTACGGTTTGCATCGCGTTTTCGCGGCTGTATTTGTATTTTCATTTTCCGACGGATGTCCTCTGCGGATTGTTGCTCGGCGTGCTGTGCGGCTTGCTGATGCTTTGGATCGCAAAGAAAACAAAATTGGAGAACAAACTGACGAAGAAGTATAAAGCTTAAAGCGTAAAGCTGAAAGCAAAACCCGAAAATGAAAAAATTGCCGCTTCGGTGGGGGAAAGCCTCTGTCGGAGCGGTTTCTTTAACGGAGCAGGGACACGGTGTGTTAAGCCGTGTCCCTGTCCTGAGAGAAGGATTTATATAAAAATTATGGAGAAAGCTTATCTGTTGAAGCCGCCCATGCCTCCGGGCATTTGACCGCCTCCCATTCCTCCGCCCATCATCTGGTTGGGAATAGTGTCGGTTTCGGTTCCGTTGATAATCAGAGTGCCGCCTGTCTTTTCGGCTTTTCCGTCATAGTCGCAGCAGGACTGTCCCGAGATGTCAACTGTGCCGCCGGTGATGCAAATGTCGCCGTTTGAGTCGATGCCGTCGGTGTCGCCCGCGCCCATGTTTATTTTTATGCTTCCGCCGTTTATCGTTACCGCGATGCTTGCCGCAGTTGATTTATTTGTGGCGTTGATGCCGTCGTCGCTCGCTTCAATTGTAATATCGCCGTCGTTGATCGTTACGTTTGTGGCTTCAATTCCCTCGGAGCTGCTTATGTTGATTGTGCCGCCGTCGATAACAACCGTTGTCGTGCCCTGAATGCCGTCGCTTGAGGCATTGATGTTCAAGGTGCCGCCGCCTATATAAATTGAGCCCTGAGTGTTGTCCTCGTCGTTTTCGGCGTGCAGACCGTCTTTTTGGGAGTTGATTGTGATATTGCCGTCGGCAACGGAGATGTCGTCGTTTGTTTCTATTGCGTCGGAAGCGCTGTCAATGCTGAGCGTGCCGCCGGTGATCTTGATATCGTCCTTGCCGGATATCCCGTTGTCGGTGGAGCTGATGTTGAGCGTTCCCTCACCGTTGAGAACCAAATCATC
This sequence comes from uncultured Ruminococcus sp., assembly GCA_902777275.1. Classification (GTDB taxonomy): domain Bacteria; phylum Bacillota; class Clostridia; order Oscillospirales; family Acutalibacteraceae; genus Ruminococcoides. The sequence goes on along the minus strand of CACYTI010000004.1, from coordinate 15,519 downwards.
CTTTGAGAAGATGACCGCGTCGGTGTTTGTGTCGCCGTCCTTACTGAATGTGCCGGTCACGGAAAGCGCGTTCGTCGTTCCCTTCTGAGTGGTGACAAACACCTTATCGGCGTTCTTGACGTAAACGCAGGGGAGACTGCTGTTTGTCAGCGTTACTCCGTTTAGCACAAGCTGAACCTTTGCGTCGTCAGCCGCGTCAACAATGATTTCGGCGTCCTTTGCCGAGCCCTTGATTTCGTAAACTCCTGCCTCGGTGATCGTGACGTTCTTGCCGTCGCTCATTGTGATCGTTTTGGAGTCTGAGGTGTCAACCGACTGAGTCATGTCGCGTTCGGTGAAAACCGTGGTTGAAGACGTGTCGGCGTTATTCGCGGTGTTTATGATGCTCTGAGAGGTTGACGCCGCGCTGTCGGAAGTGGAGCCGGCAGCAGCGGAGCTGCCATCACCGCCTGAGCTGCAAGCTGTAAGGGAGGCGGCAAGCATTGTTGCCGCGATAATTACTGAAATCTTCTTAAACATATTTTTGTCCTCCGTTTATAAGAATGTGTTGATTTTACGCCGCCGTAGCGTTTTTTCCTTTTTATAAATTTAAGGCGGTCATCTGTAAAATGTCTTGTTGTTTTTCTTATCTTTTCTTTACTGTGCTTGAAGTATAGCACCGGTTGCTTAAATTAACCTTAAATAAATTAAAAAAATCCTCCGAAAAAATTTCAGAGGATAAAACATTTATTTATTTTTTCCGGACTTGCCCTTTTTTGCTGCGATTGAGCGCTTTATGAAGTTGCGCACTTTTCTCAGCGGATAAAGAAAATTCCATACGCGGGCGTACAGGCGGTAGCCATTTGATTCAACTGTGTAATCCTTGCCCTTGCGCTTGAAGGCTGTCAGAACGCCGACAATGTCGTTGTCGGTGACGTTAAGCTCCTTTACGTAGGTGTTGTCGCCGCGGATCACATATCCGTTTTCGGTGACAGCTATAATGCGGTGCAGCAGATATCCGCCGCCTTTTTTTCTGTAAAGCGGAACGTCATATTTTTTGAGTCTGCCCGAAACGGGGCGGATAGTAACCAGATCCCGATTCTGCTTCAGCATGGGGCGCATACTTACACCTTGTGTTTTGTATACCAAAACGCCGTCGCGCTTTAGAATCTCCTCAAAGCCTAATGCCGTGCTCATTCGTCAAGGGCGCCGATTCTGCGCAGAGTGGAAATTACCATATCTACATCGTCCGCGATGACTTTTCTCGGTGCGTCGTACTTGGCGCACATTTTGTCGATAACTTCGTCTCTTGTGGTTTCTTCCTGCATAAGGTCAACGATTTCGGCAGCGGTTTTGTTGCTGCGAACGATTCCGTTGAATTTTGCGTCGCCTGTCGCAACGATAACCTGTGAGTCGTCTATTTCCTGTGTTAAAAAGTTTTCGTTGATTTTCATTGTATGTATTCCTTTCTTATTAAAAAATTACAGAATATACGCATAAATTTACTCTGTAATATTATAGCATATTTTACAACAGAGTCAAATATTTTTTTTAAAATCAATCTCCCGCTATTGCTTTATATGCTGTTTCTGCGGCTTCAACCGTCGGCTCGCAGGTCATTTTATAAAGCCCTACCTTTGACATCAGCTTTTTTTGGAGGTTTATGATCTCAAGCGTTTCCATGGGCGTTTCGCCGCGCAGTGAAGCCTTGAAAAGCTCCGGGAACATCTGAGCTTCCGTTATTTTATTTATATTGTTTTTTCCCCTGTAAAGGACGGTTATCGACTTTAGCGGAGCGCTCGCGCCTGCGTCGGCTACGCTGATTTGCCCCCACGGTGTGGGATAAACCACCGCGCCCGCGTCGGTTATCCGTATAAGCTGCTTATCGTCGTTGATGATAAACGCGCGGTCGCCCAAAAGCGACAGCCAAAGCTGCGTGTGGGTGGATTTTCCCGTTCCGCTCGGAGCGATAAACAAATGAGCGTTCCCATCAGCGACGACCGCCGAGCCGTGCACAAGCAAAACTCCCCGGTTGATCATTTCACGGGCAATCAGTTCGTGAATCACGAAAAATTCTATAATGGTGGGGGATATTCTTTTTCGGTCATCCTTTTGGTTTAACAATTTTTCGAGCATACTCTCAAGATCCTGCTGCGTCGGAGTAATGATTGCTCCGCCCTCTGTATCCGTTAGATACGGCTTGAACTGTGACGCCACAAGCTCGGTCAGAGCTTCGATTGTAAATGCTTCGCCGGCTATTTTAACGTTTAATTTTATCATATTGGTTCTTATATGCCTTAACAAGCTTTTTTAATTCTTTTGTCGGCGCTTCTGCCTTGCTGTCGTTTATATCGTTTGTGATTTTTGACGTTTCGGAGTTCGCTTCAATGCTGAAAGCGTTGCCCGAAAATGCTTCGGCAGTCGCTCCGTTTTCAAGAGCCTTGTCGAGAGTGTGGATGATCTGATTCAGGAAAGGGCGCTCCGCAAGCAGCATTTCGCCTATCAAGCAATAACGCTCGTCTTTAAATTCCACCTCTACAAGCCTTTGTTTGCCGCGGGTCGTTCTGACTGTGTATTTCATTTTCAGTCTCCTTCATAAATGGGGAAAGCGGTCGTGATTTTTTTGTTGTTGTCAAGGTACATATCAATTTCCAAATCACCGCTGTGTCCGATCCAAAGCGAGCCGTGCGGGTTGTCGGGGTCGCTCAGAGCGTCTGTATACGCTTCATTTATCGCGTCCACGACCTGCTGGGGAGACCATTCCTCGGGATAAAAAGAGCTGAAACCGTTCTTTTTAACTCCGCTTACCTTTACATCGCCCGTGAAAACTCCATGCTCGTCCTTTTCGCTTTGGGTGCCGCTTATAACCTCGCCCTTGCTGTCGGAAACGCGGGTGTAGTGATATCCGGTGGCTTTTCCCTTGCTGTTGATCGTGCCGTCAAAAATATGTTCAAGGGTCTTTTTTGCAAAGTTGTCCGTGCTTTTCAGCTTGGCGATATCAGCCATGGTGTATTCGGCGTCCTCTGCTTGTGAGGAAGCGGAGGCGGAGCCTGCGTTGCCGCTTTTGTTTGACGAAGCCGAAGCAGAAACCGCACTGCTTTTATTTCCCGTATCGGACGACGAAGAGCTGCCGTTCAGATTTATAGATATATTGCAGCCGCTCATAAATACCGAAAGTGTTAGGCACAGACCGAGCAGCGCCGCAGTTATTCTGCGTTTCATAATCAATTCTCCTTTACTACGCATTTTGTTTTCCATTTTCCGCTTTTCCAACGGAAAATCATTAGTATTCCCCTGACGATTTCATCGAGCGCAAGGGCGATCCAAAGACCGTTCAGCCCCATGCCGAGCACTACGGCGAAAAGGTAGGAGCCGAGAACGCTTATAGCCCAGTTTGAGAAGATAGCGCAGGCGGTGGGGAAGAAGACGTCTCCCGAGCCGCGCAGACAGGCGATAAGCACTAAATTTGTGGAGCGTCCGAATTCGAGAGCGACATTTATAATAAGCACCATAGCGCCCAGCTCGATGACCTGTGGGTTTTCAGTAAACAATCCCATAAGCGGATATCTGAAAAGCGCGCCCACCGAGCTTATTCCCAACGCGATAAGCAGGGCGATTCGGTGGGAGCGGAAGCCGCAGCGGTATGCCTCGTCGGTTTTGCCCGCTCCCGTCAGATGACCTATCATTATTTGAGAAGCCTGTCCTATCGCTATTGCGAACAGATAAAAGAACATTGTGACGCTTTGAACATATGTTTTTGCCATTAGCTCGGCTTCCGTCAAAAAGTTCAGCACCAATGAAGTGATGACAAGCTGAGACAGGTTGTACAGGAAGGTTTCAAGCGCTCCGGGAACTCCGATTCTCAGAATATCGCCGATGTCGCGCAGCGGAAACGGCTTTAGCAACCGGAAAATCGAAAGCTTTTCCACTTTTTTGAACAGAACCACGGCGAGCACGGCAGTTCCCGCTACGCGGCTGAAGCTTGTTGCTATTGCGACTCCCGTCACGCCCATGTCAAAAGCCGCGACGAACAGAATGTCAAGCCCCGTGTTGAGAATGTTCATGCCAACGGTGACGTACATGGAGATTTTTGTCATGCCGTGATTTCGTATGATGACCGCCATAGCGTTCATAACGGCCTGCATAAACATGAAGCCGCCGACTATTGACAGATACTCTCCCGAAAGCCTGAGTATATCTCCCTTTGCACCGATAAAGCCCAAAATCTGACTGTTGAAAATCACGAACACCGCGCTGATTATCAGACCCGTCACGAAGTTCAGAACGATCGACAGCGCCGCGATCCTTGAGGCTGAGCTATACTTCTCAGCTCCTAAGTATTGTGAGATCAGCACAGCCGACGCGGTGGATATGACCGAAAAGACGATAGCCGTGATCGACGCCGCCTGATTCGCCGTGTTTACCGCGCTCGCCGCGAGGTCGTTGTACTGACTGAGAACAAAGACGTCAACAATGCCGAGCAGCATAAACAGCGCGGTTTCAATGAATATCGGCCACGCCAGACCGAACAGAGTCATTTTTTTATCATTCATCGCGACGTTCCTCTATAAGCACGCCGTCTTTGTACAAAACACCGTCGGCAAACAGGTTTGAGAAAACATCTTCACCGCTTTTCGTTATCACAACCGGCTTGCTGCCTGCGTTTATGTAAACCGTAACGTTCTTTTTTCGGTAAGTTAAAAGTCTCGGATGGTTTTCATCAAAAACGAATTCCATTTCGTCCTGTTTGGTTTGCGGCAAACCGTTTCGCATTTTGATAAGCGCCGAGACCTTTGCTTTGAAATCGTCGTGTTTTCCGGATTTGATTTCGTACCAAGGCATACAGCTCCGGTTATAGGGCGTCCTCTTTCCGCGCATGGCTATCTCCGTGCCGTAGTAAATGCAGGGGGAACCCGCCATTGTGAGAAGAATGGAGAGCTTTTGGAGCAGAACGTCGTCGTTAGCGCAGGTTTCTCTTACGCGCGAGGTATCGTGAGTGTCCAAAAAGCTGAACAGCACTTCGTTGACCTGACGCGGATAAAGCGCTCTGCAAAAGTTGAGGCGGTGCATAAAGTCCCTCGCGCTCATGCTTTCATCGTGCCAGAAATCTCCGACTGCTCCCGTGAAGGGATAGTTCATAACAGAATCGTATTCATAGCCGTTTAGCCAGCCGATCGAATCGAACCAGATCTCTCCGAGCATAAATATCTCGGGATTAACCGCTTTTACGGCGCTGTTGATCCTGCGGATAAACGCGTGTGAGATCTCGTCTCCGACGTCGAAACGGATCCCGTCAACGCCGTAGTCCCGCGCCCAGCTGACGCACAGGTCGGAGAAATAGTCCTGAACCTCGGGATTGTTCGTGTTGAGCTTAGGCATTCCCGCCCAGAACGAGAAGGAGTAAAAACGTCCGTCGGCAGTGGAATAGTTTTCGCTGTTAAAATCGTCGCTGTTTATAAAGAACCAGTCGTAATATTTTGACTCGCGTCCCTTTTCGCAAACGTCCTTCCATGCGAAGAATTGAGTTCCGCAGTGGTTGAAAACCGCGTCGATCATAACCCGTATATCTAAATCGTGAGCGGTATCGACAAGCCTTTTGAAATCCTTGTTCGTCCCGAAGTCGGGGTCAACGGTTTTGTAGTCAAATATGTTGTATTTGTGGTTTGAGTTTGAAAGAAAAATAGGGGTTAGGTAAATCCCGCTTATTCCTAACTCCTTAATGTATGGTAGGCGTTCGGCAATGCCCTTAAGACTTCCACCGTAAAGATCGTTGTATCCGGGATTGGAGAAATCTCCCCACTCGCGGAACCTGCCGCTGTTTACAAAGTCGCTTGCTCGGCTGAAACGGTCGGGAAAAATCTGGTACCAGACCGTGTTGCGGACCCACTTAGGCGGAGAGATCACGTCGGCGGGATTGATCCACGGAAATTTGAAAAACTCGGTTGAAATACGCTCGCGCTCCGACTCGGGGCAGATTTTGTTTTCAAATACGCAGTAACGCTCGCCCTGAGCCTCTATAATAAAATAATATTGAAGCCTTTTGTATTTTGGCTTTATCTGAGCCGTCCAGACAATATGCTTTTCAAGCTCAAAAAGGCGCCGCATGGCTTTAGGCTTTCCTTCCCATTCTTTTCGGCGGTAAAGCTCGTGGTGAAAGGGATCCTCGCTTACGACAGTTACTTGTTCAACGTCATAATCCGTTTTTAGATTAAGAACAACCGTGTCATTGTCCAAGGCATAGCAGAAGCTGCCGGTGGAACGATGGCTGACGGCTGAAAGATTGATCATAATTATCACCTCATTCTTAGAATATCACAAAATTATTGCTGTAGCAACAGTTATTTCCCAACAAATGAATTATTCTATATTGGAAATCAAAAACGCGCAGCTCATCTGATCCCCTCGTTTTTTGTATTATCCGTTTGTATCTGCAATCTCATTTGCAAAACGGGTTATTGCAGCGGCGGTTTGCGTTTGCTGTTCCTGTGAGGTTATTTCAGCTTCTCCGTCGCCGCTTTGCGCGCCGTAATTGCCGAACTGTGCATGGTTGCCGCCGTCGATGATTATTTCTGTACAGCCGCCGGGAAAATACTGCTTCGAGTTTTCATATGCGTTTATGTCCAGCACCTTATCCTCGGTGCCGTAAACGGACAGAAGTCGGACAGAATCGCTGATCGCTTCTGTGGGATAGGCGGCGAGAAGCACAACGCCATCCGCCGAATCCGGATGCTCTGCTACATAGTCAGCCGCAACCATGCCGCCCATCGAATGTCCTCCGAGCAGAAGGGTATCGTATTTGTAGCTTCCGATTATTTTATCGGCGGCATTCTTGTCAAAAATCGGCATATCAAAAGGGGTTTTAAGCAGAAAACAATCAATTCCGTTGTCGGCAAGCTGCTTTATAAGCGGAAGGTATGCCTCGGCGTCCACCTTTGCGCCCTGATAGAAAATCAACGCGGTTTTCTCTCCCGAACCGTCAATAAAATAACCGTCGTCTGTTTCAGATATCTGATTGCCGTTCAAATCGGAAAGCACAGCCGTTGCCTCGTCCTGAGCGGAATAATGAATACTGAGATACCCTATACTGCCCGCACAAATAATCAGCAGACCTGCGCCGATATTAATCAAAATATGCGCCCGCATCGGCGGCTTGCGCTTCATTTTTCTGCGTATAAGCCCTGTCACTAAAAAGCTGAGCCCGAACACGATAGCCACAGCCGCAAGGGTTATCAAAATATATTTCATGGTATTACCTTGTTTCTTCGGGAACTAATCCTTTTCATAAAACACGATCGTCATTTTGTCGTTGATGACTTCTGTTTTACCCGTCTTATGATAGCCGAGCTTTTCGTACAAATAGCAGTTGCCGAGCTCCTGCAAAATCGTATCAAGCTGCCAGTGCGATTCACCGTGGATACGTTCCGCTTCCGCTATCGCCTGCTGCGCGTAGCCCTTGTTGCGGTGCTCGGGCATGATGAAAACCGGAGATATCCGCTTGCGCGTTTTACTGTCCCTGCAGTCGATCACTCGTATCACGCCGACCCTTTCACCGTCCGCCGTAATGAAATAATAAGTGGTCTCGGGCTGATTGAAACGCCAAATGATTTTGTCCGGCTTTTCCGCCGCAGGGCTTGTTTCGGTATCGTGATATTTTTTATACAGACCGGCAAACGCCTCAACCTGCATTTCCCAAATAGTCTGTAAATCATCTGTTCCAGCTTTGATAAGTTTAACCTTCTGACTCATAGCATCCCCACCAAACATCCATAAGAGATTCATTTCACAAATATATTATACCACTTTGCCGCTCTGCGTTCAAGTTAACCGGGTCAAAACAAATGTATTTAATCTCAAAAATGAAGATATACCTAAAAGAAAGGTTATCACCCGATGTGCTATCCGAAAGGAATCCGAAAAGGGCAGGGGAGAGGTTCACGAAACACTCGGCGTCGTGCCTAACAACAGAAGCGTTATTATCATGGGTGTAAGGAAAAAAGGCACATAACCGTTTGCCATCGGTTATGTGCCTGAATGTTATTTATTAATAATTCCAAGTGTAGTCGTTTACGCTTGTGAGAAGCACGTTGTCATCCCTTTATATCTTATTTACATTATATATTAGATGAAAACATTTGTCAATAATATTTTTTTTAAAAGAATCAAGCCCTAATTCTTCATGGCATTCTCTGATAATACAATCTCTTGCAGTTTCTCCCTTTTCGATACACCCTCCGAATATCTCATATCTGTTTCTCCGTTTATTCCAACCCAAAAGGTAATTATCACCTATTTTTACAACAGCAAGACAATGAGTTAATAATGGATTTTCAGACAGTAGCATTTCATCAAATCGCTCACATGATACAAAGATATTTCCATCATAGTCTTTACAAATATAGCTATCTGATTTCGTTTTCATATAAACACTCCGATAAGTCCCGATTTATGCTAATAATTCCATGATTTTTATTTTTACTTTTTCAATATCACTGCAAGTCAGAATAGGAATAAGAGAATCAATTTCTTCTATGCTTTTATCCCACCATTTGAATTCGAGCAGTAATTCAGTCATTTCATCGTCAAATCGTTTGCGAAGCACCTTTGCAGGATTTCCTGCTTCAATCGTATAGGGAGCAACATCGCTCCCGACAACGCTGTTTGCACCGATGACAGCACCGTCACCGATATGAACGCCGGGTAAGATAGTTGCGTTCTGTCCTATCCAAACATCGTTGCCTATAACTGTATCACCTTTTAACGACATATCAGCCTTTGCAGGAGGCTCCATATTCCAGCCTTCCAATGTATAGAACGGAAATGTTGATATAGCATTCATAAGATGATTTGCACCGTTCATTATAAACTCGACCCCTGATGCGATCTGACAGAACTTGCCTATAATGAGTTTATCGCCGTTCCATTCATAATGATGTGTAACGTGGCTTTCAAAATCAGAATCGGCAATATAAGAAAAGTCACCAACAATTATATTTGGATTATTGATTGTCGGTTTGATATAGATTTCTTTATCGTATCCTTTGATTGGGTATATCACATTTGGATTTGGCTTTTTACCGTCTTTCATTTTATTGCTCCTTTTCCGATTTTATGCTATTAAGATTATATCACTTCGGCTTTTGTTTGTCTATCGGTCAATAAATATTGAAATAAGGCAATTTCACATAAAAGGCTGTGCGCCCGGTACGTTGGAAATGTGTTTATAGATGTTGTTTTGAGCATCAGAGAAGCAGTGTTCCGCCATGACTATATTGTTTAATCAGATAAACCGAATACGGCTTTTATCCTAAAGGAGTTATCAGAGCAAAAAGGAAATACCAGATTAATTATGCGGTTAAAAACAAGCAAAGATCCCGATAACTATAAAAACTCTGTTATTACCTTACAAAAAGTGAGAGAAAAGGAATGGAAACGTATTAGTCAGAAACAAAAAAATAATTTAAAAGAACGAATAAATCGTGTATAATAAGTTTTTTGTTTTGCCCTCGGGAATGATATTTGATTTAAGCAATAAGAGCTTTGCGGCGGCAAAATTTGTAATACCTCTCTTTTTGCTGATTGTTCTATTGATTCTGTCAACTCTGACAGTTAGCTTTATCGAGAAGCTTCGATACGGTGATTTCTCCTATTTAATGGTCTTTATCGGCGGCATTATTCTGTTTTTACTGGTTTCGTTTATCGTTATCATGCTTGATTATCCGTTTTTGGGTTTTGAAAACCTTCAAATCAGCCTTACCGATTTGCCGCTGCAGCTCATAAACTGCGGAAAAAGGTTTCTGATCATTACCAATATACCGATCATTCTGCTTGCGCTTTCCCTTGCGGTCAGCAATATATGGCTGATCAAAATGGAGGGCTTTCGCGTCCAAAACACCCTCGGGATCCTGATGGGTGCGCTGTTTATCGGCGGCTTTTTCGCCGTGAATCTCACTAATGATTTCTTTAGCGTTGATACTCAGGCGTTGTTTTACATACAGTTGTCTGTGAATATCGCGGTGACATTTTTGCTTTGCTACTTTGAGTGTATGCTTATCTCCACTATGTTCTGCGCTGTCGCTTCAACGCGCTACAAGCCCGCGGCGGACATGGATTATATTATTATTCTCGGCTGCGCGATCAGGCGCGACGGAACGCCGACTCCTCTGCTCCGGGGCAGGATCCGGCGCGCATTTGACTTTGAAAAGGCGCAGTATGAAAAGACCGGCAAGCACGCTAAGTTTGTCCCATCGGGCGGACAGGGAAGCGATGAGGTGATCAGCGAAGCAGAGAGTATGAAGCGCTGTCTTATTGAGCTCGGTGTTCCGGAGGAGAGGATAGTCAAGGAGGACGAATCAGTCAACACTTACCAGAATATGGCTTTTTCAAAAAAGGTGATCGAGCGCGACTGCGGGTCTGAAAGCTGCAATATCGGTTTTTCTACCACAAACTACCATGTGTTCCGAGGCTACACCTTAGCCGAGAAGCTCGGCATGAAGGTAAAGGGACTCTCTGCAAAAACAAAGCTTTAATTTTTCCCAAACGCCTTTATCCGTGAGTTTATCGGCTTGCTGTGGGAGAAAAAGGCTCTGCATATCCTGTTCGCGACGCTTATAGCGGCTGCGATGATACTTATGTTCCTGCTTCTGTTTTAAAGTGGAATTTTAAGGGAATTTCTGCTTATTATTTGTCAAACATGGAGGACAAAAATGAAAAAATCTTATGCACGATTCTTTCTGCCGCGCTGATTTCAGTATCCGCTATCCCTGCTTTTGCGGCAGTCGTTTCGGATAAGACATAAACAGCGGCAGCCTTGTAGTAAGAAACCTACGCGCCGAATCAGGTCGTCGTCATGTTTAGGGACAGCGCGATCAACACAGATACCGTCCCTAAAAAGGGCGAGATCGGATCCGTAGGCGCAGACTTCGGAGAAATGCAGGCGGCTTCGTCATCGCGATATTCATATTGCCGTTTCAAGACGAACATCAAAAAGAAAAGCACCGTATACCTCAAAAATGAGATAAACAGTGCTTTTTTGGCGTCCTCGGCGGGATTCGAACCCACGGCCTTCCGCTTAGGAGTTCCTCCGGAAGGCTCCCTTTGAAGCTTAACAAATCTCAGATTTTCCCATTCTAATGCGGTTTTCAGCAAGTAAAGAGGTAGTCTGTTACCATCTAAAAAGTGCTAACATTAACGAGTTGTGTGTATTCCTGTTAGCAAGGTGTTAGCACACCCTTGAAAAAAGTTGCCACATAAGGTGGTAGTTTTGAGATAAAATTTCCTGACCATTATTTAATATAAGTATTCTATCATAAATATAAAACATAGGCAAGAAAAATATTCAGCACGGTTTGATTGACCTATTTACTCCATTATTTCACACTTTATTATCTGTTCAGAAGGTATATAGTCATTATCTCTGATATAAATATATTTTTCATCAAAGCAATTGCTGAAAGCCCGATCAATCGCATTCCGCAACATCCATTTTTTTATGTGTGTAAGTTCACTTTCTGAATATGGTTCAAAATTGTTAGGAAGATCATCAAATGAAAATTTATGTATTTGATTAACAGTAGCGTAAAAAAACACTTTATAAGGTGTGCTTTTAGCTCTCCAGAAAGCATCCAATTTGCGAACTTTAGGAGACAGTTCGATTAGTTTATCAATAAACTCAGGTCTTTTGTGGATATCTGTACCATAATCTGCTACATTATCATTAAAAAAGAATCCATTAACGCAAAAATCATAATAGATTCTGTGAGCAATGAAATCAAGTATTTTCTCTAAATCAGTTTTTCTCCATTGGTCTCTATAATAATCGTAATCTATATTATATGCATTGTCGTTGATATAAAGAATACAATTATCAATATCAATTTTTATTCCACTTAGCTCTAAACCTCGTGTTAGTTTTGTCTGATGACTTAATACATACTGTAAATCACGGATACCATTGTCTTTTATTTCCTGACAATTATCAAGGCTTGCCGTAACGTGAAACGCAATGAATCTCACATTGAAAATATCAATGGTATCAAGTATTGCAATGTTTCGCTCTGCAAATTCATTAGAGTCTTTTTCACATTCAAGCACAAATTCATTTACTAATTGCTGATCGGTAAATCCAAGATTTGTTAAAAATTCATAGGCTTTATCAGGTGTAGTAATATCATAATAGACGCACATACTATTCCTCCTCGTAAACACATCATACTTTATATGTTTATTATACACTACTGTTAAGAGGTTGTCTATAAAAATGAGGTACTCCAATCTGAAAATATCGGTAAAACTTGAATGCAAAAGGTTAAGAAGAAAATATTGTGTCGATTTCATATTAGCATTCATTACAAGGCTTTTATTAATATCCTTAGCAATAAGCACTTGACACAATTCTCAGTTGAAAAAATAATGTATCTCATAGACAATAGGATAGTTCTATGATATACTTAAAATAAGGATATTGGAATACAAGGGGGCGTATGCGAAAATATGAGAGTTCTATTATTTTTGCAAAATAATCATATTTTGCATGATTGAAGATTTACACACTTAGGATTTATCTAATAATATTTTTTTGATAGTAAATAGATAGAAAGCGAGGGACGATTTTATGAAAACAGTTTATAAAATATTATTGATTATTTTTATTGTATTATGTGTAATTGCTGCAGTATTCTTATTTATAAATAGTAAATTAGACGCTGGCATTGCCGCAATAATTGCGGCCTTGATTGGAGGAGCCTTTATGTTAATCAGTAAACTGAAGAAAGAAAAAAAGCATGAAGGCAAAGGAACAATCGGTCATGACATAAATGGTAAAGAGATTGAAGCGGGAAGTATAGAAATACACGAAACAGTCGAAAAAAAAGAAGAAGGAAGCGATGTTGGTCATCAAATTCATGGAAAAAACATTAAAGCAGGAGATATAAAAATATGGAAGAACTAGATAATGTTTCTCGTATTGGTCACTATATTAGCGGAGACAATATTTCCGTCGGCGATTTGAATGTTGAACAGATGTCGTTAAAAGATAAGATAGAAATCCTTTCTGAAAAACTTAATGGGATGGATAGAACCAAATATGGCGAATCACATTTTAAGCTTTTTGATATGGAACGATCTATTCAAAAAGTTCATAACGATGGGAATTATGATATAATGCTTTCGTCTTATTCGGAATCATTGAAAAGCGATAATGAATCATGCATTAAAAGCTGTGTGAATATCTTGAATAGGGATAAAGTATTGTTAATAACTGGTAGCTATGGTCAAGGAAAAACTATGCTAACTAAATTAATGCAACTCCATTATCGCAACAATGGAGTTAAAACTGTATTTTTTAGAGCACATGATTTGGTAGGTATAATAAAAGAAGATAAAATAGCATTAGTATCTGTTTTATCTAATTTAATAAAAAAAGAAAAAACTGAAAGGTTAATTGTATTTATTGATTCTGTTGATGAATTAAACTATGATAATTTAATAAATATATTATTTGTTAAGGTTTTTAGATGTATTAAACAGAGCGAAAACATAAGTTTTGTAATTAATAGTCGTGTTTTTATCAGAATTAAACAGCCTGCAAGCATAAAAAGGATAGAAGAGATTTTTTCTGAGGATTTGTTTGATACTATCGGTGTGCCAACATTCTATTATGTAAAAATGAAGAATTTAAGCAACTCTCAAATCGATAACTTGTTTCATGAACTAAATAGAACAAGTGTTTTTGATAAAGACTTGAGAATCGACTATGTTAAGAAGTCATACAAGCATATTGTTGAAGCATGCAAAATTCCTCTGTTTTCATATGTGATTGGCGATTATTATTATAATAATGGATTCAATTTACCAAAGACTCTATCGGATGTTTATAAATCCTTTATTAGCAAGACTATAAAAGGAAAGTTTTCATTAGAGTATAGCGGGAATCCTCTGATTTTAGAATATGAAACTGCATATCGTGATTTATTAAAAAGACTTGCTATTTCCATGTTAAACAATACTTCGCAATATTTAAACTACAACAATGGAGATGGAAACTTTTTTTCGGAAAACTTTGAGTATTCTTTTTATATTGGTTTATCAAAGCTATCCTTTGAAGCGGGAAAAATATATGGTGATAATTCATTATATAAAGATTATTATTCACAAGAACACGAAGACAATAAAAATGCCGATTTTCTTAATTGTTATTTCTTTAAAGTTTGCAAAAATGCTGATGGGGATTTTTTTGCATTTTCGGATGAATACACTATGTGTTATTTAGCTTCTGAATATGTTTATGATTCTATACTCCCTTTTATTAATAATAATAATGAAACAATTTATGAAAACCTTATCAATACTTTTGATTCTTTTTTTCCTCATCCTATTGCAATGGATTTTTTAATAGAAAGAATTAATCAAATAATCACAACCGACCCAAATAAAAGAAATAATATTATTAACAATATAAAAAAAGTATTAAACGATATACATAAATATTATTCACAAAACACTCAGGACAGTGTTATTGTAAAAGGAATAATGGCACAAATCATCCTAAGAATATTATTCATTAAATTCTTCCGTGATAGCTATAAGAATATAGAGGGTAATCATTTTTTTAAACATTTTTATCTATTAGGTAAAATTGCAAAAGCAATGGAACTTAATGGACAACATAGTACAGAATCAGGTTGTCATAGATATCTAGTTGAGAGATATTTTAGTGATTGCGTTATTGCTGATGGTTGCTGCAGAAGGTTAAACTTAAAGTATTACAATTTTAATCGGTCCGAACTAAAGAATTGTAAATTTTCTCAGTGCAAATTCTTCGAGTGCAGCTTAAAAGATACAAAATTTATTGGTAATACGGAATTCGATTTATGTGATATTAATAAAGTTGTATTTTCGCCAATTATTACTGGGAAAACTGTTTTTCGTGATTCAATAGTAATTAATTGTCAATTTGTCGATGTATGTGCTGATAGTATAGTTTTATTTGATAATTGCAGGGTGGCAAACCTTGAGTTGTTCAAAAAAGATAGTAACCAAAGGATAAGAGTGATATTTCGAAATTGCAATATTCATAATATTATAGTTAATGGTTGTAAAGCTTCAATAGGAATCTATAGATGTATTCTCCCTAATCAAGAGAGAATAAAGATAAAAAACTGCGCGAATGTAACACTTAGTATTTATGATAATATTTGTGAAATACACTGTGATTCAGATAATACATCGGAGTTTAAACTGGCGAGTGATTATTTCTATAGCCAAGAAATAATAAACAATTTTGATTGGCGTTCATATCAATAATAAAAAAACTAAAAAATTTAAAAACTCTGATTGGAATACTCCAGTCAGAGTTTTTTACGCTTCAAATAAATAAGGATTAATCATTAGAATGAAGGAATCAAGACAAAAATTCGTATCATAAAAAGACGATCCACCTCGGAACTGAATATGTCGCCCCAAACTGAACACCTCGGCCGCTCCGAATGAACAGTTGCGTCGTTGCAAACTGAACGGTGCCGTCGCTGCAAACTGTACACCCTC
>CACYTI010000003.1 GCA_902777275.1 uncultured Ruminococcus sp. | reverse complement strand
GGTGTGTGCTGAGCTATGGGCTTCATCTGCTCTCTCCTTAAAAACAGTCCACCGGACTGTTTTTACCTCGCTGCGCTCGGCACAGTCGCCTTCAAATCCGGTTAACCGCACGGGTAAAATAAATAATGGGTACCCTGATGGGCACCCATTATTTATGGAGCTGATAACCGGATTTGAACCGGTGACCTCATCCTTACCAAGGATGCGCTCTACCTACTGAGCTATATCAGCGAATATTTAATTTTATCCGAGCCTCTTGTTTCCGGGTCAATGAGAATTTCACCTGTAAGAACAAAGTTGAGGACGCGGTTTTTAACACAAACAGTATTATAACACATATTATTTGAAATTTCAAATGTTTTTTGAAATTTTTTTAAATTTTTTTATATTTTTTAAAAATTCCTTGATTTTAACGTGTTTTTCCAGACAGCATTCACAATCTGCACCCCCTTGTTAATGATTTTGATGTGCATTTTGGGCAAAATATGAAAAACTATTGATTTTTCGGCTTATAGGTGATATAATATCATTGTAAAATACTTGAAACTAAAGGAGTGGGCAAAGGGTCCGCTCCTTGTTGTTTAGTTTGGAGGGATATAATGGCAAAAAGCAAGGGCGGCGTCACCGTTTCAAAGGTTTGGGAGCTTTGCGAGCCTATCGTTGAGGACTTGGGGCTTTCGCTTTGGGATGTTCGCTATGTAAAGGAGGGCGCGGGCTGGTTTCTGCGGGTGTTTATCGACAAGCCCGGCGGCGTCGATATCAACGACTGCGAGGCGGTTTCACGTGCGATAAACGACCCACTCGACGAGCTTGACCCGATTGAGAACGCTTATTGTCTGGAGGTCTGCTCTCCCGGGATCGAGCGCGAGCTTGTTCGCGACGCCCATTTTGAGCAGTTTATCGGAGCCGACGTAATGGTTAAAATGCTCCGTCCTATCGAGGGCGTCGGCAGAGAATTTGACGGCGTGCTCAAAGCCTATGACAGCGGCACGGTCACGATAGAGGACCACGGCGGCGAAAATGAGCTGAGCTTCAACAAAAAAGAGGCGGCTTGGATCAAGCTTGATGATTTTGATTAAAGGGAACCTTTAAAAATTCCCTGAACAGATTACCGCTGTATTATATATTATTAAATGAAAACGCGATAAAACGCGACGCGGAAAGGAATGGTAGGAAAAATGACTAACAAGGACTTGTTTGAAGCGCTCCGGATGTTTGAAAAAGAAAAGGACATCCCAATGGATTTTATGCTTCAACAGATACAAAAAGCTATAGAGATCGCCTGCAAAAGCTATTACGGAGGCAACGACAACGTTGTTTTCAAGGCTGAGCCCGAAAAGAATTCGTTTGACGTAAAGCTTGTAAAAACAGTTGTTGAAGAGGTTTACGACCCCAACTTTGAGGTCACGGTCGAAGAAGCGGAGCAAATCAATAAGCGAAAAAAATATATGGTCGGCGATGAGATCGAGGTTCCCCTCGACCCCAAGCGGCTGGGCAGAATAGCGGTTTCGTCGGCGCGCAACGTTATCCGTCAGGGAATACGCGCGGGCGAAAAGGGACAAAGCCTGATCGAGTTCCAGAGCAAGCTCGGAGAGATCGTCACCGCCACCATTGAGCGTATCGACGCGAAAAACGGAGCCGCGACGATCAGAATCGGCAAAAGCACAGCCATTCTCCCCAAAACCGAACAGGTCGGTATCGACGAACTGCACGAGGGCGACATGGTAAAGGTTTACATTGCCGACGTCAAGGACAGCGAAAGAGGTCCCCACGCCATTATCTCCCGTTCTCATCCGGGCTTTGTAAGAAGATTGTTTGAAAAAGAGGTTCCCGAGATTTTCGACGGCATTGTCGAGATAAAATCCGTCACCCGCGAAGCCGGCTCCCGCACAAAGATGGCCGTTTTGAGCAACAACCCCGACATTGACGCGATCGGCTCCTGCATCGGTCCCAAGGGCGCAAGAGTAAACGCTATCGTAAGCGAGTTAGGCGGAGAGAAAATCGACATCATCGAATATAACGAAGACCCCAAAAAGTATATCTCAGCCGCGCTTTCACCCGCAACCGTCCTCAAGGTCGATATCATCGACGAGGAGGCAAGGAACTGCAAGGCTACGGTTCCCGACGACCAGCTTTCTCTCGCCATAGGCAACAAGGGTCAGAACGCGCGTCTTGCCGCGAGGCTGACCGGCTGGAGAATAGATATCCGTCCCGAAAGCGGCTTCTACGGCGAGGACGAGGAGGACGAGGTTCCCGCTGCCGAAGAGCAGACTCCCGAGGAACAGACCGCCGAAGAGATAACCGCCGGGGAACAGGAGCCTGAAGATCAGGAGCTTGAGGAGCAGGATTTTGACGAACAGGAGCCTGAGGAACAGGAGCCTGAGGAACAGGAGCTTGAAGAGCAGGCGGAAGAATAAGTATGAAAAGAGTACCGCTTAGAAAATGCACGGGCTGCACGGAAATGAAGCCCAAAAACGAATTGATACGCGTTGTCAGGGCGCCCGAAAAAACGGACGAAAACGGCGTTGTGTCGGGCGGA
This sequence comes from uncultured Ruminococcus sp., assembly GCA_902777275.1. Lineage (GTDB taxonomy): Bacteria > Bacillota > Clostridia > Oscillospirales > Acutalibacteraceae > Ruminococcoides. The sequence goes on along the minus strand of CACYTI010000003.1, from coordinate 118,710 downwards.
GAGGTTTCGCTTGACCTCACGGGCAAAAAACCCGGCAGGGGAGCGTATGTGTGCAAAAGCGCCGAATGCTTTGAAAAGGCGCGTAAGGCGCGCCGCTTTGAACGCTCACTCGGCTGTAAGATTCCCGAGGGCGTGTATGACGAGATGAGCGAAAAGCTCAGAGCGTGTGAAAAAGAGGTTATATGAGCGACAGATTATTGTCATTTTTAGGGTTATGCAGAAGGGCGAAAAAGCTTGTTATCGGGGCTGAAATCACCGAGGAGTCGGTCAGGTCGGGGAGATCCCTGCTTGTGCTGCACGCCTCCGACGCCTCCCCCAACAGCCTGAAGCGCGTGCGCGCGGCGGCTGCCGAAAAGGGCGTGCCGGTCATGTGCGCGTGCCGGAGCAAAAACGAGCTGAGCGCGGCGCTGGGCAGACTGTGCGCTGTGCTTTCGGTGGAGGATAAGGGCTTTGCCGATAAGCTTCGCCTGATGCTTGAGAGTGAATTACAGAGAGGAGAATTTGATGATTAAATATAAGGTTAAAGACGCGGCTTCCGATTTGGGCGTGCCGAACAAAAAGATTACCGAGATTCTCAGTAAACATTGCGGTGTTACAAAGAAAACCATGACAACTCTTACGGAGAGTGAGCTGGACGTTATTTTCGACGTTCTCACAAAGGAAAACGCGGTAAAAAGCTTTGACGCTTACTTTGCTGTCAGAAACGCAAGGCTTGAACCTGCGGAGGCTGAGCAGGAGCCTGCAAAGGAAGAGTCGGCTCCCGTAAACGGGGATAAGGGCGACAAAAAGCCCGCCGATAAAAAGCCTGCCGAAAAGCAGGGCGCAAAGCCCGCTCAGCCCAAGGAGCAAAAGGACGCCAAGGACAATAAGGAAGCTAAGGATACAAAGGGCGAGGCTCCCGCACATCAGCGCAAGCGCAAGGTAATAGACACCCGTGCCACAAACGTTGATGTTGAGCGCTACAATTCCAAATACGACGATTTGGCGAGCGGCACCTCAAAGTCGCGCAGCACCGACCGTGACCACACCACCAAAAAGCAGAAGTTCTCTAACCGCACCCAGAAGCAGCGCGGCAGAAGACAGGGCAAGCGCGAAACCGAGCAGGAGCGACTCAAGAGAATAGCGCTTGAGCGCAAGCAAAAGCCCATCACGGTACAGATACCCGACGAGATTACCGTAAACGAGCTTGCTCTCCGTTTGAAAGCGACGGTTGCCGAGGTCGTTAAAAAGGCGTTCCTCATGGGAACAATGGTCACCGCCACCGACACCATCGACTTTGACACCGCCTCCCTAATCGCTATGGAGTTCCACGCCAAGGTCGAAAAAGAGGTCGTTGTCACGATCGAGGAAAAGATCATCGACGACAGCGAGGACGACGAAGCTAACCTCGTTGGCAGAGCGCCTGTTGTAGTCGTTATGGGTCACGTTGACCACGGCAAAACCTCTATTCTCGACGCTATCCGCCACGCCAATGTAACAGCGGGCGAAGCGGGCGGCATTACTCAGCACATAGGCGCTTACCGCGTAAAGGTCAACGGCAAGCCGATCACCTTCCTTGATACGCCCGGTCACGAGGCGTTCACCACAATGAGAGCCAGAGGTGCGCAGGTAACCGATATCGCGGTTCTCGTTGTAGCTGCCGACGACGGAATAATGCCCCAGACGGTCGAGGCTATCAACCACGCCAAAGCCGCGGGAGTTTCGGTAATAGTAGCCATAAACAAAATGGATAAGGTCGGCGCGAACCCCGAGCAGGTCAAGCAGCAACTTACCGAGTACGAGCTTGTTCCCGAGGAATGGGGCGGCGACACACCCTGTATCCCCGTATCGGCAAAGACAAAAGAGGGTCTTGAGGATCTGCTTGAGATGATCGCTCTCGTTGCCGAGATGAAGGAGCTTAAAGCCAACCCCGACCGCGCCGCAAAGGGTACGGTCATCGAAGCCCGTCTTGATAAGGGCAGAGGTCCCATAGCGACGGTTCTTGTTCAGAACGGCACGCTGCATAAGGGAGATATTATTATAGCGGGCACCACCGTAGGCAGGGTCCGCGTTATGACAAACGACAAGGGCGAGCGCGTTCAGACGGCGGGTCCCTCGGTTCCTGTTGAGATCACGGGCCTTGACGAGGTCCCCGTAGGCGGCGATGTATTCGACGCCGTAACCGACGAGCGCCTTGCGAGAACTCTGGTCGAGCAGCGCAAGACAGCCAAGAAAGAGGAGATATTCAACGCCCGCACAAAGGTAACGCTCGACAACCTCTTCGACCAGCTTAAGCTTGGCGAGGTCAAGGAGCTTCAAATCATCGTCAAAGCCGACGTTCAGGGCTCGGTTGAGGCTGTTCGTCAGTCGCTTGAAAAGCTCAGCAATGAGGAAGTCCGCGTAAATGTTATTCACGGCGCTGTAGGCGCGATAAACGAGAGCGATATAATGCTCGCCGAGGCTTCTTCCGCAATTATAGTCGGCTTCAATGTCCGCCCCGACGCCGTTGCGGCAGCCCACGCCGAAACAGCAGGTGTAGATATGCGCCTTTACAGCGTTATCTACGACTGCATAAATGAAATTGAGGCGGCTATGAAGGGTATGCTCGCTCCCAAGACCCGCGAGGTGGTTTTGGGTATGGCTGAGTGCCGCAGCGTCATCAAGATCAAATCCGTAGGAACGATCGCGGGCTCATACGTCAAGAGCGGCGTTATCAGACGCGGCGGCGGAGTGCGTGTTATCCGCGACGGCATTGTTATAGCCGAGGACAGCATTGGCTCGCTCCAGCGCTTCAAGGACGCTGTCAAGGAGGTCAAGGAGGGCTACGAGTGCGGAATAGGACTCGAAAAGTTCAACGACCTTAAAGAGGGCGATATGTTCGAGGTTTACACAATAGAAGAATACAGAGATTGATGAGGTTTTATTTATGTTTCTGAAAAGATTATTGAGCGCGGCTTTGGCTGCGGTCGCGGTCATGGCGTTTGCAGGCTGCGGAAAAACAGAGAGCAGCTCTTCAAAGGCTGAAAGCTCACAGACTGAAACACAGTCGCAGACCTCTGCCGCGTCAACCGCTGACGAAGCTTCGGCAACCGAACAGGCAGCGGAAAAGCACATCCCCGGCAAATTGTACGCGCTGAATCAGAAGGAGGGCGAAGCGCCCGTTATAACCGCGTTGAAGCTTTGCGGCAACCGCGCAGGCTCCGAAGAGGGAGTGAACGGTTGGGAAGCTTCCGCCGATAAGATCCGCTGTGTGTTTGAGCAGAACGAGTGGATCGAGCTTTATCCGCAGACCGAACTGACGGGAAGCATTGCGGCTTATCTCGTTCCGCATTCCGACGATACCGCTTCATACGTCGATTCGTTCATAGCCGCGCTGTCCGACGATGTGCCGAAAACCAAGCTGACAAAGCCCGAGGAGGAAAACGGCGCATGGGGCTCCTTCTACGCGCAGCCCGAGTTGAACGCCGCAGGCTGGTACGACGTGATCATTACGTCTGATGTTAAGCCTGTCGCGATGGTAACGGTTAAAATTTGTGCGGAAGGCGAGTTAGAGAATAAGGACGACGCGGCGCTTGAACAGCTTATGAACAGCGAAATATCGACCTTTGAACAGCAGTAAGGCAGGGTTCATCTTTAACGCACACATCAGCGAAGGGGAACGTAGGTTTCCCGCAAAGATAAAAAATATTGGAGAATAATATGGCAAGTCACAGAATTGAACGGACAACAGAGGATATAAGACGCGAGCTCACGGCGATTTTCCGCGAGCTAAAGGACCCGCGCGTCACGGGGGCGTTCCTGTCCGTGGTGAGGGTAGAGGTCACAAACGACCTGTCATACTGCACCGTAAAGGTCAGCGCCATGGAGGGCAAGGATCGCGCAGCCGAGGCGGTAAAGGGACTTAGATCCGCCTCGGGGTTCATTCGCCGCGAGTTGGGTCACAGGCTCAGACTGCGCCATGTGCCCGAGCTTATTTTTGAGGCTACGGACAGCATTGAGTACAGCGCGAACATAAGCCGTATTCTCAACTCCCTTGACATTTCAGCAGATTCTCCCGAGGACGAGGGGGAAAGCGAATGAAAGAAAAATTTGAAGAAGCTGCCCGCTTTCTGCGCTCGCATGATAATTACGAGATCCTAACCCACGACTATCCCGACGGCGACACGCTGGGCAGCGGCTACGCCCTCTGCATGGCTTTGCAGCAAATGGGCAAAAACGCGAGAGTCATAACGACCTCGGTGCCCAAGGACTTCCTCTTTTTGCAGGCGGGGGTCGCGTTTCAGAGGTTCGAGGCTCAAACGGTTGTCAGCGTAGACGTAGCCGACGAAAAGCTGCTCGGCTGCAACCGCGAAAAATACGAGGGCAAAATTGATCTTTGCATAGATCACCACATGACAAACAAAATAAATGCGCCGCTTAAGTTAGTTGACGGTCATGCGGCGGCAAACTGCGAGATTTTGTATAAGCTCTTCCGCTATATGGACATAAAGCTTACGCGCGAAATAGCCAACAATCTCTATGCGGGAGTTTCGACCGACACGGGCTGCTTCCGCTACACAAACACCACCGCTGAAACTCTGCGTATTGGCGCCGATATAATCGAAATCGGCTGCGACTCAGCCTACATCAACAAAATAATGTTTGAAACAAAGTCGCGCAAGAGGATCGCGCTTGAACGCGAGATATACGACACCATTGAATACTGCTTCAACAACCGCTGCGCGATAATAGCCGTTACGCTCGACACTCAGAAAAGAGTCGGCGCGACCGACGGCGAGCTTGAGGGGCTGGCTTCGATCCCCCGTCAGATAGAGGGCGTCGAGATAGGAATAACCATGCGCGAAAAAGCCGAGGGCGAATTCAAGGTTTCTATCCGCACCAACGGCGGAGTTAACGCGGCTCAAATCTGCGCCAAGCTCGGCGGCGGCGGTCACACGGCGGCAGCGGGCTGCACCGTAAAGGGCAGTCTTAGCGAGGCTAAGCAGGTGTTGAAGGAAGCTGTCGCGGAGTATGTATGAATAATATGAACGGCGTAATCGTGATCGACAAGCCTGCGGGCTTCACCTCGTTCGATGTTACAGCGGTTGTGCGGCGGCTTACGGGTCAGCGCAAAACGGGGCACACGGGCACCCTTGACCCCAACGCCACGGGCGTTCTGCCTGTTCTGCTCGGAACGGCGACAAAGGCTCAGGATTTGATTTTGAACAGCGACAAGGCGTATACCGCCCGGTTCAGGCTCGGACTGACGACAGATACGCTCGATATCTGGGGGCAGGTAAAAAGCCAAAAGGAGAGCAGCGTTTCACGGGAGAGCATTGAAACGCTTCTGCCGCGCTTCACGGGAGAGATTGAGCAGGTGCCGCCGATGTTCTCGGCTGTTCATAAGAACGGACAGCGGCTCTACGACCTCGCCCGCAAGGGGATAGAGGTCGAGCGCGAGCCGCGCAGGGTCACGGTGTACAGCTTGAGCCTCACGGATTTTGACGAGGCTGAGCAGTGCGGAACGCTTGAGATAAAATGCTCAAAGGGCACCTATGTGCGCACTGTCATAGACGACTTGGGAGCGGCCTTGGGCTGCGGCGCGGTAATGACCGCCCTGCGCAGGATCTCAGCCTGCGGATATGATCTAAGCGACTGCGTAACGCTTGAAAAGCTGAAAGAGCTTTGCGAAAGCGGAGAGGCGGAAAAAATCCTGCGCCCGACCGAGAGCCTGTTTTACGGGCTCGGATTTGTAAGGGTGTCGGAGGCGCAGGCTAAACGCTTCAAAAACGGAGCGCCGCTCGATATCTCACGCACCGCGCTCAGGAACCGCAGTCTGCCCGACGGCACGGTTATAAGAGTAAAAGACCCGTCGAACGGCTTCCTCGGCTTGGGGACCGTTTCAAACGGGGAGATAAAAATATATAAATTATTTGCAAGGTCGGCTGAGCCGACAATCGCTCCGCGCAAGCGTGACGCTTGACCCAATCCGCGCTGCTGAACATCATAAAAAGTCCTTCCTTCATCACACGCGTTAAAACGCGCCGTTGAAGGAAGGCTTATTTTTTATTTATCAAATTAATAGGCGCACTGCCCTGTCGCGGCAACGACTGTCGCGGCAACGACTGTCGGGTCAATATGAGCTTATACTGCCGTAGGAATAACTTGTCAATATTTTTTCCGAAAACCTATTGACATCTTATTATTAGTATGTTATTATTAACCTGATAATAACAAAAGGAGATGAACAAATGCCCGATGAAAAAGAATTCTTAAAGCAATACCGTCAGGACGATTATCCGCGTCCTTCGGTCACGGCGGACATTGTCGCTTTTATGATACGCGCCCAGGAAAACGACAACTACCGCCTAAACTCAGGCACCAGGCTCACGCTGCTTTTGATCCGTCGCGGCGGTCATCCGTTCAAGGACTGCTGGGCGCTGCCGGGAGGTTTTTTGAACCCCGACGAAACTATCGAGCAGTGCGCGCTGCGCGAAATCTGTGAGGAAACCGCAGTAAAGCCCGTTTCGCTTATGTCGGTGGGGCTGTTCAGCGAGCCTGACCGCGACCCGCGCGGCTGGATAATCTCCAACGCGTTTGTGTCGGTGATAAGCGAGGAAAAGGTCAAACAGCAGTCGGGCGACGACGCTTCGGACGCACAGTGGTTCGACATAGATTTTGACCGGGACGACAGCGGAGATTTTATCCTCACTCTCAGCTACCGCGAAACCGTGCTGCGGGCGGTTCTCGCCGAGGAGAGCACAAGCTTCGGCAAAACCTCGTTCAGGATAATCAACAGCGGCGGGCTTGCCTTTGACCACGCCCGGATCATCGCCACCGCGTTGACCGCGCTTCGCAGCGGAGCCAAGGATTTTGAGTACATCTTTGACTTTCTGCCCGAAACCTTCACGATGACTCAGCTCCAAAACGTTCAGGAAACGATAATGAACATCTCGGTGTTGCCTGCAAACTTCCGCCGCAAGGTGTCGGCTTTGGTCGAGGAAACAGACGAATTCACGCGCGGAGCGGGGCACAGACCCGCCAAGCTTTACCGCAGAAAAAACAGGAAAGGATGAAACAAAATGAAACACTTTTTGATCGTTGTAGATATGCAGAACGACTTTGTTGACGGCGCTCTCGGCACAGCGGAAGCCGTGGCGATCGTCCCGAACGCCGTACAAAAAATCAAAGACTTTGACGGCGAGGTTTTCGCCACCTTCGATACCCATTTTGAAAACTATATGCAGACCGCCGAGGGCAAAAAGCTCCCCGTTCCGCACTGCATAAAGGGCACCGTCGGTTGGCAGCTGAATGCGGAGATCGCAAAAGCGCTCGATGAAAAGGGCTATACCGCAGTCGAGAAAAAGACCTTTGGTTCCGTTGACTTGCCGGAAAAGATAAAAACTGCAGCGGACGGCGCCGACTTCGACATAACGCTCATAGGGCTTTGCACCGATATATGCGTTATCAGCAACGCGCTGCTGTTAAAGGCTAACTTCCCCGAGGTTCCGATAGCGGTGGACGAAGCGTGCTGCGCGGGTGTGACACCACAGGCTCACGACGCCGCGATAACAGCAATGAAAAGCTGCCAGATAGATGTTAATTGATATTATATAATTACGGAGGACAGAATATGTTTAACGCTGAAAAAGTAAAAAACGAATGCGTACAGTGGATACGCGACTTCTTTGAAAACAACGGAAAGGGCTGCAACGCCGTCGTGGGTATTTCGGGCGGCAAGGACAGCTCGATCGTAGCGGCGCTCTGTGTTGAGGCTCTCGGCAAAGACCGTGTGATAGGCGTGCTCATGCCCTGTGGTGAGCAGCACGACATCGACATGGCAAAGCTTCTTGTGGACACTCTCGGGATCAGGCATTACATCATTAATATCAAAGACGCGGTTGACGGCTTGTCGAAGAACATTCCGTTTGAGCTCAGCGAGCAGAGCCGCACCAATCTGCCGCCGCGAATCAGAATGTCAACTCTTTACGCGGTTTCGCAGTCTAACAACGGCAGAGTAGCCAACACCTGCAACCTTTCGGAAGATTGGGTGGGTTATTCGACCCGTTACGGCGATGCGGCGGGCGATTTCAGCCCGTGCTCCAATCTCACCGTTGACGAGATGAAGCAGATCGGCAGACTCATAGGACTTCCCGACGTGTTGGTTGACAAGGTTCCCATAGACGGCTTATGCGGAAAGACCGACGAGGACAACCTCGGCTTCACTTACGCCGAGCTTGACAGATATATCCGCACGGGAGAAATCGAAGATCAGGACAAAAAGGCGAGAATCGACCGTATGCACAAAATGAATCTGTTCAAGCTGCAGCTCATGCCCGCCTTTGACCCCAAGCTGTAAGGTGAGCCATGAAGGATAAAGCGTTTAAATTGGGTATAATAGTCGGGCGGTTCCAGACCTTCCACACGGGACACCTTGACATGATAAACAAAGCGTGCGCAGTGTGCGAGCGCGTCGCGGTATTCGTCGGTTCGTCGCAGGAGTCGGGCACCCTGAAAAACCCGTTCACCTACGAAATGCGCAAATTGTTTCTTAAAAAGGCGGCGGGCGAAAGAGTGAAGATATTCCCCCTGCCGGACATCGGCGTAGGCAACAACTCAAAATGGGGAGAGTATGTGCTTGAAAACGTGCGCCGCAGCACGGGGAAAAATCCCGACTTATTAATATCGGGAAAGGAAGAGCGGCGCGTAAGCTGGTTCGACGGAGCCTCGGGCATTTCGGTCGCGGAGCTTTACATTCCCAAAACGATAGATATTTCCGCCACCCAAATGCGCGGTTATTTCCTTGAGGACAACCGCGAGGCGTGGCAGAAATACACCCCCAAGGCGCTTTGGGAGGACTACGACAAAATGAGAGCAGCGGTGCTCGCCGCCAAGGACAATCTATACACCGACAGTATTTAAGGAAGTGATACCATGAAATTGCAGCCGATAGTTGTTTCTCTGCTTGACACCGATCTGTACAAATTCAATATGGATCAGGTTATTTTTCACAAGCACACCGATCTCTGCGGACAGTATTATTTCAAGTGCCGCAGCAGCAACGTCGTATTCACCGAAGAAATGGCAGAAGAAATCAACGCCCAGATAGACCACCTCTGCACTCTGCGCTTTACAAAGGACGAGCTGAACTATCTGCGCTCGATCAGATTTATTAAAAACGATTATGTTGAGTTTTTGCGCCTGTGGAGACCCGTGCGCGACTACGTTACCGTGAGCCGCAGCGATAAGGGCGAGCTGAGCATAGTGGTGGACGGGCCTCTGTTCTCCGCCATGCAGTTTGAGATTTTCCTGCTTGAGATCGTCAACGAGGTTTATTTCCGCATGAGCTACGACTACGAAACCCTCCGCAAATCAGCCGAAGAAAAGTTGGACCAAAAAATAAAGGCTCTCAATGACGGGACCTATACATTTAAATTTGCCGAGTTCGGCTGCCGCAGAAGGCTTTCCCGCGAATGGGAGGACGTTGTTGTCCGCAGGCTCGCCTTTGAAACCGACAAGTGCGTCGGCACCTCGAACGTGTACCTCGCGAAGAAATACGATCTGACGCCGATAGGCACCTACGCTCACGAGTATGTGCAGATGTATCAGGGGATCGACGAGATACCGCTTGCCTACACAAACTACTACGCCATGCGCGACTGGTATGACGAGTATCAGGGCGACAACGGAACAGCCCTGACCGACACCATAACCACCGACTTGTTTTTAATGGATTTCAACCGCGCCATGGTAAACAACTACAGCGGAGTGCGCCACGACAGCGCCGACCCTTACGAGTGGGGCGAAAAGATGATAAAGCACTACGAGAGCTATGGGGTAGACCCGAAAACAAAGCTGCTGCTGTTTTCCGACAGCCTCGACTTTGACCGCGCGCAGGCGCTTTACGATTATTTCAAGGACAGAACAAAGGTCAGCTTCGGCATAGGCACCTTCTGCTCAAACGACACCTGCGAAAAGGCGCTCAACATCGTTATCAAGCTGCAGTACGTCAACGGCAGACCCGTAGCGAAGCTTTCAGACGCTCCCGGCAAAGCGATGTGCCGCGACGAAGCGTACCTTGATTACCTCCGCCGCTCAGTGGAGTTCAGGATCCACAGAGAAAAATAACAGGGAATACAACAAAGAAAAGGGAACCTCTAACGATTCCCTAAAAAAATAAGCTCTGCGAAACTCACAAAACGCAGAGCTTGAAATTTACCTGTAATTTATATATGGACTGATTTGGCAACGGTCAATCATTAAAAAGCGCAGTATTCCCCGGGTTGCGCAGCGTCAGTATATAGTCGAGCGTACCGGTGCGGTCGCGGACATAATCGGCGTACAGCGTCACCGAGAGCGGTTCGCCGCGCTTTGTTTTCAGCTCCACATCAGCGGTAAAGGATTTTGATTCCCAGATACAGTGTAAGATCCGCCTGTTGGTTTCAGTGGTATTATCAGCGCTTTCGGGTGTGAAAAATCTTCCGCTGTTCAGATTGTATTCAAGGGCTTCCCGGCTCATTCCGGTCAGCCTTTCCAGCCCGTTGAACAGAACCGAAAACTCCAGATTGTCGTCGGGCTTGCGGCGCATAAAAATCACCGTGTCGGAGGAAATGCGCGACAGCAGACGCATTTGCCTTTCAAGCGTGTTCAGCTTGGTTATATCCTGCACAGCGCCGTAGAAAAGCTTTTTGCCGTTCTCGGTGCGCAGATAGAAGAACCGCATGAAGAAATCGGTCAGCGTGCAGCCGGTTTTATAAAAATGCAGCACATCGCTCGCCCCGTTAAGACGGTCTTTTTCCGCAATGTTTAGCAGCCTCAGCAGCCGTGTGTGGTCGGCGGGCGGCATGAAGCGTTGGATCTTAACAAGTCTGTCGTGAAAATCGGGAACGCCGACCGCCTCGTAAAACTGTTCGTTGAACCGCACGATATCGACATTCTCGCCGTACCAGGTGTAGAACGCGCACGGTCCCAGAATATTGTTCAGCATATTGTCGCTGTACACGCTGTTGTCAAGAAGCTCTCTTAGCCGGAACTGGCGGTTGGCTTTAAACGAAATGCCCGAGGTGTCGATTTTGTCGCTCTGAACGATAAGCTGTTCGTAGCTTTCGGTCGGCATGGGGCGGTAGAAGTAATAGCCCTGAATGTAGCGGCAGCCTATATCCTGCAAAAATTTGGTCTGCGACTCGCTTTCCACACCCTCGACAATAACGGGTATGCCGATCGTTTGGGTCATGGTCGTTATGGATTCCAAAATTTGAATACTCTTTTCCTCGTTTGACTCGTCCATATGCAAAAACTGCGCGTCAAGCTTTATAACGTCAACGCTTATGCTTTTCAGCATATTGAGTGAAGAGTAGCCGCTGCCGAAGTCATCCATGAGCACCGTAAAGCCCTGAGCTCTCAGACCGTGGACGGCATCCTTCACCAATGAAGCGTTCGAGGTGTACGCCGACTCGGTTATCTCTATTTTAAGGAGCCGCTGAGGAAGCCGGTAGCGCGTTATGAGGTCGCTGAATACCTTTGTCAAATCGGTATTTATTATATCAATTGCCGAAACGTTTACCGAAACGGGCAGAGGAGTGTTGCCGCTGTCTATCCAGCGCCTCTGCCACTTGCAAACCTCTTCCCAAATATACAGATCAAGGTCGGTTATAAGCCCGTGCTTTTCCAGAACGGGAATAAACACGTCGGGCGGCACAACGGTACCGTCGGGCTTTATCCAGCGCGCCAAAGCCTCGGCGCCCACTATTCTGCCCGTGGAGGCGCGGCACTGGGGCTGTAAATAGAACACGACCTCGTTCCTTTTCATAGCATAAAAAAAGTCCGAAAGCACATGATATTCCTCTTGGGTACGGCTGTACATACCCTCGTCAAACAGCTTGATCCGGCTGTGATAGCTTTTCTTGGCGTATCTGACTGCGATGAATGCCTTGTCGAGCGCATCGCGGATCATAATGCTGTCATCTGTTATGCACACTCCGAAAGCAGGCATGAAGCCCGTGGCGCTGCCGTATGATAATATCAGCTCCGATATAACGTCATAGAGCCGTTTTATCTGCGTGGGGTCATAGGGCATAAGCAGGCAGAAGTCATCCTGTCCGAAATAACCCGCTATTCCTCCCGAGGCCTCGCACGCCTCGCGGAGCTTGGCGCCTATCTGCACCATAAGCAGATCGCCCGAGTCGTGACCGTACCACTCGTTGAACAGCTTGAAGTTTTCGATATCGACCGAGATAACGCACAGCTTTTCCGTGCTTTCACGGAGAATACTTTCTGCCATGCGGGTGAACGCCCTGCGGCGCAGCAGTCCCGTTATCTCATTGTGGCTGTCCGCCGCTGCGGAGTGTACGGGGCGTTGCCCCAGCTCGCGCGCTTTTTGGTTGTTGATGTCAAATATGTAAATGCGGCACAAGCCCTCGCTCAGTCCGAATTGTTTGCCTGCCGTCACCGCAAGCTCTGTCCAACACCAACCGCCCGTCAGCAGACTGAATCTGAACTGTCCGCAAATCAGCCCGGGAAATTCCGATTCGTCCAAACGCCATGCGAGCGTATCGGGTGATAGAAAATCAACGAAAGCTTTTCTGTCCTCGGGGTGCAGCAGGATCTCCGACACGCTGCCGAGCAGCTCGCTGTAGGTGATCTCCGAAAGCGGAAGGGAGTATTTTTTCGGTGTGTGGACAATGCTTTTGAACATCCGCCTGTTTCTGTCGAGTTCAATGAGCTCGTCAAAGGAGGAACCGCGCAGATAAGCCGAAACGGCTTCCGCGTCCCCGGCAGCCATAAACAGCTTGAATAATTCTGTGCTCATTGATCAACCTTCTTTCATATTTGAACATTCGGAAAATGCGGTTCGCGCAGGAGTGCGGTAAAAATACCGCAGAAATCATAATTTCATATTAATCTTTTTGAAGTAAAAGTTCAAGAGGAAGTTTCAAAATCGGAGAATTTTCCAAATTATGCAATGTGCTTTTATGTAAATTCCACAAGAGAAATTTTGCTGATTTTTAAGCTGATTTTGCGCTTTACGTGAAAAACTTGAATAATAAAAAAAGCTGTGTTATACTGTAAAAAGGTGGTAAAATATGGCTCATCCGATCAAACATTTCCGAACAATAACACGGCACAGGCATAAGGTGATAGCGCACTGTGCAAGAGCGGGTATCCTGTGGCAGGGGCTCCGCCACGACTTGTCAAAATACAGCCCGACCGAGTTTATTCCGGGCGCTAAGTTTTATCAGGGCACCCGAAGTCCCAACGAAAAGGAACGCGAGGTCTACGGATGCTCGCGCGCGTGGCTGCACCACAAGGGCAGGAACCGTCATCACTACGAATACTGGAACGACTACAACCCAAAAACAAGGCGTCCCGAGCCGGTTGAAATGCCGCTGCGCTATGTGGTAGAGATGTTCTGCGACAGGGTAGCTGCCAGCAAAACCTACAACGGCGACAGCTATTCCGACACAGATCCCTACACCTATTTTCTGCGCATAAAGGGAAAGCACCGAATGCACGAAAAAACCGAGGAGCTGCTGAACAGCCTGCTTGAAATGCTGCGCGACGAGGGCGAGGAGCGTACCTTCGCGCACATACGCGCACTTGTCAGGGAGAACAGCCGTGGCTGAAACTCTAAGACTTGAACACCCTATCCCACCGCTTTTTAATGAGAACTCGACCGTGCTGATTTTAGGCAGCTTTCCCTCAGTCAAATCACGCGAGGCAATGTTTTTTTACGGACATCCGCAGAACCGCTTCTGGCGGCTTTTGGCGCGGCTTTTCGGCGAGGAAACGCCCGTGACGATCGGGGATAAAAAGAAGCTGGTGCTGTCCCACGACCTTGCGCTGTGGGACACGATAGGAGCCTGCACGGTTACAGGCTCGTCCGACAGCTCGATACGCGACGTCGTCCCGAATGACCTTGGGATTATACTGAACAACAGCCGCGTGAACAGAATTTTCTGCAACGGGGCGACCTCGCACAGGCTGTATCAAAAATACTTCTATCCAAAATACGGGATAAAAGCGGTAAAGCTCCCGTCAACAAGCCCCGCGAACGCGGCGTGGACGCTCGAAAAATTAGCGGAAGCGTGGCGGGTAATTCTTGCAGATGACAAAGCGCCGGATGCCCCAAACAGGGAACGCTGATTGATTTTGAAATATAACTCGCGTTGTCAGGCGTAAATCGCTTGCCGGCTCCTGAAATAAACAATACCCCCGCGTTTGCCGGACACAACGATATGCCGGACGGACGCGGGGGTTGAATGGCTTATTCGTTATTCGTACTTTGCTCTCTCGCCGCCGATGTATTTCGGACGGGTTTTAGCCGCTAAAAGTATGGCGCTGCCGATGTGGTCAATGCCGAGTCTTACGGGCACGGCTACTCTTTTAAGGTGCATTCCGATAAGAGTTCCGCCGATGTCAAGCCCCGCGTCGGCTTTAATCTCCTCCAGCATAACGGGGTCTTTGAAGGTGCGGTAAGCGGTTGTCGCAAAGGAACCGCCCGCCTTAGGCTGAGGCACTACCCAAACCGTCTCGGCGTTCGGAACAGCCTTGCGCTCAACGCAGATCGCGCGGTTAAGGTGCTCGCAGCACTGCGCGGCTATATACACTCCCTTTGCCTGAGCCGCCTCATAAATCCCTCCGAAAACCTGTTCGGCGGTTTCAAGGCTCGAGTTGTGACCTATCACGCCGCCCGCGACCTCGCTCGACGAGCAGCCCACAACCATGATATCTCCCTTTTTCAAGCCCGCCGCTTCAATCAGTTCCCCGGCGGCTTGCTTTGCCTGTTCGTAAAGATTTGTGTTCATAAAATCATCTCCTGCCCTTATTATAGCAGTAAAAAAGAAAAATTAAAAGAATTTTTTCAAAAGTTGCACGGTTGTATGCAACTTTTTCTGTTTTTTAGGGTAAAGTGAAGGGTTTTATTCACCGAATATCGGCACCTTCATAGAATGTAGTACAGGAAGTTAAAACAATACGGAAAACAAGGGAGAGGAAAAATGAGCTTAACAGGCAAAAAAGGCGTAGACCTTTCATCGCTTAACGGAAATGTCGATATAGAAAAAATCAAAAACGCGGGTTACGACTTCGCGATGCTTCGCTGCGGCTACGGCAGCGATTATCAGAATCAGGACGACACACAGTTTGAGAACAACGTGAGAAAATGCGAGGCGGCGGGCGTTCCCTGGGGAGCATACCTTTATTCCTACGCGCTCTGCACCGAGGACGCCAAAAGCGAGGTTCGGCACGTTCTGCGTCTTCTCAAAGGAAAGCGTCCTACCCTTCCCGTAGCGATAGACATGGAGGACGACGGTTATAAGGCGCAACGCGGAGCGTGGAACTTTGATAACGTCAACAACGTCTGCAAGATTTTCGTTAACGAAGTCCGCGCGGCGGGTTATTACCCGATGATCTACACCGGCTTGGAGGAGATCAACAACTATATTTCCTCCGAGGTGCTCAACAGCTGCGACCTCTGGTTCGCGCAGTGGTGGAAGGTCCCGCAGTATGACGGAAGCAACATGGGAATGTGGCAGTACGGCGGAGAAACAAATTATCTCGACAGCCCGACGATCCCCGGAGTGGGCGTGGTGGATCAGGATAAGTGCTACAAGGACTACCCGACCATAATCAAGAACGGCGGCTACAACGGCTGGAAGAAATCTGACAAGGTTTTAGACAGCACGGGCTACGGCTATAAGGACAAGGGAACGGGAGTGTTAGCGCTCAAGGAATTATTGCTGCTTGCGCGCAGGCTCGGTATTACAAACCAGGGCATGGATGAAAACGGCACCTTCGGAGACGGCACGCTGATAGCCGTTAATCAGGTGCTCAAAAAAGGCGGCTACGACCAAAACGGCATAGCGGGCGACAACTTTATCAAGTATCTCACAAAGCTTATCAAAGAGAAGCTGTGAGATGCTGCCGCAGGCTCGGATATTCCGCAGGGGAGTCCCTCGCGGGCTCCCTTGCAGGACGGCATTTAACTGACGCCATGCAAATTAAATCAGCGCTTTTGACGCCGTGATGACGTCAAAAGCGCTGAGCTTGTTTGATTCAAAGCTTATACGGTTTTGGGAGCGTTGTTGTCGTTTTCGAGGAACTTATATCCGATAGCCGCAATAGCCGCGCCGACTGCGGGACCGAGAATGAACGCCCACAGGCACAGCATGGGATCGAAGTTGCCGCCGAGCATAGCGCAGAAAGCGGGACCGAAGCTGCGGGCGGGGTTTACGGAGGTGCCGGTGAGACCGATTCCGAAGATGTGGATAAGGGTGAGGCTCAGACCGATAACAAGACCGCCGAAGGAGCCGTGCTTAGCCTTCTTGGAGGTTACGCCGAGAATGACGAATACGAACACGCAGGTGAGAATGATCTCAACAACGAATCCCGCGAAGTGGTTGCCGCCTACGCCTGCCATGCCGTTTGCGCCGAAACCGTTAAGGCTGATTTTGCCTGTTTCTTCAACTGTGCCTGTGAAGTCAGTCAGACCGCCCATACCGAAGATAGCCGCCAACAGAGCGGAGCCTGCAAGAGCGCCTGCGAACTGAGCGATAACATAGCCGATGAAATCAGCAAGGTTCATGCCGCCTGAGAGAAATACGCCCAGCGAAACAGCGGGGTTAACGTGACAGCCGGAGATGTTGCCGACGCTGTACGCCATTGCGACGATCGACAAACCGAACGCGAGAGCAGTCATTAAATATGCGCCCGTGGAGCGTCCGGGACCGAGCAGCATTGCCGTGCCGCAGCCGAATAATACCAGAACGAGTGTTCCGATGAATTCAGCTACATATTTTTTTATGGAACTTTGATTCATAGATGATCCTCCTTTAAAAAAATAATAATTCCACACGACAAATATAGCACAATCAAAAAGATTTTTCAAGTGTTTTTACACAAAAATTATTTAAATATTTGTAACTGATTGATAAAAAATAATCAAAAAGTCGCCTCAAATCACCCGTTTTATTCCGAATAAGGCGCAAAACAACTCTATGCTGCGGTCTCTGACCCGAGCCGCAGAGTCGGAAAATCCGCATAAACGCTATATAACAAGCCCGAGCCGGTTCGTAAAAACAGGCTCGGGCTGTGTTTCAATAGGTGTTGTTTAGTTGGGGATAAACGGCAGCTCGTATTCGTCCAGAGTGAAATCAATTGAAGGCTGAGGAATTTCGATCTCCGCACCTACGTTGTAGATGTTTTCAAATTCGGAGAGGTATCTTTGGATTTCGGTCGCGTCGTCCACGGTGAGTCCGTTGCCGGTTACGTCGCCGCGCATCGTTATCGAGCCGTCTGTATCGAAAATGTATTCGGAGATAACGCGCTGAATGAGCGTAACGTCCTTAATGTCAACTATGCCGTTGCCGTCGGAGTCACCCTTAAGGTATTTGCTGTTGCTCGCTGCGGCACCCGAGGGAAGCACGAACAATGTCGCTGTGATCAAGCATGAAACTACAATCAATAATTTTTTCATAATAACAACTCCTCCTGTTAAAATTATACGAAGAACGCGTTTGCGGCTCTGTTGTATAAATAAGTTGCCGCCGCGAGATCCTTGTCTGCCTGTGACCAGTTGCTTTCAAGTACGAGTTTTGAGTAGTCGAGAACCGTAAAGTCATATGAGCTTCCGCTGCCGAGGCTTAGGCTGTATACCTTGTCGAGGTCGGCTGCGGGAATATTGCTCTTTTCAAAGAAAATCAGCCCATCCCTTTCGCCGTACACAAAACCGGACGCCTCAGCTGCAGCTTTTACCGTGCTGAGATTTGTGCTGTCAAGCACCTGATAAAAGTGCCTCATCGTTGTATCCGTAAGGAATGTTACGGTTGTTCCCTTGTAATCCAAGCCAAAGGCGCTAACGCCGCTGCGCATATCGCTCTTTTGAGCGGTGATGTTATCGCCTGTCACGGTTTCCATTACGTAGCCCGTCACGTTGATGTTGGCGGGGTTGTCGGGGATCCTGTCAAACCTCACCTGAGCCTTTGCGCCGTAGTTGAGCATTTCCTTTGCCAGTGTTACAAGCCGCGCGTATTTGTTTGCGTCGGCGGCTCTGTAGCTGACGCTGAAATCGGAGTTCTCGTCCAAAATAACCTCGCCGTACTGCCGCACGCTGTAATCATCGGTTTCTTTTGTGTACTCCGTGTTGTTTATGTACGCTGTCGCGTGAATGTTGTAAGCCATTTCTGCCGCCGCGACGTTGCAGGTTATTTTGTAGAAGGTCTTGGCCGCTCCGCCGACGCTTATCGTCACAAGGTCGGTTGATTTTATCTTGGCTTCCGAATGCTTGGTGAACCAGTCGAATTTAACGGTGTCGCCGACGCCGATGAGGTTGGGGTTGAGGTAGTAGTTGACTCCTATGCTTCCGTTGAGCGTCAGGGTGTGTCCCTTGAAGAGCCGCTCCTCGGCGTTGAACTGCGCCTTGTATACGGTGTCCTGCGTCGGGGGTGAGGGTTCGGGGCTCCAGCCGCTGAAGGTGTAGCTGTAGTCGGAGTCGAGCGGTCTTACGGGAGTAAGACCCGTGTATTGAGGAACGTCTGTTTCTTTAACATACTGCTGCAAAAGCACGGAATCGTCGTAGTTTGTCCAGGTTACCAAGTGGTACGCGGCGATCATTTCCTCGTTCATTGCTTCGCCTGTATCGTTGTCCTCGGTGCCGTAAACGCTGAACAGAACGGCGTATTGCTGAGAGTCACCGTTAGCGAAGTCCTGCGCGTCCCAGTAGAAGGACATACCCGAATCCTGCTCTGTGCCGTCGCCGAACGGACCCGATTCGACCGAGCCGGTGTTCATTGAGAAAATGCGTTCGGGAATCAAAATGTGCCTGTAAGTGCCGGAATCGGCAGAGGTTTTGTTTGCGGCTACCGCTCCGTAGAAGAAATGGGCGTCGGGATAGGTTTCGGTCCCGCCCGATTTGGTGACGCCGACCGCTTTGAAGCCGAGTGTGGCGTAGCTGTCGCCCGCCTTGTCGTAGTCCTTGCCCGAACGCATATAGAAGCCGACCTGTCTGCTGCCTTCCTCAATAGGATGAATGGCAGCCTTGTCGTCTGCGCCGATCTTGATGTCGCCCGATCCGCCGAGCTGCACGTTCGACACGGGCGCGCCGTTGTTCGTCAGGGTGTAAATCACCTTAACGGTATTTACGCCGACATATTCGTAGCTGATTTTAAGCTTTAGGCTGCTGTGCGGCGTTGTGCTGACGCTGCGCACCTGCCCCGTGAGGCTGTTAACGGTCGCCTTGTAAAGGTTGCCCGTTTCGTTGTTTGTGAGCAGATAGTAATCAGAGCCGATCTTCACGCAGCAGGCAAAGCCGTTGCTGCCGTAGGTGACGGATTTCTTTTTGCCGTCGAAGGTGCCGACGACCACAAACGGAGCCGCTCCGCCCAAAACGTTTGTGTTTGCCGAGCCGATGTAGCCCTTTATGTTGCGCTCGATGTTGTCGTCGGGCGTGTCGCCGACAAATTCAAGATCCGCGACAAAGGTGATGTTTTTGTGCGCGGCAAGCTCACTGTATTCGCTGATATGACTTGCGTATTCGGTGAGTATCTTGACCGTGATACCCCTCGGGAACTCGTCCTGACCGTCGCTGTCCCAAACAAGCTTGGCGGGTTCGCCGTAATAACGGATGGTTCTGAGGTTAGAGCAGCCGCCGAAGGCGTTCGCGCCGATATGTGTAACGCCTGCGGGGATCGTGATTTCCTGAATGCCCATCTGGTTATAAAAAGCATACCTTCCTATTGAGGTCAGCGAGTAGGTGAGGTCGATGTTCTTTACCTGATTTTTGTATTTTGACATATCCAAATCCGACAGATAAAAGGCGTAGTCGCCGACTTCGGTAATGCCGCCCTCAACGGCTATTTTGCTTCCCAAAAACAGCGCCGCGTCCTGATATGAGCCCGAGTACCACGGAGAGGCGGGCGCGCCGTTTTCTCCGGGCAGATAGGAGTTGATCGATCCGGTGCCGAAAATCGCTATGGAGCCGTCCTCAAACAGGAACCACTCCGCGTCGTCTCCGCAGGCTCCCATTACAATATAAGGGTCCGCTTCCTCGGCGGAAGCGCTGAGAGGCGCCGCCGTAAATACGCCCGCGAGCAATAGCGCGGCAAGAAAAACTCCTATGAACCTTGTAAGTTTTGTTTTCATAAAAATGCCTCCGTTCAAACGTGATTCGGTTCGGAAATCAGCCGATCAATCCGCCCTCATATTCTTCATATGACAAATTGAATCCCGAACCGCCGGAGCTGCCCGAACTGTCCGAACCGCCGGAGCCGCCGCCGGGACCGGAGGTGGTGATAACATCTTCCGAGTCAAACTCTGTTATGATCAATTCGATGCGGGCATAACTTTTTATAATGTAGGATACCTCCTGTAAGCAGTTTGAATATTTACCCTTCCTGCTGATAATAAAAAAACGCACAGTGCTCTCATACGCAATTACATCAGATTGTGTAATCAATGCCAACGGAATGTTGCACCATGCTTTTTGATAATTATATCATATTCGGCTCTAAACAGTCAATAGAATATTATAAAAATTCACGACAAACGCAAGAAAAATTGTAATAAACGATTAAGAAGATGAAATAGAAAAGCACCGGAATGGTGCGCAAAACCTATGAATAAATCGACGTTAAGGAGCGCAGACCGGGTGCAGCTTCAAGCTGCCTCAGCCGACCGGACGGTAAATATACGACGGTGCAAGGGCGACGCAATGTGGTCGCCCATACGATGTCAAGGTGATGTTTACTATGAATTTTACCTTGTGCGCGTAGGGACAGCCCTTGCGGCTGTCCTTGGGCGTTGAACAAAACGTTTGTGTTTCTATCGACAATAGGGACGGGAAATAAACGTCGGTTCACCAAAAGGTTCATATTGGATAATATTCCTAAAGCACCAAAAGCTGACGCGCTTTTTGCGTCTATGCTTTCGGGGCTTTAATTATATTATTGTCTAAACAAGAGATGCTTAAAAAGCTTGACTGATGATTATCGCCCGATCAAAACGAAAGGCTGTGCAGCCCGGGATTTTTCTTATCCTTTTCCGAAAGCTTTATTTCTTCAATTCCGTCGAGCGGCCACTCAATGCCTATTTCGGGGTCGTTCCACATCATGCCGCCCTCGTCCGAGGGATAGTAAAAATCGTCGCACTTGTAAACAAATTCGGCAACATCGGAAAGAACCAGAAAACCGTGAGCAAAGCCCTTGGGAATATAAAACTGCTTTTTGTTTTCATCGGAGAGCACAGCTCCCACATATTCGCCGTAGGTCGGGCTGTCCTTTCTCAAGTCGACCGCAACGTCGTAAACCGCGCCCTTTATAACGCGGACAAGCTTTGCCTGCGGGTGAGTCTTTTGAAAATGCAGACCCCTGAGCACGACCTTTGTTGACATGGACTGATTGTCCTGAACAAACTCGGCGGTTATTCCGCCCTCGGCAAACTTGCGCTTTTCGTATGTTTCCATGAAGTAACCGCGGCTGTCGCCGAATACCTTTTGCTCCAAGATGATAACGCCGTCTATTTTTGTTTTGGTAAACTTAAAATTGCTCATTTTCTAACTCCTTTAAATAACGCTTTAAGGCGTCCTTCCAGTCGGGAAGCGGCGCGAAGCCTGATTTTGTCAATTTGCTCTTGTCCAAACGGCTGTTGAACGGTCTTTTAGCCTTGCTCAAGCCGTATTCGGCGGTTGTAACGGGGACTACCTTGGTCGCCAAGCCGTATTGATCGTATATTTCAACGCAAAAGTCATACCAGCTTATGAAGCCGCCCTCGTTCGTGGCGTGATAATAGCCGTATTTATCCGATTCCGCCATGTCGACCAACAACCGCGCCAAATCATAAGTATAGGTTGGGGTGCCTATTTGGTCGTTGACCACTCTTACGGTGCCGTACTTTTTCCCGACGTTTATCATGGTCTTGATAAAATTCTTACCGTTTATGCCGAAAACCCACGCTATTCTTACAATGAAATACTTTTCAAGCGTACCCGACACGGCTGTCTCGCCGTCAAGCTTGCTTTGTCCGTAAACATTGAGCGGGGCAAAGTCGCGGCAGTCAGCCTTCCATGGCTCTGTGCCGTCTCCGCCGAACACGTAGTCGGTGCTTAAATAAATCATTTTGCAGTCGAGCGCTTTGCAGCTCTCGGCTATGTTTTTTGTTCCCCCGGCGTTGACCGCGAAAACCTTTTCGGTGTTTTCTTCGTCCTCGGCGGCGTCGACCGCAGTCCATGCGGCGCAGTGGATAACGGCGTCGGGTCTGATTTCATTTAAAGCGGCGTCAACAGCGGCTTTATCGGTGATGTCCAGCCTGATGTAGTTGTCGTCCTGTCTGTCGGTAATGTCCGAGCCGAAGCACTCGTGTCCCCGCTTTTCAAGCTCGTTGACAACGTCATGTCCGAGCTGACCGCCTACGCCTGTCACAAATACTCTCATAAAAAACTATCCTTTGCCTGATTGGATTTTGAAGAGGTGAGGTTCACGGGAACGGCTCAGAGCCGCGCTTCCCGAAAACGTATACATAAGTAAAACGATTATAACACATATTTTCATAAAACGCAAAGGATTTTTGAATATTATTCCAAATAAAATAAAAAATTATTTACAAAATGTTTTTGCCCGCAGCTTCAAGCAGGGTGATTTCTGCGTTTGCCGCCGCTGCTTTTGCTGAAAAAACCGCATACCTGTATAAGGTTACATTTTTTAATTATTGTTACATTTTGATTCCAGAATCGGTTTACTGTTGTTACGTTGCTAAAAAGTCTTGATTTTTCCCGCCGAAAATAGTATAATAAGCAAAGAATGGAAATCTATGGATCACGGAGGTATATATGAACGGAATTATTAAAAGATATCTTCCCTACGCCATTATTATTTTTGCTGTATTTTTGCTGGTTCCGTTGTTGTTCCTGCCCGGAACACCGCTGGCAAAATACTCTCCCGTGGCGTTTTATTTTATTTTGCTTACAACGGCGGTTGTCACCTCGGCTGCTTACTGCGCAAAACACGGAATCGACTTCCTGTTTACTCTAATGGCTCCGATAGCGTTTTTGTTTACCATGATATACAGCGGAGGCTTCCGCGCCACAAACCTTATCCTGCTGTTTGTGTATCTTGTGGCGGGAATCTTCGGACAGTTTTTGGGAGACCTTGCTTTCGGTGACGACAGACGCAAAAAGGAGAAGCAGGATCAGGCGGAGCAGGAGAAGCTTATGCTGCGCGCAAAGCGCCGCGACGAACGCGAAAGAAAGCGCATGGAGAGCGAAGCGGAGGGCGAAGAGCATATTGCCGAGCGCTACGACGTTGACTATGACGAAGAGCCTTCAAGCACGATGAACGACGATGATTTTGACTATGACAAGTATATGGCTGACATAGACAAAATGCTTGATGAAGATTCCGAATCCGAAATATGATTTAAGGGAACCTCTGACAATTCCCTTAACAGACAAAAAGCCGACGCGCCTTTTGGGGCTGTGCCGGCTTTTTAATTGCTGTATATTTTAATATTTCCTCTTGAAACCACGCTTGGATACTGCTAAAATATAATTAAAAAATCAACGGAGGGTTGATGTATGAGTGAGATCGGAAAACAAATAAAAAAGTACCGCATGGAAAAGCAGTTGACTCAGGAGCAGCTCGGACAGCTTTTGAACGTCACCACGCAGGCTGTATCAAAGTGGGAGCGCGGCGGTACGCCCGACGCTGAGATGCTTCCATGCCTTTCGGAGGCTTTGGGCGTTAGCATCGACGCGCTTTTCGGGCGCGAGGAACAGAGCGTCACGATGTCGCTGGCGCGGCAGCTGTGCCGAATGCCGAGCGAGAAGGCGTTTCGCTACGCCTATGAGCTGTGCTGGGCGATTGAAATCGGTCTTATACACGACGCGGATTTTTTAGACAAGGTTTTAAGTAAATTTTTGGATTACAGCGAAATCGCCGATGACGAATACGACTACTTCAGCAAGATAATGCTTGACAGCGGCATGACAACGATGCGGCTCTCGCGTGATATGCACTATTTTTTCATTATGGAAGAGCCGGAAAGCGGTATAAGATCGCAGATAGCCGACCCGGAAACGCTTCGCAGCGTCTTTTCGGTTTTTGCGGACAAAAGAATGCTGCGTATCATTTTTTATATGTATTCGCGCAACAACACACCGCTCGATACCTCGCTTATCAGCAAGAACACGGGGATAGAATGCAAAGAGGTTGACCGCTGCATGGAAACGCTCTGCAAGAACAGACTCGCCACGCGGACGCCTATCGACACCGCCGGCGGCGAGATAAACACTTATTTGTTCCGTCAGGAAAGCTCGGTGCTCCCGTTGCTTTGCTTTGCCGATGAAATAGCGAAAAAGGAGGATGAGGTTCGCGACTTCTTTATTGATTTTTCGCGCCGCAAGCCGCTCCTTTAAAACAGAGGTTTAATCGCGATATAACGTCTGGCGAAAAAAGCGGCCGAAAGCAGCCGTGAATTAAACCGCAAGCGCTGTTTTTAATAATTCTGCCACGCCGTCGCTGTCGTTCGAGGGAAGAATGATATCGGCGGCGTTTTTGCAGTTTTCGCTCGCGTTTGCGACAGCGGCTTTAAGCCCTGCGCAGGCTATCATGTCCGCGTCGTTGTCGGCGTTGCCGCAGGCGGCGGTTTCGCCTTGGGATATCCCGAGCATTTTGCACAGCCATTTTACGGCGTTGCTTTTTGTGGCGTCCCTGTGCATAAGCTCGACAAAATTTGCCGACGACGAGGTGATATAGCTTTCGGTCAGGTTCGCTTCAAGCCTTGCGCGGACTTTCTCTCTGAGGCTTTTGTCGGTGCAGACATATTCAACGCTGTCGAGCCTGCGGCGGTTTTCATATATATAGCCGCGCATATCGTTAAGCCCGCCGCGCGAGCCCTGAACATAGCTGACATAGGCGGGCGTGCAGCCGTATTTCATCGGGTCGCGCAGATAGCGGATATCGGTGAAGGTCGCGCCCTCAAGAAACGCTTCCCAGATAAGGTCGCAGTCTTCGGTAAGGCGCAGCAGCTTGATGACCTCCTGCTCTGCCATAAGTGTCCGGTTTATTCTTTTGCCGCTTCTGTCGAGGATAGCCGCGCCGTTAGAGGATATTATGTAATTAACGCCCTTTAATTCCAAAAAGCTTTTCGGCATTGAATGAAAGGGTCTGCCGCTTGCGGCTACAATCTCTATCCCGCGCGAGGCGGCGGACTCTATTGCGGAGGCAACCGTGTGCGACAGCGTGTTGTCGGAGCGCAGCGCCGTGCCGTCAAGGTCAAGGGCTATAAGCTTTATACTCATTTTTTCAGCTCCTTCAAGCCTGTTTTGCAAAAGGTGTTCATGCAGCATTCGGCGCATTTCGGGGAGCGCGCCGTGCACACGGCTCTGCCGTGCAGCACCAGACGGTGACAGAAGTCGTTGCTCTCGTCGGGAGGCAGGAGCTTTTTCAGCTCCGTTTCGATTTTTTTAGGGTCGGTCAGATCGTGCAGACCGAGCTTTTTTGTTATCCGTATGCAGTGCGTGTCTACTACGACTGCGGGCTTGCCGTAAACGTCGCCGCATATCAGATTGGCGGTTTTTCGTCCCACGCCGGGGAGAGTCGTCAGAGCCTCAATAGTGTCGGGAACCTTTCCGCCGAAATCGTCGCGGATTTTTTTGCACATCTCCACGATATCCCGCGATTTCGTTTTGAACAGCCCGCAGCTTTTGATGTACTCCGCGACCTCCTTATATTCCGCAGCGGCGAAATCGTCCGCCGTCGGGAACCTCTCGAAAAGCTTCGGCGTTACAATATTTACCCGCGCGTCGGTGCACTGGGCGGAAAGCCGCGTGGCTATCAGAAGTTGGAGCGGAGTTTCGTATGTAAGCGAGCATTTCGCGTCGGGATATTCGGCTTTAAGCGCCTCGACCGCCGCGAGAGCGCGACGCTTTTTGGTGTTATTCTGCATAAAAATCACCTCAAAATCAGTGTAGCATATTTTTAGATATATTGCAATTATCAAAAAGAAATGATAAAATAAATGCGTAAAAAATTTTTCCCGAAAGCGGTGATTTTATGAAATATCAAAACTACATTTTCGACCTTTACGGCACCCTTGTTGACATCAACACCGACGAGTGGAGCGCGCAGCTTTGGAAAAAAATGTCGATCCTCTACGGCTACTACGGCGCGGCTTACACCTACAAGGAGCTCGGCAGGGAGTACGGGCGTTTGGTTGACAGGGAAAAGGCGGCGGTCAGGCGCAGACATCCCGAATACACCGTTATCGACATTAAAATCGAAAAGGTGTTCCGCGCTCTTTTTGTCCAAAAGGGAGTAAAGCCGAAAAAATCCACTGTACTCGAAATCTGCGAAGTGTTCCGCTGCTTCTCAACAAAATACATAAAGCTTTACGACGGCGTGACGGAGCTGCTCGACACGATAAAAGCAAACGGCGGAAAAATTTTCCTGCTTTCAAACGCGCAGAGAACCTTCACCGAAAACGAGCTGAATATGCTGAAGCTTACGCCGTATTTTGACGGTATATGCATCAGCTCGGACGAGGAGTGCTCAAAGCCCGATACGCATTATTTCCAAATCCTCTTTGACCGCTTCGGGCTGAAAAAGGAGGAGTCGGTCATGGTCGGCAACGATTATCTCTCAGACATCGGCGGAGCGGCTGATTTCGGGATAGACAGCGTGTACATTCATCAGAGCATTTCGCCCGATATAGACGGCGAGCTCAGGAGCACCTTCACTGTCATGGACGGCGACGTTCACAAAATCACGGCATGGCTGTTCGCGGAATAATCGCGTTATTAAGCTTTCTTTTGATAAAATACACAAAACTACTTTACAAACAGCGCCGAAAGTGGTACAATCTAATGTGATATAATATGTATCAGATTATCAAACGGCAATGCTTTATTCTGCGCCGTTTATATTAAAAGGAGGACGATTCCCAATGGCAAGAAAAATGAAAACCATGGACGGTAACAGCGCTGTTGCTCATGTTTCCTATGCGTTTACAGACGTTGCTGCTATCTACCCCATCACACCTTCTTCCGTTATGGCTGACCTGACCGACCAGTATTCGGCAAAGGGTCTTAAGAACCTGTTTGGAAGAGAAGTTCAGGTCACTGAGATGCAGTCCGAGGGCGGCGCTTCCGGCGCGGTTCACGGCTCGCTCGCGGCAGGTGCGCTCACCACCACCTACACCGCTTCTCAGGGTCTTTTGCTGATGATCCCCAATATGTACAAAATGGCCGGCGAGCTGCTGCCGAGCGTGATCCACGTTTCCGCCCGCGCTCTTACCAGCCACGCACTTTCGATCTTCGGCGACCACTCCGACGTATACGCCTGCCGTCAGACAGGTTACGCTATGCTGTGCTCCAACAATCCCCAGGAATGTATGGACCTCGCCGCTGTTGCTCACCTCACCGCGATCAAGGGCAGAGTTCCCTTCCTGCATTTCTTTGACGGATTCCGCACCTCTCACGAGGTTCAGAAGATCGAAGAGTGGGATTACGCCGATTTAGCAGATATGCTCGATTGGGACGCGGTTGAAGAATTCCGCCGCCGTTCACTTAACCCCGAGCACCCCGTTACCCGCGGTACCGCTCAGAACGACGATATCTTCTTCCAGGCAAGAGAAGCCTGTAACTCTTACTATGACGCTGTTCCCGGCGTTGTGATCGAATACATGAACAAGGTCAACGAGAAGATCGGCACCAACTACAAGCCCTTCAACTACTACGGCGCCGCCGACGCGGAGCACGTTATCGTTGCTATGGGTTCCGTTTGCGACTGCGCGGAAGAGGTTGTTGACTACCTGAACGCCGCCGGCGAAAAGGTCGGTCTGCTCAAGGTAAGACTTTACCGTCCGTTTGTCGGCGAGCTTATGATCGACGAGCTGCCCGACACCGTTAAGACCCTTTCGGTTCTTGACAGAACAAAAGAACCCGGCTCAATCGGAGAGCCCCTCTATCTTGATGTTCTTGCTGCTATCAACGACTCCAAGTTTGCGGGCGTTAAGGTTTACGCCGGCAGATACGGTCTCGGCTCCAAGGACACCACACCCGGCGATATCATCGCTGTTTACAGAAACGCCGAGGCTGAAACTCCCAAGAAAAAGTTCACTATCGGCATAGTTGACGACGTTACCAACCTGTCGCTTCCCGTTGTTGAGAATCCCGACACAACACCCGCAGGCACCCACAGCTGTAAGTTCTGGGGTCTCGGCGCTGACGGTACCGTCGGAGCTAACAAAAACTCCATCAAGATCATCGGCGACCACACCGATATGTACGCGCAGGGCTACTTCGCTTACGACTCCAAGAAGTCGGGCGGCCTCACCGTTTCCCACCTGCGTTTCGGTAAAACTCCGATCAAATCCACATACTACATCTCAAAGGCTGACTTCGTTGCCTGCCACAACCCCTCCTATGTTGACAAGTATGAGATCGTTGAGGATCTCAAGGAAGGCGCTTCCTTCCTGCTCAACTGCGCTTGGGACGTTGAAGAGCTCGGCAAGCGTCTGCCCGGCAAGATGAAGAAGATCCTCGCAGAGAGAAAGATCAACTTCTACACGATCGACGCAATTAAGATCGGTAAGGAAATCGGTCTGGGCGGCCGCGTAAACACCGTTTTGCAGTCCGCGTTCTTCAAGATCGCCGACATCATTCCCGCCGAGGAAGCAAAGCAGTACATGAAGGAAGCTGCCAAGAAGTCCTACATGAAGAAGGGTCAGGCTATCGTTGACATGAACTATGCCGCCATCGACAGAGGCATGGAGGATGTTAAGAAAGTTGAGATCCCCGCAGAGTGGGCAAACGCTGTTGACGACGCAGTAGCCGACAAGATCGACGGCGAAGGCGCTTTGGTTGAGTATGTAAACGGCATTCTCAAGCCCGTTAACGCTTACAAGGGCAACAAGCTTCCCGTTTCCGCGTTCTCCGATCACGTTGACGGCACCTGCCCCAACGGTTCAGCCGCATTCGAGAAGAGAGGCATCGCTGTTGACGTTCCCGAGTGGCAGTCTCAGAATTGTATCCAGTGCTGCCGCTGCGCTATCGTATGTCCGCACGCTGTTATCCGTCCCGTTCCCATGACCGACGAAGAGGTTGCCGCAGCTCCCGAGGGAACCGCAGCTATCCCAATGATCGGACTCAAGGAACTCAAGTTCGCAATGACCGTTTCCACCCTCGACTGCACCGGCTGCGGCGCCTGCGCTCAGGTTTGCCCGGGCAAGAAGGGCGAAAAGGCTCTCGTTATGAAGCCCATCGACTCTCAGAGAGCAAAGCAGGCTGTGTTTGATTACGGTCTCACAATCGACGAGAAGCCCGCTGTTGCCGAGAAGTTCAAGTTCACGACCGTTAAGGGCAGCCAGTTCAAGCAGCCCCTGCTCGAATTCTCCGGCGCTTGCGCAGGCTGCGGCGAAACTCCTTACGCGAAGCTCGTTACCCAGCTGTTCGGCGACAGAATGTTCATCGCAAACGCGACAGGCTGCTCCTCTATCTGGGGCGCATCCGCACCTGCCACACCTTACACCACCAACAAGAAGGGCTTCGGACCCGCATGGCAGAACTCACTGTTCGAGGACAACGCCGAGTTCGGTCTCGGTATGGCTCTCGGTCAGAACGCTATCCGCGCAAGACTCGCGGGCTACGTTGCCGACATCAAGGAAGCTGCCGACAGCGAAGAGCTGAAGGCTGCTTGCCAAAACTATCTTGACACAATCACCGACTCCACCTCCTCACGTCCCGCGACCGACGCTCTTATCGCAGAGCTCGAAAAGGTCGTTGACGACGAGAAGGTAGGCGAGCTTGCCAAAAAGACCCTCGTTGACAAGGACGAGCTTGCCAAGAAATCCATGTGGATCTTCGGCGGCGACGGCTGGGCTTATGATATCGGCTTCGGCGGTCTTGACCATGTTATCGCTTCCGGTGAGAACGTAAACATCCTTGTATTCGACACCGAGGTTTACTCCAACACCGGCGGACAGTCCTCCAAGGCTACTCCTATCGGCTCCGTTGCTCAGTTCGCGGCTGCCGGTAAGAGCGTTAAGAAGAAAGACCTTGCCGCTATCGCCATGAGCTACGGCTATGTTTACACCGCTCAGGTAGCTATGGGCGCTGACAACAACCAGGTCCTCAAGGCGTTGGTCGAGGCTGAAAGCTACAACGGTCCTTCGCTGATTATCTGCTACGCTCCCTGCATCAACCACGGCATCAAGGGCGGTATGGGCATTGCTCAGCTCGAAGAGAAGAAGGCTGTTGAAGCGGGCTACTGGAACAACTTCCGCTATGATCCGCGTTTGGCTGAGCAGGGCAAGAATCCCTTCCAGCTTGACAGCAAGGCTCCCACAGCTTCCTACCGTGACTTCATCATGGGCGAGGTTCGTTACAACGCTCTCACACGTTCGTTCCCCGAAAGAGCCGAGAAGCTCTTTGCCGAGGCTGAAAAGAACGCCGAGCAGAAGTACGCTCACCTCAAGCAGCTCTCTGCTTTGGAGCCCGCCGAATAAGCACGGCTTGCAATAAATAATATAAAAAAATTACGCGCTGTCACAGGTCAAAAACCTGCGGCAGCGCGGTTTTTTAACAAATAAACGCAGGTGCGTAAAAAATCAGCGTTTCAGTATTGATGTTTGATAAAAATAATGGTATAATAAGTATTATTTTTATGGATTGGGGTATGAATATGAAAACAAATGTTGTTCATCGGTTAATGTCAGTATTATTGACAGTATTTCTCGTGTTTTGTTCCTGCTTGGTAGCATCAGCGAAAGAAGATACGGCAAAAAACAGATACTATTTAGGTGAAGCGGTAAAAACAGGATGGGATAACGGATATTCCGGCGAAGAAAAAATCAAAGAAGGTGACGTACATTTCAACTGGAAGATGGGTGAATTCTTTGTTGACGGGTACTCTTCTGTTCAAAACGGAGACGATGATGTTCCTGTTTTTCTTAAAAATGTCGGCGACAAGGTACAACTGTGGTTTAATTTGCAGCAGGATATTAATAAGCTTAACAACGATGAAAATCTAACTGTTTCAGAAGACAGTAACGGAGCTGATGAATATTTCAGCATTCCCAAGACGGATTTTAAACGTGGTGCATTAATAATCCAAAAAACCGGATATAATAACGCAAAAGAGAAACCGTTGGTTTATACGGATTATCTTGCTGCAAAGCTGTCTAAAGATGCAGATACAAAGGTGGAGCTCTGTGAAGAAGGTGACTATGAAGTTGCGCTGGACTATGAAATAAAGAGCACTCCGCGAAAGATATTTGATTTAGAGGTCATTCCCGAATTTAGTAACTATCGAATTTTCTTTAAGTTTTCGGTGCGCAACGGCAATTGTATGGTATATCCCTTTGATGTAAAAACAAAAGGGGAACTTACAAATACCTCTATTACCGAAAATGGTTTTTATCTCGATTTTGCCAATTCACGTTATCTGGATATCAATGTTAAAAAGGAAGTAATGAACGAGGGCGCAACCGGTTTGGCGGAGGATGTGCGCTTTAACCGTCCGGCAAAAGACGGAGAGCAATATACAGATGAAGGTATTTATACTATCACGGCGAGTAATAAATATACAGGGCAACTAACAACAAAGAAAATATATGTTGGAACTGATGATGTTTTGAAGGCTGTGGTTGCTACAGGGCTGACCGTATCGGATATTAAAAAGTATATAGAAGAGGGAGCAACGATTGGAAAGGACGGTTCTATAACCTTGGCGAGCAACAAAACCATTGAACCGTTAACTGAACCGGCGACCGGACTTTCGTCAGCGCAATCGACTGATAAACAAGCAAAGAAATCGACACAGGATTCTGCCATAATGTCATTTATAACCGATAATCTCAAATGGGTAATAATCGGCTGTGCGGCGTTTGTGGTTGTTTTGCTGATTGTTATTATTGTTGCTGCAAAAAAACGAAAAAAGAAAAAGAATCTAACAAAAGAAAACAAAACCTCAGACGAAGAACCGGAGGAGGTGCAGCATGAAAAGGATGATTAAAAAATCTGTTTCCATATTGCTTGCTTTGCTTATACTTATTTCTGTTTTACAGGGATGTACCCCAAAAAACAATGAAACGGAATCTGTGGAGCAATCCTCAGAAACAGCGGCAACAACGGATGCTGCAACTATAGATGAAAAAACCGAGGCTTCCGATACTTTGTCATTGCGTTCCGATGAAACGGTGAAAAGCTTTGACAAGCTGAGTGACCCGCGCTTGTTAGGCTATATGGAAAGCGCAGTTTACGCGGAAGTGTTAGATCATATTGACAGCACAAAATATGTAGTTGAGAATGTAGAAGCGGTATATGTTTCTAAAGAGTATTTGGAAGAATCCGCGTACAACTCAAAATCAAACGTGTTTTTCGGATACACTTTAGACGAATTAGATCAGCAGTTTCAAGGGAAAAAATACATTTTTACGTTGGGCGACGACGGAAAAACAACCGTCAAAGAGTTTTCACCTTATGATGATACATACGATAAAATTCTGTTAAATGTTGCTATCGGTACGGGCGTTATTTTGGTTTGCGTTGTTTTAACGGTTGCAACCGAAGGAGCGGGCGCTCCCGCAGCCGCTGCGATTTTTGCTGCTTCCGCAAAATCAGGCGCTATTGCAGCACTATCCTCGGCGGTAATAGGCGGAACAGCAGCAGGCGTAATGACCGGAATTGAAACGCAGGATTTTGATGAATCACTGAAAGCGGCAGCTCTTGCAGGAAGCGAAGGCTACAAATGGGGTGCGATAACAGGCGCTATTACAGGAGGAGCAGGTGAAGCAGCTGCGCTTCACGGAGCAACAACAAGCGGTTTGACGATGAACGAGGTTGCACAGATTCAAAGGGAGTCCAAATATCCGCTTGACGTTATTAAGCAGTTTAAATCAATGGAAGAATTCAATGTATATTATAACGAGGCGAAGCTAACTACCGGTATGGTAAATGGGAAAACAGCTTTATTGCCTAAAGACACTTTGAATTCAAAAGAATTCATGAATTTTAAAAGTCAGGAAGCTGATGGTACAGAAATTACAAACCTGCAAAAAATGCTTAAAGGAAAAGCACCGATTGATCCTGCAACAAGTAAAGCATATCAATTACATCATGTCGGGCAGAAAGCAGACGGAACCTTAGCGGTCTTGAATGAAGCCCAACATCAAGGGAATTCAAAAATACTAAACACAATTGGAAAAGAATCGGAGATTGACAGAAACGCATTTAACAAAATAAGAGAAGATTTTTGGAAAGATGTAGGTAGATCGCTCCAGAAAGGAATATTATAACCAATGACAGGCATTATTAAAGTCATAAACTCTTTAGATGATGTTATACACGGAAAAGCAACTGACACAAAAGAGATTATTCGAGCAGAAGAAGAACTTGGTTTGAAATTTGCCGATGATTATCGTAGTTACGTTATGCAATTTGGATGTATGTCAATAGGAAGTCGTGAATTTACAGGAATAAGCCAACAGGAAAATTACTGCGTTGTATCAGTTACGTCTGCACAAAAGCACTATAATAAAAATATACCTGAAAACTGGTATGTAATAGAACAGTTGAATATTGACGGAATTGTGATTTGGCAGTCTTCCGAGGGTAAAATCTATCAAACAACTCCCAACTCCGAGCCTGTTAAGATTGCGGACTCATTATCGGAATACATTCAAAGCTTTTAGCTTTCCTGATTGAATAGTTGTTCTGATTTTTGAATATTTATAAAAACTTCAAAAAATCAAATAATTACAAATTCCAAACCCGTATAAAAAACCTCCCGCGGCGCATAATAAAAGTACCGAAAGGGAGGTTTTAATATGACAGAAAAAGAACTGCTTTATGTTGAAGACGCGCTCGGTCACGAGCAGCATTTTCAATCGGAGTGGCAGAACACAACACAGCGTTTGCAGGACGAGGATCTGAAACGGTTTACGCATGAGCAGCAGCAAAAGCATCGTCAAATCTTTCAGAGCTTTTACGACTTGCTGTAAGGAGGGCGCGACATGGACGACAGACAACTCATGGAAAATATGCTGATTCTTGAAAAGGGCGCGTGCGACCTGCTGATGCACGGCACTATCGAAAGCGCAAGCCCCGACGTGCACCACGCCTTCTCCTGCTCGCTCAACTCCTCGCTTCAAATGCAGGAGCAGATCTACGAAAAAATGCAGGAAAAGGGCTGGTATCCCATGCAGCAGGCAGACAGACAGAAAATCGAACAGGTCAGGCAGAAATTCTGCTGCTGACAACGCGGGCGCGCATTTTGTGCGCCCGTACATATTTTTCGGAAGATTTTTTGGCTTTATTATTCGTTTTAACGCGGGTTTTGAAAATAAAAGGTTGACTTTTTGCGTTGTTATCCGTTAAAATAGTGATACGGAGATCCACGCGTACCGCGAGCTTCCCCGTTAGGAACTGTACAGAAATCACAATAAATTGATAAACAGTTCCTTAATATAAATTGAGGAGATGATGATATGTTTTGCGGAAAATGCGGTTATCGGAATATAGACAGCGTTAACTACTGCGAAAAATGCGGAGCGCCTTTGAGACAGGCAGAGCGTCAATTTGCGTCTGAAAAGCCGTATGACCCCAAACGGCAAATGGCGAAGAAGGCTGACGCACAAAAAAAGCCGAAATTAACCAAAAAGAAGAAAATCATTTTGATTTCGGCGATATGCGTTGCGGTGATCGCGATTTTATTAGTGG
This sequence comes from uncultured Ruminococcus sp., assembly GCA_902777275.1. Lineage (GTDB taxonomy): Bacteria > Bacillota > Clostridia > Oscillospirales > Acutalibacteraceae > Ruminococcoides. The sequence continues at coordinate 84,050 of CACYTI010000003.1, read as the reverse complement.
TGATTTTTGCGGTGATCATTCCTGCCGTGAACAAATCAGGCGGGGACTCTTCGCTTGTTGACATGACGCGATACCTCACGGTAAAAGTCAACGAGATAGGCGACGACGGCAATAGTCAAACGGTGTATGACGGTAAAATCAGCGGCTCGTTTACCTTTGACTCCGAGCGGCTTGCAAGGGACAAGGGCTTGCAGCCGGCGCGCGCCGCAAGCTTGTTTACACGGATCCAAAGGTTTGTGACCATTGATTACAGCGTTCTCGGCAAAACCTCAAATACGGTCAAATTCACAAACGTGAGCGCGGAAGACGTTGCCGTAGTCACGTACAAATGGCCCGATGAAAGCAGCAGCGACAACAACTTGCAGCGCAGCGGAATGGACTCGATCAGACGTATCGAAAAGGAATACGGCGTATCGTTCGAGCACGTTGACAAAACCTGCGAATACAAAATGGGAGACCTGCTGAGAGAAAAGGGCGTGACCGTCAAGCAGTCCGTCGAGTTTGATTTGCTAAGCTACATCAAAGAGAACAATTTGATTTTTACGTCGGGCAATCGCAGCGGACAGTTGAAGGTCGGCATAAAACCCTTTGACACGGTCTCTGACGGAATAAAGTACAGCCTGAAAAAGGATTCGTTCAACGTCACTGTCAGCAGCGGAGACGACAGCTTGGGCAGCGTAGAGCTTAAGTTTGACCGGAAAATCAATCTTAAAAACAATCAGGTCGTAACGCTCGACTACGATTCGACTCAAAGGCAGCAGCTTGAAGACAAGGGTGTGACCCTCAAGGGCAACCCCGTAAAATATACCGTAAAAGCGACCGAAACCACCACTGCGGCTACAACAGCGGCTACAACCGCTCCTACCACCACGATTCCCGTGGTTACTACGGTTCCGAGAACTACGGCTCCGCAGACAACGGCACCCCCGGTCACAGCTCCGCCGACATCGCCTCCCGTGGTTACGACGGCCCCGGCTCCCGAACCGACAGTTCCCCAGCCGTCTTCCGAGCCCGAACCGACAGATCCCGAGCCCTATACCGAACCCGAACCTTATACCGAACCCGAATAAGCTTGCGTAATACTTTGGCAAAATAATAAAACGGCTCTTAACTCACAATGAGAAAGAGCCGTTTTAAATTTTTGGAATCAAACCATGTCCTCTAACATTGCGATGAGATTTTCAATGCTGAAACGCGGGTCGGAATCAAAACGGGCGTTGAGCGCTTCGGTGTTTTCGTAGGAATGCTCGACCTCTTTTGAGTAACGCTGCAAGATCCGCATACGGGGCAGGGGATAGCCCTTCCGGGCAAAATCCGCGTCGAGCCAGCCCGTCACGATGTAGGCGCAGACAATGCGCTTCATCGAGTAGAGCACGTCGCCTGAATTTACCGCCTCAAGATAATAGCGGTAGATGTAGTACAGCGCGAACTTTTCAAAATCCCGCGCGAAATCCGGGCGTACTTCAAGCGCGTCGGCGTTATTCAGGATACATTTCAAAGCCTCGCGCCAGCGCTCGCTCATAATTTCAAATTCCGTATGCATATCCAAAATAAAGCGGCAGGAATTTTGAACTCCCGCTTTGAGCGGTGCAGGCTCTTCACCGTTGAGGATCGCCTGAACCTGCGCGTTGAATTCAAGACAATCGGCGAGGCGGTACTCAAACGGAACCTCTCTGTCGAGCAGCATGGCGGCGGTGCGGCTGCGGGCTTTCAGCAAAAAGCTCATGTAATCTTCTCCGTCTGCGCCGTTTTTTTCAACGCTGCCGAAATCCGCGTATGCGCTGTCGTCGGAAGCAAGCATCAACCGCGCCGCCTCAGGGCAGGCAAACGAGAGCAGATTTTCGCGGAAGCCGCTGTAATCGACCTTTACGCGCGGAAATTTTGCGCAGGTTTCGCTCAGGTGTTCCTCGCCTATCCCGATAAAGATGTCGCAGAGCATATCGCGGTTCCAAAACGGACATCTTCCGTTCTCAACCTTGAACACCCTCTCGCCGTCATCGTCGGTCACGAGCTTTTGATGGAGCTTGTCGCCCAAGCTGCCCTGAACGGTATTGTAAAAATTCTCTGTACAGCTGTCAATGTCGATATCCCAGTCCTTGCAGCAGCTATCCTCGCAGAGATTTGCTATGCATTTGAAATTTTTGTAAAAGGAAGGATAAATATTTTGCATCATCATACCCCGTTTTAGTTTTCAAACTCCGCCAAATACCTTTGTAAGGCGGTGGCGTCCTCAACCGTCAGGGTGCTTGTATGGTTGAAGTCCGCTGCCTCCTGCTGAGCCTGAGTAAGATTTTCATACTCAGCTAAGAACCTCTGAGCTGCGGTAACGTCGCGAATATCCGTCACGCCGTCAAAATTCACGTCGCCGCGCTCTCTTTCGGGCGCAAGCGAGATATCCTTTACCGTAATGCCGTGCGCAAGCGCGTATGATTCGGCGGCGCTGCCGGCAGGAGTGTAAACCGTAAGCTTATCGGCGGAACAGGCTTCCAGGCTGTATACCCCGAACTCGGTGACGCTTGCGGGTATGATAAGCGTGGTCAGATCGGTACATCTGTTCAGCGCTCCGTATCCGATTTCGGTTACGGTTTCGGGAATACTCAGATAACGCAGTCCGCGGCAGTTTTTGAATACTCCCGCGTCTATTTTGGTCACTCCGTAGGGAACCGTGCTTGTGCGGCAGCCGGCTATCATAACGTTGTATGCGGTATGTATTATCGCTCCGCAGTTGTCGCGGCTGTCGTAGTACCCGTTTTCGGGGGCAACGTCGATCAGGCGCGGCGCGGAAATGCCCTCAGCGTACATATCGGTTGCGATCTCAATGACGTTTTTGGGGATCGTCAGATGATCGAGCGAGGTGCAGCCGTCAAAGCAGGAGCTTCCTATTTTTGCGAGGCTGTCCGGCAGAGTCAGGGATTTCAGATTTGTACAATCGCGGAAAACCTGATTGCGCAAAAACGTAAGACCCTGCGGCAGTGTGATTGTCTCTAAGGAAGTACAGCCGCGGAAGGAGCCGTAACCGAGCGTTTTAAGGCTGCCGGGCAGCGTGATGCTTTTAAGGCTTTCGCAGGCGGCAAAGCAGTTGTCCTCAAATTCGGTTATGCCGTCGGGGACATTGACGCTTTCGAGCGCCGTGCAGCCGTAGAACATATAATTTTTCAGGTTTGTCATATCAAGGCTCTGCGGCAGGGTGATTTTTTTCAGGCTTGTACATTCGCCGAACGCTTCTCTTTCTATTGTTGTGACGCTTTCAGGGATGGTAAGCGAGGTCAGGGCTTTACACTTTGAAAAAGCGTATTCCCCGATCCTCCAAACCGACGAGGGAACAGTTACCTTTGTCAGAGCTGTGCAGCCTCTGAACATACAGTTGTCGATTTCATCAACGCCGTTTGAAATTACGGCTTTTTTCAGAGAGGTGCAGCCCGAAAACATACTGCCGGTGTAATTGACGTTCGGCGGGATCGTAACTGTTTCAAGGGAGATGCAGCCCTCGAATACGCTGTAGCTGACATTCACAAGGCTGTCGGGAAGCGAAAGGGTCTTTATTCCGGTGCATTGAGAAAACGCGCAGCCGTCCAGCCTCTCAACACCTTCGGGAATGATAAGGCTTTTAATACCCGGGCATTTGCAGAACGCGTCGATCCCGATAGTGGTGACTGTTCCGGGAATTTGAACCTCCGAGAGTCGGGGACATTCAAGGAACGCTCGGTTGCCGATCGATGTGGCTCCGCATTCGATGATGACCTTTGTCACGAGGGTCTTGTCCCACGGCGGAGCGCTGTTGTAATAATCGCCCATTTTGCCGTTGCCGGTTATCGTCAGAACGCCGTTTTCGTCCATGAACCACAGCAGACTGCCTGTTTTGCCGCCCGTGTAGGTGTGCTCAGCGTCGCCCTCGGTGACGCAGTTGATGTTGTTCATAAGCGCGTAGGCGTGTGCAAAACTGCCGTTTTTGCAGTAGATCGTCAGCGAAGCGCAGTCGTTGAACGCGCCGCTTCCTATGCTTATTACGCTTTCGGGGATATCCGCCCTCTCAAGCGCGGTGCAGCCCTCAAAGGCGTGAAAGTCTATTCTTGTGACCGTGTTCGGGATCACGACAGAGGTGAGCGCGGTGCAGTATTCAAACGCGCTGTTGTCTATCATCGTGGCATTTGCAGGCAGAGTCACGCTTGTGAGCGCGCGGCAGCTTTCGCATACTCCGTTCGGAACCGTGCTGAGATTTTCGGGAAAGCGGATGCTTTCAAGCGAAAGGCTGCCGGCGAAGGCGGTGCGCCCCATAGTCGTCACGCTGTCGGGAATATAAACATTTTTTAAGGTATCGCAGCGGAAAAACGCCTGCTCGCCTATGCTTTCAAGCCCGATGGGGAAATCAAGGCTTTCAAGGCTTGTGCAGTAATGGAACGCGTAACCGCCAATGGATTTTACTCCGCTGCCGAAGGTTACGGACGTCAGGCTTTCGCAGTCCTCGAACGACCTGTTTCCGATGTGCGTAACGCCGTCGCCGACAGTCACCGAGGTGATCTCTTTGCCCCACGGCGCGTTGTCTCCCAAAGCGGTGTCAGCCATGGCTCCGCTGCTGCCGATCGTCAGCACTGTGTCGTCAAGCTGCCAGGTGCAGTCGCCCGTAACTCCGCTCACAGGCTGAAAGCTTATGCCTTTGTCGGCGGCGTAGGTCGCGGCATAGCTGTCCGGGTTGGAGTAAATGACAGCTTTATCGCAGTTGTTGAACGCGTTGGCGGCTATTGAGGTCACGCTGTCGGGAACAATTACAGTTTTAAGCTTTGAGCAGCCCGAAAAAGCGTATTTGCCGATATAGGTCACGCCGTCCTCTATTATAACCTTTGTTATGTTCGTTCCCCATTTGAGATGGATTCCGAGTGTTGATGAAAAATTACCCATCGCGCCGCTGCCGCTTATCGTGAGCACGGTGCCGTCGAGCGTCCATGTGCAGTCGCCCGTGGTTCCGCTGTTCGCGGCGGTCTGCTTCTGTGCCGGAGCCGCCGAAGCGGTGAAGGGCGCGGCTGAGGCAACGCCCGCCAAAAGCGCCGCGGTGAGCAGCAGGGCTGTGAATCGTTTGTGCTTCATTTTTGGAAAGCCTCCTTATTTCGGATATTTTTTGATGTGGGTTTTTTATTAACAATCGGATGTAAAACAAACGTCGGTGCCAAGGAGCCCGCAAGGGGCTCCCCTACGTGAAAAATTGATATGGATATATTGTGCGTGTAGTTAGAAAACGGAGTGTTTACCTTGGATTCGTAGGGGCGCACCGATGTGTGCGCCCGTGAGCGCTGAACAAAACGTTTGTATTTTTATTGACAATCGAACGTAAAACAAACGTCGGTGTCCGGGCGAACACATGGGTTCGCCCCTACAATCCGAAGGAAATGAACATATTATTCAGCATTGAATTTAATCAACATCAAACGCGTGCGCAAAACCCATAAACAAATCAACGGCAAGAAGCGCGGACCGGGTCAAGCGTCACGCTTGCGCGGACTGGGTCGAGCGTCACGCTCGCGGCTCAGCCGACCGGGTGCAAAAACAGCCGTGAAACCCGAAGCGAGAACCTTGTGTTTTCACGGCTGTTATTCTGTTTGTTAAACAGGTTTCGCCCGTTTTATTCCTCTGCCTTCTCCCTGAACGCGAAAAATCTTTGTCCGATGTAATTGCACGCCACAAAGACGCAGGCTCCTACCGCCCAGCTCAGATATCCCGCAAAGGTGTTTACGTCCATTCCGAAAAGCGTCCACGACATCGCCTTGCTCAACGCGCTCACGCCTGTTGCCACGCCCATTCTTATAAGCAGACAAACGGCGATGTTAAGCGTAAAGCGAACCGCAGGCTTCCAACCCTTTTCCTTGTTTTTGAACGTGAAATACTTGTTGAGGAAATAGCTGACTATGCTGCCGACGACCGTGCCGACGAAAGCCGCCGCCCCGGGACCCCAGTCGTAGTTTTTCCAGCCGATGGGCTGTGTAAAAAGCAGCACGATGCCTTCGCCTATGGCTGTGTTGAGTATGCCGACTAAAATGAATTTTAAAAACTTTATGTCAAAAAACTGCTTTAATTTGCTCATTTATCCTTTGATTTTCCCGCAACGAACACGACAATGCAGCCTATGATCGCAAGACAGGCGCAGGTGATCGAAACGATGATGAACTGTGTCCAGCCGCTTCCGCTTCCGCCGGACTGAGCTTCAACCGCTGTGAGAACGTGATAGTCTCCTACGGTGGCAGCCTTGGCGTTGTAGCTCTTGCCGTCAACGCTGACGGTCACGGCTTTGTCGTCTTCCTTAACGCCGAGGTCGCTTATGCTCTTTCCGTCAGCCGCGCTGAAGGTGGAGCTGATGACCTTGCCGTCCTTTTCGATGATAACGTTATCGCCGCAGCTCTCCGCAAGGTTTTCTCCGACGACTGCGCCGTATTCGCTGCTGATAATGGTGACGTTGATTGCTCCGCTCTGGTCGCCGTCAGTGCGCTGAGCAGCCGCGTAAACAAGATAGTCGCCTGATTCCGTCGGTTTTATCAAGCCGATGTTTTTGCCGAGAATACCCTTTGAAACCGAGTAAAGAGTTATGGAATCCTCATCGTCCTTGAGCGACTTGCCCTTTTGTCCCTCGGGATAAGAGGCTGTGATAATGCCCTTGCCGTCCGATACCGCGATCGTTTCAAACGAAAGCGTAGAGGCGATCGACTCTAAAGCCGCGTCATCGCCCTTGTAGGCAAGCGCCGCCGCGCAGACTCTTTTAAGGATGGAATCGGTGAAAACAGCTTCTCTTCTGACCGAATCTTCCTCAAACTTTGTCACCGTGTCGGCGGTCTTTTTCGCGGCGTTATCGATCGCGCTGTCTCCGCCTGAGCCGGAGGAGGTGTTAACGGCGATAAGACCCGCACAGATCGTGCCGATCATAACCAGCGCAAGCATTGCCGCAGCTATACCGGAACCGACTTTTTTTGTTGTTTTTTCTTTGCTCATGATTTTTCCTCGCTTTCTTTATTGTTTTCCTCCTCAAAGTTGGAAAACTTGGTAATATATATCGGTCTGTTCTTGGCTTCCATATATATTTTGCCGATGTACTCGCCCAAAATGCCTATGGACATTTCCGTAATGCCGCCAAGAAACAGCACAGCGCAAAGAGTTGTGACATAGCCGGGAGTGGTTATGCCGAAAAACAGCGTTTGAATCAGCGTTATCATTATATAGATAAGCGAAACAAAGAAAATCACCGCGCCCATTATAGCCGTGAAGCGCAGCGGTGCCACCGAAAAGCAGGTTATGCCGTCAATGGCGTATTTGAAAAGAGAGGAGAATTTCCATGTTGTCTGACCGAGCTGACGGTCTACGGTGTCAATGGAGATCCATTTTGTGTTGAAGCCGACCCATGAGAAAATTCCCTTTGAGAACCGCTGTACCTCGCTCAGCTCCAAAATGGAATCTGCCATCTGGCGCGTCATAATGCGGTAATCCATAGCGCCGTAGGGATTTTTTGCGTCGGTCAGCTTGTTTGAAAGCTTGAAGAACAGCTTGGAAAACGCGCCGCGAAAAACGCTTTCTCCCTTGCGCGCGCCGCGCTTCGCGGCACAGCAGTCGTAACCTTCCTCAAGGGCGGAAAGCATTTCGGGAAAAGCCGAGGGCGGGTGCTGCAGGTCGGCGTCCATCACCGCCACATAGTCGGCGGATGAGTGCTGCAAGCCCGCGTACATGGCGGCTTCCTTTCCGAAATTGCGGGAAAACGAAATGTATTTTATATTGGAAAAACGCTCCGCGAGCCTTTTCATTATTATGTATGTTTTATCGCGGCTGCCGTCGTTTACCAAAATATAGCGGAAGCTGTAAGCGGGCAGCGTGTCGATGACCTTGTTGGTTTCGGTTACAAAAACCTCAAGTCCCTCTTCCTCGTTATAGCAGGGAACGACCAGGTCTACGGTCTTTTTTTGAATCATTTTATCACCTTGTTATCTATTATAACAAAGATATTGTAAAAAGTCCAAGCTTTTTTAAATATTTTATAAATTTTTTCGCTGTTTTTATTTACCTCTGAGAAAAAAAGTGGTACAATTAGAATGTATTATTATGCAGACAATTTGGAGGTCAACTTTTTATGCCTATTATCAAAACCCTCAGAAAGCCGCGCAACGTTCGCGAAAGGCTCAACGCCTTCGGCAAAAGGAACCTGTATGTGTGGACGGCGTTTTTTGTGCCGCTGGCACTTATGCTGATCGCTTTCGCGCTGATGGACGTGTCGCCGCTGGGACAGGCGAACAAGCAGATACTTGTCACCGACCTTTGGCACCAGTATTATCCGTTCCTGGTCGATTTTCAGGACAAGCTGCAGCACGGCGAAAGCCTGTTCTGGACGTGGTCTGTCGGCTCCGGCGTGAACTATTTTGCGCTGATGTCCTATTATCTGGCAAGCCCGTTAAATTTCCTGTCGATTTTTGTATCGCCCGATCATCTCAGAGAGTTCCTGATGTTCTCGGTTGCGGTGAAAATCTCGCTGGCGGGCTCTTTCATGGCGTATTTTTTGAAAAGCGTATACAAGAGGAACGACATTTCTATCGTCATTTTCGGAATAAGCTTTTCGTTCTGCGCCTTTTTCATGGGCTATTACTGGAACACCATCTGGCTTGACACCGTAAGCATAACGCCGCTTGTGGCGCTGGGCGCGGTAAAGCTGCTCACCGAGAACAGGTTCCGCCTGTACACGGTCATGCTGGCTCTGTCGCTCGTGACGAACTACTACATCGGATTTTTCACCTGCATTTTCATTCTGCTCATTTTTATTTGCTATAACATCGTGCGCTGGCAGAGCATTAAGGTTTTCGCGGCTAATTTCCTAAAAATAGCGATTTTTACAATTATAGGTATCGGTCTTGCGGCGTTCTTCATTCTGCCTATTTTCATGGCGCTGCAAAACACCCACGCAAGCGGAAGCAGCTTCCCGAGAGATTTCGCGATAAATATAGGCGGAACCAATGACCTGTTAGGCGTTCTCAAGGGTCTTAAAAGCATTTCGGGCAACCTTGTAAACTTCACGGTCGCCGCCAACAAGGAAATAGACGCCATGCCGAACATCGCCTGCGGTGCGATACCGCTGTTCTTCGCGTTCCTGAGCCTGACCTCGCGCGAAATAAAGCTCAGAGAAAAGCTTGTAAGCGTCGGTCTGGTGCTGTTCATGTTCCTCAGCTTTATAATCCGTCAGTTCGATTATATCTGGCACGGCTTCCACTTCCCGAACATGATCTATTACCGCTTCAGCTACCTTGTAAGCTTCGTGATAATCGTCATGGGCTTCAGGGCATTTATGTACCTGAAAAAGACGGGGCTTGTAAGCGTTATAATCGCCTCACTGCTCAGCTTCTTTGTGCTGCTGATGGAGTTCGATTTTACCGGCACGAAGAACCCCGACGGCGAGGGACCCTATGACCAGGGCGTATTTGATATGTTCGCGGTAAAGGGTCATTCGCGCCCCGACCGCATGGGCTGGGTCGATCCGACGCTGATAACCGTTGCGGTATTGTTCGCGCTGATAGCCGTTTTGCTGATTTTGTATTCAAAGCGCGTCATTCCGATTCAGGCTGTCGTCGTGTCGCTGCTTATCGTCGCGATAGCTCAAAGCGGCTACACCGCCTATTTCGGCGTGAACGTGACGACCGTTACGGGCATGGACGGCTATCCCCGCGGAGGAACCGACACCGAAACCATAGTGGATTATATGAAAGACAGGGAAAAGGATACGCCTGAGCTGTGGCGCGCCGAAACCACAACTACACAGACGCTCAACGACGGCGCGCTGAATCATTATCACGGTCTTTCGATGTTCAACTCCATGGCGAACGAGAGCATGACGCTGTTCTATGAAAACTTCGGCATGGGCGGCTGGCAGGCGGGTAACCGCTATACCTACAAGGAAGGCTCGCCCGTGACGAACCTGTTTATGAACCTGAAATACCTTATTTCCCGCGACGGCAACGCGGCAAACACCTACGACCTTTCCGAGGTCGCCGATGAGGGCTCGGTTAAGCTTTATGAAAACAACCACTATCTGCCGATGGGCTTTATGGTGAACACCGAGCTGCTCAACTGGGAGGAGATCAGGGAAGAAAACAGCTTCAATCAGTTTGACAAGCAAAATGAGTTTTTCGAGCTTGCCACCGGAATAAAAACACCCGTATACACCCGAGTAGAGGTCAAGGACGAAGAGCACACCGATTCTTCGGAGCTCAACGTTCAGAAGAACATCGACGGCAGCTACAGCTTCAACTGTATTAAATCGGGAATCACCCCGAGGCTCAGATGGAACTTTACCGCGCCGAAGAGCGGACTGTATCTTGTAAGCTCAAGCATAAGCAAGGGCGACGATATAAAAATCATCCGCAACGGCTCTGTGACAATTGATAAGATTAATATGGATCGTCCCTACATCGCCTGCGCGGGATATTTCAGCGAGGGCGACACGATAACCGTTCAGTCGGATTTGGAGCAGAACGCCGCCGGCACCGCCAAACTGGGGCTTTACCTTCTCAATCAGCAGGTTTTTGAGCAGGGCTATGAGATGATGAAGAGAAACGTCATGGAAACCACCTACTTTAAAAACGGCGGCAAAATGGAGGGAACGATAAATGCCGACCGCGACGGTCTGTTATACACCTCTATCCCGTATGAAAAGGGCTGGACAGCGTATGTGGACGGCGAGGAAACCGAAATAACCGCAGTGGGCGGCTCGGTCATCGCGTTTGAGCTTAAAGAGGGCGAGCATGAGATCACGCTTAAATACATTCCGAACGGCTTTGTGCCCGGTCTGCTTTTCTCGCTGATTTGCCTTGCGGCGTTCGTTTTCTTCTGCGTAATGATTTATATTTTCGGAAGAAAGCTTATCCCCGAATACGCAAAGGATAAGGCGTATAAAACGGAAGCGGAAGCTCAAACGGATGATTATTCAGAAACAGATGATTATTCAGAAACGGATACAGAAGATTATTTATCGGAGGCACCTGAGTTTTCCGAAACAAGCGATATTCCCGAAACCGGCGAAACGGAGTAAACGCTTCGGAAACAGACCGGTTTGATCAAAGGGAACCTCTAAAGGGAGCCTCTAACAATTCTCTGCCGCGCATAAGCGCGGAAGCTTCACGGCATGATCTTCCGAACTTCTGCATGACATTGAATTATTAGAGATTACCTAAAAATCAACAGGCGCGCTACCGCGGATGACGACGGTTGCGCGCCTGACTTTTTGATTTATAGGAAAAATTTCTCCGTTCCGCCGTTGATGGAAGTGTATTCAAGATGTTTTTTCATAATTTGGGAGAGAGTGCCCGCAGGCACTTTTTATCCCTTTTATCGCTATTTTGCGGATTTTGTTTGACTTTTACGGAAGTTTGGGTTATAATTATCATGGATTTGTTTGTGTATATAAACATAGGGTCGGCTGACAAGCTGTTTAAGTTGAAACAAGGAGCTTGATAACATGATGAAATTAAATTACCGCAAATTAATATTATTGCTTGCGGATATTTTTATAATTACAATCAGCGGGATCGTGCTTAATTACATTCTGTCGATCGTAAGCGCTATTTCGGTCGATTCAAGCAATGAATTGTTTTATTATTCTCCCCTGAACCCTAAGGGCTTATTGGTTTTCAGTCTTATCGTAGTGCTCACCTGTGAGCTTATGATGCTGCTTTTCGGCTCTTATTCGCGGATGTGGCGGTATTTTAACATCAAGGATTATCTGATGTGCGCGGCGGCAATGACGCTCGGCTTTGCTTTGGGCTACGGCATCCTTGTGCTGATGAGGGCTAATCCGAGGAAGATTTTCTTTGCGCTGTTTTTTATTACGGCTACTGCCGGCGTGCTGCTGTTCAGGCTTTTGTTTAAAAGTATGTTTATAAAGCTTACCGCGATAGGCAGCGCCGAGCGCAGGGAGAGAACGCTTATCGTAGGCGCGGGCAACGCGGGAAGAATGATCCTTACCGAGATACACAACGCTGAAACCGACCAAAAGAACCCTTCGTTCGGTCTTTTGCCCGTATGCATGGTTGACGACGACCCGACCAAGCTGCATAAAAGGTTTATGGGCGTCGAGGTCGTGGGCGTTTGCGCCGAAATACCAAAAATCTGCATCGATCAAAATATAGATAATATCATAGTGGCTATCCCGTCGTGTGAGGAGGAGGAGAAGCGGAAAATACTGGACTATTGCTCCGCGACCAAGTGCAAGATCAAGGTCGTGCCTTACCTGAGTGAGCTGCTTTTGAACGACTCCGATAACAAGCTGCTGTCGCAGGCGAAGGAGATTAGGATAGAGGATCTGCTCGGAAGAAAGCCGATCGAATTCAACAAAGCCAAGATCGCCCGGTTTATCTGCGGCAAGGTCTGTATGGTCACGGGCGGCGGCGGTTCGATCGGCAGCGAGCTTGTGCGCCAGATAGCCAAGTATGAACCGAAGCAAATAATTATCGTCGATATTTACGAAAACAACGCTTACGATATCCAGCAGGAGCTGCTCCTTGAGTACGGCAATTCGCTGAACCTTGAAACGATAATCGCCTCGGTGCGCGATTACGGAAAAATGGAGAGCCTCTTCAAAAAATACCGTCCCCAGGTAGTTTTTCACGCGGCGGCGCACAAGCACGTTCCGCTTATGGAAACGGTGCCCGAGGAAGCGGTAAAGAACAACATTTTCGGAACCTTCAACGTGGCGACTTTAGCGGAGTTTTACAAGGCTGACAGATTTGTTATGATTTCCACCGACAAGGCGGTCAATCCCACAAACGTAATGGGAGCCACAAAGCGCGCCTGCGAGATGATCATTCAGTACAAGGCGCAGACCGCGGAGCACACCGAGTTCGTCACGACGCGCTTCGGCAACGTGCTCGGCTCCAACGGCTCGGTTATCCCGTTGTTCCGCCGTCAGATAGAAAACGGCTCGCCCGTCACGGTCACTCACCCCGACATCATCCGCTACTTTATGACGATCCCCGAGGCGGTGTCGCTGGTGCTTGAGGCGGGAGCCATGGCAAACGGCGGCGAGATTTTTGTGCTCGATATGGGCGCGCCCGTAAAAATCACCACTCTTGCCGAAAACCTTATCAGAATGTACGGAAAGGTGCCCTACAAGGATGTTCCCATAGTGTTTACCGGCTTGCGCCCGGGCGAAAAGCTGTTTGAGGAGCTTTTGATGGACGAGGAGGGCTTGAAGTCCACCGAAAACAAAAAGATTTTTATAGGCAACCAAATTAAAATAGACGCGCCCGAAATGCTCAGAAAGCTGCACGGGCTGCGAGTTAGTGCCGACTCGAACGACAGCGAAAAAACCGTTGAGCTGCTCAGCGATTTGGTTCCCACCTTCCATCATCAGGTTCCCGAAACCTGATAAAGGGAACCTCTAAAAATTCCCAAAAATAAAAACAAAATAATCGCTATTTTGGAAAAACCTCGGCAATTGCTTGACTTTTGCCGAGGTGTATGTTAGAATTTTTGTGTTTTGTGCGGGCAAGCCCGCGTGAACATATAAAACAGCTTTGTCTGAAAGGAGAAAAAAAGAGTTGTTAGCGCCGGGACCGACACGGTTGACGAGGTTGGCAGTTATCGAAAGATTCGGCGGATGCTGCCACGGCTAAGCGCGGATCGGGGCGTAAAACGCGCCTGTCCGTTTTCGGTGGGTCGCAAGGAAGAAAGAAAAAAGCAGAATCAACACTGTAACAAAGGTTCTTCCGGCACCGGAACAAATAAAAAATTTAAAATTCAAAAGGCTGAAAGCCTAAGGAGATTTGTCATATGAGAGTCATTATTCAGGATAATTACGATAAAATGTGCAAGTGGGCGGCTAATTACATCGCCGATAAAATCAGAAACCACAAGGAAGACCGTCCCTTTGTTCTGGGACTTCCCACAGGCTCTTCGCCCATCGGCGTTTACAAGGAGCTTTACAAAATGAATCAGGCGGGCGAGCTTTCCTTCGCCAATGTTGTTACCTTCAACATGGACGAATATCTCGGTCTTCCTCACGAGCATGACCAAAGCTACTGGTACTTCATGCACGACAACTTCTTCGATCACCTTGTTGACATGAAGAAGGAGAACATCAACATTTTGAACGGCATGACCGATGACCCCGAGGGCGAGTGCGCAAGATACGAGGAGAAGATCGCTTCTTACGGCGGGATCGACCTCTTTATGGGCGGCATCGGCGTTGACGGTCACATCGCGTTCAACGAGCCGTTCACCAGCCTTGCTTCACGCACCGGCGTGAGAAACCTCACCACCGACACCAGAATCGTAAACTCACGCTTCTTCGGCAACGATCCCGAAGCGGTTCCCGCTCAGGCGCTTTCCGTAGGCGTAGGCACCGTTACCGATTCCAAGGAAGTTTTGATCCTGATTAATGGCCACAACAAGGCAAGAGCGCTGGCTGAGACCGTAGAGGGCTCTGTCAGCCACAAGTGGACCTGCTCCGCGCTGCAAATGCACAACGGCGCTATCATCGCCTGCGACGAAGCTGCCTGCGGCGAGCTGACAGTTGACACTTATAAATACTTCCTCGACATCGAGAAGAAGGAGAGACTTTAATGTATACAATAAAAGATCTGTACGATCTTGATCATACGCTCGCAAAGGATTATCTTTCGCAGTTCACCTATCCGTGGGAGGCGCTCAAGGGCATAAAGGACTTTATCCTTGAATTGGGTCCCACTCTCGGCGACGACTACGAGGAGAGAGATAAGGGCGTTTGGGTACACAAGACAGCCAAGGTATTCCCCTCGGCTTATCTGGGCGCTCCCTGTATCATCGGACCCGAAACCGAGGTAAGACACGGCGCGTTTATCAGAGGTTCGGCGCTTGTGGGCGCGAACTGCGTTGTCGGCAACTCGGTCGAGCTCAAGAACGTCATTCTTTTTGACCACGTTCAGACCCCGCACTATAACTATGTCGGCGACTCCATTCTGGGTTATTTCTCGCACATGGGAGCCGGCTCGATCACATCAAACGTAAAGTCCGACAAAAAGCTCGTCGTTGTTCACAACGGAACCGAGCAGATTGAAACAGGCATCAAAAAATTCGGCGCTATGCTGGGCGACTATGTTGAGGTCGGCTGCAACGCGGTTTGCAACCCCGGAACCGTTATCGGCAGACACTCAAGCGTATATCCCACCTCATGCGTGCGCGGGGTCATTCCCGAAAACTGCATTTTCAAGAACAGCGGCGCTGTTATCGAAAGGAAGGCTGACTGATGGGCAAATATTTCGGAACCGACGGCTTCAGAGGCGAGGCGAACAAGGATCTCACCTTTGAGCACGCCATGCAAATCGGACGCTTTTTGGGCTGGTATTACGGCGCCAACATGGGCAAAAAAGCAAAGGTAGTGATCGGCAAGGACACCCGCCGTTCATCTTATATGTTTGAGTACGCGCTCTGCACGGGTCTTATGGCAAGCGGCGCCGACGCGTATATCATGCACGTTACAACAACTCCCTCCGTCGCTTACATCACACGTATCGACGATTTTGACTGCGGCATTATGATCTCCGCCTCTCACAACCCCTTCTATGACAACGGCATCAAGCTGCTCAACAGCAAGGGCGAGAAGATGGAGGAGGAAACCCTGCTAAAGGTCGAGGATTACATCGACGGAAAAATTGAGATCCCCGTAGCGGAAAGAGAAGAGATCGGCAGGACCGTAGACTATGTTTCGGGCCGCAACCGCTACATCGGATACCTCATTTCAATGAGCAAATACAGCTTCAAGGGCATCAAGGTAGGTCTTGACGTCGCAAACGGCGCGGCGTGGCAGATCGCGAAGGGTGTGTTTGACGCATTAGGCGCCAAGACATACGTTATCAACGACAACCCCGACGGCTACAACATCAACACAGGCTGCGGCTCCACTCATATCGAGGGCTTGCAGAAGTTCGTTGTCGAGAACGGTCTCGACATCGGTTTCGCTTACGACGGCGACGCCGACCGCTGCCTCGCTGTTGACGAAAAGGGCAACCTTGTTTCGGGCGACCACATCATCTATATGTACGGCTGCTATATGAAGGAAAGAGGAAAGCTCCTCAACAACAAGGTCGTTGTTACCATAATGAGCAACTTCGGCTTCTTCAAGGCTCTCGACAAGGTAGGCATCGAGTACGACAAGACGAAGGTCGGCGACAAGTATGTTTACGAGAACATGATGAACACCGGCAACCGTCTCGGCGGCGAGGACTCGGGTCACATCATCTTCTCAAAGTACGCCACCACGGGCGACGGCATCCTCACCTCTCTCAAGGTTATGGAGGTCATGCTTGCCAAGGAGAAGCCCCTGAGCGAGCTTGCCGCTCCCATGGTCAAGTATCCCCAGGTTCTCAAGAACGTCAGAGTTAAGTCAAAGCCCGCCGCGAAGAACGACCCCGACGTTCAGAAGGAGGTCGAGACAGTTGCCGAGTCTTTGGGCGAAAACGGAAGGATCCTGCTCAGAGAATCCGGCACCGAGCCTGTTATCCGCGTAATGGTTGAGGCGGACACCGACGAGGAATGCGAGAAGTATGTCGATCAGGTTATCGACGTTATTCGCTCCAAGGGTCACGTTGAGTAAGTGAAAAGCACGTTTCACGGTTAAATATGATATAAAATATACAAAAAACGCTCTGCCGGCATAAAACGGCGGGGCGTTTTTTAAATAAAAAAATTCAAAAGGAATTTTTTGTCGAATATGCTTGTATTTCTCGACTAAATTATGTATAATACAAAATGTATGCAACTCTTAAAACATTCGTTGTGACATGGGGGAATGATAATGAATAAAAAACTGACCGGCAGACTTTTATCGCTGGCAATGTGTGTTCTGATGGCGGCAGCCTCTTGCTTTACGGCGTTTGCTGCGGGACAGACTGTCACGATAGAGGAATGCGACAACTTGCAGATTACCCTGCCCGACAATATGACGGCGGTGACGCGAACAAGCGACGCAGACGATTCATATTACACGAGCCATAATCTCAGCTATGTTGATGTTCAGGAAGCATTTTTGAACGGCGACATCTATATGCAGGCTATGGACGATAACAGTGACGTTACCTTGACCATGTCCTGCCTGGAAACCGACGCCAAGGATTTTGACTCGCTTTCCGAAGATGAGCTGAACGAGATGGCGCGCCGCTTTGTCGCGAGCATAAACAGCGAGGTTCAGTACAATTCGAGCACTGCCGATGAAGCGGGCATTGATACGCCGTGGATTTTTTTTGATATGTCCGTAACGGATCCGGACGGCAATGTTTCGCACCAGTATCAGGCGACAACGGTACATAACGGCAAAAATATTACCCTTAACCTTTACCGCAACGGCGGAGACGTCAACGAAAGCGACTACGCTCTGCTCGAATCAATTGCGCGCACGGTTCAGATCCCCGCCAAGCCTTTTTATATGAACCGCTGGTTCTGGCTTTTCTGCGGCGGAACGGTCGTCGCGATACTTCTGATCATTATAATTATAATAATCGTGAACAGCGTCAAGCACCGCAATAAGCAGACAAAGAACGACAAGATCCTCGAAGAGCTTGCCGGAAAATATAAAACACGTCAGGGCTCAACGGTCATGTATGACGACGGCGAGGAGGTTGTTGACGTTTCTCAAAGCGGAAGAGCGCCCTCTCCCGCAGTGAATAACCAAAGCGAAACTCCCGTAAGCGTCAAGAGCGAACCGGCGCAGAATAACGCCGCGGCAAGTCAGCCCGCGCCGAGCGCGCCTGCGGCAAGCACGCCCGCGCCCGAAAAGCGCAAACCTGTCGTGCAGTCGGGACGCGATATTTACAGCGGAAGCGCGGGAATAAGCGCCGCTGCTTCATCAACCGGCGCTCCTGCCAAGCCGAAAAAACCCGAGACAAACTACTCGGGCTTCTACGGAGCGGACGAACCCAAGAGGAAATATTCCGACGAGGACATCGACCGACTCTTAGGCGATTTGGAGGACGACGAAAATTTTGATTAAACACTGCCTGTAACATAGGCTGACTTTACAATAATGACACTTGTGCGAATGAACACAGCAAAGACGGCTCCGTCACAAAGGAAGTATGCGCCGCCGGCAACGGCGATAGTGCTTCGGACGGAGCGGATA
The DNA here is from genome assembly GCA_902777275.1 of uncultured Ruminococcus sp. GTDB lineage: Bacteria > Bacillota > Clostridia > Oscillospirales > Acutalibacteraceae > Ruminococcoides. The sequence continues at coordinate 65,950 of CACYTI010000003.1, read as the reverse complement.
TGAACGAATGCGAATCAAGATAGTATGAAAGCGGCACGGAGGATCATTCCGACGGCGCGGCGGACGCGGAAGAAGGTTCGGATGTGGCAGATATCAACGAATTAAAAGTGTATAATGAAGATACGGACTATGAAGATTTTTTCAAAGGAGTATCATCGGACACGGAAGAAATATACGAGGACGACCTGAGCGACGATGAAATAGACGCGATCATCAGGTATGCGGATAAAGTATACAACGACAAATACGATGATGAATTCGACGATCTGCATTCGATCGACATATTTATATCCAAGTATTCTTCCGAGGAGCAGTCTGAGGAGCAGTCTGAGGAGCAGTCGGAGGAACAGTCGGAGGAACAGTCTGAGGAGCAATCGGAGGAACAGTCGGAGGATGTATCATCCGCCGAGCCGGAAAGTCCGGATGAGGCTGTGCCGGTTGAAGCAGCTGCCGAGGAAGAACCGGAAAAGCCCGGAAAGCATTACCGAGAAGTTGATGAGACGGATAATTACGAAGACACAGATGAAGAAAAGCATGAAAATACAGATGAAAAAACGGATGAAGATACTGATGGTTCGGACGAGGACGCATATTTAAGGTATTACGACGAATCAGACGATAAAAATTTGGATTTAGACGGCGATTTTTATGACGGCATAGACGCCATGGATTTGAATGAGGATTTAGACGAAGGTTATTATTATGAAACCGACGGGGAATTCTCCGATGACGACGAACCCGTTGATATGTATGACGACGAAGAGTATTACGAAGAATATTACGAAGATTATGACGGGGAAGAGGATTATCCGGAGGAAGGCAGCGGAGCAAAGCTGAAAAGAGGCTTTATGTCGATGTTAGGTTTCGGCGACAGCGGCGACGAGGAATTTGACGATTACTTTAACGACGAGGTGCTTGCCCGCGAGGAAGCGCGGCAGGAAAAATTCCGCGACAGCAACGACTTCTTTGAGGAGGCTCCGAGCAGGTTCTCGGGCGCAATGACCCTGAAGGACGCCGAGTATGCCGACGATGGCAATACTTCATCTCTCAGCGGAAAAATGCAGTCCTATCCCATTAAAGTAATTACCGGCTCTGCCAAAAAAATCGGCGGCACGGTAAAGGGCGTAAGCAAGCATTTGGGCTACTTCGCCGTAAATGTCAAGCGTACCGTAAAAACCACCGTCGCCGAGAAAAAGCAGAAAAAATCCGAGGCTGAGCGCAGCGAACAGGAAAAGCAAGAGAAGACGCGCGCCGCTCAGGAACGCCGCCGCGCTGTCAGCAGCTTTATCAAGGTTCACAGCCGCAGTGACGCGAAGAGCACCCGGAAAAGCCGCCAACCCCGGAAGAGCCTGTTTTCCGCAAAGGCTATTACGGAGAAAATCAAATCCGTTTTGAAAAGCAAAACGAACAAAAGCGGAAAGCCGTCCGAAAATGACGACTCCGCTCAAAACAAATAAAGGGATGCGACAATGGATCTACTTGTAAAAAACGCTTATGTTGTTTCTCCGGCGGACGGCTTTGACGGTCAGCTCGATATTTTGATAAGCGATGGAAAAATCGCTTCCGTGGGCAAAGATATTTCGGCTGAGGCAGAGGTCATCGACGCGTCAGGGCTGTACGCCGTTCCGGGCATGGTCGATATGCACGTTCATCTCCGCGACCCCGGACAGACTCAGAAAGAGGATATCCTAACGGGCTGCCGCGCTGCGGCGGCGGGCGGAGTTACAAGCCTGCTCTGTATGCCGAACACAAAGCCCGTGACCGATGACCCCGAAACAGTTAAATACATTCTCAATAAAGCAAAAGACGCCGACGCGCGGGTTTATGTCGCGGCGAGCATAACAAAGGGATTGAAAAGTGAGGAGCCAACCGACCTTGACGCGCTTAAAGCGGCAGGAGCCATCGGGCTGAGCGACGACGGCAGACCCGTTGAAAACACCAAGCTTTTGAGCGACGCGATGAAGCGCGCCCCCGAGTTGGGCATGAAGGTAGTCGCCCACTGCGAGGACTTGTTTTTGGCTGACGGCGGAAAAATAAACGAGGGAGAGGTCAGCAGACAGCTCGGCGTCAAGGGCATACCCGCAGCCGCCGAGGACTGCGGCACCGCGAGGGAAATAGCCCTTGCAGCCGCCGAAAACGTTCCCGTTCACATCTGCCATGTCAGCACCGCCACAAGCGTGGCTTTGGTGCGCGACGCTAAGCGCAGGGGAGTGAAGGTAACGGCGGAAACTGCTCCGCACTATTTCTCTCTCACCGAGAATGAGCTTTTAAAGCGCGACGCGGATTACCGCATGAATCCTCCGCTCCGAACCGAGGCGGACGTTGCCGCGATAATCGAGGGCCTGCAAGACGGCACGCTTGACTGCATTGCGACCGATCACGCGCCCCACACTCCGCAGGACAAGGCGGACTTTGAAAAGGCTCCCAACGGCTCGATCGGAATGGAGACCTCGCTTGCCGCAGGCGTGACTTTTCTGGTAAAGACGGGGCTTCTCACATTCGAGGAGCTTGTGCGGAAAATGTCGGTCGATCCCGCAAAAATTTTAGGCATAGACGCGGGAACGCTGCACAAGGGCGCGCCTGCCGACATCGCGCTTATAGATTTGAATGAGGAGTGGACGGTCGATCCCGAAAAGCTCCACGGCAAAAGCAAAAACACCCCGTTCAAGGGCATGACCCTGACGGGCAGAGTTAAAAAGACGATTCTCGGCGGCAGAGTAGTATTTGACGGCGAGTAAAGAAAAATAAAATTTTTCCGGGCGGGCATTGCTCGCCCGTGTTTATGAGAAAAATATTCCGGATAAAGATATGGAGTGATGATAAATGGCACAAAAAGGTAATCTTCTGTCGGTCAGACAGGACATACGGGTGGTTGACGCGACGCTTCGCGACGGCGGTCTGTGCAACAGCTTCCGTTTTTCGGACGATTTTGTACGCGATTTGTACAAGGCGAATTTAAAAGCCGGCGTGGACTACATGGAGTTCGGGTACAAGGCTTCGAGAGAGATTTTTGACGAGGACGACTTCGGCAAGTGGAAGTTCTGCAAGGACGACGATATCCGTGCGGTAGTCGGAGAGGGCAGCAAAAAAATGAAGATAGCTGTCATGGCGGACGTCGGCAGAACCGATTTTGAGGAGGATATCATTCCCAAAAGCGAAAGCCCGATAGACCTGATAAGAATAGCAACGTATATAAACACGATCCCCGCCGCGGTTGAGATGATCGAGTACTGCGCCAAGCAGGGCTATGAAACCACAATCAATATTATGGCTATCTCAAAGGCGCGTACCGAGGATCTGGACACCGCGTTGAATATTTTAGGTCAGACTCCTGTTTCGTGCTTCTACATCGTAGACAGCTACGGCTCTCTCTACCCCGAGGAGGCGCGCCGCTACGCCGAGATGTACGGAGAGATCGCGGATAAATACGGCAAATTGACGGGAATCCACGCCCACAACAACCAGCAGCTTGCATTCGCGAATACAATTGAAGCCATGGCATACGGCGCGAGCTACCTTGATGCGACGGTTGACGGCATGGGCAGAGGCGCGGGCAACTGTGCTTTGGAGCTGCTTTTGGGCTTCCTGAAAAACCCGAAATACAAGGTAAACCCGATCATCCGCATGATGCAGAACCACATGACTAAGCTTCAGGATGAGGGCATAAAGTGGGGCTACGACGTTCCCTATATGCTCACGGGTCAGTACAACACCCATCCGCGTCCCGCTATCCAGTTTATACAGGACGGCAGGAAGGATTATTACAAATTTGCGAACGATCTGTACGATATAATCAATTCGTAATAATCAATAAATGAAAAACAACACAGCTATGAAATGAGAGGTTAGTATGGCATTTGACAGACTTATTGAAAAAATCGTTGAAAAGCAGAATCCCACCGTCGCGGGGCTCGACCCCAAGCTTGATTATGTACCCGCGTCGATAAAGAACGCCTGCTTTGAAAAATACGGAAAAACTCTTGAGGGCGCAGCCGCCGCTCTGCTGGAGTTCAACAAGGCTATCATCGACGACATTTATGACGTCGTTCCCGCCGTTAAGCCGCAGGCGGCTTATTATGAAATGTACGGCTGGCAGGGCGTTAAGGCTCTTGCCGAGACGATCGCCTACGCCAAGGAAAAGGGAATGTTCGTCATCACCGACGGCAAGCGCAACGACATCGGCACTACAATGGAGGCGTATGCCGCCGCTCACCTCGGCTCGACCGACGTGGCGGGCGAGAGCTTCGACGCCTTCGGCGCGGACGCGCTGACGGTCAACGGCTATTTAGGCTCCGACGGAATTAAGCCGCTTTTAAATATTTGCAAGGCGAAGGAAAAGGGCATCTTTGTGCTTGTAAAAACCTCTAACCCGAGCTCCGGCGAGCTTCAGGACCTAAAGCTTGAAAACGGCGCTTCCGTTTACGAGCAGATGGGCAGAATGTGCGAGAGCTGGGGAGAGCAGCTTCCGGGCAAATACGGCTATTCGGGCGTTGGCGCTGTTGTGGGCGCGACTTATCCCGGTCAGCTTGCCGAAATGCGCGAAAAGGCTCCGCGCACCTTCTTCCTTGTTCCGGGCTACGGCGCTCAGGGCGGCGGCGCTCAGGACGCCAAAAATGCCTTTGACAAAAACGGTCTGGGCGCGATAATCAATTCAAGCCGCGGGATCATGTGCGCATGGAAGGCTCAGGGACTCACCGAGGACGACTTTGCCGCAGCCGCAAGAACCGAGGCGCTGCGCATGAAAGAGGATATTTTGTCGGTTATCGGTGAAATTAAGTTTTGATAATCAAGATATTGTTAAATATTTAACTAATTATACCTGATGTTATTGACAACACAATTTAAAAAGCGTATAATGGCAAATGTTATGGTAGATAAAAATATAATAGGGGTAGTTTGAAGAGTAATCAACAACACCTACACTAAGTAAAAAGGGAGTTTTTAGACATGGCAAGAGTTTACAATTTTTCCGCAGGTCCCTCAATGTTACCCGAGGCGGTCCTGAAAAAAGCTGCGGCTGAGATGCTCGACTACGAGGGCACCGGTCAGAGCGTGCTGGAGATGTCGCACCGCAGCAAGGCGTTCGACAAAATCATCAAGGACGCCGAGGCGCTTCTCAGAGAAGTAATGAATATCCCCGACAACTACAAGGTAATGTTCCTTCAGGGCGGCGGCTCAACGCAGTTCGCCATGGTTGCCCTCAACTTTATGAACAAGAACAACAAGGCTGACTACATCGTAACAGGTCAGTGGGCTAAGAAGGCTTTGCAGGAGGCTCAGCGCTACGGCGACGCCGTCGCGGTAGCTTCTTCCGCCGACAAGACCTTCAGCTATATCCCCAAAACAGATAAGTCGATGTTCCGCGAGGACGCCGACTACGTATATATCTGCATGAACAACACAATTTACGGCACCGTTTATCACGAGCTGCCCGACACAGGCGACATTCCGCTCATCGCGGATATCTCTTCCTGCATCTGCTCCGAGCCACTCGATATCACAAAGTTCGGCGCGCTGTTCGCGGGCGCTCAGAAGAATATGTCGGGCGCGGGTGTAACGATCGCCATCGTTCGCGAGGATCTTATCGGAAACGCTATGGACATAACGCCCACAATGCTCAACTACAAGATCCACGCCGACGCTCAGTCGCTTTACAACACACCGCCCTGCTATTCTATCTATGTAGCCAAGCTTGTTTTAGAGTGGATCAAGAACGAGATCGGCGGCCTTGATAAGATGAAGGAGCTCAACGAGAAGAAGGCTAAGCTGCTCTACGATTTCCTCGACAGCTCAAAGCTGTTCAAGGGCACCGTCGTTCCCGAGGACCGTTCCTTGATGAACGTTCCGTTCGTAACCGGCGACGCCGACCTCGACGCTAAGTTCGTTAAGGAGAGCACCGAGGCAGGTCTTGTGAACCTCAAGGGTCACCGTTCGGTTGGCGGTATGCGCGCTTCTATCTACAACGCCATGCCTTATGAGGGCGTTGTCGCTCTGGTTGACTTCATGAAGAAGTTTGAGGAAGAGAATCTGTAATTGCTTCGGATTCGATTCGGAAAACAATGAAAGATACAACGCCCGGAAAATATTACCGTGCTGTTGTAGGGGCGTGCATTGCACGCCTGCGTTTCCTATCATATAATTTCGTTTAAAATAATAGTAGGGGCGCACCCGCGTGTGCGCCCGGTCAAAGTAACTGCTTTCCAAGGGCGCACACATGGGTGCGCCCCTACGCAGTTAAGGTCAGTGTGTATGATTTGATCCGACCACATTTTTAATATCACAGAAAAGGATATGAAAATCATGTATAATGTTTTAACATTAAATAAAATTGCCGCCGTCGGCACAAAGCGTCTCGGCGACAACTACAATTGCGGCGAAGTCGAGAATCCCGACGCGGTTCTCGTCCGCTCCGCTTCAATGCACGACATGGAATTTGCCGACAACCTTCTTGCTATCGCGAGAGCGGGCGCGGGAACAAACAACATTCCCAAGGATAAGTGCTCGGCTCAGGGCATTTGCGTGTTCAACACACCCGGCGCGAACGCTAACGCTGTTAAGGAGCTTGTTCTCACCGGTCTGCTTCTCTCTTCAAGAAAGGTCGTAGAGGGCATTGAGTGGGCTAAGACTCTCAAGGGCACGGGCGACGATATGGGCAAGCTTGTTGAAAAAGGCAAGGGTCAGTTTGTAGGCCCCGAAATCACCGGAAAAACCCTCGGCGTTGTCGGTTTGGGAGCTATCGGCATTTTGGTTGCCAACGTCGCCGTTGCCGTAGGCATGGACGTTATCGGCTTTGACCCCTTCCTCAGCGAGGCTAACAAGGCGAAGCTTGACCCCGCCGTTCAGATCATGGGCAGCAACGAAGAGGTAATGGTGAACTGCGACTATCTCTCCATCCACGTTCCGCTTCTTCCCGACACAAAGGATATGGTCGACGCCGAAATGATCGCGAAAATGCGCGACGGCGTGAGGATCCTAAATTACAGCCGCGACGGTCTTGTAAACAGCGACGCCCTGCTTGACGCGCTCAAGAGCGGTAAGGTCGCGAAGTATGTCACCGACTTCGGCAATGACAAGATCCTCGGCGAGGAGAATGTGATAGTTATTCCTCACCTCGGCGCTTCCACTCCCGAATCAGAGGACAACTGCGCTGTTATGGCGTGCAACCAGATAAAGGATTACATCGAGAACGGAAATATTGTAAATTCCGTCAACCTGCCCGCTCTCTCGGTTCCGAGAAACGGCAGCAGAGTTACCGTTATCAGCAAGGCTGACGCCGATGTTAAGTCTGTGACCGTTGCAGGTATGACGGGCTTCAACACCAAGACACGCGGCGAGTATGCCTACACGATAATCGACGGCGCAACTCAGGAGGACGCTGATAAATTAGCGGCTGTTGACGGCGTTATCAAGGTTAGATTTATCGGCTAAGCAGCTTGAAGCTGCACCCATGGCGCCTATTAAAAACAAATAATATAAAAATAAACCTTCCTTCAACGGCGCGGTTTGACGCGTGCGATGAAGGAAGGTTTTTTTATGTTGTTATCCTCGTTTTCGTAGGGGCGCACCCATGTGTGCGCCCGTGGGCGCTGAATCAATCGCTTTGTATTCTATCAATAATCGGACGTGTAAACAACGTCGGTTCAAGGGCGAACACAAGGGTTCGCCCCTACAATCCCAAGGAATTGAACATATTATTCAACATTCAATTCAATCTATTTAAAACGCGGGCACAAAACCCATAAACAAATCAACGGGCGTCGGTGAGCGCTTTTGGCGGCTTTGGATAGCGGCGTTTAAAGATACCCTTCCGTAAATGCCGCGTTTTAGCGCGTGCGATGAAGGAAGGTTTTTTATGTTACGTTAGAAGCGCGGACTGATTGTCGGCTCAGCCGACTAGCCGCCGAAAAAGAGGTGTTCTATCAGTATTTTAATGCCGAGCAGGATAAGGATCATTCCTCCGGCAAGCTCTGCCTTTGACTTGTACTTTGCGCCGAAAACGTTGCCTATTTTTACTCCCGCCGCGGAAATCGCGAAGGTCGTCACTCCGATAAGCGATATGGCGGGGACGATCTGAACATCAAGAAACGCGAAGGTAACTCCGACGGCGAGCGCGTCAATGCTTGTGGCTATGGCTAAGGGAAGCATTGTTTTGAATGAGAACGAATCGTTAACCTCTTCGTCCTTTCCGAAGGATTCGCGTATCATGTTCGCGCCGATAAGCACGAGCAGACCGAAGGCTATCCAGTGGTCAATGCTCTTGATAAGCTCCTCGAACTGCCTGCCGAGCAGCCAGCCGATGAGCGGCATAAGCGCCTGAAAGCCTCCGAAATACGCTCCGCATATGAGTGCGTGGCGCGGCCGGAGCCTTTGAACCGACAAGCCCTTGCAGATCGAGACCGCGAAGGCATCCATAGACAGCCCGACGGCAAGAATAAATAACTCAATAAAACCCATAAATAACGCCTGCCTAAAAAACTAACTGAACAAGAAGCATATAAACTGCAACTCCCCCGAATACGCTTATTAGCGTGTTCCGCAGCCAAACGTGAACGCCGACCACGAACGCGCCGGCGATAAGCTCGGGCAGCCCGTAGGGATAGCTGAACACCGAAACGCCCTTGAAGCAGTAGACAACTAACATTCCGATTATAGCATATGGCAGAACGCCGCCCAAATATGTGATGATTTTTGGGCGTTTGCGTCCCTCGGGAAACGCCAAAAACGGCAGAAAGCGCGTAAAGGCGATAACAGCCGCCATTATAAGCACCTGAAGCAGAGGATAAAGCTCATTCATTATTGTCCACCTCATCCGTCGTTTTGTCAAGTCTTTTTCGGAAAATAACCATTTCGGCGGAGATAAGGCAGAGCGACGGAACGATAAAATACTCCGCGCCGAAAATGACAAGGCAGAGCACGGTCGTAGACGCGCCCAAAATCGCGGGAAGGTGATTTTCGCTGCTCAGCCATTGCTCGGTCATAATAACAATAAAGAGCGCGGTCATCGCGAAATCGACGCCCTCGCTGCTGAACGGAAGGAACATACCAAGCACCGCGCCGAGAGTGCAGCCCGTTATCCAATAGCTGTGGTTGAGAGCCGTCAGGAAGAAGTAATACTTTTTGGGATCGATACCGTCCTCAAGCGTCGTCGTGGCGGTTATCGAGTAGGTTTCGTCGGTAAGTCCGAAAATCAGATAGGGCTTGACGATCCCCGTTCCGCGGTATTTATCAAGGAGCGACACGCCGTAAAAGAAGTGGCGACAGTTTATTATCAGAGTCATAAATGCGGTCGTGAGAAGCGACGCTCCGCTCGCCATGAAGTCGGCTCCCGCGTATTGCCCCGACCCTGCGAACATCGTTATGCTCATAAAAATCGCCCACCAAAAGCTGTAGCCCTTGGATTGCAGCAGTACACCGAAGCCCATACCCAAAGCGAGATAGCCCGCCATAATGGGCAGGCTGTCTTTGAATGCTTTTTTGAAGGATGATTTTGTCATGGGAGCCTCCTTCGGAGGAGTTTGGAGAGTGGAGTTTTGGAGTTTGGAGTTAAGGGGCGCTTCGCGCCGAAGTGATAATGCTACGGGATATGATGGCTGCATTGTGCGCTTGTAAAAACTATATGCTGTTAACCTTGTGTGTGTAGGGACAGGGCTTGCCCCTGTCAAAACGTTTCTGATAAAACTGCATTAAAACGCGTGAACCAAACCCATAAATTAATGCAATATCAAGAAGCGCGGACCGGGTGCAGCGTCACGCTGCTAAAATCTAAAGTCTCGTTTGCCGTTGCTTTTGATTTCTTCTATATATTTTGCGGCAATGGCTCTTACCTTTTCCTTGGGAATGTTTTGAAGCTGTTCCTCGATAACCCTTTCTCCGATTTCGCGGGTCTCGGGGGAGGCGTAGTCCACCAAATATTCCTCAAGCGTCATAAGTGCGTTGGGGTGGCAGCAGTTCTGTATCTGTCCGCTTTTGCACAGCGACATGAAGCGGTCGCCCGTTCTGCCCTCGCGGTAGCAGGCGGTGCAGAAGGACGGGATATAGCCCAACTCCATCAGCCAGCGGACTACCTCGTCGAGTGTGCGGCGGTCGGATACGTCGAACTGGGCGGAGTTTTCCTCGATTTTTTCCTCCTCGGCATAGCCGCCAACGCTGGTGCGCGAACCGCCGCTTATCTGCGAAATGCCCAGTCTGAGAGCCATTTTGCGCACAGGCTCGCTCTCGCGGGTCGAGATGATCATACCCGTGTAGGGAACCGCAATGCGGATAACCGCGATGATTTTGCCGAAGGTCTCGTCGTCGATACCGTTGTCGAAGTCGCCGGGGTCGATGTCGTCGGCGGGCTGGATGCGAGGCACGCTTATAGTGTGAGGTCCGACGCCGTGGACGGCTTCAAGGTGCTCCGCGTGCATCAGAAGACCTGCCAACTCGTAGCGGTAAAGCTCCAGACCGAAAAGCACGCCCAAGCCGACGTCGTCAATGCCGCCCTCCATGGCGCGATCCATTGCTTCGGTGTGGTAGGCGTAATTGTGCTTAGGTCCCGTGGGGTGAAGCTGCTCGTAGCTCTCCTTGTGGTAGGTTTCCTGGAACAGAATGTAGGTTCCGATCCCCGCGTCGTGGAGCTTTTTGTAGTTTTCGACCGTCGTGGCGGCGATGTTGACATTTACGCGGCGGATAGCGCCGTTTTTGTGCTTGATGGAGTAGATCGTTTTAATACAATCAAGGATATACTCGATCGGGTTGTTGACGGGATCCTCGCCCGATTCAATTGCAAGACGCTTGTGTCCCATGTCCTGAAGAGCGATAACCTCGGTCTTGACCTCCTCCTGATTCAGCTTTTTGCGGCAGATGTGCTTGTTTTTGGCGTGGTACGGGCAATAAACGCAGCCGTTGACGCAGTAATTTGAAAGATAGAGCGGCGCGAACATTACGATGCGGTCGCCGTAAAAGTCTTTTTTGATCTGCTCGGCAAGGGCGTAGATCTCCTTTGTTTTTTCTTCGTCCTCGCAGGCGAGAAGCACGCTTGCCTCGCGGTGAGTGAGACCCTTGCGCAGCTTAGCCTTTTCGATGATTTGGTCGATAAGCTCGGCGTTGTTCTTGTTTTCGTCGGCAAAACGCAGGGTCTCCATGATTTCTTCGTGATTGATAAATTCCTCGGCTTTGAGGGATTTGGGATCGTAAACAGCCATTTTGATTCTCCTTCTATAATTGACCGGCAATCGGCTTTTCACTGTAATCGCCTCTGTCGGTAACAGTCTGATATCCTATTGAGCGCATACGCGCAGCCAGACAGCGAACACATTCTGCGGCTTCGTCGCCTGTGCATATTTTGTTGTCATAAATTGCGTAATCTTTGCGGTGTTCGGCGGGTGAAAGGTTTGGCATAACGACGTTCGCGCCGTGTAAAATCCCCATCTCCCTGCCCTTGGGGTGGATCGTTCCGAGAGCGGTGGTCGAGGGCAGCAGCACGCGGGGGTTCATCAGCCTGATTATCGAAAGCAGCGTCAGAGTCAGTTCGAGGCTGCCCTGAGCCAAGTCGCGAAAACGCGTGTCGGTGTGGGGGATAAACGGACCGATGCCGCACATCTGCGGCGCAAGCCTTTTGATAAAGAGCAAGTCGTCCGCGAGGTTTTCCGTTGTCTGGAACGGAGAGCCGACCATGAAGCCCGCGCCTGTCTGAAAGCCGATCTCCTTCAGCTTGTACAAAAGCTCCTTCCTGTAGGCTCCGCTCATAGATTCCGGGTGAAGCTTGGCGTAATGGGCTTCGTCGGCGGTTTCGTGGCGCAGAAGATATCTGTCCGCGCCCGCCTCAAAGAGCTTTTTGAAGCTTTCCTCTCCGCGTTCGCCCAGCGAGAGGGTTATCGCACAGTCGGGGTAACGATCCTTTATTTTCCTGACAATGCCGCACATCCGCTCGTCAGTGTAGTATCCGTCCTCGCCGCCCTGCAAAACAAAGGTGCGGAAGCCGAGGGCGGCGCCCGTTTCGCAGCATGAGAGGATCTGTTCTTCGGTCAAACGGTAGCGCACGGCGTTTTTGTTTGAGCGGCGCAGACCGCAGTAATAGCAGTCGTTTTTGCAGTAGGAGGAGATCTCGATCAGCCCCCTGATGTAGATTTTGTTCCCGAACTGCCTGAGAGAGGTCTCCTGAGCCGCCTTGCGCAGCGCTTCGCGCCCGTTGCCGGTTATGTTGTTTAATAAAAACACAAGCTCGTCCCGACCGGCGTTGTGAGTTGTTTTCAGTTTTTCGATTACAGATAATTCGTTCATCATTTTTTTGAATATGCCGTTTTAACGGTGACTCCGGCAAGCCTGCCCAGCCTGCCCGATATGTTGTTGATGATGTCCTGTTCGGCGTCAACCGCAACGCTTATGATACTTATATTTTTTTCGCGGTAGGGTATTCCCATTCTGCCGATGATGTGACCGGCTGCCGAATGGAGTATTTCATTTATCGACGGCACGCGCTCGGGTTCCTCGACGATTATGCTGATTACCGCCACGCGCGTGTTTTCCGGTGGTCGCTGTTCCATTTTGTTCCTTTCGGAGGTATTCAATAGCTTTGCTTAATCAATACCTTTGTTAATCTTTATTTTGTAGAACCAATGTTTTCGCCCTACGAACTATTTGGTAAAGTTTTATTATTAACAGACAAAACGGCGGTGAAAAGCTCACCGCCGTTAAAAGCATAGCCTGAGCGCCCGCGCAAAACGGGCGTCGGTGCAACGGTCTCGGCGTCAATATAATTTCCGCCTTGAGCTTGCGTGAATATTCGGTTTTGACAGCTTAGAAGGTTCCGCTGCTGTGACCGTCGCGCGACGGACTTGACGAGCCTCCACCGCTGTTGCTGTCTGATTTTATAACATGGACAGTTGTGTGAGTGGTCACGAAGTCGTCCGCGACGTCAGTCAGATCGACGCTGCTGTTCGCGGAAAGATCGTAGGTGCCGGTTGTGCCCATGTGTTTATATTTTGATTTGGTCACAAAGAAAATTATCAAACCGACTGCTACAGCCGCCAAACCGATGAAAATGCCGAATTTTTTCAGCGACAAGAGCAGCTTGTTGGTTTTGCCCATGTCGTAAACCTTTTGGGCTTTGGAAATAAATACCTGCGACGCGCCGTACATATCGCCCGTGTTCAGGTAGGGCTTCATGGCTGACTTGATGTCCTCGTAACGGTCCGGATCGCCCGCGAAATAGCTCTTTACATCACCGTAAGAGAGAATCTGGCGGTTGCTTGTACGCATATCAATCACAAGCATTATTGCGTTGTCCTTAAAGTTTTGGGACGCGTAATACTTATCGTAATGCGACACCATATTCTTTGAGGATACGCCCTCGTTTGAGGTGTGGATAATAAACTGCCAGCCGGTTTTTTCGCCCGCGGCTTTAAGCTCGCTCATAAGCTCTTGTGCCTGGATCTCGGTGAAGACCGCCGCGTCGTCGGTGAGCGCGAAGGTATCTTCAATTACCTTAGTGGCGACGCCGGTCGGGGCGGTAGCCGGGATTGATGAGTTGTTATCGGTTGTAAGCGTGTCGGATTCGGCAAAAACGGGGCATACCGAAACCAAAATGAGCAGCAGCACAACGGCAAGAGCCGAGATTTTAACTGTGTATTTCCTGATCATATAAACAGCATACCTCCCAACACTCCCAAAATGAATATCAGAACCGCCACGATCGCGCAGAATGCAGCTAACTTTCCTGTGGATACGGGCAGCTGACCGTAAGCCTTGCCTGTCTGACCGTTTATGGCGAACGGAATAAGCTTTCCGTTGAAATTATAGGTCATCAGCCATACGGGCAGAAGGTTGTAGCTGTACGCCGAAAGGTCGGTCTTTTCGGTGAAGCTTTCGGTCGTGATCACGTCGTAGCCTTCCATCGTGTTTTTTAGCGCCTGCTCGGTGTAGTCGTGCATTTTCTTTTCGAGTACAGGCTCGACGTCCTTTTTGTCGAGGTCGCGCTTTTCCGCCTGAAAGCCCGAAAGATAGCTCATGGCAAAGGGCTGCGCTTTTGTGAGGTCAAAGGGGTGAACACTTTGAAGCATTTCTCTGCTCTCGCTTTTAAGCGCGCGTTCAAAAACATTTTTAACAATTACATTGCCGCCGCGCACAACGTGGAAAATCCTTGTTTCGGTGTACTCCTTGTTGCCGCTGCGCCAGGTGCGGATTTTTTTGCCCGTAGCGGTGAGGTGAGCCGTTTTCTGCTCGTCTGCGAACCAGTACGGGAAATATACTCCGTTGAGCTTTTCAACCTGGGATTCGCTTGTAAAGCCCTTTGGCAAAAACTTCTTTTTACCGCACATCGCAAGAAACCGCTCGGTTGCCTTCTCCTTTGAAAGCTCAAAGGGGACCACCTTGTCGGGGTTGAACTCGCCCGAAAGACGGCTTCCGAGAACAACGGGGTTGTAGCAGTAGAAGCAGGTGGTGGCGGCTGTGGTGGAGGTGGTTACGACCTCTGCACCGCAGCTCGGACAGGTGTAAGAGACGGGATATTCCTCCTCCGTGCTTTGACCCTGTGCCTGAGCCTGCTGCTTTGCCTGCTCCGCGTTTTTTACGTCGCGCTCGTCGTAGGTTTCGCGCTTCTCTTTTTCTTCGTTCATCTGCTGCACTTTGGCGGGCTCAAACTCGCCGAGGCAGTAGTCGCAGCAAAACAGCTGCTTGTCGGGATTAAAGGTCAAAGGTCCGTCGCAATTCGGACACTTATAATTCATAGTAGCCATATGGTCGCTCCTATTGTATTACGGGTTAAATCTTATTGCTTTGTACCGCATTCGGGGCAGAACTTCTGACCCTCGGTCAGTTGGGCGCCGCAGTTGCCGCAGAAGCGCTTTTTGGGAGCCGCGGGCTTGGGGCTGCCGCACTCAGAGCAGAATTTGCCGGAGTTGACCGCGCCGCAGGAACAGGTCCAGCCTCCCGCGGGAGCTGCCTGCTGCTGGGGAGCCTGCTGCTGTTGCTGAGGCTGCTGCTGATAGCCCTGGTTCTGAGAAACATACTGGGGATTCTGCATATAGCCGCCCAGCACGTTGCCGCCCATGTTCTGAGCCATGCCCATTCCGAGGAACGCGTTCATCGCGCCGCCCTCGTTGTGACCTGCCGCGTTTATGCCCTCTGCAATATTCTTTGCCATGTAAGCCTGTTGGTTTGCGCCGTCGCGGAGGAAGCTGACGGAAGCGCCCATTGCAGCGCGCTCGTTGATTATCTTCTGGCTCTCGTCGCTGTAGGACGGCATAGCCATGGATACTCTGAACACCTCAAAGCCGCGCGCCTCGTTCCAGTCATCGTCGAGCGCGTCGCGCATATACTTCGCCATTTCCTTTGCCTTGGAGGTGATGAAGCTTATGCGGTTGCCGTCGGCGGAATACTGGTTGAACGCCGAGCCGAGCTCGGTAACAAATTCCTCGTTGTACTGTCTGATGAATTCGCCCGAAAAATCAAGCTTTTTGTTTCCCGTGACATTGGCGGTGGGGATAACCTGCTGATAGAACTTGAAGGGGTCGGTGATTTTGATTGAGTATGAGCCGTGGAGCTTCATAAACAGCTCAGCCTCATAGAAGCTGTCGTAGTACTGAACGGGGTTGGTGGTGCCGAATTTCAGGTTTTTGATTTCCTTGAGGTTGATGTAGAAAACGTGCTGCGACTGCGAGGGAACTCCGCCGTACATGATGCGCTTAAAGCTCTCTTTGATAGAGTCGCCGAACTGTCCGTTGAACAGTGAAGGCATGGAGCTGTTGTCAACCTTGAAGTAGCCGGGCTCGGCGGTGTAGTCGACGATTTTGCCGCCGTCCACCAAAATCATCATCTGCTCGTCGTAGACGTGGATGATAGAGCCGTTGGAAACAATGTTTGATGAACCCTTTTTATTCTGGCTTTTGCCGTTCTGCGTAATAAGCTGACCGGGAGCGAATACGGTTTGCTCACCGATGTCCGACGGCTCGATTACTTCAAGCCAAGTGTCGGCAAGGCCGCCCCTTACAGCGTTTATCGCCGCTCTGATAATACCCATAGTGATTTCTCCTTTTTCAGAAAGTATAGTTTTACGGACTTTTTGTTAAAACACCGTCCGTTTCTTTGCGGTTTAATAACCTGTATTAATAATAATATTTTTTCAGCAAAAAAGCAAGTCTTTTTTGTGCATTATCCGCTCGCCCGCTCCGGGTCAGCAGCTTGAAGCTGCACCGGGTCCGCACTTCATAACGTTTGACAAAAACTATACCGTCGTTACCGCGTTATGACGCGGCGTTAACGGAAGGATATCTTTAAATGAAGCTGTCCAAAGCCGCCCTGCCCCGTTGTGGCAACGACCGTCCCTTAACTCCGCTCTACAAGCTCACCACTAACAAATTACGGCTTTTCCTTTGTCAGAAATTCAATGCTTCTTTCAATGGAGTCGATCGAGGTGCCCCAGTCCTGTCCCTTGCTGCGGTAGTCGAACATGGTGACAAAGTGAGAGATGTCCTTTTTGAGCGATTCAAGATAATTTTTAACCAGCGCGAGCGTGTCGGCGTGGAACTCGGGGAGCTGCTTTGCCGGCACGCCGCCCTTTGCCGACGCTGCCGACATCATAAGGCGGTAATGGTTAAGGCAGATGAACGGCTGGTCGCGGAAGGTTTGGCGGAACTCGCCGCCCTTTGACCACTCGGCGAACACCGTAGCCATCAGGTGGAGCATATCAGCCTCAACGCGGTCGCAGACATAGCATGAGTGAAGCATTGCGTTGAGCGCTTCAAGCTGCTTTTTGTCAGGTTTTGCGGCTTTTTTCGGCATGAAGTTTTCAAGTATCTCCTGCAAATGGCTTTCGAGAATGAGCGCGTTCGGCAGCTTTTGTCCCACCTGAGTCATTCTTGAAAAATGGCGGTGGCAAAAGCCGCGCTTGTTTGTTTCAATGCGCACGCTCGGCTCCATCATCGCGTCGCCCGTGACAAACTCGCAGTATTGCTGCTCTAACATGGCCTCCATGCGGCACAGAGGACAGCCGTCCTTTGGCGCGAACAGGTCGTTGATCGGTATGGTGACAATGGTTTCTTTCATTTTAGGCTCAGCTCCGTTTCTTAAAGTGATAATCCTGTATTTTAAAATTTTGTGCTATTTTTCTATAAAATAAAAATAACCCGAAGAAAATACTGACAAATTAATTATAGCATATTATCGCAAAATATGCTATAATAATTTCAAATATTACAAATTACTACGGAGTTTTTATGCTTGTTTTTTCTGACGTGACCGATCTTGACCTTGCCGAAACGCTCGTCTGCGGGCAGAGCTTCCGCTGGATCCTGCAGCCCGACGGCTCGTTCGCGGGCGTGGCTTACGGCAGGAGCGTCAAAGTAAGAATGGACGGCAGCACTCTGTATATAGACGGCGCGGAGGAGCGCGACAGGGAGCTTTGGAGCAACTATTTTGATTTGTCCGAGGATTACGGCAGGATCCGCAGCGAAATCAGCCTGATCCATCCTGTGCTTCGCGAGGCTGCTGCGTATGCCCCCGGTATCCGCGTGCTGCGTCAGGAGCCTTATGAGGCTCTCTGCACGTTCATTATTTCTCAGAACAACAACATCAAGCGCATAAAGGGCATTGTTCAGCGGCTGTGCGACAGCTTCGGCGAGCCTCTGCCCGACGGGAATCACGCATTTCCCACCGCCCTCGCGATGAGCAGCCTGACGGTTGAGGACTTGGCTCCGCTGAGAGCAGGCTTCCGCGCGAGATATCTTACAGACGCTGCCCAAAAGGTACACTCGGGCGAGGTTGACCTTGAGCTTTGCCGGACGGCTGATTACGGCAGGGCGCGCGCCGAGCTGATGAAGATTACGGGCGTCGGCGTTAAGGTCGCCGACTGCACGCTGCTTTTCGGAATGCACCGCGTAGAGGCGTTCCCCGTTGACGTGTGGATGAAGCGCGCCATGGAGCGGCTGTTCCCGGGAATGACTCCTGATGATTTCGGAAATCACGCGGGCATTGCCCAGCAATACATATTCCATTACAGCCGAATGCACCCGGAAATTTTCGGAAACGATTAGACTTGTACATTACCGACAAATTCTTTTATGATATTTGTGCACAATGATAATTGAGTTGTGACATCTCACAAAAAACCGCTGAAATTTTTTACTGAAAAAAATCCCCTTGTTAATTGCGAGTTTTGTTTGTGTATGGTATAATTATGCCAGATAGTAGGCTATCAGCCTTAAATCGGAAAAATACTTTTAGAAGAGGAGTAATTAACAATGAGAGCAGTAAAAAGAACCGTTTCCGTTTTGCTTTCTCTGATGCTTGTACTCGGCATGGTTACAATGGGCATCAGCGTTGCAAGCGCGGCAACACCCAAGACAGTTACCGTAACATCTAACATCGGAGCCAACGGCAGCATCCAGTACACTCCCGGTGTTACTCAGCAGGTTACAGTGACCTTCAAGCTTAAGACAACCAGCTACAGAGTTATCAGCACTCAGGGCGTCATTACTTTTGACCCCACTGTACTCAAGGTTGCGTCTTCCAACACAGCGGCGACCTTCGCACCCATTATGAAAGACGGACTCCAGGTCAATCTTAACAAAACCGACGGCAGAATCCCGTTCAACGCATCCAACCCCAACACCTATAATTACAGAAACACTGTAAGAACCTACGTATCTGTTGTTTTTGACGTTATCGGTACGGGCGACACCACCGTTAATCTTGACGTTTCCAACCTCACCGTTACCAAGCAGTATTCAGGTGCTGCCGAGTCAAGCGACAAGGACCTTGATGTTATCGACACAGCACACAACGTTAACCTCACTACCGCTTATGAGGGTTCCCTTGAGCTTGCGGTTGCTCCAGAGGTTTCATATTCAATCAACGACTTCCTTGTAAACAAGGCTTTGAACTATGAGGGCAAGGTCGGCTTGAGATTCAAGTTCGTTATCCCCGAAGCAGCTCAGGGACAGACCGTTAAGGCGGTTCTCACATCTGCTTTCAGCGATCAGATCGTCAATGTTCCGTTTGATAGCACAACTTACAGCATAACAGAGAAGAAGTATATCTCTCCCGACTACAAGCTCCGCTCCATCGACGGCAAGAGCCCCGTTCACGTCGCTGTTTATGTAAACGATCAGGAGGTTGCCTCTACCGATTACACAGCCAGAGATTATGTTGACGCCGTACTCGCAAGCTCGACGATCTCAGCATCAAGAAAGAATCTTGCCAAGGCGTTTATCGACTACTGCGGCAAAGCTCAGCTTTACTTCGGTCACAACACAAGCGATCTTGCTAACGCAGGTATCGACTATGTTGCTCCCACTGTGACTGCTGACGATATCGAGAACAAGATCTACAAGAATCCGTCCCTCGCAAACTTCGGTCTCGGAGACAACACTATCGCGCCTATTCTCGATTCCGATACAGCTATCAGAGCTAAGTTTGCTATCACCAACCAGACAAAGCTTGACAAGACAACCGCTAAAGTCAACGGTGTCACCACAGCCTACCAGAAGGAAGGCTCCACCAAGGCTTACTATGACATCACCGATATTGCTTCAAACGCATTCAGAAAACTGCAGAAGATCTCCTTCTCGGCTTCAGGCGTTTCTACCGCTTACTACAACATAAACGTTAACTATGTTGCATGGAGAATTATCACCAACAGCACAAACCAGAAGTATAAGAATCTTGCAGGCGCTCTTTACACCTACGGTCTTGCTTCAGAGGCAGCTTTCGGTATAGCAAGCTGATTGAATTGATTTTTAAAGGGCTGATTTAAGTCTGTTTAAAATTTGGTATACCAAGTAAAGGAGGTGCATTCAGTTGACATATACAAAGGCTCAGATGGAGGTTATTGAACTCCAGGCAGAGGATGTAGTTCTCACCAGCCCGGGCAGCCCGGATTGTCCTGTTCTCGGTGACGACGTTTGATGAATTGAATTGCTTCCGAAAAGACCTGTCGGCTATACGCCGGCAGGTTTTTTTGGGTCGTTGCCACGACGGGGCAGGGCGCCTATTGATAAATTGATATAAAACAAACCTTCCTTCAACGGCGCGGTCAAACGCGGGATTTGGAGGAAGGTATTTTTAATGGACAATGGGAATTGGGCAATTGAAAATTTTGCTTGTTGGCGGACAGTGGGCTATTTAGGTTGTTGCCCTCACAACCATGTTTAAACCGTGTTATTACCGTTTTAAATCAGGTCGTAGGGGCGTGCATTGCACGCCTGCGTTGCCTGTATGTTTGCGGTTTGGGAATAGGCGACCAATGGTCGCCCCTACAACCATATTGAAACGTACAACAACCGCTTCAAATCAATTCGTAGGGACAGGGCTTGCCCCTGTCAAAACGTTTCCGAACAATGAAACATTAAACGCGGGAACAAAACCCATAAATTAATCAACGGAAACGACTTGGTAAAAACTTCGCGCGTTTTCGGCGGTTATATCGAGCAGCTCCTGAACGGTCAATCCGCGCAGGGCTGCTATTTTTTCAGCCGCGTACACTATCATCGAGCTGTCGCACCGCTTTCCCCTGAACGGGACGGGCGCCATATACGGCGCGTCGGTTTCAAGCAGCAGGCGGTCGAGCGGTATCTCGGAAGCGACCTCAACGCTTTGACGGGCGTTTTTGAACGTCACTACTCCGCCGAGGCTTACATAGCTGCCGAGCCGCACCGCCTCACGCATAAGCTCGACGCTTCCCGAGAAGCAGTGCACAAGAGCCTTCGGGCGATATTTGCGCAGCATAGAGAACACGTCGCCGTGCGCCTCTCTGTCGTGAACGACTATCGGCATTTTCAAATCGAGCGATAATTTTATCTGCTCCTCGAAAACACTCTGTTGAAAAGGGCGCGGGATATCCCAGTGATAGTCAAGCCCTGTTTCGCCTATCGCGACCACCTTAGGATGACGGGTAAGCTCCGCGATACGGTCGAGATAATCCTCAGGCATATCCTCAAGGTTTTCCGGGTGAAAGCCCACAGCCGCGTAAAAATACGGATACCTTTCCGCAAATTCGATCGCTTTCGCGGCGGATTTTAAATCTACCGCGTTGTTTACCACGCCGCACACGCCCTTTTGCGGAAGCTCTTCGAGTACCTTTTCGCGGTCGCTGTCGAACCAGCCGTCGTCATAGTGCGCGTGCGCGTCAAATATATTTTTAAAACGCGTCATAACGGTCACGAGATTTTCCAGCCTGCGGGCATTGAGTCGTCAACAATGACGACCTTTAGCTGTTCGTTCTCGCCCTCGCCCGTGAACGCCGAGAGGATCATGCCGTGGCTCTCGATTCCGCAGAGCTTGACGGACTTGAGGTTTGAAACAAACAGGATCTTCTTTCCGACAAGCTCGTCGGGGGAGTAGAATTTCGCTATGCCGCTGACGATAACGCGCTCGTCAGCGCCGTCGAAAATGCTGAATTTAAGCAGCTTTTTGGACTTCTTGACCTTTTCGCAGGATTTGACCTCGCCAACGCGGATATCGCATTTCGCGAAATCGTCAATGCCTATCTGCGCGGTGTTTGCAAGCTCCTCACGGAGAGACTTGACCTCCTCGCTCTCGCCGGCATTGTTTTTGATTATCGAGTTGAGCTCGTCTATCTCCTTTTCAACGTCGATACGGGGGAAGAGCGCCGCGCCCTTTTTGACCGTTACGTCCGGCGGCAGACAGTTGAATTTGTCCGCATTGTCGTAGCAGGCGCACTTTTCGCACGCGCCTATCTGTTCAAGCGCGGCGGGCATTGTGGTGGGCATGAACGCCGAAAGAAGCGTTGCGACGATTCGCACGGTGTCAAGCAGGTTATACAAAACGGTGGCAAGCCTTGCGCGGTTTGCCTCGTCCTTGGCAAGGATCCACGGAGTCGTTTCGTCGATATACTTGTTGGCGCGGGACACGACCTTGAAAATCTCAGCAAGCGCGTTTTGAAGCTGAGTTTTGTCGATGAATTCATCGACCTTCGCTCTGAGGGCGGTAGCCTCGGCGATAAGCTCACTGTCGAACTCTCCGCTCTCGCGCTCGACGGGAAGCGTGCCGCCGAAGTATTTTTCAACCATCGCAACGGTGCGCGAAACAAGGTTGCCCAGACCGTTCGCAAGGTCGGAATTAATGCGGTTTATCATTATTTCGTTGGAGAAGGAGCTGTCGGAGCCGAGCGCCATTTCGCGCAGAATGTGGTAGCGGATCGCGTCCGCACCGTAACGCTTGCCGAGCACAAACGGGTCGATAACGTTGCCGAGCGACTTGGACATCTTCTGACCGTTGAAGGTGATCCACCCGTGAACCGCAAGGTGCTTGGGCAGGGGCAGCTCAAGAGCCATGAGCATAGCGGGCCAGATTATGGCGTGGAAGCGCATGATATCCTTCGCGACCATGTGAACGTCGGCAGGCCAGTAGCGGTCGTAATCGTCGTATTTTCCGTTGAGATAGCCGAGCGCGGTGATATAGTTTGAAAGCGCGTCGATCCACACATAAACAACGTGCTTTTCGTCGAAGGTGACGGGGATGCCCCACTTGAAGCTCGTGCGCGACACGCACAGATCCTCAAGACCCGGCTTTATAAAGTTGTTAACAAGCTCGGTTGCGCGGGTTTTGGGGCGCAGATAGTCGGTTTCGGTCAGCAGCTTTTCGATCCTGTCGGCAAAGGGAGACATTTTGAAGAAATAAGCCTCCTCCTTCGCCTCCTGGACCTCTCTGCCGCACTCGGGGCATTTGCCGTCAACAAGCTGGCTTTCCGTCCAGAAGCTTTCGCAGGGCGTGCAGTATTTGCCTTTGTATTCGCCCTTGTAAATGTAGCCGCGGTCGTAAAGCTCCTTGAAAATCTTCTGCACGCTCTCAATGTGGTAGTCGTCGGTAGTGCGGATGTAGCGGTCGTAGCTTATATTCATAAATTTCCAAAGACCCTTGAAAAGCTCGGAGATCTCATCGACATACGCCTTGGGAGTAACGCCCTTTTCAGCCGCCTTCTGCTCGATCTTCTGACCGTGCTCATCGGTTCCGGTCAAAAACATCACGTCATAGCCCTGCATTCTTTTGTAGCGGGCGATAGAGTCGCAGGCAGCGGTGGTGTAGCAATGTCCGATATGCGGATTGCCGGACGGGTAGTAAATCGGTGTGGTGATGTAAAAATGTTTATTCTCACACATATTTTGTCCTCCTTCGGCTTTGCAGCCGTAATAATTATTTTATCCCTTATTATAGCAAATATTTCCGCCGTTTTCAAGTGGGGGAAAAATCATAGTTGCCGTATAATTTTCCCTAAAATACAAAGTAAATAAAAAAGTGATTGTTGTTTGTCCAATAATGGATTATAATAAAATTTATATATAAAAAAAGCACGATATCGTTTGGTTTGGGATATTGCGCTCAGCTCGGAAGGGTCGCGTATGAACAATATAAGCAGTGAAAAACAAAACAGCAATTCACTTGCGGCGTATCTTTATCCGCTTGCGGTTTGGGTGCTCGCCTTCGGCTGCTCTGTCGGCTGGGGCTCGTTCGTCATGCCCGGAACCACGTTTTTGCCTTTTGCGGGACCTGTGGGAACAGCGCTCGGTCTGCTTGCGGGCGCGGCGATAATGGCGCTTATCGGCGTCAACTACAGCTATATGCTGAAGCGTTACCCCGGTGCGGGCGGAGCGTATTCCTACGCGAAAAAAACGCTTGGCTTTGACCACGGCTTTTTGTGCGCGTGGATGCTGATTTTGACATATATAGCCATAATCTGGGCGAACTCGACCGCGCTGTCACTTATCGTCCGGTATCTGTTCGGTAATATTTTCTGCTTTGGCTTTTCGTATGAAATAGCGGGATATACCGTTTATTTCGGCGAGCTGCTGCTTTCGACCTCGGTTTTGGCGGCGACGGGTTTGATCTGCGCGTTCAGCCGTGTCATTATGAAGCGCGTTCAGATAGTCTGCGCCGTGCTGCTTTTCGCGGGCGTTGCAGTGTGCTTTGTCGCGGTGGCGGTGCACAACGGCGGCTTTGAAAAGCTTCTTCCGGCGTTTGCGTCCGAGGGCAATCCCGCTGCGCAGGTTTTGGATATCGTGATCCTCGCTCCGTGGGCTTTTATCGGCTTTGAGTCGATTTCACATTCCTCCGGCGAGTTTTTTAAGTTCTCGACAAAAAAATCGCTTCCGATCATGCTTGCAGCGCTCTTTACAGGCGCACTTACATATATAATGCTAACGCTCAGTGCGGCTATGGCTGTGCCCGACGGTTACGCCGACTGGGGCGAATACATCTCGGCGCTCGCCGGCATTGACGGAGTAAAGGGGCTGCCGACATTTTATGCCGCGCGCGAGGCTATGGGCAACGCGGGGCTTGCGATTTTGGCTATATCCGCCTTTTGCGGAATCGTTACGGGACTTATCGCGAATTATGTCGCCCTCAGCCGTTTGTTTCACAGCATGGCGGCGGACGGCATGGCGCACAAGCGGCTCGGAAAGCTTTCAAACGACAAGATCCCGTCATTTGCGGTGCTCTGCGTCGCGGGCGTTTCGTGCTTTATCCCAATGCTCGGCAGAACAGCTATCGGCTGGATAGTGGACGTCACAACGATCGGCGCGAGTCTTGTTTACGCCTACACCTCAATTTCGGCGCTTGTTCAGGGCGGAAGAGAGCGTGACAGGCGCGCGAGGATATTCGGAGCTGCGGGAACGGTTTTGGCGGTGATTTTCGCGGTGTTCTATCTGTTGCCGAATTTCTGGTCGAAAAACCGCCTTGCAACCGAATCTTACCTCATTCTCATCATCTGGAGCCTTATGGGTATGGTGGTCTTCCGCGCCCTTATAAGCAGGGACAAGCGCCGCAAGCTCGGAAAGGATCATTCTGCTCGTGCTTGTTTTGGTCGTTTCTCTCGTTTGGATACATCAGATAACCGTTGACGAGGTGAAGATGATCTCTCAGGATATCAGCTCCTTTCAGGCGGAAAGGGCGCATGAGGCGGGAATTGATCCCGACAGCGGGCTTGTCCGCTCTGCAAGCGAATATATGACCGATCGGGTGTATGATTTTGCAGATAAGTTGATGAAAAACGTGTTGGTGCAGACAGGGTTGGTTTTATGTGCGCTGTTGGTTATTTTCTCGATTTTCACCATTATAAAAAGGCGCGAAAGGCATATTGAAGCGGAACGGATTTTAGCGGAGGAAAGCAGCAAGGCGAAAAGCGAGTTCCTATCTAATATGAGCCACGATCTGCGCACGCCGATGAACGCCGTTACGGGCTACACCGCGCTCGCGCTCAGGGACGAAGAGCTGCCCGATCACCTGCGCGTATATCTTGAAAAAATCAACATTTCGGGCAGACAGCTTTTGGCGCTTATCAACGATATACTCGATATGAGCAGAATAGATAGCGGCAAAACGGAGCATGACAACGCGCCCGCCGACCTCGTTGAAATAATAGACGACGCGCGCAGCGTGTTCTCGCTTCAAATGGAGGAAAAGGGACTGCGGTCACGACCGACTGTTCAAAAGTGAGCGACCGTTATGTGATTTGCGACAGGAACCGCCTGACCGGGATTTTGGATGAGTTTGATCTGTCTGCCGACGAGTTTATGCCCGAGATAACCGAGTCGGCTTATGCAGACAACGGGGATAGGCTGATCGGTCTGATAACCTCGCTGCGATCAAAGGGCTTTAAAATAGAAATGGACGATTTCGGATCGGGCTATTCTTCGCTGAATATGCTGACCTCGATCCCGATCGATGTGCTGAAAATGGACATGAAGTTTGTGCGGAATATGCTCCGCGACGAAAAAAGCCGGCTGCTTGTGGGGCTTGTAATTGATATCGCGAGCTTTTTAAAGATCCCCGTCGTTGCGGAGGGCGTTGAGGAGCAGGAACAGCTTGACGCGCTGAAAGATATGGGCTGCGAGATCGTTCAGGGCTATTATTTTTCGGCGCCCGTGCCGCCCGGTCGATTCGCGGAGCTTATAGAAAAAGAAATAAAAGAACGGACCGATAAAGGGGTTGCGGCATATGATAACAATTGAAAAGCTGAATCGATTCGGCGCGGATACGGAAAGATGGTCTGGCGCGGTGCTGCGGCAGCGAGGCGCTTTATATCAGGCTCGTGAAAATGGCAGCGGACGAGAAAAGCTTTGATAAGCTGACCCGCGCGGCGAATGAAAAAAATTACAAAGAGGCGTTTGAGGCGGCTCACTCGCTGAAAGGCGTGCTCGGAAATCTGTCGCTTACTCCGCTTTATGATAAGGTGTGCGAGATAACCGAGCTGCTGAGAGCGGAAGAGAAAACTGATTACGCCCCGCTTTTGGTTGAGATAAACGGCTTGAGGGAAGAGCTGCGTGCGCTTTGCGCGGACTGATACGCCGCCGTGACGGAGGATACTATGAACAGACTTAGAGCAAAAAAACAAACCGGCATGGTTGCGTCGCTGATTTGCGTTATAGCCGCGTGCATTGCGCTTAACCTTCTGGGAAAAAGCATAAACGATATGATCGGTTTGCCTATGTATATAGATAATATCGGCACTCTGCTGTCGGCTCTGATCGGCGGATATGTCCCGTGTATCACGGTGGGCTTCCTGACGAATATAATAGGCGGATTTACGAACGAGTACACCGCATATTACTGTGTTATCAGCGTTTTTATCGCTGTTGCGGCGGTGAATTTTACAAACAGGAAAATGCTGACGCGGTTTCCCTATGTTATCGTCGCGGTGATAACCTTTGCCTTTTTGGGCGGAGTCGCGGGCGGTCTTGTTACGCTGCTGATCAACGGCTTCAGCTTCGGCGAGGGAGCCGCTGTGGATTTTGCGAAAAAAATAAGCAGCGCCGTTTCGCTCGGCTATATCCCGTCCAACTTCATTTCGTGCTTTTTGATAGACTTGGCTGACAAAGCGCTCGTTACGGCTATCGCGGTTCTGATATACAAGCCGCTTCCGCACAGGCTGACGGATTATCTTAAAGCCCAAAGCTGGTATTATCTAACCGTGTTTGAAAAGAGGAGCGAACAGGGGCGCAGGCGGATGTCGCTGCGCGTAAAGGTGACGCTGCTTGTTGCCGTTTCCACAACAATGGTTGCGGCTACGGCGATCGGCGTAAGCATTGTTCAGTACCGCGATTCCGCGATAGAGCGGTATGAGGAGCAGGGACAATGCGCCGCACGTTTGATAGCGGATAAAATCGACAGAGCAAAGCTTGCGGGCTACATGGAGCGGGGCAGAAACGCGCCCGGCTATGCCGAGGCTGAGGGAATGCTTGAAAGCATTCGCGACTCGTCGCCCGAAATAAAGTTTATTTATATATATCAGGTTACGGATAAAGGGTGCCGCGTTGTGTTCGACCTTGATACGGAAGATGTTGAGGCTGACGAAGCGGGCGAGCTTATTGAGTACGACGACACTATCGAAAAATACGCCGAGCTGTTTTTAAAGGGAGAAGCCGTTCCCACGGATATCACCGACGACATCGACGGCCGGCTTGTGTCGGTTTATGAGCCGATACGCGACGCTTCGGGAGAGGCGGTCTGCTATGTGGGCGTCGATATGTCAATGGATAAGCTGCGATCCGAGGCATACGCTTTCCTTTCAAGAATAATTTCGCTGTTTATCGGATTTTTGATCGTTATACGCACCTACGCGGTCTGGCTTGCCGACCGGAAGATCATCGCGCCGATAAATAAAATGGCTTACGCTGCGGAAAGAGTTGCCTTTGACACTCCGCAGGCGCGTGCCGAAAGCATTGAAATGCTTGAAAAGCTCGATATCGACACGGGCGACGAAATTGAGCATCTGTATCACGCATACAAGGGAGCCACTGCCGACACGGCGAGGTATATCGACGAGGTTCAGAAAAAAAGCGGACAGATCGCAAAGCTTCAAAACGGTCTTGTGCTTGTGCTCGCAGACATGGTTGAAAGCCGCGACAAATGCACGGGCGACCATGTGCGCAAAACCGCAGCCTATTCCGGGATAATCCTGCGCCAAATGCAGAAGGAGGGGATCTACGCCGATCAGCTCAGCGAGGAATTTATCAGCGAGGTCGTAAACTCGGCGCCTCTCCACGATGTCGGTAAAATCACGGTTTCCGACGCTATCCTGAACAAGCCGGGCAAGCTGACCGACGAAGAATTCAACGCGATGAAGAGCCACACCACAGAGGGCGGAAAGATAATTGATAAGGCTATCACGCTTGTGAGCGAGGAGTCGGGTTTTCTTACCGAGGCGCGTAACATGGCGGCGTGCCACCACGAAAAGTGGAACGGCAAGGGCTATCCCAACGGGGTTTCGGGCGAGGATATACCTTTGTCGGCGCGCGTTATGGCGGTTGCTGACGTGTTTGACGCGCTTGTGTCGCGCCGAAGCTACAAGGAGCCGTTCACTGTGGAAAAGGCGTTTGATATAATCCGGAATGACGCCGGCACTCACTTTGATCCGCTGGTCGTACAGGCATTTCTTGACGCCGAGGACGAGGTGCGGCGCACTGCGGCAATGAATATGGACATTTGACAAGCGTGACGCTTGACCCATTGCCATAATACAAACCTGTAACGCCGCATTTGAACTCGGGCAGAAAAGATGCAAGCGAGTTGCGTGCCCAACTGTCAGGCGTGAATTGATTTGTGCTTCCTTTATAATTGCTTTTCGGAAAAATATTTTTTGGAATATTGAAAAATATATTGATTTTTTCGGAAAGATATGATAAAATATGCAAAATAATTAAAAAGGCAAACCCGTCGAAAGGCGGCGACGCAAAGCTCTGGTGTCTAATTAGTATTCTAAACGACCGACCGGCTGCATAAGCTTGGCACTGCGGTGCACAGCTTGGCAGCTGTTTTTTTTGTTCCGGGCTTTTATTTATTCCGAGCTTTTACTGTGGCTTTCGGTTCCGCGCAAATCTGTTAAACCAACGAAAATCACCCGAAACAAAAATTTGATTTGGAAGACATGAAAGGATGATCACCGTGAAAAATTCATTTCCGCATCGCTTGCCGCTCTCCTCACGCTGACGGCGTTCCCGCTGACGGCGTTCGCGGAAGGTGAAGAGCCTGCTCAGGCTATTGTGATCAATGAGGACGGCTGCTGCACAGACTACATCTTGCCTTATTAAGGGCGGCAAACGGGAAAAGACGACTGCTTTCGGATAGATCCGAAAAAACTACTAAAATAAATATTCCTTGACTCCGCTGATGTCGGGTCAGGGAATATTCTGATAAAGGGGGCATTTTATGAAATTATCTCTTTGTAAAATCGTAACGGCATTCTGCGCTGTTATTCTTTTAACGGCGGGCTTGGCGGGCTGCGGCAGCGATCCCAATGTCGATCAGGGCAGCGGCTCATCAAAGGCTTACAAGGTAAGCGGCACCGGCGGAAGCTCGGAAACCGAAAAAAGCGGCTACCACTCCTACGGCAGCGGCAAAACAGATCCCGTTACCGTGAACGGAGTCAAGGTTGACGTTTGCGCCTTCGCGCTGAGAAGCTACGAGCTGGCGTATATGATGGCTCAAAAAAACTTTAACTCAGTAAAAGATATCCAAATCGACGCGCTCACACAGTACGGCTTTGCGCATACGCTGTTTGAAAACCTGAACGAAACAAACGATCACGCCATGCAGTACCGCACCGCATCCGAGGAGGATATAAAAAAGGTGCTCAAAAAGCATTTCGGAACGGATGATATCGAAATAACGAAGTCGGTGCTCTACAACCCCGAAAAAAAGGTTTTTGAGATGTGGATTCCCGAATACGGAACGAATATATACTACACGATCGACGCGGTAAACGTCGAGGGAAACAGGGCGGAGATAACCACAACGTTCTTCAACGAGCTTAAACGCGAAACCATGCTCGGCAGAACCGTGATAACCGCTGAGGTAAAGGACGGCGCGCCCGTTATCGCCGCGCTGAAAACGGAGTAAAAAACAATGGAAGACAAAATAAAACAGCTTGAATCGGAAAACGCCCGTCTGCGCGACGCTCTGAAAAAAATGACAGAGCACTGCGAGGCGGTTATGCGCGTTACCGATGAAATAAAGGATCTGTTGGAAAAAGACAAGACAGCGGCGGACGACGCGCACGTGACAGACGAGGACGTTAAGAATCTGCTTAAAAAATATTCAAGATTATAAATCAAACAAACGGCGGCTGTTATGAAGAAGAAAACCACGATCAGAGAAAAACTGAATAGCAAAAGCGCCGGGGGCAGCGTGCTTCCTCTTTTGGGCATTGCGCTTATAATTTTCACGCTGACTGTGGCGGTGTATTTCGCGGCGGATTACGTGGCGCAAAGCTATGCCTCGGACGATATGCTCTCTAACTGGAACTACACCTACACCGAAAAGGCGGGAGCCTTGCCGTCGGGCGAGCTTCGCGTGTTCAACGCTCAGAACCCGATAATCACCGAAAGAAGCGTGCGCAAGAACAATATTTATCTTGTAAAGACAATTGAGGCGTCGGATAACGACAGAACGGTAACTATAATGACCGACTTCGCTCCCGCTAAGATCAAGCTCAACGGCAAGTTGATTTATGACAACCGCTTCGATAAGGAGAGCTATGTCGGCAACTGCTACAATTCGTTTGTTGTACGGAAATCGACCCACGAGCAGACGATCGAGGTCTTTTTGAAGCTGCCGTTTTCGGTGCGGTTCGAGGCGTATATCACCGAAAACGCCGACCCCGCCTTTGCGCCCTCGTTTGTGTTCAGGCTCGGCTGCGGCGTCGCGGCGGCAGGTCTTATCTCAATACTCGTGTTTGCGGTCATGTCGCTGATAAAGTGGCGGCTGTTCCGCTCGGTTGCGGTCGGCGCGGCGGTGTTTTTTGCGGGAGCTGTATTGGCGCTCAACTCGCTGCCCGAGGTCACTTATCTGCTCAACGACCCGGTTTGGTTTAAGCTGACTCTGCTGCCCGTTCACCTCACGTTTATGGTGACCCTCGCGTTCCTGAACAGGTTGTTCAAGGACAGGAAGAGGACGCTCATTGCAATACTTTTCGCCTCGGTGCTTTCCGTGCTGACGGTCATGCCTGCGCCCGACCCGACCTTGATAAAAGCGGCGTCGGCTGCTATGTGCCTGCTCTGCCTGCTTGCCTCGGTATATTCGGCAAAGGCAGCGGCGGCTCAGCTCGAACGCAGGACCCAGTATTCCGTTACAGTGTTTGTAATGAGCTCTTATTATGCGCTGATGATGCTGCTTGCGGGCGTATTCCTCATGGCGCGTCAGCGCGTGCTTTACCGCTACACCGTGGCGGTATCGACCTTGGTCATCGCCTGCGTAATGGAATATATTTATATATCGGATTACAGGTTCAAGCGCAAAAACAGCAGGCTGCAAAGCGAAACCTCGCGCTACGGGGAAATGGTTGACAATGTTTCTCTGTTTATCCGCGAAATGCTCCGCTGCAACGATCCCGGACGGTTTTATGAGACGGCGGCGCAACAGATTTATGATCTGCTCGTCAAATTCAATGAGAAAAACGCCGCAGCGCGTTACTGCGCGGCGGTAAAAACCGAAAGCGGCTTTGCCGAAAAGCTGAACAGCGGCATAGGAGGCTGCAACTACGAGCTGATCGAGAAGAACAGCCTGCACAGCGGAAAAAAATGTCTGTTCGCCGAAACGTATTTTGAATTTGTTCTCGGAGATGAAAGCGGCGCGGGAGCGGTGTTCCACTTTGAGAACATAGCGGGCGGAATGGATATGTTTTTTGTCTGTATGCTTGAGGCGACCTACTGCGGACTTGAAACAACTTATGAAAACACGGTTTCCGGCAAGCGGAGCCGCGATATCAATATGATTTTTGAGGAGCTTGCGGGCAACGCCGAGCTTGACAACGGCTGCCCCGAAGAGCATTTGGAGAATATCAGCCGTTATGCTTACGAGCTGTGTCTGAGAATGGGACTGTCCCGCGAGGATGCGGAGAGGATATCCGTCGCCTCAAAGCTCCATGACCTCGGCAAAATAGCCGTTCCAAAGTACATTATTCACAAGCAGGGGCTTCTCAGCGAGGACGAGCGAGTTATAGTTAACAGCCACACAAAGTTCGGCTATACTATACTGTCGGCATACGACGACGATCCGCTCATAGCTGACGCGGCAGAGATCGCGCTTTACCACCATGAACGTTACGACGGCTCGGGAACAAACGGGCTGAGCGGAGAGGATATACCCTTTGCCGCGCGCGTTGTAACGGTGTGCGACGTTTACGACGCTCTTGTTTCGGAGCGCGAGTATAAAAAAGCGTGGACGCCGAAGGAAGCCCGCGCGTATTTGGCAGATAACAAGGGCAAGCTTTTTGACCCGGAAATTACCGACGCTTTTTTGGCATACCTCGATGAAAACGGGGATGCGGAAGCAGGGCAGGGATAAATATGTCTGATAAAAAAAGAAAAAAAGCCGGAGCCGCGCCCGTGACAGAGGAAGAAAAAGCCTTTGACGAGCAGCAGCAGACCCGGCGGAATAAATTAAAGGCTTTTTGCAAGCGGTTGAAATGGTACCACATTTTGGCAGCGGCTGTAGTGCTGCTCATAGTTTCTTTTTTCGTCGGCTGGCACTTCAAGCCGAAAAAAGACCTGAATGTCGTGGTGCTCGACAAAACCATACTATCCTACTCCGAGGACGAGGATATCATCAAGGAAAACATCTACCGCAAGCACCAGGGGCTTTTCCGGGTGCTCAACCGCGAGCGTTATGTCAAGGAGGACGGCAGCGATTACGACTACACAAAGGATTATTACGGTCCGTTTGTTGATGAGAACGGCGCTTACGACCACACCGTTGAGCTGAACGAGGCAAGCCCGAACCCCGACATGGTTTATCTTTCCGACGCCTACGGCATGGGCAACGACACCTTCGGATACTTCAACGGCAGCAATCCTCTTGACGCGGGAATAAGCGCCGACGATATGTCTTATGTTTCGTTTGCCCACGAAAGCGGCGCTCCGATAGTCGCGGAAATGGCGCTGTTCAGCACCCCGCTCTCCGATTCGGTGAAAAGCCAGCTTGTTTCGCTGCTCGGCGTGACCCCGACAAAGTGGCTGGGCAGATACATCGTCGATTTGCAGGACTTTACCGACGTTCCCGACTGGGCGCCCGATATGTATGAGCAGCAGGAGGGCGTTGAGTGGCGTTTCAGGGGTCCGGGAATACTGCTTATCTCAACCGACGGCAAGATAAAGATTTTGGAGCAGAACGTTGATTTCAACTCAAAAAATCTGCTTCAAATTTACATCAAGGATGAATACAAGGACGAGTTCGGCGGCTGCGACCGCTGCAACTTCTACAACTGGTTCGAGCTTGTCGAGCCGAACTACGGCGTTGAGGACATAGCGACGTTTGAGTTTGACCTTAACGCGACCGGCATGGAAAAAATCAAGGATATAAGCAACACCCCAAGGTTCTGCGCGATCTCGCGCCGGCAGGAGCAGGGCTACGCTCCCGTTTACTTTTTCGCGGGCGACTTTAACGATTACGTCAACGGCAACCGCTACGGCTGCTTCCTGTTCTCAAATTACTTTTTCAAGTTTCTCAGCTACGACCGTCAGGGCGACATCTCAAACTTCTACTGGCGATTCTATAATCCGCTAATGCGCAAGATACTTGATCAGACCGGGGCAAACGATCACATCGGAAAAACCAAGGAGCATTCCGAGGTCTCCCGCGTGAACAACGGTGCCTTTCAGGTGCTTGAAAACGAAAAGTGGAGGACGCTTAGCCTTAAAGCGGCGGCGGTAAACGCGCATGAGCCGGGAGAAGCTCAGTATTCGCGCGACTTCACCTTCTATGAGAAGCTGATAGCGGAGGCTGCGGAGATGGGTGTCAACTGCCTTACCGCAAAGGCGCTTTACCCGCCCGAATTTTACGCGGCGGTGAACCGCCACAACAAGCAGGCAGACAGCCCTATATACATTCAGAAGAGGATTACCGCTCCCCCCGACCTGAGCGCGGAGGATTACCTGACCGACAAGGGGCTTGCGGCGTGGAAGGAGCGTATCGAAAGCACCGTTAAGGCGCTTCACGGCGACGCCGAGGTCGAAAGCGGCACGGACGGAAAAGCGGCTTATCTGGTGGACGTTTCGCCCTATGTGCTCTGCGTGACCGTTGACCCCGGGCTGACCTCCGAAACGGTTTCCGCGATAAACGGCGCTTCGTCCTACTCGTTCAGCGGCGAATACACAAAGAGCTGCACGGGCATAAAGGGCTTTGCGGCTTATCTGTACAACGCAGCTCAAAGCGCCTCGCATGACAATTACAGCTATTACACGCCCGTTTCGGTCAGCGTGCCGCTCGGCATGGCGCAGGGAATGTCCTTTGTAAGGAACTCCGCCGCGTTTTCGCTTGACGGCATGGTGAACAGCGACTGCGATATGTACGTCTACAGCGACATAATGCTCGATCCGGAGCTTTTGGACACGGTAAAGGGCAGCACGGTTTACGAGCGCTGCGGAAGGGTGTTTGACGAGCTTAAACGTGAGCTTGACGCTCCGCTTGCGTCGGGAGTCACCTTTTCATGCGTCAACGCCGTTTACGGTCAGAAAGCAGTGACCGAGAAGGAGCAGGGCGAAATGCTTGTCGAGGCTCTGAAAGCCGCCAAGGACACCGGACTCGCGGGAGCGGTCATATACGACCTGAACGACACATGGAGCGGCGTCTCCGACGAAATGAAAAAGTTTACCGCCTCGGACGAGAGCACGCCGCTGTGGCACAACACCGCCGACCGAGCCGAGATGACGGGAATTATAGCCATGGACAGCGTTCAGCCCGAAACGCCGGGACTTGTGCTGACCGACGACGATTTGGCTCAGGCGGTTTCCATGAGCGCCGACGCGGGATATATGTATGTTACCGTTCAGCTTTTTGAGGAGATCGACTACAAGGCGAACGCGCTGTTTGTGGGAATAGACACCTTCCAGCGCAACGACGGCGAGTATTTTTACGCGAAGGATTTCACCGCCAACTCGCTTTCGGGCATGGAATACTCTCTCCGCTTTGACGGAAAGCAGAACGCTTCGCTGTACGTTATAAAAAGCTACGACCGTTCGCACGGTACGGCTGTCACAAAGGAGAGCTACGCCGCCGCTTACAACAAGGTAGCCGATCTTACCTACGGCAGCTTCACCTCGGGTGACACGCAGTTTTACCAGACGGGCTCAACGATATATGTCAGGCTGCCGTGGACGTGGCTAAACATAGCCGACCCGTCAAGGCTGCTCGTCATCAACGACCCCGACCTCAGGAGCGAGCGCGCCAAAACCGTGACGACAAACGGATTTTTGGTGTCGGTAATGGTCGGCGAGCGCAAATCGGGCGATTTGTATTACGGCTTCCCACAGGAAAAGCACGACCCCGGATATAAAACCTTTACGTGGAAAAAGTGGGACACAACAGACTACGCAGCAAGGCGCAGGGAAAGCTTTGAAGCGTTAAAAAAGTATTTTGCAGCCGGTTGAACCGACAATCAGTCCGCGCAAGCGTGACGTAGATTTGTTCATAGGTTTTGCTCACGCGTTCAATTGCAGATTTTAGGGAAACGTTTTGACAGGGGCAAGCCCTGTCCCTACAAATTGATTTGAAACGATAATTATACGTTAAAACATGGTTGTAGGGGCGAACCCATGTGTTCGCCCTTGCACCGAGGTTGGTTTCCCGTACGATTGTCGATAGAAAAATAAACGTTTGATTCAGCGCCCCCGGGCGCCCGTTGCCACGGGAGGGCAATCCGCGCACCATGCCGTTATTTTGCATGGGTTTTGCTCACGCATTCAATTGCAGATTTTAGGGAAACGTTTTGACAGGGGCAAGCCCTGTCCCTACGAATTGATTTGAAACGATAATTAAACGTTAAAACATGGTTGTAGGGGCGACCGTTGGTCGCCTGTCCGCAAACAGCAGTCATCAACACAACGGAGGCGAGCAATGCACACACCAACGACCAAACGGCTGAACCGAAATTGTCCACTGTCCATTGGAACCACTCTCCACTCTCCACTCTCCACTCTCAAAACTTCACTCTACAAATATAAAAAGGAGCTGACGGTGTGAAAATTGAATTGATCAGCGTTATCGGACTGCTTCTTTGTCTTTTGATCATCGGAATAGAGTACATACTTCATTTCAGGCTGGCGGAGCTCCAGGACGAGCACACCGCGCGCGTTGAGAATATTTCTCAGCGGCTGGCTGTCCATGTTGAGGGGGTGCTCTACGCGCCGACCGAGAGCAGCCGCAGCGCGGAAATCGAAGCCCTTGCCGACGAGATAAACGGCGATTTTGAAGTTTACGAAATGGCGCTTACGGCTATCCGCGAGCACAAGGGGAGCGCCGCCGACACCGACCCCGCTGTTGTTGAGCAGCTTATAGAGCGTGTAAACGAGCGCGTAAAGCCCGTTGAGATATACACGGCCATGCTCGAATCGGGCGATATTTATCATCAGGGCTATGCCTGCCGCCGTTTGGCTGAGCTGGAGGCGTTTGATCACATTGACAAAATACGCGAGCTTGCCGACGACAAGCACCGCGACTTAGCTTACAACGCGGCTATGGCGCTCTGTCACATGGGCGATACCGAAACCGTGGCGAAGTATCTGCTTGAGATACAGGACGACAGGCTTTACTCGGGCAGGATAATAAATGAGTTTTTCTCTCAGTTTACGGGCAGCAGGCAGCAGCTTGCCAAGCTGCTGTTTGAAAAGTGCAACAATTATTTGCGCTGCACCATAATAAAAACCCTTGCCAATTACAAAATAGACGCCTTCCGCCCGATGTACGCCGAGGGAGCGGCGGGCAACGACGCGCAGCTTAAAATCGCCTGCGTAAAGGCTCTGTCCGCCTTCGGATATCCCGAGGACGAGCAGCTTCTTCAAATGGCGGCTGCCGACAAGGACTGGGTGATCCGCTCCTCCTCAATAAGAGGTCTGTCGATCATCAACACTCCTACGGCTTTGGCTACGGTAAAGCATCTGCTGGGCGACAAGGAGTGGTGGGTGCGCCAGACGGCGGCTCAGGCTATCACCAAAATGGACATCTCGTCGCGCGACCTTGAGGAAATTCTCGGCGGCTACGACCGCTTTGCCGCGGATGCGATGAAAAACGTACTGTATAAAACGGTAGGAACCGAATAGGGAGGATACACAATGGGATTTCTAAACGCTATCCGCGACTTCATCGTTGTGTTCAACTACTTTTGCATGGCGTTTACGCTGCTGCTGAATATAATTTATGTCATCCAGCTTTTTGTTTCCCTTTTCAGGGTTCATCGCGACTACAACAAAACCTTTTCCGACGACTTTCACAGCTATGTTGACAGCGACAATCTTTTGCCGATCTCGCTTATAATCCCCGCTTTTAACGAGCAGGAGAATATCGTCCAGAACATTCGCTCGCTTATGAAAATCAATTATCCGATGTACGAGGTCATCGTCGTGAACGACGGTTCCACCGACAAAACGGGAGAGCTGGTTATAAACGCGTTTCATATGCATAAAATTGAAACATCGATCCGTTATCAGATACCGACCTCCGAGATCGAGGGCGTTTACTACAGCAAGGAATACCCCAAGCTGCTTTACGTCCAGAAGAAGAACGGCGGAAAGTCCGACGCGCTCAACGCGGGAATAAACATTTCACGCTACCCGCTTTTCACCTGCCTCGACGCGGATTCAAGAGTCGAAAAGGACGCGCTGCTGCGGCTTTCAATGGAGTTTATCAAGGATTCTCGCACCGTTGTCGCAGGTGGTCTTGTGAGAATAGCCAACGGCTCCAAGATAGTTGACGGCGAGCTGAAGGGCTTCTCAATGCCCAAAAAGCTTGTCGAGCGCTTTCAGATTGTGGAATATTACCGCTCCTTCCTGATGGGGCGCGTGTTCTGGAGCAGCACAAACTCGCTTCTTATTCGTTTCGGGCGCTTTCGGGCTGTTCCGCAAGCAGACGGTTATTGACGTGGGCGGCTACAAAAGGAACACGATCTGCGAGGACATGGAGATTGTTGTCAGGATCCACCGCTATATGCGCCGCCACAGAAAAAAGTACCGCGTAAAGTTCAACGAGTTTTCGGTTTGCTGGACTCAGGGACCGATGTCGCTGAAGGATATCCGCAGTCAGCGCCGCCGCTGGCAAATCGGGCTTATGGACACCCTTATCTCTCACGCGGGCATGACGCTCAACCCGCGCTACGGCTTTGTGGGCTTGCTCAGCGTGCCCTACAACTGGATTTTCGAGCTGTTCGGCGCTTTGGTTGAAACAATAGGATATGTGCTCATACCGTTCACCCTGATAATGGGCGAGCTTAATATGTTCTTCTTCGTGATATACTTCCTGCTTTCGGTGTCGCTCGGCGTTATTCTTTCCGAGGGCAGCCTTGTGATAGAGCAGTACACCCACCGCGCCGCCATGACAGCCAAGCAGAGCATTTCGATTTCGGTGTACGCGGTGCTTGAAAACTTCGGCTACCGCCAGCTTATCACTATTTTCCGAATGGAGGGCATTATAAAATACCGCAAGCTGCGCAAAAGCTGGGGCAAGATAAAACGCAAGGAGTTTGAGCAATGAAAAAGGTTGTTATCTCGGTCGTCGCAACTATCCTCGTGCTGTTCTTGTTGGCGCAGACGGGCTTGCTCGCGCCCTTCGGCATAAAGCAGCTCTCGGTTTTTACCCGTGAAAAAACGGAGAACGACTCGGTTGAGAAAACCGGTGAGGAATACGCAGACCCCGAGGCGGAGCTGAGCTACCGCTTCAAGGCTGACGGCGACTATCTCAACATATACAGAAAAGGCGAGTGGAAGGATCTGTTTATGACGGGCGTAAATATCGGCGCGTCAGAGCCTTCGCTCTTTCCGGGAGAGCTGACTATCAGCTACGAAACATATCTGCGCTGGTTCAAAAGTATAAGCGAAATGAACTGCAACTGCATTCGCGTTTACACCGCCATGCGCCCGCAGTTTTACCTCGCCTTAAAGGACTTCAACAGCACCGCCGACAATCCGCTCTATTTGTTTCAGGGCATTTGGGTCAACGAGGACGACATCTCCCGCTTGGGCGATGTTTACTCGGAGAACGAGAAGATTTTGACGGACTTCAAAAAAGACGCTGTTGCAATGGTGGATATAATCCACGGCAGCGCGACCGTGCCCGAAAGCCCGGGCGAGGCTTCGGGAACGTATCACGCCGACGTTTCGCGCTGGCTGGCGGGCTGGATAATCGGGATCGAGTGGGACCCCAACCTTGTTATAAACACAAACGAGCAGCACCCCGATATGCGCGACTTTGACGGCGACTATCTGTACACTCAGGCGGCTACACCGTTCGAGGCGTTCCTCTGCCGCGCCGGGGACGCGCTTATCGCGCACGAAACGGAAAAATATCAGTTTCAGGCTCCGCTGGCGTTCACCAACTGGATAACCACCGACCCGCTCACTCACCCCAACGAGCCGCACTACGACGAGGATAAGGTTTCGGTCAACACCGAGAACATAAAATTCAGAAACTACGGTCCGGGAATGTTCGCGTCCTACCACATTTACCCGTACTATCCCGACAGCCTGAACTATCAGGAGGACTACCTCGCCCAGACAAAAGATGACGGCACGCCCGACACCTACAGCGCCTATTTAAAAGACCTGCGCATGGTGCACACAATGCCCATCCTTGTAGCTGAGTTCGGCATTCCCACCTCGCGCGGAATGGGTCACGAAAGCGTTATGGGCTACAATCAGGGCAAGGTGGACGAGAACGCTCAGGGCGATATGCTTATTGATATGTTCAACTCGATCCAAAAAGAGAGATACGCGGGCGGACTTGTGTTTACGTGGCAGGACGAGTGGTTCAAGCGCACCTGGAACTCCGATATGTATTATCCCCCGAAAGCCGAACAGCGCACCCACGATCTTTCCTCCGCCGAGCAGTGCTATGGCTTGCTTGCGTTTGACGTCGCGGCGGCGTACCCCGACGGCGATATATCGGAGTGGAGCCAAAGCACGGGCGTGGGGGAGACGCGCGTCTGCGTCAAGTACGATCCCGAATATCTCCACCTGCTCGTCACCCTGCCCGACGGCTTTGATTTTGAAAAGGATAAATATTATATTCCCGTTCAGGTAACGGGGGAGGGCAGCCTGAAAAGCGACGAGGACGGACTGAGCTTTTCGGAGGCGGCGGATTATATAATTGAGATAAACGGCGAAGAAAATTCGCGCGTCAGGTGCGACGCTTACCGCGACGTTTTTCATTATAAATACGGCGTGCTCGGGAAAATTTTCGGCAGCGACCGATCCGAACCGTATAAACAGAACAGCGGAGTTTATAATCCGGTTTATATGCTGACGTCGAACGAAATGTATCTGCCCGACGAGGACAAAACAATAGAGCCGCAGTATTACGAAACGGGCAAGCTGAAATACGGCAACGCCAACCCCGAAAGCGAGGCTTTCAACTCGCAGGCTGACTTTTGCAGGGCGGGAAACAAGCTTGAGATCCGCATAGCGTGGTACCTCATAGGGGTAAAAAATCCCCGCACAAGAGCCTGCATAGCTCCTCTGAACGGGGACGAAATAAAATACTCCGCCTTCGACGCCATAAAAAAAGGCGCGGGTCAAAGCGGAAAAATAAAATTGTACGATACAGGCTTCAAGGGCATTGATAAAGTTAACTACAAGCAACGCCTGAAAAAGTCATACAAGGCAATAGCGAAGGAGTTTCTGTCAATGGACAATTGCCCGTTGCCACGGGAGGCAGGGCGCCTATTAATAAATTGATATAAAATAAGCCTCCCTTCAACGGCGCGGTCGTTTCCACGACAGGGCAAGATGCCTATTGAAAAGAAAATATAAAAATAACCTTCCTTCAACGCCGCGTCAGAACGCGGGAATGGCGGTAAAGTTTCTGTCAAACGTTAGTTGCGCGGACTGCCCGTCGGCTCAGCCGACCGTTTTGAGGATATGTAGAGGTAATACATGAATGCGGTCAGCAGGAGGGGGGCGTAGCAGAACCAGATCGCGTACACGCCGAAGAACAGGCTTGTCACGCCCGCAAACGCCGCGCCGAGATGGAACGACAGCAGCGTCAGCCAGTAGAACCGCGCCTTTTCGAGCGTCTGCCTGTCCCTGTTCAGAAAAAAGTTTGTCGTAAGCATAGCCGCTTGTCTGACGTTGTTCGATGAAAAAATCGTCGAGCTTGAGTTGCCGCCGGCTATTTTGAACGCGTTCCACTGAATGGGAGCGACAAAAATAATCGGATAGCAGGCTATGTAATCATTCCGCACAAACGGCAGGGCGCCCACAACGGCGATCGCCGCCGCAGAGCAGATCATGCTTACGATCTTCATGCTTATCCGCGCCTTCCGCCTTACGAGCACATAAAAAACGTTGCCGCCGCAGTAAACAAAAAAGCTGATTATCATAAAGCCTAAAAAGCTGAGGTCGCCGTGCGTGAGGTCGAGCACCATTTTGAGCAGGTTGCCCGTCTGCGCGTTTCCGAAAATTTCGGTGTGATTAACAATTGTGTACCCGCCCCAAAAGCCGCCTATCGACGAGGCGCAGTAGTGAACGAGCATTTGCTTTTTAACGATCCGTTCCATAGTTTTAACTCATTTTCCGAATAGAGAACAGGGTTCGGCGCGAACCGAACCCGTATTTTTAGTTGATTTGAAAATTGCTTCAAGATGATTGCAGATGCGGGCGTTGAATCAAACGTTTTGTTTCCTATCAAAAATCGGACGTGAAACAAACTTCGGTGCGAGGGAGCCCGCAAGGGGCTCCCCTACGATAAAAACTGATATAGAGGTTACCTTGTGCGCGTAGTGACAGGGCTTGCCCCTGTCAAAAACGTTTCCCGTTAATCAACATAAAACGCGTGAACAAAACCCATAAACAAATCAATGGTAAAAAGCGCGGACTGCCCGTCGGCTCAGCCGACCGGGTCAAACGTCACGCTTGCGGTCTTTAAGCTGAACGTAGTTCTTTTCGGTGGAAATGCTCATATAGGCGGGACGGATGATCTTGCCGGAATTTACAAGCTCTTCCATGCGGTGGGCGCTCCAGCCCGCGATACGCGCGGTGGCGAACAGCGGAGTGTAAAGCTCACACGGAATGTTGAGCATACTGTAAAGCAGGCCGCTGTAGAAATCTACGTTTGACGCTACGCCCTTGTATATCCTTCTCTTTTTGCCGATCACGATAGGCGCGAGGCGCTCAACGCGCTCATACAGATCAAAGTCCTTTGAATAGCCTTCGACATGGGCGAGAGTCTGAACCGCGCCCTTTAAAATCTTCTGACGCGGGTCGCTTATGGTGTAAACGGCGTGACCCATACCGTATATAAGACCCTTGCGGTCAAACGCCTGACGGTCAAGCAGCTTTTCAAGGTAGGACGATATCGCGTCGTCGTCCGTCCAGTCCTTGACGTTCTG
Organism: uncultured Ruminococcus sp.; assembly: GCA_902777275.1. Lineage (GTDB taxonomy): Bacteria > Bacillota > Clostridia > Oscillospirales > Acutalibacteraceae > Ruminococcoides. The sequence goes on along the minus strand of CACYTI010000003.1, from coordinate 23,655 downwards.
CTTCAGATCCTCAAACATCTCAAACACCTTTACATTCGCGCCGCCGTGCTTCGGTCCTTTGAGCGAAGCGAGCGCTGCCGAGACAGCCGAATATGTATCGGTGCCCGACGATGTGACAACGTGGGTGGTAAAGGTCGAGTTGTTACCGCCGCCGTGCTCCATATGAAGTATCAGCGCCATGTCAAGCACCTTCGCCTCAAGCTCGGTGTATTTGCGGTCGGGGCGCAAAAGCGAAAGAATGACCTCGGCGGTAGACATGGTCGGCTCGGCATAGTGAATGTAAAGACTCTTGTCGCGCAGATAATGATTATATGCGTGATATCCGTAAACCGAAAGCAGCGGAAATACGGAAATAAGCTGCACACACTGACGCAGAACATTGTTTATCGAAATGTCGTTCGCGTTTGAGTCGTAACAAAACAGCGTGAGCACGCTGCGCGCTATGGAGTTCATCATGTCGTCGCTCGGCGCCTTTAAAATAACGTCGCGCACAAAGTTTTGCGGCAGCGTTCTGTAACGCACCAAAAGCTCCTTAAATGATTTAAGCTCCTCAGCCGTCGGCATTTCGCCGAACAGCAGCAGATAAACGACCTCCTCAAAGCCAAAGCGGTCGTCGCGCCTGATCCCGCTGACTATATCGTTGACGTTATAGCCGCGGTAATAAAGCTCTCCGTCGCACGGCACTAACTTGCCGTTAACTAACTTGTTTTGTTTGATTGTGGAAATATCGGTTAAGCCCGTGAGCACACCCTTTCCGTCGATATCGCGCAAACCTCTTTTTACGTCGTATTTGCCGTACAGCCCGGGATCGATTCTCGAATTCTCGGTCATCTTTTCGGCTAAGCTGTTGATTTCGGGAATTATATCTGAATAATCCCATTCGTTTTGCGTCATATAATCACTTCCTTCCGCTGTTTATCATATTTATTCTCCACGAATTCTTATTATAACACACTTTTTCAAAAAAGGCAAATATTTTTGCTCCGGCAGCGTGACGCTGCACCCAGTCCGCGCTTCAAACGGTTTTATATAACTCTTACCGTTATTCCCGCGTTCTGATCATGGGGAACGCTGACCTTCACGGTAAACGGCGACCCCTTCCGCAAGAGCACGATTGACAACGCGGCGTTCGATTTTGAGCCGGCAAGCGCGGGCTGCATGGAGATGTACTTCAACGACGTGACGCTCTGTCAACACGGAAGCAGCCAAAATAAATACTAAAGCCGCTCGCGCTGTAATAACGCGGGAGGCTTTTTCAGTGCGCACGGCGGCGCACGCTTATTTGCTGTCTACAAAATATTCCTTAACGTTGAGCACGGTTTCGCCGTCTATTTGCAGGGCTACGGGGCGGTCGAAGCGGACTTTTATTCTTTTGCCCTTAATCACGTTCACCAATTTGGTTTTTACGTGCTCGCCCTTGAAAATCTTCGGGAAGGCTATGAGCGTGCGGAGCTTGCCCGCTCCGTACATCACCATGCAGGTCACCTTGCGATCGGGGTCGAGGCGGTTCTGGTGCGGCGCCGCCATCATTCCGCCGCCGTAAAAGCGTCCCTTCATTGTGGGCGCGAGCCACGCGTGATTAAAGGTGCAGATTTTTCCGTCAACCTCTACTACCGCGTTGGTGGGCTTGTATTTATACAGCATTCCCTTTATCGCTATCGAGGTGTAGTTTATCGGCTTGTCGGATTTTTCGCGCTGGCGGTCGCCCTCCTCGCAGCAGTAGCCGTCGATTCCGTAGCCTACGCCGTTTATGAATTTTGATGTCTTGCCGTTCACGGTGACTACGGGAAGATTTATCAAATACTTGTTGATCTGCTCGGGCGCGTCCCCGGGCTTTTTTTCGATATCAGTCCAGAAGTCGTTGCCGCTGCCTGTGGGGTAGTAGAAAATCTTGTTTGTGATTTTGTCGCAGTCAACGTTGTTTATGAGATAATTCAGGGTTCCGTCGCCGCCGCACACGCAAACAACGTCGTCGGGAGCGAGCCCGCAGAAGAAGCCCGCGTAATCGTCAAGCTCAAGCGCGTTGACAAAATCGAGTTCCTTATCCTTCCAGATTTCTTTCAGCTTTTCGGCTCCGCCGAGCCCCGCGCCGTTGTTTGATTTTTGATTGTAAAGCACATAGGTTTTCATCGTTGTTCTCCTTCTCCTGCTCTGTTTTCAAGCTTATTTAGCATGATTTCGCGTACTTTTTCTCCCAAAATCGCCGTTTTGGTTTTTTTAACGGTCTCCGCGTCGATCACGTCTAACACGTCGATATAAACGTGGCTGCGGTGAAGCGGATAATTCTTCTGGATCTCATAGGTGCCCTTTACGGTGATTATAACAACGGGCACGTTCGCCTTTTGAGCTATTTTGAACATCGCGTTGTGAAACGGCAGCAGACCGTCGCCGTAGTTGCGCGTTCCCTCGGGGTACACGCCTATGGTTGCCACGTCGCGGTTTATCAAATCGACGGCGCGGTTGATGGTTTTTACGGCGTTGCGCGGATTCTCGCGGTCTATCGCCATAAAGCACAGGCGGTGTATGAGCCGTCCGAACACGGGGACCTTGAAATTTTCGGGCTTTGAGATGAACGCAAGCTGACAATCGCCGAACACCAGCCACGACAAAATGGGATCGAACTTTGATCGGTGATTGCTCACTAACAGAAAGCGTCCCCCGGGCACCTTTTCCATGCCCGTGACGTGCAGCTTTATGCGGATAAGCTTAGTCGCGAAAAATGTCGCGCTGTTCAGCAGAAACCGGTAGAATTTGCTCTCCTGCGGATACTCCTTTTTCATGTTTACAAGCAGGGCGCTGATGATGATTGTAAAAATATACGCCAAAAACACGCCGACCAAACCAAGCAGCACCCATAGTATAATAAGCCAAACCAAAAATACCACCTCGAATTTTTATCGGGATTATAAATCCGTTTTTAATTATACAGAAATTTTGACAAAAGGTCAACGAATCCGACACTCCAATTTGTTACAAAAGAGTTACAAAAACGGTTCGGTTGCATATTTGTATGCAACTTTTCGCGTTTTGGCGCTGTAAGTGAAGGGAGTGTTCGCAATGAGCAACAAAGAAAAGATAAAGCCTAAATATTTTCAATGCTATCTTGACAACATCACGATTCTTGAACATTTGAGCGACGAAGAAGCGGGTCAGCTTTGGAAGCTGCTGTACAACCTCGCGGTCAATGACGAAAAAGGAAGCAGCGGGAATCCGCTTGTCAGCATGGCATTTGATATGATGGCGAATAAGCTTGAACAGGAGTTTGCCGCCTACGAAAAGAAAGTCCTGACCAACAAACGAAACGGCAGGAAGGGCGGACTGGCAAAAGCCGAAAAATCAGCGGACGCTGCCGAACGCTGCCAAACGCTTAGCGAACTTAGCCAATATGAAGATGAAGATGAAAATGAAGATGAAAATGAAGATGAAAATGAGAATGAGAATGAAAATGAGAATAAAAATGAAGATAAAATAAAAACGTCAGCCGAGGCTGACGCTGACGCCGCTGCCGACGCCGTTTTCTTGTTTGAAAGATCGTGCCCCGGTATGCCGAAGGCGGGCAGGCTCACAAAACGCAAGCGTGAGCTGATATCACGGGCGAGGTCTGCCCTCGGCGGAACGGACTTTGAGGAGTATTTCAGCCGCGTGGCAAGGTCGGACTTTCTCACGGGCAGAAGCGGAAAGTGGCTCGGCTGCACGCTCGACTGGCTGTTGAAGCCCGACACTATCCAAAAGGTGCTCGACGGCTTCTACGACAACCGCGCGGCTCCGCAGCAACCGTGCTCCCGCTCAGCTTCGTATGATATTGAGGAGTTGGAGAGAATAGACACGCTCGACTTTATGTAATGTGCCGGTTAAAACTATATGCCGTTATCCTTGTGCGCGTAGGGACAGCCCTGCGGCTGTCAAAAACATTTCCCGGAGAACTGCGTTAAAACGCGGGTGCACAACCTATACAATAAACAACGGCAAGAGGCGCGGACTGGGTGCAGCGTCACGCTGCCGGCTCAGCCGACCGCGGATTGCCCGTCGTGGCAACGACTATCGGTTGTCTACTTTTTCGGGGTACATATCGTGGTGCGACAGTCGCTCCCATGCAAGCTGCTCGTATTTTGTGCCGGGTGCGCCGTAGTTGCAGTAGGGGTCTATCGAAATTCCTCCGCGCGGCAGAAACCTTCCCCAAACCTCGATATACTTGGGCTGTATGAGCGCGATCAAGTCCTTCATTATGATGTTCATGCAGTCCTCGTGGAAGTCGCCGTGGTTTCGGAAGCTGAACAGATACAGCTTTAGCGACTTGCTCTCGACCATCCGCTCGTCGGGTATGTATGAAATAGTCACCGAGGCAAAGTCCGGCTGTCCCGTTATGGGGCAGAGGCTTGTGAATTCGGGACAGTTGAATTTTACAAAGTAGTCGTTGCCCGGGTGCTTGTTCGGAAAGGTTTCAAGCACCGACGGGTCGTAGTCAAAGGAGTATTTTGTGTTTTTGTTGCCAAGCAGCGTAAGGCTTTCGCGTTCTCTCATTTTGGGGTTCCTTTTCTGTATTTCAATTTATAATCTGAAAAAGCGACCGTACGGTTAACATCAAATTTATCCAACGGTCGGTTGTTTTTATGTTGTTTAATATGTTCGTAGTCTTGGGATTGTAGGGGCGAACCTGTGTGTTCGCCCTCGGCACCGACGTTGTTTTCCCGTCCGATTGTTGATAGGAACACAAACGTTATATTCAACGCCCCCGGGCGCACACATGGGTGCGCCGCTACGAACGTAAGGATAACGGCATATTTATCCACCGACGCACGCGTCAGACCGCGCCGTTGAAGGAAGGTTTTTACCATATCAATTTAATTAATAGGCGCCCTGCCCGTCGGCTCAGCCGACCGCAGGGTCGGTTATGCCGTTTGCTTCAAATGCGGCTTTTCTGTCGCGGCAGGTACCGCATACTCCGCAGGGCTTGTCCTTTCCCTCGTAGCAGCTCCATGTCAGCTCGTAGGGCACTCCGAGCTCAAGCCCGCGCTTTACCACCTGAGCCTTGCTCATTCCGATGAACGGCGCAGTCACGCAGAGCTGATTCCCGCTGCCTGAATAGATAGCTCTGCCCATGCTTTCGTTAAATTCCGCGCTGCAATCGGGATATGCGTTGCCCGCGGCATCGTCGCCGTGAGCGCCGTAATAAATCTCTTTGCAGCCTGCCGACAGAGCCACGCTCGCCGCGCAGGACAAAAACAGCCCGTTGCGGAACGGAACATAGGTAGAAACGGGCTTGCCGTCCGTCGCTTTAAGCTGTTCCTCGTAGCTCTCCGTCGGGATATCCCTGCCGGAGCTTTTCAGGAGCGAGCAGTCGCTGCCCTCGAATATCACGCTCAAATCGAGCGTTTTCAGCCGCACGCCGTAGTGAGCGGCTATGCTTTCGGCGGCGGTCAGCTCCTTCGAGTGCTTCTGCCCGTAGCTTATGGACAGCGCAAGAACGTTTTCCGCGCCGTATTTTTCAACAGCTATCGCAAGGCAGGTCGAGCTGTCAACGCCGCCGCTGCAAAGTACCAATGCTTTCATATAATAATCCCTCAATTCAAAGCGACCAAAGTCCGAAGCTCGGCGTTGCCCCGGAACGCGCCCTTGTATGTCGTGGTGACGGTCTTTGCCGAGGCGTTGCGTATCCCTCTCGCCGTCATGCAGCTGTGGCAGCCGCTTATGACGACGCCGACGTCGGGGGTGCCCGCCGCAAGGCTTATTATTTCCGCTATGTCGCTGCCCAATTTTTCCTGGAGCTGCAGCCGCTTTGCCGCCATGTCGCATATCCGCGCTATTTTGCTCAGCCCTAAAACCTTGCCGCGCGGGATATATGCCACGTTAACGGACATATCGTACATCAGCGCGAGGTGGTGCTCGCAATAGCTGAACACGGTTATATCCTTGACGACGACCGCGCTGTCGGTGTCGCCGTCACATGGAGTGGAAAATGTCTTGCCGAACATCTCCGCTATCTCGCTGTTGGTGTAGGCGGTGCCTTCAAGCGTTTCTTCAAGCATTCTCGCCACACGTTCGGGCGTTTCCTTCAATCCCTCGCGGTCGGGGTCCTCGCCTATCGCCTCAAGCAGACCGCGAACGTGGTACTCTATCGCTTTTATATCCATTAAACGCCTCTCCTTTCGGGCGGCCAAATAAATTTATGCAGTTGAAGCTGCAGCCGCACGTCCTTCATTTCGTTTTCTATCATATATGTAACTATTTCGGCGGGGTTTATTTTGCCGAAAACGGGGCTGAGATACACATGGCACCGTCCGCTCAGCTTATAAGCGTCGATTATTTCTTCCGCGCGCGCCAAATCCTCTCTGCTTCCCGCGACGAATTTTACCGTGTCGTGTTTGTTCAGCAGCCTGAAATTGTCGGGGCGCATAGCGCTCTCCATTCCGCTCGACGGCAGCTTGTAGTCCATTGTGAAAACGGGGCGCGGCTCCGTTTGGGCAAAGCGGTCAAGCGGTATGCTTCCGTTTGTTTCGATCTCGACGCGCTTGCCCTGAGCCAAAAGCTTTTCGATAAGCTCGGTGATATCCTCTTGAAGAAGCGGCTCGCCGCCCGTCAGCGTAACGTTTTTCACGCCCTTGCGCTCTACCCATGCCGCCAGGTCGTCCGCGGTGTGCTCGGTGAAAATCGCTTCGTTTCGGTTTGCCCATTTTGTGTCGCAGTAGGAGCAGCTCAGGTTGCAGCCCTTAAAGCGTATAAAGGCGGCAAGCTCGCCCGCGTGCGCGCCCTCTCCGTTTATACTTACAAATTGTTCAACAACAGACAGCATTATTGATTCTCCTCATACACGGCGCAGTTTTCGGGGGTCTCATAAACCATGACGCTCTTTACCGGCAGGGTCTTTGAAAGCTCGTCAAAAAAATATTTTGCGAAGCTTTCGGCGGTCGGGCGGAAGGGGATCTCGGTGAGAGAAAAGCCCTCCGCGCTCAGAGCGGCTATGGTTTCGCCGCGCAGACTGCCCGATTCGTATATCAGCGTATGGTCAAAGCGAGAGGCAATGCCTCTCACGGATTTTTTCAGGTCGGAAAAATCCAGAACCATTCCGCGCTTTTCGCCGCAGGTAATAAGCTCGTCCGAGGCGGTGACTTCGATTTTCCAGGTGTGACCGTGAAGGTTGGCGCACTTGCCGCCGTAGCCCTTCAAAAAATGGGCACTGTCAAAGGCGGCTGAGGTTTTTACGGAATACATATATTTATCTCCTTGTTAACGCGCCAAAAAACAAAGCGCCCGCCGCAAGGCAGACGCATCCCGAATCAAACAAAACTCCGTGACCGCCGTGCTTGCGGCGGTTTACAAATAACAGAAAAAAGGCGCAAAAAAAGCGCAAGCCCGTGGTTTTGTTTATAGACAGGATGGCGCAAACGAACTGTCTTTGAGCTATTTTATCATATTGGGCGCGGTTTGTAAAGGCGCGCGGAAATAATTCGCGGAAAGAAAAATCTAAAATAAAAAATTTCGTCAATTTATATAAATTATCTGTGACAAAGTCCGCTTATTTGGAAATAATACGGGTTTATTTTTGCATATTTACCGCAATAAAATCAAATAATGCCTTGCCGTGCCGCGCGTAACCACGTTACGCAGTGAGAAAACAGCCTCAACCTGATGTTAATCAGGTTGTTTTTTTGAAAAATAGATGATATAATACCGTCATAACATACAGTGAGATGAGAATTATGAAAATAAATACCTTATTCAACCAAGACAGAGCGGTGTTCTCCTTTGAGGTTTTCCCGCCAAAAAAGGACTCGCCCATTGAGTCGGTTTACGGAAAGCTTGAGGAGATATGCGCTTTAAACCCGGATTTTGTAAGCGTCACCTACGGCGCGGGCGGCTCGGGAGCGCACAGCCGCACCTGCGAAATAGCATCTAAAATCAAGCACGGCTTTCACGTTGAGTCGGTGGCTCACCTTACCTGCGTGAACAGCACAAGGGCTATGATAGACGAGACGCTCGACGACTTCAAGGCGCACGGCATTGAAAATATCCTTGCCCTGCGCGGAGATTACACCGAGGGCGTGGAGCCGCAAAAGGACTTTCGCTACGCCTCGGAGCTTTGCGCTTACATAAAGTCAAAGGGCGACTTTGACGTGAGCGGAGCCTGCTATCCCGAAGCGCACGCCGAATCCGCTGACGAGATAGAGGACGTGCTCAACCTCAAAAAGAAGGTCGATGCGGGCGCGGGGCATTTGATAAGCCAGCTCTTTTTTGACAACGCGCTTTTCTACCGCTTTTTGGAGCGCGTGAAAATAGCGCGAATAAATGTGCCGATCGAGGCGGGTATAATGCCCGTCACAAACAAAAGGCAGATAGAGCGCATGGTGTCGCTCTGCGGCGCAAGTCTGCCGCCGAAGTTTGCCAAAATGATGCAGCGGTACGAGAGCAAGCCCGAGGCTCTGCGCGACGCGGGAATCGCCTACGCCGTGGAGCAGATTGTCGATCTGCTTTCAAACGGCGTTGACGGGATTCACCTTTACACCATGAACAATCCCTATGTGGCGGAAAAAATCACCCGCGCCGTGGAAAAGCTGCTGTGAAAATGCCCGAGCGGCTCAACAGGCGCGAAGCCGTGCGGTATCTGGGCGGCTCGCGGGTTGAGATGAACGCCGAAATGGAAAAGCTGATGGACGAGTGCGAGGCGGAGCTGCTCAGCCGCGCCCGTCCGAGATATATTTACAAAATGATCACTTTGCCCGACGAAAGGGTAATGTCGGGCGAGGATATAAAAAAACACCTCAAGGGCTGCGGTTCGGCGGTGCTTCTGGGCGCGACCCTGGGCGCCGAAACGGACAGGCTCATCCGCGAAATGCAGGTGCGCGACATGGCAAAAGCCGTGGTGCTCGACAGCCTTGCGAGCGTCGCGGTGGAGGAGGTCTGCCGACGGGCGGACGGGCTTATCGCGGCGGAGCACCCGGATAAATATATGACCTTCCGCTTCAGCCCCGGCTACGGCGATTATCCGATCAAGCTTCAAAAGACATTTCTCACCCTGCTTGACGCTCCGCGCAAGATCGGGCTTAGCATGAACGGAAGCTTTTTGCTGGTGCCGTCAAAATCCGTGACGGCGATAGCGGGACTTTCGGACTCTCCCGTGGAGCGGCAAAGGCGCGGCTGTGCGGTCTGCAATCTGCGCCAAACCTGTAAATACAGAAGGAACGGTGAACACTGTGGATTTTAAAACTCTGCTCAAAAAAAAAGAATTCGTGCTGCTTGACGGCGCGATGGGCACGCTCATTCAGAAGAGCGGAGCGAAGTACGAGCACGCTCCCGAAACGCTGAACATCACGCGCCCCGAGCTTATCATGTCCTTTCACAGGGCGTACATAGAGGCGGGCGCCGATATCGTCTATGCCAACACCTTCGGCGCGAACGCCTACAAGCTTGACGGCAGCGGATATTCCGTTGAGGAGATAATCCGCGCGGGAGTAGCCAACGCAAAAAAAGCCTGCGAGGGCACTCAGGCTCTCACGGCTCTCGATATAGGCCCCGTGGGAATGCTTGCCGAGCCCGCGGGCGCGATGACCTTTGAGGAGGCTTACGAATACTTTAAACAGCAGATTCTTGCCGGAGCCGACGCAGATGTTATCGCCTTTGAAACGATGACCGACCTTTACGAGCTGAAGGCGGCTGTGCTTGCCGCAAAGGAGAACAGCGACAAGCCGATAATGGCAACAATGACCTTTGAGCGCAGCGGTCGCACCTTTACGGGCGTTTCGGCTGCTTCGGCGGCGCTTACGCTCACGGGTTTAGGCGTTGACGCTTTGGGCGTGAACTGCTCACTCGGCCCCGACGAGTTAGAGCCTGTCATAGCCGAAATGACAAAATACACCGATCTGCCGATAATTGTCAAGGCTAACGCGGGTCTTCCCGACCCGTCCACAAACGAATACAGCATTCTGCCCGACCGCTTTGCCGAATGTGTAAAGGAGCTTTTGCCCCTCGGCGTCAAGTGCGCGGGAGGCTGCTGCGGCACCTCGCCCGAGTATATCAGCCGCCTGAAAGAAATGCTTTCGGGTGAGCTTTTTATCTCCTACCCCAAGGCGGCGGACACCTGCGTTTGCAGCGCCGGCACGACGGTGGAGATAAACGGACCGAGGATAGTCGGCGAGCGCATAAACCCCACGGGCAAAAAGCTCTTTAAGCAGGCGCTTGTCGATAACAATATAGATTACATACTGACTCAGGCTCTTTCGCAGGTTAGCGGCGGAGCCGAGATACTCGACGTCAATGTGGGACACCCCGAGATCGACGAAAAGCAGATGATGACGCGCGTGATAAAAGCGATACAGAGCGTGTGCGACGCACCGCTGCAAATCGACTCCACAAAGCCCGACGTGCTCGAGGCGGGGCTGCGCTGCTACAACGGAAGACCGATAGTCAACTCGGTAAACGGCGAGGAAAAAAGCCTTTCGTCGGTGCTTCCGCTCGTCAAAAAATACGGCGCGTCCGTTGTCGGGCTGACGCTCGACGAGGGCGGGATCCCCAAAACAGCCGAGGGCAGATTTGAAATAGCGAAAAGGATAGTCGAGCGCGCGGAGGCTTTGGGCATAAACAGGAGCGACGTGTACATCGACTGCCTTACGCTCACGGTGTCAGCCGAGCAGGACGCGTGCCGCGAAACGCTCAACGCGCTTCACCGCGTCAAAACCGAGCTGGGCTGCAAAACCTGCCTCGGCGTGTCAAACATCTCGTTCGGTCTGCCCAACCGCGAGCTTGTGAACAGCACGTTCCTGACAATGGCTCTTGAAGAAGGGCTCGACCTGCCGATAATCAACCCGAACCTTGACGTTATGACCGGGGCGGTGCGCGCCTACCGCGTGCTTTCGGGCATTGACAAAAACGCGCGTGAGTTCATCGAGAACTGCGCCGAAGCCGCGCCCACCGCTAAACCGAAGAAAACCGAAACGGTGAGCCTTGAGGCGGCGGTTTACAGCGGCTTGAAAAACGAGGCGGCACAGGCTGCCGAAAGGCTGCTCGAAACCACCGACCCGCTTGAAATCGTGAACAATATGCTGATTCCCGCGCTCGACAGAGTTGGCGAGGATTTTGAAAAGAACAAAATCTTTTTGCCGCAGCTCATTCAGAGCGCCAACACCGCTCAGGCGTGTTTTGAGGTCATAAAGCGCAGCCTGAACAAATCGGGCGGCGAGAGCGTCAGCAAGGGTAAAATAATTTTGGCAACGGTAAAGGGCGACATTCACGACATCGGCAAAAACATCGTGAAGGTGCTGCTTGATAACTACGGCTACACCGTTGTAGATCTGGGCAGGGACGTTGACCCGCAGCTCATAGTCGATACGGCGGTAAAGCAGAACATAAAAATGATTGGGCTGTCCGCGCTGATGACGACCACGCTGGGCAGCATGGAGCAGACGATAAGGCTTGTGCGCGAGACCCCCGAGCTGCAAAATCCCGACGGCAGCAGCAAGTGCGTCGTGTTTGTGGGCGGAGCGGTTCTCACAAAGGAGTACGCCATGAAAATAGGAGCCGACTACTACTGCCGCGACGCCAAGGAGAGCGTAGACACGGCAAAGCTTGTTTTGGGATAACAGGCATACAGCCGCGCCGCCGTATTACGGGCAGCGGAGGAAGGAGGAAGAATTATATGAAAAGAAAACCGTATTTTAAAGTGGTTTATTTGGTTATGTTTGTGTTGGTGATAGCTGCCGCCGTTGTCGCTATAATGATCACGTTCAGCTCAAACAACCCGCCGTCAGCGCAATCGACCGCCGACGGAGCTTCGCTCAGCACTCAGGCGACTTCCGCGGGCAAAACCGAGGCGCCGGAAAAAAAGGAGCAAAAGTCAGACAAGTTAGAGAAGATTTTGAAGTCCGAAACAGTGAGCCTTAAAAAGAAGTTAGACGCGCCCGAAATGCTCCAGGAGCCTGAGCTTCCCACAGGCTGCGAGTCCGTGGCGCTGACGATAGCGCTGAACACTCTCGGCTTTGACCTTGAAAAAACCGAGATAGCCGAAAACTATCTTGAATACTCCGCAGATTTCATAAACTACGCGGTGGGCTATGTGGGCGACCCGTTTGAGGACGACGGCGCGGGAGTTTTTCCGCCCGGAATAGTCAAAACCGTTGACAATTACAGAAACAAAGCACACAAAAACGCCTACTCTGAGGACATCAGCGGAACGCGGTTTGAGGACATTTATAAAATTATCGACGGGGGCTGCCCCGTCGTCGTCTGGACGACCATGTCCTATACCGAGCCGAATTTTGACGGCGACGAAATAACCGAAAACGGCTTTACCTACCGCTGGTATCTAAACGAGCACTGCGCGACGCTCTACGGCTACGACGTGGGCGAAAACGAGGTGTACATCTCCGACCCGCTAAACGGCTATATAACAATGGACGCCGACGAGTTCGAGGCGCTCTACAATGAAATAGGAAAGCTTGCCGTCGCGGTTTGGAGAGAGTGAGCGCCCGGTCTTTGCCACGACGCGGCAGGGCGGCTTTGGACAGTAACAGTTTTTTCTGTTATGATTTAAGGGGAGCTCTAATAATACAATGCTGTGCGGAAGTGCGGAAGCTTTATGGCAGAGGGTTGTCAAAGCTCCGCATGAATACTGACGAAATAGGAATGAAAAATGTTTAAGCCGAAAAAACGAACGTTGTTATTGATAGAGGGAATCGAATGGCTCGCGGCGGGCGTCCCGTTTATCAGGATATTCGAGTGAATGAATAACAAGCGGGAGTGATGAAAATGCGAGTGATAGAAAGCTGCGCCGAGTGCCTTTACAACCGGCAGCTGCGGCTGACGGACGATCGGGCATATTTGGCGGAAATCAGAGAAATCATTGACAACAGAGACAAGGAAGCCACCGCGCCGTATTTAGTGTACCGCTTTAACCAAACCTACCGCAAACATTTCGGGAAAACAGCGTCCTACGCAACAGCGTCCTACGCAGACGTCAAGAAGCGATACAACGGTCTCGTTCTGTCGATTGAGGACGCTCTGCGCGAGCGGATCGAGCAGTCGGAGGATCCGCTGCTCACCGCCTTTTCCTACGCGCGCGCCGGCAACTATATCGACTTCGGCGCGATACGGAATGTGGACGAAAAAACCTTTTTCTCTCTCTTGGAGCGCGATGATTTTTCCGCGCATGATCTACAGACATTTGAATCGTTTACCGCAGAGTGTGTGACCGCGAAGAGTCTTTTGCTGTTGGCTGATAACTGCGGAGAAATCGTGCTGGACAAGCTGTTTTTGGAGCAGGTCGGGCAGCGTTATCCGCAGATTAAGCTCTCGGTCCTGGTTCGCGGCGGCGAGGTGCTGAATGACGCGACGGTCGAGGACGCGCTGAATGCCGGGATCGACAGCGTTGCGCAAATCATTTCGAGCGGTGTTGCCGTCTCGGGAACGGTTTACGACATGATATCCGACGAAGCGAAGAACGCCATTGACAGCGCGGACGTGATCCTTTCCAAAGGGCAGGGCAATTACGAAGCGCTCATCGGTCACGGACGGCATATTTTCTATTCCTTCCTTTGCAAATGCGAACGCTTCACCAACCGCTTTCAGGTTCCGAGTTTAACGGGGATTTTTGTGGAGGAAATGTAATGAAAGACCATGCTTCGATCATCGGTTCACTTGTCACCGTTACGGCCGACCGGCCGATGGGCAGCTTTCACCCAAAGCACCGGGATATTTTCTATCCGATAAACTACGGCTATGTCGAGGGCGTCAAGGCGCCCGACGGCGAGTGGCAGGACGCGTATATCTTCGGCGTGGACGAACCGGTCAAAACCTTTACCGGCAGGGTCATCGCGGTCATTCACCGAATTGACGATGTTGAGGATAAGTGGGTCGTATGCCCCGGGAATATGTCTTTCGGCATGGATGAGATCGCCGAAAAAACAGCTTTTCAGGAGCAATTCTTCAAGACGGAAATCATCATTTGATATAAGGGGTGTGCTTTTATTCAGAACAATGATTACTTGATAAACTATTACAACGAATATGACGAGGAAGGACGGCTTGAAAGCCGCCGTTATGGTCAGGTTGAGTATCTCACCACACGCAGATATTTAGACCCTATGTTGACGAAGGACTGCAAAATCGCGGAAATCGGCGCGGGCACGGGCAGGTACAGCGTCACGCTTGCCAAAGAGGGCTATGACGTCACCGCCGTGGAGCTGGTGCCGCACAACTTGGATATCCTCCGCAGCAAGCTTGACGGCAGCGAGAAAATCATGACCTGTCAGGGCAACGCGCTTGATTTGCATATGCTATCGGACAACGCCTACGACATTACGCTCCTGCTCGGTCCTATGTATCATCTGTATTCCGACGGGGAGAAGATAACCGCGCTGAAGGAAGCGGTCAGGATCACAAAGCCGGGCGGTCATATCTTGGTCGCCTACTGCATGAACGAGGCAACGGTGATCCAGTATGTTTTCGGCTGCAACAAGCTCAGAGCGACCATGGATTTGCATATGCTGACCGACGATTGGAAGTGCATCAGCGAGCCGAAGGACTTGTTTGAAATGGTGCGCACGGAGGATATCGAGCGCATCAATGCAGCTGTTCCTGTTGAGCGTGACAAGCTGGTCGCCACCGACGGCGCGAGCCGCTATATCAGGGAATACTTAGAAGAAACGGACGACGAAACCTTTGAAAAATGGCTGTCCTATCATTTCGCTACCTGTGAAAGGCAGGATTTGATCGGCGCTACAAATCACAGCCTGGATATTTTGAGGAAGGTGTGACAGGCGCGCTGTTGTTTGGCTTGCCGTTCACTATTTCGTTTGTTGATTTAAAATACAGCGCAATTGTTGTATGCGTCGCGGCATCCTTCGCCGCCATACAGGAAGGATACTTTGTCATAACAGGGAGAGCAAGCTGAATACTGCTTTTTACTTCTATAAAAACAGCTGAAGCTTCCGGTGAGAATATATGATTTATGTTATTTCAGACCTGCACGGCTATCCGTTTGAAGGGTTTATGGATTTATTGAAAAAAGCCGATTTTTCCGGCGGCGATTTCCTCTATGTCCTCGGAGATGTGGTCGATAGGGGAAAAGATGGCGTGCAATATCTTTTGTGGCTCAAAAAGCAGCAAAACGCCGAGCTTCTGTTGGGCAATCACGAGGATATGATGCGCAAGTGCGACTTCCTGTTCAGCCCCGACGCGCTTGAATCAATGAAAAAGCTCGACAGCAACCAACGCGTCAGCCTCGGAATCTGGATGGCCAACGGCGCGGAGGACACCGTGAGAGGCTTGTTCGGCATTTCGCAGGAGGAGCGCGAGGAGATCTTCCGCTATTTATGTACGCTTGCGCCATACAGGACGGTTTCAGCCGCAGGCAGGGAGTTTGTGCTGACTCACAGCGGACTGCGCGATTTCGCGCCGCAAAAGTCTCTTGACGACTACTCGCTGCACGACCTCATCTGGAACCGCCCCGAGCTTTCCGACCGTTATTTTGAGGACAAAGCCACAGTGTTCGGTCACACACCTACCTTTATATACGGCGAAAAATACATGGGCAAAATCATAATAACCGACACATGGATCGATATAGACGCAGGCGCAGGCTACGGCAATCCGCCCGTTCTGCTGCGCCTTGACGATATGGCACGATTTATGTGATGTTGAACAGAATTTGCTAAAAAAACAGGGCTGCCGCTCTGAGATAAAGAAGGCCTTGTTTGCTTTCAAATTAAACGTTAGATATTATATACCCGGCTATAGATTGAATCTATACCCGGGTATATTTTTTGTGTATTAGACAAAACCTACCAACATGGTATATAATTGAGTCAACGAAAGAACAGGAGACGAAAGTCATGACGCTGATTTTGAAAACGCTGACTCTTGCCAATCGAGTTATGAAACGAATGTGGATTCGGTCGTACTAAAGCGTTTATATATAGCCATATCAAAGAGAAACTATTTTAAAGAGAAAGAGGTATTAACCATGTCAGAATATAGATTTGAAACCAAACAGCTTCACGTAGGACAGGAACAGGCAGACCCCGCAAGCGACGCGCGCGCTGTTCCGATTTACGCTACCACTTCATATGTATTCCATAACTCTCAGCACGCCGCAGACCGCTTCGGACTTGCCGACGCGGGCAACATCTACGGCAGACTCACCAACTCCACACAGGGCGTTTTTGAAGAGAGGATCGCCGCGCTCGAAGGCGGCGTAGCGGGTTTGGCTTTAGCTTCCGGCGCAGCGGCTATCACCTACACCATTCAGGCGCTCGCAAAGCAGGGAGAGCATATCGTAGCTCAGAAAACCATCTACGGCGGCTCGGCTAACCTTCTCGCGCATACCTTGCCGCTATACGGCATTGACACCACCTTTGTTGATATCCACAATTTGGAGGAAGTAACGGCGGCGATACAGCCCAACACCAAGGCGATCTACATTGAAACCCTCGGCAACCCCAACAGCGATATCCCCGACATCGACGCGCTCGCCGAGATCGCTCACACGCACGGTCTGCCGCTCGTCATCGACAACACCTTCGGAACGCCTTATCTCATCAGACCTATCGAGCACGGCGCTGACATCGTGGTTCACTCAGCGACCAAATTCATCGGCGGCCACGGTACCACCCTCGGCGGCGTCATCGTAGACGGCGGCACCTTTGACTGGGCTGCATCGGGCAGATATCCGTGGATATCCGAGCCGAACCCAAGCTATCACGGCGTGAAGTTCACCGACGCCGCAGGAAAAGCCGCGTTCGCGGTTTACATCCGCGCGATCCTGCTCAGAGATACCGGCTCCTGCATTTCCCCCTTTGCCGCCTTCCTGCTCCTGCAGGGCACCGAGACCCTTTCGCTCAGACTCGAACGCCACGCGGAGAACACCAAGAAGGTCATCAAATACTTAAAGAATCATCCGCTGGTAGAAAATGTTTATCACCCCTCGCTTCACGGTCACCCCGACCACAAGCTGTATAAAAAATATTTCCCCAACGGCGGAGGTTCGATATTTACGTTTGACATCAAGGGCGGCAAGGAAGAAGCCTTCCGCTTTATCGACGGGCTGAAAATCTTCTCGCTCTTAGCGAACGTCGCTGACGTTAAGTCGCTCGTTATCCATCCTGCCACCACCACCCACTCGCAGCTCACCGACGAGGAGCTTGAAGCGGCAGGAATCCACCAAAACACCATCCGCCTCTCCATCGGCACCGAGCACATCGACGACATCATCGCCGATTTAGAGAACGGCTTCAAAGCAGTATAAGTCATTGCTGTGACGGGGCAGGGCGCCTGTTAATCACAATGATAAAAAGGAAACCTTCCCGCAACGGCGCGTCATAACGCGAGTATGGGAGGTTTCCTTTTTTGTCATATTTATATTGACAGGCAGTATTCTATATTATATAATTGACATACTATGCCAATGGTTAATAACGCTTGTTTGGAGGAAAAGCAATGCTTCTTAACTTCAACAATTCAAATATAAATCGCCTTGCGCAAAATGCTGAGTTCGGCATTGAGCGCGAGAGTCTGCGCGTCACCTCCGACGGCAGGCTTGCGCAGACAGAGCACCCGTTTGTCGGCGATCCGCATATAGACCGCGATTTCTGCGAAAATCAGGTGGAGATGATCGGCGACGTTTTCAACGACCCCGCCGAACTGAACCGTCAGTTAGGCAGCATGCTTGACGAGATCGACGCGGAGCTCATCAAAAACGACGAGCTGCTCTGGGCATTCTCCAATCCTCCGCGTTTCGGTTCGGAGGACGAGATCCCCGTCGCGCGGTTCCACGGCGCACAGCGGGGCAGGTCGGAGTACCGCCGCTATTTAGCGGAAAAATACGGCAAAACAAAAATGCTCTTTTCGGGAATACATCTCAACATCTCCTTTACCGATAGCCTGCTGCAAGCCGCTTTTGAGCAAAGCGGTTCTAAGGTAAAGTCCGAATTCAAGAACGATTTTTATCTGTGCCTTGCCAAGCGCCTGACGCAGTACGCATGGCTGGCGGTTTATCTGACCGCCGTAAGCCCCGTCGCGGACGCTTCCCTCGGCGTTGAAAGTAACCTTTATTCCTCGATCCGCTGCTCGGAGCACGGCTACTGGAACGACTTCACGCCCATTTTAGATTATTCAAGCCTGAAAAGCTATATCCAAAGTATCGCGCGATACATCGTAAATGGCGACCTGAAAGCCGCCTCCGAGCTTTATTATCCTGTCAGACTCAAGCCGCGCGGCGCGAACAGCTTGGAAAAGCTATTACAAAACGGCGTGAACCACCTCGAACTGCGCGTCTTAGATGTAAACCCGCTGACGCGCACGGGCGTTTTCACAGAAGATATCCGCTTTATGCACCTGCTGCTGCTTTGGATTTCGGGCTTGCCCGACTTCGATTTTGACGAAGAAAAGCAGATACAGGCGATTGCGGACATCAAAGCCGCCGCCGTTTTCGGCAACGCGGAAATCAAGCGGAGAGCAAAGGGAGCGCTCGACGAGATAAAACGCTTTACGGCGCAATATTTCCCGCATTTTCTGCCCGTCATCAACTATCAGCTTGATAAGCTGACCGACGGCAACAGCTACGCCGAGATCGTCAGCCGCAAATTTACCGACGGTTACATAGAAAAAGGTCTTGCGCTTGCAAGGCGATACCAAGGAGGCGGGGGCGATGTGTGAGTTGTTCGGGGTATCCGCCCGGGATGATTTTTACGCAAACGACTATCTGAAAGCCTTCTACGCGCACAGCGACTTTCACCCGCACGGTTGGGGTTTAGCCTGCGTTTCACGAAACAGCGCGCTTGTCGAAAAGGAGAGCGCCAAGGCATCCGACAGTAACTACCTGCGCGAGCGGTTATCTCAGCCGATCACCGAAAAGCTTCTGCTGGCGCACATCCGCTACGCCACCATCGGCAACGTGGAGTACAAAAATTGCCACCCGTTCACCGGAAAGGACTGCACGGGCAGACGCTGGACGCTGATCCACAACGGCACGATTTTTGATTATCCGGCGCTTTATCCCTATCTTAAAACGCAGAAGGGCGACACCGACAGCGAGCGCGTTTTCCTTTATCTTTTGGATAAAATAAATGAGGCGACGCGTCAAAAAGGCGCAAGGCTGCACTTTGAGGAGCGATTTAAGCTGCTTGACGAAATCATCTGCGACATGGCAAAGGGCAACAAGCTCAACCTGCTGTTTACCGACGGCAAGTATCTGTATGCCCACACCAACTGCAAGGGCACGATGCGTTATCTTGAAAAAAACGGCGCCGCGCTTATTTCCACACAGCCGCTCAGCGGCGAAAGCTGGCAGCTTGTACCCTTTGGTCAGCTATTTGCGTTCAACAAGGGCAAGTTGATCAAAACGGGAACCGAGCATAATCACGAATATATTCACAGCGAGGAAGAGATGAAGCTGATCTATCAAATCTTCGCTAATTTATAAGGTGTGAGAACATGACAAGAGAAGAAGTAATTTGTCGATTATATGACCGCTTTATACACCCGACCGAACAAAAAAGAGAGAGCTTCATCGGCGTTGAAATCGAGATGCCTATCGTCAACCTCAACAATGAGGCGGTGGATTTTGCCGTTGTTCACAAGCTGACCGCAGCGTTTTTAGAGGCGTTTGATTTCACCGCGACGGGCTTTGATGAGGAGGGGCAAGTTTATTCCGCTGTCAACAGCACGTTTGGCGATGTGTTCTCCTACGACTGCTCCTACAACAATATGGAGTTCTCGTTTGGCAGAGAAAAGGATCTGCACGATATCCACAAGCGTTTCAAGCTTTATTACGGCTTTGCGCAGGACTTTTTCAAGCCGTACAACTACACGCTGACGGGCATGGGAATCAACCCCAACCGCAAAATAAATCACAATATCCCGATTGAAAACGGCAGGTACAAAATGCTGTTCAATCACCTCTCGTCATTCTCCAAATATTTTTACATTCCAATGTTTTTCCACCGCTATCCGCAGTTTGGAATGTTTTCGAGCGCGTCGCAGGTGCAGCTTGACGTGGATTTTGACAAGCTTCCCGAAATTATCGACACCTTCAACAAGTTAGAGCCGATAAAGGCGCTGCTGTTCTCAAACTCCGTTCTGCTCGGCGAAAACGAGGACCTGCTCTGCTGCCGCGATATGCTCTGGCAGAACAGCACCCACGGCATCAATCCGCACAATGTCGGAATGTACGACTGCGAGATAAATTCGGTTGACGACATATTGAATTACATTTCAACCACGAGCATCTACTGTGTGGAGCGCAACGGAAAATATCTCAACTTTCCTCCCGTTAATATACTTGAATATTTCGCGCACGATAAGCTGACGGGAGAATACACGGAAAACGGCAAGCGTATTTTTGTGGAGTTTCGGCCGAAGCCCGACGACATCGCCTATCTGCGCACCTTCAAGTTTGAGGACTTGACCTACCGGGGAACGATAGAATATCGCAGCGCGTGCTGTCAGCCGATCGGCGATGTGATGACCGTCGCAGCCTTTCATCTCGGTCTGCAAGGCAAGGTGAAGGAGCTGCAAAATTTGCTCGACAGCGATACAACGCTGTATCATCACGGTTACAACGCCGTAGAACTCAGAAAACAGCTTGTCAGAAAAGAGCTGCCCTTAACCGTCAATGAGGACGCGCTCTACGACCTTGTGTCAAAGGTTTTAGAACTCTGCCGCGAGGGACTTGCATACAGAGGTCTCGGCGAGGAAATCTATTTAGAGCCGCTTTATAAAAGAGCCGAAAACCGCACCAACCCCGCAAAGGAAATGCTCAGCCGCCTGCAAAACGGCGAGAGCATGGAAGCCATAATAAGCAGCTATGCCGAGGTGTAACAGTATGAACATTATTGATATTCAAAACGAAATCATCCGTCTGAAAAAAGAAAAGGACATCTGTATTTTAGCTCACAGCTATCAGGCAAAGGAGATTTTAGAGGTCGCAGATTACACGGGCGACAGCTACAAGCTCAGCGTTGATGCGTCCAAGGTGAGCAATAAAAATATCGTCATGAGCGGCGTGCGCTTCATGGCGGAGACCTGCAAGCTGCTTTCACCCGAAAAGCGCGTCTATTTACCCAACCCCGACGCGGGCTGCTCCATGGCTGACCAGATGGACAGAGAGCTGGTCGAGCAGATGAAGGAGCATTTGCCGGGCTACACTGTCGTCGCCTACATCAACACCACCGCCGATCTGAAAACCGTCTGCGACGTTTGCGTTACCTCGTCCTCGGCGGTTGAGATTTGCCGCAAGATAAATAATGACAAAATCTTATTTATTCCCGACTGCAACCTCGGCGCTTATTGTGGCGGCGCAAATCCCCGAAAAGGAGTTCAAGCTTGTTTCGGGCGGCTGTCCGATCCACGCCTGCGTCAATGCGGATGATGTAAAAAAGGCAAAGGCGCTCCACCCGCACGCCGAGCTGTTGGTTCATCCCGAATGTACGCCCGCCGTCTGCGCCTTGGCGGATTATATCGGCTCGACCTCGGGCATTATGAACTACGCGGTTAAGTCGGATAAAAAGGAGTTTATCATAGGCACCGAAATCAGCATACAGGAGCATTTGCAGTATCAATGCCCCGACAAGCGGTTCTATTACCTGACGCAAAAGCTGATTTGCCCGAATATGAAATCGACAACCCTTGTTGACCTTTATAACTGCGTTGCGGGCAACGGCGGCGAGGAAATACTCCTTGACGATGATACGATAGTAAGCGCAAGAAAATGTATCGACGAGATGATTAGGCTCGGAAGCTGAGAAAGGAAAGTTTTCTATGGCTGATATTCAATCAAAAATATCCAAGCTGACCGGCAAGCTGATGGACGACTACGGCAAGGGCAGGGTCATCGACGAGATAAAGATGTTCGCCTATCCCGACAGGGATATCGTCATCGACATTCTTGAAAAGCTGAAAATCGTCATTTATCCCGGCTATCACCGCAACAGCAATTACCGCACCTACACGGTCAAAAACAACATTTCCATTTTGTTAGAGGATATTATTTACAACCTTATCAAGCAGACGTCGATCGTGCTGAAATACGCGCCCGAGTATCAAAATGCGGACGATGATACGATCGCAAAAGAGTCGGAGCGGATTACCTTTGACTTTCTTGATAAAATACCGAAGATACGCGAGTATATCGAAACCGACATTCAGGCGTTCTATGACGGCGACCCCGCCGCCTATAACAAGGACGAGATCATCTGCACCTATCCGGGCTTGTACGCGATTTTTACCGCGCGCATCGCCCATGAGCTGTTTTTGCTCGGCGTACCGCTGATCCCGCGCATTATGACGGAGCACGCCCACAGCCTGACGGGAATCGACATCCACCCGGGCACCACCATAGGCAAGTATTTCTTCATCGACCACGGCACGGGCATAGTTATCGGTGAAACGACCGTTATCGGCAACAACGTCAAGGTCTATCAGGGCGTGACGCTCGGCGCGCTGTCTACCCGAGGCGGTCAGAGTCTTCGCGGCAAAAAGCGCCACCCGACCATTCACGACAACGTGACGATCTATTCGGGCGCGTCCATCCTCGGCGGCGATACCGTCATCGGAAAAAACGTCGTCATCGGCGGCAACGCCTTCATCACAAGCTCCATTCCCGAAGGCGCGAGGGTCAGCGTAAAGAGTCAGGAGCTGATGTACAACTACGACTCCAAGCACCCCGTCGAGCGCAAGGAAATAGAATTAGACGAAACATGGTTTTATATGATTTGATTCACGCGGAGATGTTAGAGGATAGGAAATGAAAGCTTTATCTATACAGGAATTTATTGATTTGAGAAATCAAAGCCGCGACCGCTATGGCGTTGCGCTTCATTTGCATGATCAATGCTCGTCGCAGTATTTTTCAACGGACGGGCAAACTGTTGACAAGGATTATTTAATATTTTTAACCGGTTTTCTCGACAATAAAAATCTCAGTGCGCTGATTTCGGACGACAGAACCGGCATATTGATCATACCGAAAGGGATTTAGGGGGAATCGCTGTGAAATCCATTTTGATCAGGGATACAACTAATGTAAGATAATCAAATACGGAGTGTGTTTGATGAAGCTCTGCCGGGAAAACGGGCTGACCTGTGCCCTGTGCTATTGCGGTCATTGAAAAACAAACAGAGCAGGATCGCGGCAAATGATCCTGCTCTGATTTTTTACTATATAGGAAACTTTTCTAACCCGCCGTTGATGAACACTTGGGAAGATGTACGTTCCAAAAGGCGGGCGAGAGCGCCCGCCCGCACTTTGTTAAGCCTGTTCCTGTTTGCTTTTATAATCCTCCAGCGCCGCCTGTATCGCTTCCTCGGCTAAGACCGAGCAGTGCATTTTGTATGCAGGGAGACCGTCAAGGGCTTCTGCTACGGCTTTGTTGGTGAGCTGCATGGCGTCCTCTACGCGCTGACCCTTTATGAGCTCCGTCGCCATAGAGCTGGACGCGATCGCGCTGGCGCAGCCGAAGGTTTCAAACTTTACGTCGGTGATGATATCATCGTCGATTTTCAGGTACATTTTCATGATGTCGCCGCACTTGGCGTTGCCGACTTCTCCGATTCCGTCCGCGTCTGCAATCGTACCGAGATTGCGCGGCTTCAAAAAGTGATCCATTACTTTATCGCTGTATAATGCCATAGTGAAAAATCCTCCTATTTCAAGATAAATTCTTTTTTGCCTTC
>CACYTI010000002.1 GCA_902777275.1 uncultured Ruminococcus sp. | reverse complement strand
TAGGGAGAGCGTAGAAGTGCATTATAACTTTGCACACGCCGCAACAAGCGACGCAGAACTCATCGGAAGATGAAACCAACATCATCCGCTCCTATTATTCCCCCAAAAGGGTGCTCTGTATTTTTGAAGCAATAAAGATGACGGGAATCGAAGGCGACCGTGCCCTCATTAGAAAAAACCACCCTTGCGGGTGGTTTTTTTGGAGCTAATGAGGTATGTTTTATTTTTATATAACACCTGTCTCGCTTGTTGCGGCGTATTCGGAGCTATTAGCTCATCTGCTCTCTCCCTAAAAACGTCACACTGTGACGTTTTTACCTCGCTGCGCTCGGCACGGTCGCCTTCGAGTCCCCTCATTAGAAAAAACCACCCTTGCGGGTGGTTTTTTTGGAGCTAATGAGGGGACTCGAACCCCTGACCTACTGATTACGAATCAGTTGCGCTACCGGCTGCGCCACATTAGCAAGGCTTACTAAGTCATTATAACTCAACTTGCCGAATATTTCAATACCTAATTTAAAAAAATTTAATTTTTGTCAATTTTTCGGATGGTCAAGGGTCTTTTACAACTATAGCCTGATTCCCTATTTCCTTGAATCTGGTCTCGCACAGCGCCTTGTCGTGCGACACGATTTTTCCCGCGACCGAATCGCAGAAGATGTACTCCCTGTCGGTGTAGCCGATAAGAACCATGCAGTGCTCGTTCTGACGCCACGCGATCGACTCTCCGGGCTTGTATTCGGCGTTCTCGTCAACATAATCCACAATCCACACAAAACGCTCGTAGGACTCTTCCATGTAGGTCGTCACCCAGGTCATAACGGGGATATCCTTGTCGATATATTCCTCGCAGAGCTGCGCCAAGGTCTTTCCCTTAATCGGATACGCCCGCTTTGTTGTTTTCTGCGTTTCGAGGAACTTGTTCATCGACTTTGCCATGGCGGGGCAGTAAATTCCCGCGCCCGTAAAAATGTCCCCCGCAAACGCGGAATTCATGTCAGGTCCGTACATATTGCCTTCTTCGTCGTATGAGAAATCCGCCATGATGAGAAACTCATCCACAAAACGGTATTCGTCAATGTCAAAGCCCAGACCCTGAAGCAGCATTGTGCAGGCGTAGGTTTCACACCCCGCCCTGAAATAATCCTGATCTATTACAGGTATGCCGTCAATACGATGACCGACGGGCACAGTCGTTGCGGGCTGAGTCGTAGCCGTGCTCGCCTGCTGCTTTTTATCGTCAGACTTGGAAGAACCGGGCTGGGGCGAGGTTATGGCGGAAAGCACGATTCCGAGCGCCACAACAGCGGCGCAAATGACTATACCGTTGCGCTTGATTCTTCGCGGCAGAGATTTAGCCATCTTCGACAGCACTGCAAAAAACCGCAAAAAGCTATTCTGTTTTGGTCGTTTTTTACTATTATTTCTCATTTTAACGTTACTGCCGATTGATTATCGGTATATTCACTGTATTCCTCAAGACACATATCAAACGCCCGCATTTTTTCCGCGTCATATTTTCCGACATAGCGGTAAGCGGATTCGCTCGGGTCCATATGTGTCCTGTCCTGCTTGTTGTCTGCATAGCGCTGAATAAACCCGAAATTTATACACTCGCGCTCGATAAAAGCCTTTGCCAGAGGATTTGTCACGTCGAACTGCACCAAAAGACCTGTCTGAGCCTCGCAGCAGCCCGCCTCGGGAACGACCCTCTGAGCCGCTGCCTGCGCCCTTATGGGGGTGTAAGCGGAGTTTTTTGTAAACTCAGCCAAATTAGCCTCGTAAAGCTTTTTCTGCTCGTCGTAGGGAATATAGCCCGCAGTGACCTTGAGCTCTATCCCCTGCTCTGCCGCTTTACCGCGCATTTCCTCAAGCTCATGCACTATCCCCGCGCTGACCGGCACGCTGTCAAATTTTCCGAGCTGAGGAACGTAGTCCTTTTCAAGCGGAGAAGCCCTGTTCACTACCCTGAGCCGCTCCGCCGCGCTCAGCCTGACGTCGGTTGACTGCGCCTCCGTCTGACGCGGCAAAAGTGTAAATACAGCTGTTATCGCCGCCGCTAAAAGGAGCGCTCCAGCCGCGCAAACTGCGATTATTATTCGCTTTTTTGAACGTCGGTACGGCTTGATATATCCCGTTTCGCTTTGCATGAGCACCTGACGGCGGCGCCGCTTTGATTCTCTGTAGCTTTTTTTGTCGTATTTTTCGTATGGGAATGGACCCATTTTTCACCCTGCTTTTTTTCTTAAAAAGAATTATATTTCAAATAGGCAGCGAAACTGTTACCGAGCCGTTACTTTATAGTCTTCGAGTCGATTTCTTCCTTGGCAATAGCGAGGAAAGCCTCGGCAGACATCGCACCCAAATCGCCCTCTTTTCTGTGACGGACGGAGATTGTGTTCGCCTCAATATCCTTGTCGCCCACGATAATCATGTAGGGCACCTTTTCAAGCTGAGCCTGACGGATTTTGTAGCCGATTTTTTCGCTTCTGTCGTCAACCTCTACGCGCAGACCTGCGGCTTCAAGCTGCTTTTTCACCTCATAAGCGTAGTCAAGGTGTCTGTCGGCAACGGCAAGAACCATTACCTGAGTGGGAGCGAGCCACAGCGGGAACGCGCCTGCGTATTTCTCGATGAGCAGGGCGAGAGTTCTCTCGTAGCAGCCGATAGAGGTGCGGTGAATGATGAAGGGCTTCTTCTTAACGCCGTCCCTGTCAACGTACTCCATACCGAATTTTTCTGCAAGATACGGGTCGATCTGGATAGTGATGAGAGTATCCTCTTTGCCGTAGACGTTTTTGATTTGAATATCGAGCTTGGGACCGTAGAAAGCCGCCTCGCCTACTCCGATCGTATAGGGGATTTCAAGCTTGTCGAGGATTTTGCCCATCATGTCCTGAACCTTGTCCCATTCCTCCTGAGTGCCGATGTACTTTTTACGGTCGTCGGGATCCCACTGGGAGAAGCGGTAGCTTACGTCGTCGTAAAGACCGACGGTTTTGAGCATGAAGGCGGCAAGCTCGACGCACTGTCTGAACTCGTCCTCAAGCTGTTCGGGGGTGCACATGAGGTGTCCCTCGGAGATAGTGAACTGACGCACGCGGATCAAGCCGTGCATTTCGCCCGACGCCTCATTTCTGAACAGCGTCGAGGTTTCGTTATATCTTAACGGCAGGTCGCGGTAGGAGCGCTGCTTGTTGAGATATGCCTGATACTGAAACGGGCAGGTCATCGGGCGCAGGGCGTAGACCTCTTCGTTTGAATCAGGGTCGCCGAAAATGAACATACCGTCCTGATAATGGTCCCAGTGTCCGCTGATTTTATAGAGGTCGGACTTAGCCATGAACGGGGTTTTGGTGAGCTGCCAGCCGCGCTTCTGTTCCTCGTCCTCGACGAATCTCTGCAAAAGCTGGATAACCCGCGCGCCCTTGGGCAGCATAATGGGAAGACCCTGTCCGATGTAATCGACCGTTGTAAAGAAGCCGAGCTCGCGTCCGATTTTATTATGGTCGCGCTTTCTCGCCTCTTCAAGCATTTTAAGGTGCTCCTCAAGCATTGAAGCCTTGGGGAAGGCGACGCCGTATACGCGGCAGAGCTGAGCCTTTGAAGCGTCTCCGCGCCAGTAAGCACCCGTGCAATTTGTAAGCTCTACAGCCTTTACAGCTGCGACGGACATTAGGTGGGGACCCGCGCAGAGGTCGGTGAACTCACCCTGCTTGTAAAAGCTGATATTCTCGCCCTTGTCAGTGTGCTCCCTTGCAAGCTCGACCTTGTAAGGCTCGTCCATCTTCTCAAGAAGCGCGACAGCCTCTTCGGGTTCAAGCTCAAAACGGGTGATTTCCAAGCCCGACTTGACGATCTTTTTCATTTCTGCCTTGATTTTTTGCAGGTCCTCGGCTGAAAAAGGCTTTTCAACATCAAAGTCATAGTAAAAGCCCGACTCGATGGCAGGACCTATGGCGCACTTGGCGTTCGGGTAAAGTCTTTTCACCGCCTGAGCTAAAACATGAGAGGCGGTGTGCCAAAACGCGTGTTTGCCGTCGGGGTCGTCAAAGGTGAGCAGCTCGACCTTGCTGTCGGCGGTCACGGGGGTGCGCAGGTCGGCGACCTCTCCGTTTATTTTTGCACAGCAGACCGATTTGTAAAGTCCCGTGCCGATTGATTTTGCGATTTCGGCAGGCGTTACTCCGGCTTCATACTCCCTTATCGCGCCGCCCTTTAACTCAATGTTGATCATCACAATTCTCCTCTGTATATTTATTTCCATAATTAATAAAATAAAGTGTAGAGTGAAAAAGTCCCAACACCCCGAAAGGCATTGGGACGAATTAACTCGTGGTTCCACCCAAATTCAACGCCGAAGCGTCCTTTGGTACCGGACAAATCGTGTCGGGTACGATCCTTAACGCGGAAAACGCCGCGCCATTTCCTGCACGGGGCTTGAGGGCGGTAATCTGCGGACCGAATACGGCACTCACAGCAAACGCGCCGTTCTCTGAAAATCGGTTCTCCGCAGGTCGTATCCCTGTCGATGCCTTTGAATATATTATATCATAACACCGGGTAACGGCAATGTCAACCGTTTTTTTCCGATAATTTGTACGGATATTTAAATGCTTATTTGTTGCCGAGTTCCTCCAACAGCCTGTCTATTTCACTGCGCTTTTCGCGGTAATCCTCCTCGCGCCTGTCTATGGAGGGCTGCTGAGCTGCCTTAGCAGCGGCTTTTGATCCCTGCTGCATACTGGCGCGTTCAGCGCGTGCCGCCTCGGCAGCGCGTTTTTGTTCTACAGCGCGTCTCAGAGCTTCCGCTTTATCCTCTGCCTTGCGCGCCGCCTCAGCTCTCTTGGCTTCCGCTGCCTTGCGTGCGGCTTCAGCTCTCTTAGCTTCCTCTGCCTTGCGTACAGCTTCGGCTCTCTTGGCTTCCGCTGCCTTGCGTGCGGCTTCGGCTCTCTTGGCTTCCGCTGCCTTGCGTGCGGCTTCGGCTCTCTTGGCTTCCGCTGCCTTGCGTGCGGCTTCGGCTCTCTTGGCTTCCTCTGCCTTGTGCGCCTCGTCCGCCTTCTTCGCCTTTACCTTTTTCTCGGTCGGCTCGGGAGCAGATGTCTCATTATTTTCGGGATAGGCGTCGTCAAATATCACCGTGTCGGAAAACCCTCTTTCGGGAACGTCCTCCTCGGGGGCAGTAAAATCGTCGCTGTCAACGGAAACATCCTGGATAGACGGAGCCGTATTATTTTGCAGAGCGCGTTTTTCGTGACGGTTCCTTGACTTTTTTTCCCTGCGGCGGCGGGGGGATTCCTGCTTAACCTTGGGGATCGCGTAATCCTGCATCTCACTCAATTCGCCGGATTCAATAATAAAGTCATCGTCGGCGTTTCTGTCCTTCTTTTTCTTATCCTTATCATCGGGAACGTCAAGAATGAAGCCCTCAATTGTCTCGGCAGCGTTCGGCGGCGGAGCGACGGGGGTGCGCTTATAGTCATCATCGTCGTTTCTGCTGAAAAGCAGGGTGTCGTCGTAGCCCTGTTCGTCAACCTCGACCGTGTCAAACTTGCTTGTCTCGTGGGCGGTGAGAATCGGAGTGTTGTCCATGGGAGGATAATCTGAATCATCAACGAAGCCGCCTACGGGAGTTTGCATTTCCTTGTCAACCAAAACATTGTGAGTATCGCGTTTTGTATGGTGTCTGTGCCTGCTGTGAGAGGAATGTCTGCGGGTCGGGGTACCCATATCAAAGTCGCCCTTAACAGGATTTGCAAAGCCTTCGGAGATATCTCCCTCTTCGCTTGATGTGAGAGAATCGACGATCTCGATCTCTTCCTTTGTATAGGGATTGAAGAACAGCTCCATAATGAATGACATACCGTACAGACCGATCACTATCATCATAAGAGCGGTAAACAGAGAATTGTTGTTAAAGCCCTCTCTTGTCATTCTCACGAATTCAAAAACTCCGTAGGAGACCGTAAAAGCGACCATCGGCAAGCCGTAGATGAACATACCCTTTACGGGGTTTCTGCCCTTTATGCGTGAAACTATCATTGAAGTTGAAAACAGGAACAGCGAAATAAAGATGAAGCAGAACATCGAGGTCAGATCCTTTGCGGAAATGCTCGCCTTTGTCGCCAGCAAAAATTGATTGACAAGCTCGGCGCAGCCCCAAAGAGAAGGGAACACAAAGAGCACTGAGATCGACGAAACGTTGCTTTTTCCCGAAAAATGGACTCTTGAAATGAGCATCATCGCGATTCCCGCGGGTATCGAGAGCATTGCGCAAATCAGGATAATCATCAGATTATCAACGTATCCTCTGTTTGCCCACGCGCCTGCCGCAGCCGACAACGAGCTTGCAAGAATACCCACAGCCGATAGCATTGCCAAAAAACCGGCGGGGATATTCCTTTTTACCGGATAAACGGGAGCCGTTTTTCTGTCGAAAAGGTTGAGAATCACACAAAGCACAAACAAACCGACGCCAATGCTGATTACCAGATAGGTTATGTTCATGCTGTTCATTCCCATAAACTCGCCGTTGCCGTCAACGCCTACCAAGCCCATCAGCTTAAAAAACAGCATTGCAAGCGCCGCAGGGATAAACGGTATTACGGAATACTTTATCTTCATATTATTTCTCCGTTCCTTATAAAATTGTCACGGGTTATTTTCCCGTGTATGCGTACATATATTATTCTAAGACAATTCAGTCCTGTTGTCAAGAAAAATAATAGCGGAGTGAAAAAAAATGAGAAATAAATTAATTTTTATCAGCCTGTTCTTCATACTTATGGCGGGTTTGCCGCTTTCTTTTACACTTTACGGCACACAGACAAGCCCCGAAAAGCCACAAACCGAGCAGTCAGCCGATTCTGAAGCGGAAGCAGCGGCAAGGCTATGCGGGAGCGGTTTCTGCGACGAGGCGGTCAAGGCGGCGGCGATAATAGCTCGGACGAACGCAGCGGCGGGCAGCGGTTCCGGAGAAGGCGCCGGTGATATTTCCGACAAAGAATTATATGAGAGAGTAAAAAACATTTATCATTCTGATGAGGAAATATTATCCTATTCGGGC
Organism: uncultured Ruminococcus sp.; assembly: GCA_902777275.1. Lineage (GTDB taxonomy): Bacteria > Bacillota > Clostridia > Oscillospirales > Acutalibacteraceae > Ruminococcoides. The sequence goes on along the minus strand of CACYTI010000002.1, from coordinate 153,896 downwards.
AAGCCTGTTTTTATTCCCGCGTCAAGCTGCTCAAGCGGCTCTACCGAAAAATCCTCAAGCCTTGAGTATCTTGACGGGGTCGCCTCTCCATGGGACGCGTTCTCGGAGAATTACAGCGGTGCGCTGAGCTGCGAGGGCGTCAGCATGAGCGGGATTGATTATCTTTGCCGAACGGGAATGAGCGCCGAGGAAGCGCTGCTTTGGTACCTGCCGAGGCTCAGAATCGAGTCTGAGTGCAAAGGGTGACTACAGTTTTTTTACAAGCACCGCAGCAGCGGCGTAATGCCGCACCTGAAACTTTTCGGGAGCGATTTCTTCGAGCAGTGCCCTGTGCTCCGCCTCCCAGTCCCGAAGCTCCTTTTCGGAGAGCGACGCCCCGACTCCCCGGCAAGCCTTCATTCTTCCGTGCCAGCTTTCCCTTGTAAACGGAACCATAAGGTCGTATTCCTCCCGGTATTCTACATCAAAATACCGGTAGGCTGCCTCGGGTATCCCGATCGGCTTTTTGGTTTCCCCCGCACCCGACCAGCCGGGGCTGTATTTGAGCACCAACCTCTCGCTCGCTCCCGCTATCCTGTCCTCAAACGGCAGCCACGCCATATACAGGATAAGCAGCCTTCCGCCGGGCTTTAAAGCGTCGGCGATTTTTGGGAGCACCCTTTCAAAATCAAAGTACCAAAAGCACTGACAGGCGGTAACAACGTCGAACGACCCGGAGGGAAAATCCGCGTTTTCGGCAGAAACCGCCTTGAAGGTTATGTCGGCGCCCGCTTCCCACGACATTCTTTCAGCCTGCGCGATCTGCTCGGGAGAAATGTCGATACCCGTCCATCGCGCTCCGTACTTATACATATTGCGCGGAAGAACGCCTGTTCCCGTTCCCATGTCAAGAACGCTCTGACCGCTGACACAAAGCCCCATAGCGGAGATCCTTTCATAAAATTCATCGGGATAAATATCTCTGTATTTCGCGTACTCCTCCGAGGTCCTCCCCCAGTCGAACGCCTTGCCACCGTCTATCCTGCTGTCTTTTATCTCCATTCCGCACAGCTCCTTTAAAAGTAAAATTTGATTTCCAAACTATTCTACCACACCTTAAAAAATTATACAAGCAGCTTGAAGCTGCACCCGGTCCGCGCTTCAAACGCTTAACACAAATTTAACTATTATTCCCGCGTTATGACGCGGCGTTAACGGAAGGCTATCTTAAAACGACGCTATCCAAAGCCGCCTTGACCGTCGGCTCAGCCGACCGTGGCAACGACGCGTTCCATGAAACAGTCCTGATGTATATGGACAAGCGGGGATTTTTCGGGTATTATTTAAGAGAGCTGAAACAATATTATAATGACCTGCCGGGGCTTCGGCGGTGCAGAAATAAATTTCAACAGAAAGGAAAGCAAATATAATGAAGGATTACGGATTAAAGGACAAGGTGGCTCTCATAACGGGAGCGAACAATCCTCAGGGAATCGGAGCGGCTGCGGCGCTCGCATTCGCCCGTGAGGGCGCTAAGGTGGTTTTGGTGTACAAGAAGGTGTTCCGTCAGTTTGACAGCCGCAAGACCGGAAAGAACGGAGTTGACAGGTATTACGCGGCAAACGCCGGCGACGCGGATACGGTGGAAGGCAGACTCCGCGATATAAACGCCGATTATCTCATTTTGGAGAATGACATTTCCGACGAAAATTCGGTAAAAGAAATATATTCGGCAGCTGCACAACGCTACGGCAAGATTGACATTTTGGTCAACAACGCGGCGACAGACGACGAAAACGGCTTTGACACAATAGAAAAAATAACTCAACAGGTGATTGACGACACCTTCGCGGTAAATGTGCGCGGAAGCATTCTGATGACCAAGGAGTTCGTCAACCGTCGCGGTGATTACGGCAGGATAATCAATATCTCCACGGACTCGGCGCAGGTTTTCGCGGGTCAGATCACCTACGGGGCGAGCAAGGCGACGCTGGAGGCACTCACCCGAAGCGTTGCCCTTGAGGCAGCAAAGTACGGTATCACCGTAAATTGCGTCGCGCCCGGTCCGACCCAGACGGGCTGGATAGACGACACTCTGGAAAAAGCCGTTCTTCCGCTGATCCCTATGGGAAAGCTTATCCAACCGGAGGATATTGCCGAGACGATTTTGTTCCTGTCAAGCGAGCAGGCAAAAATGCTGACGGGACAGGTAATAAAGGTTTCCGGAGGTCACGCGCTGTGACCGCGCTATAAAGCGGAGAAGGACAACAGCCCCTCACGCTTATTATAATAAAAAACCGCGCCCAAGCGTTATGCTTTAAGGGTGCGGTTTATGTGCTTTATAACTGCATTTTTATCAATACTTTTATCAATACTTTATTTTTTCGGCGATATACGCGTTAAGCTCGTCTATTTTAACTCTTTCCTGCTGCATAGTGTCGCGGTCGCGGACTGTAACGCAGCCGTCCTCGATAGAGTCGAAGTCGTAGGTAACGCAGAACGGCGTGCCGATCTCGTCCTGACGGCGGTAGCGCTTGCCGATCGAGCCTGTTTCGTCAAAGTCGGTCATAAAGTCTTTGGCGAGCATATCGGCAACCTCTCCTGCCTTATCCGAGAGCTTCTTAGACAGTGGCAGCACAGCCGCCTTGAAGGGAGCCAGCGCAGGGTGCAGGCGCATAACGACGCGGGTGTCCTTTTCATCTATCTTCTCCTCGTCGTAGGCTTCAACAACGATGGCGAGGAACAGGCGTTCAACGCCGAGCGACGGCTCGATGACGTACGGCACATAGCGTTCTCCCGCAGCGTTGTCAAAGTAATCGAGCGACTTTCCGCTGACGTTGATGTGCTGAGTAAGGTCGTAGTCGGTTCTGTCGGCAATGCCCCAAAGCTCGCCCCAGCCAAACGGGAAGAGATACTCAAAGTCGGTCGTAGCCTTTGAATAGAAGCTCAGTTCCTCTTTTTCATGGTCGCGCAGACGGAGATTTTCCGGCTTGATATTAAGTCCGTAGAGGAAGTCGCGGCAGAAGCTGCGCCAGTAGTCGAACCATTCAAGGTCGGTGCCCGGCTTGCAGAAAAATTCAAGCTCCATCTGCTCAAACTCACGCACGCGGAAAATGAAGTTGCCGGGCGTTATCTCATTGCGGAAGGATTTGCCGATCTGGGCTACGCCGAAGGGTATCTTCTTGCGGGTGGTGCGCTGGATATTGGCGAAGTTTACAAAAATACCCTGCGCGGTTTCGGGGCGGAGATAAAGCTCGTTCTTAGTGCCCTCGGTAACGCCTTGGAAGGTTTTGAACATCAGATTGAACTGACGGATATCGGTAAAGTTGTGCTTGCCGCAGTTGGGACATGGGATATTCTTTTCATTTATATAGTCGGTCATCTGCTCGTTTGTCCAGCCCGCTGTGTTTGTGCCGTCAAAGTCCTCGATAAGGTTGTCGGCGCGGTGGCGGGTCTTGCATTCCTTGCAGTCCATAAGCGGGTCCGAAAAGCCTCCGAGATGTCCCGAGGCGATCCATGTCTGGGGATTCATCAGAATCGCGGAGTCAAGACCGACATTGTACTTGTTTTCCTGTACAAATTTCTTGAGCCATGCCTGCTTTATGTTGTTTTTGAGAGCCATGCCGAGAGGACCGAAGTCCCATGTATTGGCAAGCCCGCCGTAGATTTCGCTGCCGGGATAAACAAAGCCTCTGCCCTTGCAGAGAGCAACGATTTTTTCCATTGTTTTTTTAGAGTTATCCATTAATATACCTCACTTTTCGGTGTTTTTCCAAATAATACGTGCGATAAAAATAAAATGACCTTATTGATTTTACTCTCTATCCTTGTGCTTGTCAAGTTTTTTTCGCTGCGCGGCGGCAAATTTTTCCTTTATCGCTCCCGCTGCTTAAACAGAAATATATTTTTTAAAAATTTCAATACAATATTTCTAAAAAAGTATTGTAAATTATAAGAATTTAAGATATAATGTAATTACTCAAAATATGAGTATTATCAAAAAGGAGGAATTCAAAGATGAGAAAATCATCAAAGGCTGTCAGCTTGTTACTTTCAGGCTTGCTGGCAACTTCATGCTTTAGCATGGCGGCTGTTTCGGCGTCGGCGGCTACCGCTGACTCTGAGGAAACAGGTGTTATGACCGCGCAGGAGCGTATCGACGCAGGTCATCAGATTGTATTTTTCCAGTTCCCCGACACCGCATGGGGAGACAACGCTAACGTAAAATACAATAAGAAAAAACACACCTGCAACGTTTTCTGCAGCTACTACGCCATCTACGGCAACCAGAACGAAGTAAAGGAAAGATCCTGGGAGGCTCCTTCTACCTCAATGTATAAGGATTCTGCGGATTCAAGCCTTTATTACTTCGACATCACCGAAAGCGGTCAGGGCGAAATGGAAGAGGGCGCTACCTACGGCATCCTGTTCTCAACAAAGGCAAACGCCGGTCAGGCAGATTTGCTCCAGCCCAACACCGACGGCTTCCAGACCTGCGACCTGTATTTTGACACGACCTGCCTGGGCGATACATTCTCTATTGATATCCCTGTAGCGACCCGTGAAAATACAGCCAACTCTCAGAAGATCGACTACCGTGCACACTCTTCCAACGGCGTAAGCGGATCGCTCAAAAAGGTTTCCAGCCTTTGCGCTTACATCGACGGTATGGATCCCGGCAATGCTCCCAAGTCGGTTGAGCTTGCCAACAGACTGCAGTCTTATCTGCCCAACCCCGTAAACGAGCCTTCCTTCACATGGGCTAAGATCGAGCCCCTTCTTCCCAAGCTCGGCACGACCGCTCAGGAAGTATACGATATGTATGTTGAAAAGTTCTCTGACAAGCTTGCAGAAGGCGTTCCCTACGAGCCCGTAGGCGACGGCTCCGACCTCAAGCCCGACGGAACACTCAAGGACGTTTACAGATATGTTTCCATCACAACTACCGAGATCGACGAAGCTACCGGTATTGCAAAGGAAAAGGTTACAAAGTATCCCACACTTGATCTCGTAAGAGAAAGACTCAACCTTCCCGACCAGCCCGTTGTTGAGCCCATCGACGCAGCTCACGTTTCCGTTAACGATGCTCTTATCGCTGTCGGCGAAGAGATTCCCGATGCTATCGCTCCCGCAGGCGCTCCCTACAGCGTTGTAACCGGTTGGGACACCGAAGACACTGTTTTCGAGTATGACAAGACCTACACACTCACAGCCGAATTTACCGCTAACGAAGGCTATGAGTTCACTGATGACACCACCGTTTCTCTTGACAACGTAGGCGAAGGCTCCGTAGCGTTTGTTCAGACTTCCGAAATCAATGACGGCAAGCTTATTGCAAAATTCGCGTTTGAAATGGGTTCTGCTCCCGTTGTTGAGGACACGTTTGTAGTAGCAGGCTCCGAGGCTGAGATTTTCGGCACAGCTTGGGATGCAGGCAATGAAGACAACCTTATGACCAAGAACGCCGACGGAAAGTATGAAATTACTTACACCGTTGACAAGGCTTTCACAGACGTAATTCAGCTCAAGGTTGTTAAGAACGGCTCCGAGTGGATCGGCGATTCCACAGGCAACAACGTTATGTTCTACGTTACAGGCGCAGGTGACTTCACAGTTGCTATTGACCCTGAGACCAACGAGATCACCGTAACAGGCGACAATATTAATCCGGACATCACATTTGAATATGACACCGTATTCGCTGTCGGTAACGGCGAAGGCGCATGGCTCAACGGCGCAGCTTGGGATCCCGCATACGCAGCCAACGAAATGACCGAGGTTGCGGAAGATGTTTGGGAAATCGAGTTCCCCGACGTACCCGACGGCTTTGAGCGTCAGGTCAAGTTCGCTATCGACGGCGCTTGGACACACAACTTCGGCGGCGTGTTCGAGGAGAGCGGCGTTCAGAGCGACGCTGTTTACAACGGCGACAACATCACCTTCGATACCGAAGAAGACACCCAGACCATTAAGCTCCAGCTCGACCTCAGCGAGTTTGACTTTGTTTCCAAGGAAGGCGCAAAGTTCACACTTACTATCGAGAGCGGTGAGCCTGTAGAGGCAGTTGGCATTATCGGCGACGTTGACGGCGACGGAGAAGTTACAGTTGACGACGCAACTCTGATTCAGCAGAGAGGCATTGAACTTATCGAATTTGACGAAGTTCAGGAGCAGCTCGGCGACGTTAACCGCGACGGCAGAGTTTCCATTCTCGACGTTACCTGTGTTCAGAAGTATGTTGCAGAGTATCTTGACGACGGTATCGGCATGGCAGGCGCAATTCTGCTTGCAGACGGCAGAATCGTTCCCGCAAACTAAATAATTAATCGGCATAAAGTTATTTGCCGCGAAGGGCGTTCCTTTCGGAACGCCCTTTGTCGTTGCCACGACAAGGCAGTCCGCGCTTCAATACGCTGTTTTTCTTTTTATCTACAATAGGATTCGCGGATAAAGCGTCCGCCGGCGCTTGCATTTACCGCTTAGCTATGATACAATTGTTGTCAGGGGGAATGAATATGATTATTCACGATATTTCGCGCGATACGCTTACCACACCGGTTTACGAAGGGGATCCCGACACCGTGGTAAGCTATCTTAAAAGCTTTGATAACGCGGACGGATACAATCTTAGCGCCATATCTATGTGCAACCACGCCGGTACTCACATCGACGCGCCGCTTCATTTTTATGAGGACGGAAACGCCATTGATGATATCAGACTAAACACCTTCTACGGAAAATGCACCGTCATCACCGTTGAAGGGGTCCTCACCGGCGAGGATATGGAGCGCCTGCTTCCTTACTGCAAGCGCCGTCTTTTGCTTCGCGGTCTCGGCAACACCTTTCTTTCTCACTCGGCAGCGATCGTTTTGGCTGAGAGCAAGGTTGTGCTGGTCGGCACCGACGCTGAATCAATAGCTCCTCCCTTTGACGTGGCGAGGCCGCACCGCGAGCTTGCCCGCGCGGGTATCACGGTACTTGAAAACCTCAATCTTGAGGACATTGACGACGGCGAGTATGAATTATGCGCCTTTCCCGTAAAGTTAGGGGGCTTAGAGGCGGCTGCTTGCCGCGCGATCCTGTTTGAAATGGAAAAGGGGCTGCACAGATGATTAAAATGGTTGTTTTTGATTTGGACGGCACTCTTTGCGATTCCCTCACCGATTTGGCATTGAACGTCAACAAGGGGCTTCGCGCCGCGGGTTTGCCGGAGCACCCTGTTGAGAGCTACCGCAAATTTGTCGGCAACGGGCGCGCCATGCTTGTTAAGCGCGCTATGGGCGGCTCCTGCGGCGATGAGGAAAAGTACAAGACCGTTACGGAAACCTTTAACTCCGAATATAAAATACACTGCAACGACAATACACGGGCATACATGGGCTGCGCCGAGCTGTTAAACAGTCTTGCGGAGCATGGAATAATGACGGCGGTGCTCTCTAACAAGCCCGACGAGTTTATAGACAGGATACTCAATAAGCTTTATCCCGATCACACATTCACAGAGGCTTGGGGACAGAAGCCCGGGTACCCCTGCAAGCCGGACGGAGCCTCGCTTCATGCTATAATGAGCCTTCACGATGTTCATCCCACGGAATGCGTTTATGTAGGCGACAGCGACGTTGACGTATACACAGCCCAAAACGGAGGTGTCGCAATGGCGGGCGTTAGCTGGGGCTTTCGCGGCAGGAAGGAGCTGCTTGAAGCGGGAGCGCCGTTTGTTGCTGATAACGCCGCCGAGCTTCTTGAATATCTTTTAATGCTATGAATAAAATCAATTATCAAAAAGAGCTTGACCGTATTATCGCGGAGCAGGAATCGTGCGGCTTGGTGCCGAGCCTTCTGCTTCACGTTTGCTGCGCGCCGTGTTCGAGCTATTGCCTTGAATATCTGTCGCGGTATTTTGACATCACGGTCTATTACTACAATCCTAATATTTCTATAAAAGAAGAATACGAGTGCCGTTTGAGCGAGGAAATTCGTTATATTTCCGAAAAGGAATTTTTACACCCTGTAAGCATCACAGAAAGCGTATACGACCCGCAGGAGTTTTTCACCGCCGTAAAGGGGTTGGAAGGCGAGCCCGAGGGCGGCTTGCGGTGCAGGGAGTGCTTTAAGCTCAGGCTTGGAGCCTCCGCCAAAAAAGCGCGGGAGCTGGGCTTTGATTATTTCACGACCACGCTCACGATAAGCCCGCTGAAAAACGCCTCTCTGCTGAATGAGATAGGTGCGCAGATGGGACAGAAATACGGCGTCAACTGGCTCCCGTCCGACTTCAAAAAGAAGGAGGGCTACAAGCGCAGCATAGAGCTTTCCCGCGAATATGATCTGTACCGGCAAAATTACTGCGGCTGCATTTTCAGCAAAAACAAGGGCGAAGACTTGGGTGCCGCGGCACCCTGACCACTGTATATAGGGAATCTCTAATAATTCAATGTTGTCAAAGCTCCGCAGGGATACTGACGTATTTCAAGGAGCTTTGGCAAGATTATGCCGTGAAGATTTCGTGCTTATGCGCGGTAGGAAATTGTTAGAGGTTCTCTGTAGTGTTTTAAAAAATTTTTCTGTTTAATCCGTCAGTTTTTTTCCTTTTGTTATAATTCCTCAACGGAAATTACTGTTTTTTACAAAATCCCTGAAAACGGCATTGCAATGCGGTTTTCGGGGTTTGTCAAATGTTTGACAAACAGCTTTGAGCTGTCCATATAATGTGTTTAATTCTTTCAAAGAACACAATATATTGTGCTTATGTTAAATTTGACTATTGCATTTTCCAAAATCTTGTTGTATAATATATCCTGCACGGCAAAGTGCCTTATTAAAGATCAATTGTTATTAACGTGATAAAGGAAGGTTTTGTATAATGAAAATTATAAAGCGAAACGGCTCGGAAGAGATTTTCAACGTTGAAAAAATTATCAACGCCATAAGAAAGGCAAACAATTCCTCCGACACCCCGTTTCTCACCGAGGAACAGATTTTAGATATAGCCGACTATGTAGAATACCGCTGCAACAAAATGAAGCGCGCGGTTTCCGTTGAGGAAATCCAGGACATGGTTGAGGACCAGCTTATGGCGAAGGGCGCGTTTGAGCTTGCCCGCCGCTATGTCAGGTACCGCTACAACCGTTCGCTTATCCGCAAGGCTAACACGACCGACAACCGCATTCTCTCGCTTATCGAGTGCAACAACGAGGAGGTCAAGCAGGAAAACTCAAACAAGAACCCCACCGTTAACAGCGTTCAGCGCGACTACATGGCGGGCGAGGTCAGCCGCGACCTTACGCGCAGAATGCTCCTCTCCCCCGATATCGTCGAGGCGGATAAGCAGGGACTTATCCACTTCCACGATTCCGATTATTTCGCCCAGCATATGCACAACTGCGACCTTGTTAACCTTGAGGATATGCTGCAGAACGGCACGGTCATCAGCGACACACTGATCGAAAAGCCGCACAGCTTTTCCACTGCCTGCAACATCGCCACTCAGATTATCGCTCAGGTCGCCAGCAACCAGTACGGCGGACAGAGCATAAGCCTTACGCATCTTGCACCGTTCGTTCAGATTTCCCGTGAGAAGATCCGCAAGGAGACCGCTGCCGAGATCAAGGAGATGGGTGTTGAGGTCAGCGCTGAAAAGCTCAATCAAATCGTCGAGGAGCGCCTGCGCAAGGAGGTCAACCGCGGCGTGCAGACGATCCAGTATCAGGTCGTCACCCTGCTCACCACCAACGGTCAGGCTCCGTTCGTGACGGTTTATATGTACCTGAACGAGGCTGAGAACGAGCAGCAAAAAGCGGATTTGGCTATGATAATCGAGGAGACCCTAAAGCAGCGTTATCAGGGTGTCAAGAATGAGTCGGGCGTTTGGATAACTCCTGCCTTTCCGAAGCTCATTTATGTTTTGGAAGAGGATAATATCCATGAGGACAGTAAATATTGGTACCTCACCGAGCTTGCCGCCAAATGCACGGCAAAGCGCATGGTCCCCGACTATATTTCCGAGAAGATCATGCTCGAATTAAAGGGCGACGTATACACCTGCATGGGCTGCCGCAGCTTTTTGACTCCCGACCGCTTTACCGACGCGGGCGTGGGAAATATCGCTAACGCGGGGAATTATGTTCCCGGCAAGCATAAGTATTACGGAAGATTCAATCAGGGCGTCGTCACCGTTAACCTTGTCGATATCGGTCTCAGCGCGAACCGCGATATGAAAAAATTCTGGCAGATTTTCGACGAGCGCATGGAGCTTTGCCACCGCGCTCTGCAGGCTCGCCATGAAAGATTAAAGGGCACTCTGTCCGACGCCGCACCGATTCTCTGGCAGTACGGCGCGCTTGCCCGCCTTAAAAAGGGCGAGACCATCGACCGACTTCTTTACGGGGGATATTCCACTATTTCTCTTGGCTACGCGGGTCTTTGGGAGTGCGTTTACAGCCTTATCGGAAAGAAGCTCACCGAGGACGAGGGTCAGGAGCTCGGACTTGAAATAATGAAAAAGCTCAACAGCTACTGCGCAAAGTGGAAGGCTGCCGAGAATATCGACTACAGCATTTACGGCACTCCGCTCGAAAGCACAACATATAAATTCGCCAAATGCCTGCAAAAGCGCTTTGGAATTATAAAGGGCGTTACCGACCGCAACTATATAACAAACAGCTACCATGTCCACGTCACCGAAAACATTTCGGCGTTTGACAAGCTCAAGCTCGAAAGCGGTTTTCAGGCTCTGTCTCCGGGCGGTGCGATCAGCTACGTAGAGGTTCCCAATATGCAGCAGAATCTTCCGGCTGTTTTGCAGGTAATGAAATTCATATATAACAACATCATGTACGCCGAGCTCAACACAAAGAGCGACTACTGCCAGGTTTGCGGCTACGACGGCGAAATTCAAATCGTCGAGGAGGACGGCAAACTGCTTTGGGAGTGCCCCAACTGCAAGAACCGCGACCAGGATAAGATGAATGTAGCGCGCAGAACCTGCGGCTACATCGGCACCCAGTTCTGGAACCAGGGCAGAACTCAGGAGATACAGGAGCGCGTGCTTCATCTGTGATAAGCGCTGCCGCGCACACACGACCGCCATCGGAACGTTTCATTAATGAGGTTCATCAACGGCGGAACGGATCAAATCATAAAATATCAAGGGGAGCCTTTCTCGGGTTCCCCTATATTTGAACGGTGAAAATAATGAATTACGGAGAAATAAAAAATTTTGACATAGCAAACGGCGAGGGAGTGAGAGTGTCGCTCTTTGTGTCGGGCTGTACCCACCATTGCAAAAACTGCTTCAATCCCGAAACATGGAATTTTGATTTCGGCAAGCCGTTCACCGACGAAACGGAAAAGCTTATAATAAACGAGCTTGCGCCCGAATACATCAGCGGTCTTTCGCTGCTCGGCGGCGAACCGTTCGAGCCGTCAAATCAAGCATCGCTTCTTCCGTTTCTGAGGCGCGTGAAGGAGCTGTATCCCGACAAAACGGTGTGGTGCTATACGGGCTATCTTTTCGACAGCGAGCTTCTCAGCCCAAGCAGAGCGCGCTGTGAGCACACCGACGAAATGCTGTCGATGATAGATGTGCTGGTTGACGGCGAATTCGTTCAGGAGCTGTATAATATAAGCCTGCAATTCAGAGGCTCATCAAATCAACGAATAATAGACGTAAAAAAATCGCTCGCGCTCGGTCAAACGGTTGAGTACGTGCCAAAGAGCGGCAGAATAGAGTTATAAATCTTCTCCCCCGCCGCCACTTCAAAAAAGAAATTGCTGAAAAACACTTGATTTTTTCTGATGATTATAGTATAATAGCTATGCTACGCCGGTGTGATGGAATTGGCAGACGTAGCGGACTCAAAATCCGCCGGTAGCGATACCGTACCGGTTCGAGTCCGGTCACCGGCACCAGTATGAGTGTTCATAACGGATTTATGTTATGGACACTCATTTTATATTATGAATTATTTAAAAAATATTTTTTTATATTTTATTTCTCCTGTGAATAATCCGACCAATCTCCTGCGGAATATCTGCGCTTTGTCTTCATCTGACCGGGATCGGCTTTCGGTTCGACCGACATATCTATCTTGTAGATTTTGCCTATCATAGCGTTGCTGTACGGCAGATCGGTCGTTTGATACGCGTCCTTGCCCTCTGAGACCGCTTTGTCGGTAACTCCCGAATCGAAAATGATACCCATTACTCCGTAAGGAGCCGCAATGCGGTAAACGTCGGTTCCTTCTATCTGCTCCATCTCAAACCCGGGCCAATCGGCAAAATACATGGTTTCCTTTGTCATGCTGTTGATTGCCATTCCGCCCCACCAATAAGCATAAACCTTCTCCCATTTCGTTTCGCTGTTGTCGTAGTACACATAGCCCGGTTTATCGTTGTCTTTGTCGATCTCCATGTCTTCGAGGTATTCCTCATATGGATCGCTCTTGTCCTCGTAACGGACCGGTACGCCGAACTCCAAGGCTGAAACGTCCTGCGAAAACGCCGCTTCCAAAAACTCGGGATAAATGTTTCTCCAATACTGTATAAAATGCTCTCCCGGCTCGTATTTGCTGAACACGAGCTTTTCCTTCGGATAGCCGCTTTCGACCAGCTTATTGTACATGGTTTCCGTCGCATCGCCGTTATCGACCGCGTATCCGCCGGCGTATATATACAATAGCGGCGCGTTTTCCATATTCAGTTTATCGCTGAGGAATGTTGTCCACTCCTTATCCGCGTACATACCGAAGGTTGCGGACATTACGCCGCCGGCGCTGAATTTATCGGGATGCGCCAGAACCGTGTAGAAGGTTTCGAGTCCTCCCAAAGAGCTGCCCGCCAAAGAGGTATGCCGAGCGTCGGTGTAAACGTTATAGTTTTTATTAACATACGGCATTATGGTATCGCAGATGAAATCCGCAAAGGCGTTGCCGCGCTTTAGGGTGAAATCCTCCTCTTTAATGTTTTGGGGTTCTCCTTCCGAGTTGAGACTTCCCAAATCAGGAATCAACTCGTCGTTTCTGTACGGACTTCCGTTATCAATAGCGACGATTATAGCTTTATTCCCGGTGGCTGCCATCATGCCTGCCGCACTTTCGCTTACGTTCCAGCACATTACATCGTTGTCCATTCCTCTGTCTTTGCCGGTTGCCAAAACACTCTGACCGTCAAACATATAGATGACCGAGTATTTTTCGTCGGAATTCTTATCATAATCCTCGGGCGTCCAGATATAGACATTTTTGTCGCGTCCGTCGAACTTGAACACTTTTGTTTCAAACTTCGGGTCGTAGTTCGGCTCTGTTCCGACAGTGTAAGGAAGAAGCTCGTCGTTCTTCAAATTCCAGCCGCTGACACAGCTGTTAAAAGCGACGTCCATGCTCGTGGTTTTGTCGTAGGTGAGATGCACCATGTTATAGAGGTTGACGTCCGCTTCGCAGCTGAAAATATTATTCCTGTCTCCCTCACTGCTCTTTTCCATTTTGACGTCTGCGGTTTTGCCGTTTGAGGTGTTCAAGAACACAGCCGTCATATCGTTTATCTCTTTGGGCGCTCTGACTGTCAGCTTGTGAAGCTTCGGCTCCTTAGGCTTTGCGGTTTCAGCCGCGCTGTCCTGAGTTGCTTTGGAGCTTTCGGAACCCTCCGGGGTTTTGCTGTTGTTCGAGCAGGCTGCCATAGCCGAAACACATAAAATTCCGCTTAACAAGCCCGCCGTAAGGTTTTTAATTTTCATTGCCGGTTCTCCTCTCGTTTTTAGGGAATCTTTAGAGGTTCCCTTTAGTCTAAAATAATTATAAGACAATAACAAAAGGAAAACAAGCGACGCTTATTTCATTTACACAACTCGTAGGAGTGCGATTCAACTAAGCGTTTAGAAAATCGCGTTTTTCTACGCTTTTTTTAAAACATCCAAGCTGTGATTGATTTAGCCGATCAAATTTTTTCCGTTAACGCCGTTGCATGGCGGGCTTACTGCCCCTATTCGATATCCTCCTTCAATATTGCACGGATCACCTTATCGCAAATACCATGATTATTTCTTCCGGCTTGACGCATGGTGCCCTCATATCGCATACCGCATTTCTCCATGACTCTGCCCGATTTGGGATTGTTGACGTCGTGAGTCGCTTCAATGCGGTTCACACCAACCTCGTCGAACAGAAAGCGGATAACGGCGTTCAGCGCTTCCGGCATAATGCCCATGCCCCAAAAACGCTCGCTCAGGCAATAGCCGACTTTGGCGCAATCGGTCAATTCCGTGATTCCAACAATGCTTATGTTGCCGATGACCTGACCGCTTTCCCTGTGCTTGATCACCCAGTTGTAGTTATCCGCATTATCATAGCAATCAATGCAGTATTGTATATAGCCGCGTGTCACATCAATATTCTCATGCGGCGGCCATGTCATAAATTTTGTCACCTTTTCGCTGTTTGTCCAATTGCGAAAAGCGTCCTCTGCATCGTCAAGCGTAAACCGACGCAGTATCAGCCGTTCGGTTTCGAGTATTACAGTTCCCAAATGCTTCATATTAACCTCCAAATCTACGAAAAATTTAAGGCAACACCGCATAATTTCTGTGCGCGGTGTTGCCTAATACTATTTTGAATTAAAGCGCTTTAAAACAGATGTTAAAGGGGTTTTATTTAAAGATAATATAGGTTAACTACTTATTGACATTCCTGCTGATTCTTTTATAAACCGGCTTCATTGTCAAGCCCTGAATAACGGTTGTAAAGAATACGATCGCATAGGTGCCGCCGAGAATAATGTAAAAGGTTTCGTCGGGGATCATGCCTTTCGTACTCATTGCGAGGGCTACACATAAGCCTCCGCGCAAGCCGCCCCATGTGAAAAGCATGACAAAACCGGGTTTGCCGAAGCCGTCGGGAAGCTTGCCCATCAGGAATGTTGACAGCGTAAGACTTCCGGCGCGGGCGATGAAGTTTGCGACAATGGCAAGGATCGAGAGCAAAATGACTTGACCCATCTGGAAAACATAGATAAAGCTGATTCCGAGCATTATATACAAAACCGAATTCAGCAAACAATCGAGCGTATCCCAGAAAGAGTCAAAGCTCTCATTTTTTTCGGGCTCGTCAAATTTGCAAAAATATGTGCGGAACGCCGCGAACAGAATGCCGCAGATGACCGAGGCGATCGCGCCCGAAAAATCAAACACCTCACAGAGATAATATGACAGCGCCACGCTCAGCAGGCTGACAAATATTCCGAGGGTATTGCTTTTGGTGAATTTATAAAGCGGGAACAGAACGATCGTCACTGCCGCACCGATGCCAACCGCACCGAAAATCTGCGAAAGCATCACAGAAAAGAATCTGCCCGAGGAGGTTGCGGTAACCATTCCCGAAAAGCACACGAACAGCGCCACACCAACACCGTCGTTGAAAAGCGATTCGCCCTGTATCAAAAACGAAGTGGTTTTCGGCAATCCGAATTTGTTTAGAATACTTGTTGCGGCAATAGGGTCTGTCGGCGCGACAATACTGCCGAACATCAAGCAAACAGGCAGCGAAAGATTCAGCCCAAACAGAGCAGACGCACCGTAGAACAGCCCCCCGTAAAATACGGCGCCGAGAAATGTGGTGATAAACGAGAGAACATTTACCTGACGGGCATGGCGGAAAAAATCCATCAGCTTCAAGTGGCATGAGCCCGCAAACAGCATGAAGCAAAGCACGCCCTTTATCAGGAACAATTCAATGTTAAATTCATCTTCTCCCCCATATTTAAAAATACTGCCGAGACTCTGGCCAAAGAAAACCTTTGCGACTACCATGATAATAATGCCCAGCACCGTGGAAAACAGCATGAGCGATATTTCGTAGGTAAGCTTTGTTACTTTTTCGTTAAAGAATCCGAGCAGACAGACCATTGCAAGAAGCGCAATAAATCCCGGTAAAAAATCCGTCATTCGTCATTCTCTCCTTTTTTGTTGTTTTTTCTTTAATTATAATACAAAAATTTCAAAAATGGAATACTATTTTCATATATAATTATCATATTTCTAAAAAAATTATCGCTGACAAAAGCTTTTATTGCTCACCCGCACTCCTAATATTATTTTTTGTTCGGATAAACGGTTCGTTGACAACCGTTTCCTCTGTTGATATAATAATATCAAGATAACACCGAATAATTACGGTGTGCGGTATTACCTTTTAAGGTGGTGATGATATGAAGCTGATAAAGGGAAGGGCTATGACATACACGGCTCTTGCGGTCACTTTTCTCTCGTTCGCCGTTTTGATCGCTCTCACGATCGCACATCAAAAAAGCGAACCCGCCAATCCGCATGATAGACCGCAAAGAATTTCCATTGTCGGTCAATATTCCGTTGACGGCGGCGAGTGGAAGGACACCGTTCCCACAGAGATGCTGAACACCCGGTTTCACACTGTAACCGTAAGGGGTAAGTTTTCCGAGCCAATGTACAGCACGCAGCAGTTGGTGATCATTAAAAATGCGCCGAAGGCTTTTTGCTTGCTTATATTTTAAAATAAACTCATACGAATAATATAATTTCACCGTCCGACAGAATGCCGGACGGTGATTTCTGTTTTTTGAGATTAGCTGACGTCACGCCGCTTTATCACTTTATTTTTTCAATAGTCTTTCAAGCTGCACTCGGAAAACGTCCGCGCATTATCAGGTTATAATATGAAATCCTTATCAAATACACCCTGAGCGGCGCTGCCATAACCGGATTCCGACTTTTCATTAAAACAACAATTCCCAAAAGTCTGCCAAACCTGTTTGTTTCAATTTGAGCAAGCAAAAAATATGGTAGGCTGTAAAGGTCGTAAACAACAACCCTGTCACAATACTAATTACTTTTCTTATAATTTTATTCCCTAACTCTGATGTTTTCCCTATCTTTCCTTACCTTGAAACGTCTTATATTTGTATATTCCTTAAATATCCGCTTTGGGTGCGTTACAGCGCCCTTAATAGGACGATACAAAAAAAGAAGCGGATATAGCACCTTGTGCTTTGCCACAAAAGGATAGTTCTTCTGTAAGGCTTCTCCCGAAATGAATACGCGGCTTTTTAAATAGCGGCGTTTGGAAGCCTTGCTGTCATCATTGCCGAGATTTTTCGCCGCTTCATTGTAATCCAGGTTTTCAAAGGTTCCTCTGCTGCCGGACGAAATAAAGTAATCAAGATCAATTTGCTCCTGCTTATTCAGTTCAGCGCCCGTGAATACCTTTTGCGACAAGCGGCGCATTTTTTCTTCAAAACCGCTGATTTTCAGCTTTGCTAACTCAGTATTAAGATAATTCCTGTCTAAATCGGGATGTGCCCGAAGGAAAACATATACATCGAGCAGGGAACGCAGACCTGTACCGCCCAGAATATAATGCTTGTAGGTATGACTGAGAATATATATGTAAAAATCCTCGTTTCTTAACTTGCAGGCATATCCGTTTTGAATCGTTTTCACTTTGATATTTTTGAAGTATCCGTCAAACATTGGCACTTCGCCGTCTTGAAAGAGCGAGCGATGCATCTCAAACTCAAGCGTCGGGGGCTTAGTATACACATCGTGATGGTATACACCGAATGATATACAGGAGTAACCGCATCCCTCCATGATAGCCCTTATGTCATCCGTGCGTGAAGGATCCGCCAAAATATCGTTGTCGGTCATTTCGCGCATAACCGATTTAGGATAATCGTCCTTGAGCAGGATCCCTTTCAGCGGAAGATACCAGATCCGCGCCTTTTCAAGCTCCTGCGCAACTTTACTTCGCTCCAGCTCAAACAGCGTCAGCCTGCGGATCGCTTTTTTCTTTGCCTGGTCAAACGCGTGTGGCAGGGGAATCACTTTTTCCAGCGCGCAGGCAACGGCGGCGGTAAGCATATGCTCCCGTGACAAGCGGTAAATTTCCGCCAAGTCCATTTTTTCAACTCTTTCGCTGCCCGGCGTTTCTCCGTTTACGGCACAGGAAACAAGATAAATCAAATCCTTTGCAATCCGCGCGGTATGCTCCTTCGGCGCTTCGACGGGAAATGTTTTTCCGTTGCGGACAATCGAAGTAAGCACACCGATAATATGCCTGTCGGTAATTCCTTTTTCAACTGCTGTGCGGTTGTCGCCCTTCATCACATACTTGCCGTTTTTGATGTCTACGATGCGGTGCAGCACATACTGCCCGCTGTCGCGTTTGTAGAGCGGCACGTCGTCAACCTTCAACGGCTTTTTGACGGCTTCGATAATGAGCAAGTCCCGCGGCTGAATGGCGGGAAACATACTGTCGCCCACATTCGTATAAATCAGTCTGCCCTTTTCAGCTATAATATCCTCAAATTTTTTATTCATCGATCGCGCCTATTTCTTTCAGTCGTTTTACAGCGTCGGCAACATCGGCTTTGATCAGCTCTCTGTCGCCGTCAAAACGCTCGCAGAGAGTATCAACAATTTCTTCCTCGGTGGTCTCGTGCGCAAGACACTCCGCAATAACGGAAAGCGTTTTGTTGCCCTGCACCAAGCCGTGAAAATCCGCTGCCGCAGTCGGAACGATAACCGCCTGACCGTCAAGCTGATGATAAATATAGTTTTTGTTTAATATCATAGGAAAACCTTCTTCAAATTTGCGCCGCCGTTCCCGGCATTAAAGCCCGGAACAACGGCGCAATTGTTTTTTATCCTTGCTGATGACAGTGTTGCACCTTGAAACATCGCTCTTAGGAGCCGGAGTTGTATCCCATGAGAAATCAACCTTCTTTGATATCGGTCAGGCTGACGTCTGCTGCTGCCGGATATAAGTGCCGATACAACAGCACTAAAAACATCACGCTGTTTTACTAAAGGCAAAAGGAATCAAAATTAGAATGAACAACACATCGAAAGTAACTTTCAAATCGCGTTTTGTCAGCTTTGCCGCAATCAAACACAATATGTAAACACAGGCAATATATGTAACTATCTGCCACAAGTTTTTTATGCGAAATTAGTCTTTAGCTAAAGCATTGTAAGCGTGATGATTGATCAAATCAATCATGTCCGGAATTATCACCTTGTAATGCCAAGCGCCTACGGCTTTGGTTCTAAATGCGTGATCAAAGAGCCGCACAAAAAGCACAAACACATTTAACAACACATCTGTGCCTGTCTATACTGCTGCTAATTTTATCATATTGTTTATTTATTTGCAAGTACTTAAAAGAAATATGATAAATTTTACTATTTTTAAAAATTATTATTTTATAAAGTCTCATTGATGATAGGGTGAGACGCAAAGACCGCCGCGATATCTTTCCTTGGAATGAATCACGCTTCGCTCCGTTTGCAATAGCGCGGAGCGAAGCGGTTGTTTGTTGTATTATGTCGATTTTCAGTTGATTTACGCCTTAAGCTCCTTAAAATACCACCGGTTATCTTTTATTTCAAAGGAAGCATTAAGCGTTATGCTTTGTTTGCCCACCAACGGAAGCTCGGCGCTGATCAGCACCTTTCCTTTGGCAGCCTCACCGTCTTTTTTAAGGTCTTTCAGCTCGCATTCGATTTGAGGCGTATTTCCCGAGTTGAACAAACCAAAAAGTCCGTTTATCAACTGCAATGCGCCGCCCTCAATATTTCTTTCAAAACTTTGGTCCGGCAGGAAAAGCTTTGCCATTCCGTCGCGGTCATTTTTGTTAAAAGCAGCTTCAAACTGCTCAACAAGCTCTTCGGGAGTGTTTTCAGCGTCCTTGCCCGTTATAATACTTGAAATCGGGTTCGGCTCGCCCGTTATTTGCGGAAGAGCGAACGCGATAAACGCCAACGTACCCGCGGCAAGAAAAATAACGCATACCGAGATAATAACGATGTTTCTCACCAAGTGACGTTTGGGCTTAGGGGCGGTTTTAACTTCCGGCTGAATATCATCTCCGGGCAAATATTCCTGAGGGCTTTTCTGCTCTGTCACGGCGGTGTTTACGGGCGGCTCGGCAGGTGCAGGAATGTTATCTTCCTTCGGCTCAGAGACGCGTGCGGCGGCAGATAGAGCTGCCTGCTTAACATCCTCATTCATTTCGTGGACGGGAGAGTCCGAAGCGGCTTTTCCGAACGACCACGCGATAAACGAAAACAATTTTTCGACAGGGATCTGAGCGTCAAAGCCCGTGCGCTCAGCCTGAGCCTTCATACGGAAAGCGGCGTAGTTAAGTCCGACGGCAACGGTGGTTTCACTCACGCCGAAGGAGTATGATATATCGTTTATGCTCAACCCCAAAACACAGCGCGCAAGCAGGGCGAGCCTTTCGTCGGGTGGGAGATTTTTGAGCATATCCGAAACGGTCTTCCGCTGAGAAGAATAATCCACTCCGGGCTCAGGCTTGAATTCTCCGTTTAATACTTCAATATAAGCAAAGTTTGTATCGGAGGAATCCGCAAACGGGGCGTAGCCCTTCTCTTTTTTCAGAAAAACAGCACACAAGAACAAAGAAAGCCTGTTTATCGCTTTTAGGAAGCCCGCATAATCCGATATCCTGTCAATATGCGAAAAAGCCTCGCGGTACGCGTCCTGCATTATTCCGTAAGCGTCCGAAGCGCTGTTTACAACGTCAAGAACCACCGTGTAAGGCTGTCGGTATGTGCGGTAATAAAGCTCGTTGACCGCTTTTTCGTCGCCGCAGCGGACAAGTGAAATCAATTTAGTTTTGTCCATGGTCTCCCCTGCTTTCAGATATCCGGTATAACCGGTGGAATAGTATATTTTATTATAACTCATTACACCGCATTACGCAAGATAATCGGAAAAATAAACATGAAAAATAAAAACGGCGCAAATCCAAACGATTTAACGCCGTTCAAAACTGAATAATATTAATTTAATTATACGTCGTAGTAGTAGTCGATTTCCTTTACAGAATCATTTTCAATGAGGAACTGCAAGGACTTTCCGTCGCCCGCATCATAAGCGTAATATGTGCCGACCTCACGGAAGCCGTCGCCGTAAGCTTCCTTTACAGCGGAAGCGCTGTCGCCAACCTTAACGCCCTTTGAGGTGGGGATATCGGCAGATTTGACAACAATTTCGAGCACGCGATCCTTTCCGTCGAGCGGATAGGTGTTCAGAACAAAGTTATCATAAGTATAAGTCTTGTCTTCGCCTTCACCGTGACAGCTGAGCTGAGAGCTTACATCCTTGTATTCGCCGAGAGCAGCAATTGCAGCGTCGGCATCGCCGTTGAGCTCAACCTTAACGCCGTTAAAACTGAAAACAGCGTCGTCGGCGGAAATTGTGCCGCCCGCCTGTGCAGAGCTTTGAGCAACGGAGCTTTGCACGGACTCAGCCTTGGAATTTGCCTGAGAAGAGCTGTTGGAACCGCAGCCCGCGAGAGCGCAGGCGGAAGTAACGGCTATAACAGCGGAAACAAGATAAATAATAGGTCTTTTCATATGTAATCCTCCTTAAAAATATATCAACGCCTAAGACTATTCGTCTTACCAAGCATTGTTATCAAACCTTAATGCGCATCCACTCAACGTCAGGTTGGAGCGTAGTCACGTAATTCACATCGCAGTCATCTCCGGGAGCTACTCCGAAGTGGTTGTATTCGTTGTGGTGCATATCCCACTCGGGGTCGTAATATTTTCCGTCGACCTCTGCCCAGCCGTGACCGCCGGTGTTGCAGGCGTAGGCTTCGGTGTAGCCTATAGCCTTAGCCATATAAGCGAACGCCGCGCCGTAGCTGAAGCAGTCGCCCTTGCCGTAAACAAAAATGTCGTTGGCATAAACAACAGGCCAGTCCATTTCGTTGTAGGGCGGGTCGTGGCGGACGCCCTCAAGATAGTTAGTCTTTAAATAATCAAAACAGGCTCTGAGCTTTTCCTCGCGGCTCATGGTGTTTTTTGTGCATTTGGCAACAGCCTTAAGCGCCGCGTTAAGCGTCAGGTCGGATTCAGTCGTGACCTTTGTCGCCTTGCCGTTGATGATGTTCCATTCGGCGTCGTTGGCGGTGATGCTGTCGCAGTAGCCCAGATTTATGACACCGTCGCCGTCGGCATAATAATAGCCGTTCTTTTCATCTCCGACTATTCCGTTTTTCTGGATCTCGCCGTTGATGTAATAATGCGCAGTGCCGTCATCTTCTTTAACAAATCCGGCTTCCTGCTTTTTTTCGGAATTCTCCGAATTATCGGGTTTATCTGAATTATCGGATTTGTCGGAGGCTTCGGATTTCTTGGGCGTCTTTGCGGAGTCTGCTTCGGGAACGGACTGTTTTCCGATTTCGGGGATCTTGATAACAACAGGCTTTCCTACAGTTGAGCAAGCAGTCAAAACAAATACAGACGCAACAGCTGCGGCTATAGTAAATATACATGATTTCAACCAATTTGCTTTCATTAATCAACAACGCTCCTGTCCGCCTGAAATATTAAGCGCGAAAGAGTATTTCGACGCCTTAAGACATTTTTCCTTACCTATTATATATTAAGCGCTTCGGTAATGTCAATATCTAAAGTCTTTGTCAAAAATTTTTTACCTTAATACTAAATTTTTACCGCAATATACGCAGTTTTTTCGCATTTTATGCCTATTTTTTCGGTCGTATCATGTCATTTTGAACGGGTTATCGCGGCGATACAGCCGAAAAAACTCCAAAAACGAGAGGAAGACGCCGTTTTTCTGCTGTTCGGGAAAAACCCGAAAGCAACAAACGGCATCTGTTTATTTGTTTGTCTTATTTTTCCCTTATAAGGTCAAAATCCGAAAAATCAAAGGTTGAAAAATAATCCTTCGGTGTTTCGGCGCGGCGGATCAGCTTGTGGGAGCCGTCCTCGCAAAGAAGCACCTCGGCGCTTCTCAGCTTGCCGTTGTAGTTGTAGCCCATTGAAAAGCCGTGAGCGCCCGCGTCGTGGATATAAAGGATATCACCCTTATCTATCTTCGGCAGCATTCTGTCTATCGCAAACTTATCGTTGTTCTCGCACAGACCGCCCGTTACGTCGTATTTGTGGTCGCAAGGCTCGTTCTCCTTGCCCAGCACCGTTATATGATGATAGGAGCCGTACATAGCGGGCCGCATAAGGTTTGCGGCGCAGGCGTCGAGCCCGATATATTCCTTATAGATGTGCTTTTCATGGATAGCGGTGGCGATCAAAGCGCCGTAGGGAGCGAGCATATATCTGCCGAGCTCGGTGTAGATCTCAACGTCGCCCATGCCTGCGGGCACAAGGATCTCGTCGAATTTCTTATGTACGCCCTCGCCGATTACAGCTATATCGTTTTTGCTGTCCTCGGGCTTGTAGTCAACGCCGACTCCGCCCGAAAGATTGATGAACTTGATGTGAACGCCTGTTTTTTCGTGCAGGCGGACGGCAAGCTTAAACAGAATCGAGGCGAGCTCAGGGTAATAGTCGTTTGAAACCGTGTTTGACGCGAGGAACGCGTGAATTCCAAACTCCTCGGCTCCCGCCTCCTTCAGCTCGACAAACGCCTTTTCCATCTGCTCCTCGGTCATTCCGTATTTGCTGTCGCCCGGGGTATCCATGACCTGAATTTTTTCCGTGCTGTCGCCTAACTTGAAAACTCCGCCGGGATTGTAGCGGCAGCAGATGGTTTTGGGAACGCCGCACACCTTCTTGATAAACTCAACGTGGGTGTAGTCATCAAGGTTGATGTAAGCGCCCAGATCATACGCTAACTTCATGTCCTCAACGGGCGTCACATTTGAGCTGAACATGATGTTGCTGCCCGTGATGCCGCAGGCTTCGCAGAGCATGAGCTCCGTGTAGGAGGAACAGTCCATTCCGCAGCCCTCTTCCTGCAAAATCTTCATCAAAAAGGGGTTCGGCGTCGCTTTGACCGCAAAATACTCCTTGTAGCCCTTGTTCCAGCTAAACGCTTTATAAAGCGCGCGGGCGTTCTCTCTTATTCCTTTTTCGTCGTACACGTGGAACGGCGTGGGGACGTCCTTAATGATCTCCTGCGCCTGCGCGAGCGTCAAAAACGGCTTTTTTTCCACTGTTTATTCCTCCTCTGAAATGTATTCCTCAATGACCTCTTTTATATCATCCGTTCCGCTTCCGTCAACGGCAGAGAACGGGATAAGTTGAATCCCTTCATAGTCGGCAAGCTCGTCTAAAACCTCGTTGAGACGCTTTTCATAAGCAGTCTTTTTGAGCTTGTCCTTCTTGGTCAGTACGATCACAAACGGCGCGTTACAGTTGTAAAGAAAGTTTAGCATATCGTAGTCGTCGTTTGTAGGCTTGTGGCGGATGTCTATTATCTGCACTATCAGCTTTATGTTGCGCTGAGCCGATAGATAACCCTCGACAAGCTTTGCCCAGCGCTGTTTTTCAGCCTTTGAGACTTTGGCGTAGCCGTAGCCCGGCAGGTCAACAAGTCTGAACTCTTTTAGCCTGTAAAAATTTATGGTGGCGGTTTTTCCCGGCTGTGCGCTGACGCGGGCAAGCGCCTTGCGCTGAACCAGTTTATTTATCAGCGATGATTTGCCGACGTTGGAATGCCCCGAAAACACAATCTCGGGCAAATCAGACTGCGGAAGCTGACTGACATTTCCCGCGGCAAATTCAAAATTAACTTCGTTAAAATTCATAAGCGCTCCTTACTGTGCGGTAGCGCCCGCGATAACGTCGGTGAAATCCTCAACCGCTACAAAACGGATCTTTTCCCTTACCGCCTCATCAAACTCGCTGATGTCGCGCTCGTTCTGCTTTGGTATTATCACCGTGTCGATACCGTACTTATACGCCGCCATGCTCTTTTCCTTCAAGCCGCCGATGGGCAGCACCTTGCCGCGAAGCGTGATCTCGCCTGTCATTGCAACGTCGTGTCTCACGGGCTTTGACGACAAAGCTGAGTATATGGCTGTAGCCATTGTTATGCCCGCCGAGGGTCCGTCCTTCGGCACGGCGCCCTCGGGCGCATGAATATGTATATCCTTGTTTTTATAGAAATCTGCGTCTATTCCGAGCGAGTCGGCATGACTGCGTATGCAGGTTATTGCCGCCTTTGCCGACTCCTGCATTACGTCGCCCAATGATCCTGTCAGCACAAGCTTTCCCGTACCCTCCATGACCGCAACCTCGATGGGCAGCAGCTCGCCGCCGACGGAAGTCCAAGCAAGCCCGTTAGCAACGCCGATCTCATCCTTCTTTGAGATTTGGTCGGGCAGGAACTTTTTCTTTCCGAGCAATTGCTCAACGAACCTATCGTCTATTTTGAAGATCTCCGCTTCTCCGTCAAGCTTTTTGACCGCGCATTTTCTTAGCAGCGACGCGATCTCGCGTTCAAGATTTCTCACGCCCGACTCGCGGGTGTAGTGATCTATGAGTGAATAAATCGCCTTCTGAGTAAATTTTACTTCTTTTGAAGAAAATCCGCACAAATCAAGCTGTTTTGGGATCAAATGCTTTTTTGCAATGTGGAATTTTTCCTCGCGGGTGTAGCTCGATATTTCGATGATCTCCATCCTGTCGCGCAGGGGCGGAGGAATAAGCGACATATCGTTTGCCGTGGTGATGAACATCACGCCCGACAAATCGAACGGGACGTCAATGTAGTGATCGACGAATTTGTTGTTCTGCTCAACATCAAGAACCTCCAGCAGCGCCGAGGTCGGGTCGCCCTTGTAGTCACTTGAAAGCTTGTCGATTTCATCTAATATAAGCAGCGGATTGTTGGAGCCCGCATTTAAAACAGCCGACATGATCCTTCCCGGCATGGAGCCGATGTAGGTTCGGCGGTGTCCGCGTATCTCAGCCTCATCCTTAACGCCGCCCAAAGCGATCCTTTGGCAGTTTCTGCCGATAGCCTTCGCGATTGACTGAGCTATTGAGGTTTTTCCGACGCCGGGAGGTCCGACAAGGCAGAGCACCTGTCCCTTCTGCTTTTCGCTGAGCTTGCGCACTGCAAGCTGCTCTATTATTCTGTCCTTAACCTTTTCAAGCCCGAAGTGGGTCTTGTCGAGCTCCCTGCGGATTTTAGGCAGGACGATTTTATCCTCGGTCGAAATGTGCCACGGCAAATCTAGCACCGTATCAAGGTAGGTGCGGATAACCGAAGCCTCCTGACTGCCGAAGGGCATTTTCATCAGCTTACGACATTCCTTGAACAGAGTCTCCTCGGTTTTTGGGTCAAGCTTGAGCTCCTCTATACGCTCAGCGTAGTCCTCAGCGTCGGCAGAGGGGTCATCCTCCTCGCCTAACTGCTCCTCTATGGCGCGCTTTTGCTCGCGCAAAAAGTAAATCTGCTGATTTTCGTCTATTCTGCTTTTGGCTTTAAGCTCGATTTCGCGCTCCATTTTTGCTATGCAGGTTTCGTCAACCAAAACATCAAGCACGGCTTCTATCCGCTTTGACGGGTCGAAAAGCTCCAAAATGGTCTGCTTTGTGCGGTAATCGAGATACATTGTTGAGGCTATATAATCCGACAGCTCTCCGGGGTGTTTGCACAGGGCAACCTTAAAGATAATGTCGGGCGGCATCTTTACAGACACCTCAAGATATTGTTCAAACTGATTTTTTACAGAGCGCACCATTGCCTCGTCGGCTGCGGTGAGAGGCGGCTTTTCCTCGGGGACAGGCAAAACCTCAGCCATGAGAAGCCTCTTTCCTTCGTCGGCGGAGACGATCGTCTTAGCGCGGTATTTCCCCTCCAGTACAACGCGCGTGACATCCTCGGGCTGCTTTAAAACCTGAACGATTTTAGCCACAACACCGACGCTGAACAAATCGTTCAGCTCCGGCTCGTTTACGGAAGGATCCTTTTGCGCCGCGAGATAAATCAACCTGTCATCTCTCATTGCTCTGTTTATCGCGGCAACACTGTGTTTTCTGCCCACGTCAAAATGTATTATCGCCTTTGGGAACACAACAAGCCCCCTCAAAGGCAAAACTGGAAGCGTCATCGTGTTAAGTTCGTTATATTCCATCTCGGTTCCTTTCCAATAACGCAAAAATACTCATTTCCGATTTCTTCATTCTATTCTTCATTCTATTATTTAATTGAAAAAGGGCGACACAGCGTTTCGGCATAAGCCGGTACGCGGTATCGCCCGACAGCAGTATTCAACCTTACCGCTTAGTTTTTTTTATGAAGCGGAACTGCGCTTTGAACGCTTGCCTGACAGCTTTACCGGGAAAGACAATTTTTCTTTTTTTTTGGTAATCTGAGGCTCAGCTCCGTCGGTGACGGTTTCTTTTGTGATCACGATTTTTTCAATGGTCTCGTCCGACGGTGTTTCATACATGAGGTTCATAAGTATACCTTCCATGATTCCTCTGAGACCTCTTGCGCCGGTGCGCTGCTCCTGCGCTTTTTCGGCTATAGCCGTAAGCGCGTCTTCCTCAAAGCTGAGCTCTACGTTGTCAAGCTCAAAAAGCTTTTTATACTGCGCCACAATGGAATTTTTCGGCACCGTGAGAATTTGTATGAGCGCCTCGGTGTCGAGTCCGCTGAGCGCGGTGATAACCGGCAGTCTGCCGATAAGCTCGGGAATGATTCCGTACTTTACCAAATCGTGAGCGGTGACCTCCTTCATCCAGTCGGTGGAATCAAGCTGCACCTTGGACTGAACAAGAGATTCAAAGCCAATTACGGAATTTCCCTTGCGCTTCTCAACTATTTTTTCAAGACCGTCAAAGGCACCGCCGCAGATGAACAGGATGTTTTTGGTGTCTATCTGCAAAAACTCCTGCTGCGGGTGCTTTCTGCCGCCCTGCGGAGGCACGTTGGCAACGGTTCCTTCAACTATTTTGAGCAAAGCCTGCTGAACTCCCTCGCCGCTGACATCGCGGGTTATTGAAGGGTTCTCCGATTTTCGGGCTATTTTATCTATTTCGTCAATATAGATTATTCCGCGCTCTGCGCGTTCAATGTCGTAATCCGCTGCCTGAATAAGCTTGAGCAGGATGTTTTCAACGTCCTCGCCTACATAGCCTGCCTCGGTCAGCGTTGTCGCGTCGGCGATGGCAAACGGAACGTCAAGCGCTCTTGCGAGAGTTTGCGCAAGCAAGGTTTTGCCTACGCCCGTGGGTCCCAGCAAAAGCACGTTGCTCTTGGAAAAATCCACGCTTTCATCATCGGCAAACGCGCGCTTGTAGTGGTTGTAGACCGCCACGCTGAGCGTTACCTTAGCGTCGTCCTGACCGATAACATACTCGTCAAGAATAGCCTTGATCTCCTTTGGCTTTAAAAGCTCGGCAAGTGAAGTGTCGGGAGCCTTCGGTGTGAGCTTGCCCTTTCCGGGAAGCGTCTTTTCCGTTTCGCCCGACTGTTCAAGTATATTCATACAAAGATCCACGCAGCGGTCGCAGATATACGCGCCGTTGCCCTGAATCATACGCAGCACCATATCCTGCGGCTTGCCGCAGAATGAACAGTATATCTCCTTGTCGTTGTTTTTGTTAGCCATGAGTTTCCCTCACCTTATCTTTTATCGATCACCTTGTCTATCAGACCGTATTCCATAGCCTGCTGAGCGGTCATAAAGTTATCGCGCTCGGTATCCTGTTTTATTACTTCGAGAGGCTTGCCCGTATTCTCGGAGAGAATTTGGTTGAGCCTTGCTTTTGTGTCAAGCATATATTTGGTGTGGATCTCCATATCGGTTGCCTGACCCTGATATCCGCCCAAGGGCTGGTGGATCATAATCGTGCTGTTGGGCAGCGCGATCCTCTTGCCCTTTGTGCCTGCCGAAAGCAGGAAGGCGCCCATGCTCGCAGCCATTCCCATGCAAATGGTGGAAACATCGCACTTGATATACTGCATAGTGTCGTAGATCGCAAAGCCGTCGGTAACGCTTCCGCCGGGGCTGTTGATGTAAAGGCTGATGTCCTTTGTGGGATCCTGACTTTCAAGATAAAGAAGCTGAGCAACGATAACGCTTGCGCTCGCGCTGTTGACTTCTTCGTGAAGCATAATGATTCTGTCGTTTAACAGACGGGAATAAATATCGTAAGAGCGCTCGCCTCTGTTGGTTTGCTCAACTACATATGGTACCAGTGCCATAACTATCAAGACCTTTCTGTTTATTTGTTAGCAAAAACGCGTGATTTATTCTTTTGCGAAAATTTGCTTATTTGATGACCGCGCTGTTCTTTACGAGCTCAAGCGCCTTGCGAACCTTTATATCCTCGCTGAGAGAATCGGCGGGAACAGCTTTCTTGACCTTTTCAACCTCCATTTTGTAGGTTTCAGCCATTTTGGAGTATTCATCCTCCAAATCAGCCTCGGTCACCTCGATGTTTTCTTTCTTCGCGATCGTTTCAAGCGCGAGTCTGAGAGTTACTCTCTTTTCGGCTTCATCTCTGTACATACCCTTGAGCGCATTGATATCCATGCCCATGTAGCTCATGTATGTCTGCATATCCATGCCCTGCGCGCGCAGACGCATCTCGAAATCCTTGATCATGTCGTTTGTCTGATTGTCAAACATAGCTTCGGGGATATCGCCCTCAACCAAACCGATCAGCTTCTCTGTGATTTGATCGTCAACGTCCTTTTCGCTTTCCTCTTTAAGACGAGCTCCGACTGTCTCTCTGAGCTCTTCCTTGTATTCCTCAAGGGTCTCCTTTTCGGAAACGTCCTGAACGAATTCATCGTCAACCTCGGGAAGCTCCTTGACCTTTACCTCGTGAAGCACGATCTTGAACTCGGCTTCCGCGCCCTTGAGCTCCTCAGCCTGGTAGTCCTCGGGGAACGTAACAAAAATCGAGAATTCCTCGCCCGCTTTGTGACCTATGATCTGATCCTCAAAGCCGGGGATAAAGCTGCCCGAGCCGAGCGCAAGATTGAAGTCCTCGGACTTGCCGCCCTCAAAAGCCTCGCCGTCAACAAAGCCCTCGAAGTCGATTACAACGGTGTCGCCGTTTTCAGCGGCTCTGTCCTCAGCGGGTACGAGTCTTGAATTTCTCTCGCGTACCTTCTCGATCTCCTCATCGATAAGATCGTCGGTAACCTCGGTGGATTTCTTTTCGATTTCGATGCCCTTGTAATTGTCGATTTCGATTGTGGGATATACAACGACCTGAGCCTTGAATGCGAAGCCTTCCTTGCCGGCTTCAACCGCCTCAAGCGATTCAACCGCAACGATTTTTACGCCCGCTTCCTCTGCTGCGTCATAAAGAGCGTCGGGATAGCATTCCTGCATAGCGTCTTCGTAGAATACCTCTGTGCCGTACATTCTTTCAATGATCCTGCGGGGCGCCTTGCCCTTTCTGAATCCCTGCACATTGATCTTTTTAACCTGCTGCTTATATACCTTGTTGATCGCCTTTTCAAAGGTCTCGCCGTCAACGGATACGACGAGCTCGTATGAATTCGCTTCTTCTTTCTTTGTGCATTCCTTAAGTGCCATTTTATTTTCCTCCATTTTCATTTATCGACTTATTGTAACATATTATTATCGCGAAATCAAGTTAAATTGCGCTATTATCTGACTAAAACCGGCACAAATCCAACTTTATCGCAGGAAATCAACTTGAAATCGACGCCCTTGTATACTCCCTCGTAAGCTAAGCGGAAATTCTTTTTGCCGTGAATGTGTCCGTAATAGCATTTTTTTACGTTGTATTCTATCAGCACATCCATTATCTCAGAGCATTCCGTCCCCCTGTAGTACGGAGGATAGTGCAGAAAAACCGTCAGCTCACCGCCGAGCTTTTTTGCCTCTTCGATCGACATTCTCAGTCTGCCCGCCTCGCGGTTGACGACCTTTTCGTCATCGGGAGTGTCGTTTTCCAAAAACCAGCCGCGCGTTCCGCAAACTGCGAAATCACCCACACGATAGGCGTTGTTAAAAAGTATTTGGATTGAGTTAAGACCGTTTGCGCTCAGGAACGTGTCCATCTTTCGCTTTGTGGTCCACCAGTAGTCGTGATTTCCCTTCATAAAAAGCTTTTTGCCGGGAAGTGAATCTATAAATTTAAAATCGGTCAGCGTTTCCTCAAGCTTCATCGCCCACGAAATGTCACCCGCCACAACAACGGTGTCGCTGTCGGTTACAAGCGAGCGCCAGTTTCGCTCAAGCCGCTCAACGTAATCGTTCCAGCCCGCAAAGACATCCATGGGCTTATCCTCTCCCAAAGAGAGGTGAAGATCGCCTAAAACAAACAGAGACATTATTCGACCGAGAGCGCCGAAAGCACATACTCCGGCATTTTATCGACCTCGGTCACATCCGAAAAACGGGTCTGCTTGCCTTTGAGCCCCGCAAGCGGAGCGGGCACGGGCATTTTTGTAATGCTGTTGAGCATATCGACCATATCGAACTCGGTTTCGGGAAGCTCGGCATCTGGCGCTACGGCTTCAAGAACCGCCTTTGAGAATTTATACGGGCTTGCTGTCGAGGCGATGACCGCAGGGGTATTGTCCCCGGTCTTTTCAACGTACTCCTCATACACGCTTACCGCTACAGCAGTGTGGGTGTCGCAGAGATAGCCCTGCTCCTCAAACAGTCTGCTGATGGTGCGCTTGGTTTGAGCGTCGTCGCAGAAACCGCCGTAGAATTTTTCGTTCATAACAGCTTTAACGTCGTCGCCGACCTCATAGCGTCCACCGGTTTTGAGGGCGGTCATCCACTCGCGAGTCGTCTTGTCGCTGTTGCCCGATAATTTGTAGAGCAGGCGTTCAAGGTTGCTCGAAACCAAAATATCCATTGAAGGCGAAATAGTGGTGTAGAACTGTCTGTTCTTATCATAAACACCGGTGTTGATGAAATCGGTGAGAACATTGTTGGAGTTGGAGGCGCAGATGAACCTCGCTACGGGCAGTCCCATAAGACTCGCGTAGTAGGAAGCGAGTATGTTTCCAAAGTTGCCCGTGGGAACAACGACGTTGATTTTGTCTCCGAAAGCGATCTTGCGTTCGTTGACCATATCGCAGTAAGAGGAAATATAATATACGATTTGAGGAAGCAGTCTTCCCCAGTTTATTGAGTTTGCGGAAGAAAACAGCATATTGTTCTCCGCAAGCTTTTCCGAAATTGACGGAGTGGTAAATATCTTTTTAACGCCCGTCTGAGCATCGTCAAAATTGCCCTTGATCGCACAGACGGTGACATTGCCGCCCTCCTGCGTGTTCATCTGGTGCTTCTGCATGGGGCTTACGCCGTCAACGGGATAAAACACAATGATTTTTGTATGCTCTACATCCTTAAAGCCCTCAAGAGCCGCCTTGCCCGTGTCGCCCGATGTGGCTACGAGAATAACGGCGTCCTTGCCGTCGCAGGTCTTTTTGAGTGACTTTGTAAGCAGGTGCGGAAGAATTTGCAGCGCCATATCCTTAAAGGCGCAGGTGGGACCGTGCCACAGCTCCAGAATATTTAAATCAACTCCGCCAAGCTGAGTATAAGCCATGGGCGCGGGGTTTTCGCCGCCGAACTTCTCCGCGGTGTAAGCCTTTTCGACGCAGTCTTCGATCTCCTCCGCTGTAAAGTCTGTGAGATAATCCGAAAAAATCTTTTCGGCTCTGCCCTTGTAGTCCTTCTTTAAAAGCTCCCTGAAATCTTTTTCGTCATATTTCGGGAACGACTGCGGAACAAAAAGACCGCCGTCCTTTGAAATCCCCTGCGCGATAGCCTGCGCAGCGGAAACGACTTCGGACGCGTTTTGGGTGCTGCTGTATAACATACAAATCTTCCTTTCACTTTTGTGATAAACAACAATATATTTTACTACATATTTCGCGGATTGTCAAAGTTTTCAAAAAAATTCGGCGCGTTGCCATAAAAATGGCTTTTTACGGGCTGTTCTTTAGGAATTACTGATTATTCAAGGTTAAGAAAACGTGAAGGCAGCGTGACGCTGCACATAATCCAGCCTTTGAAAAACGCTGCTTTTTTGGAAATAACGGCATAAAAGCGGGCAACAAACGCTTAAGGCAACACCGCACAATTCGCGGCGCACGCCTTGCTTGAATCTTGTTCCGTCAGACTGTCCAAAAAATCTCGGCAAGGCGCCAGCCTAACCTCAATTTATTTGCACAATCTGACGAAAAATCTTACTTCGCAATCCGCACACCGTAATTATGCGGTATTGCCTTAATGAAAAAAATTGGAAATCAGCGTTTTCTTATGCTTCAAAGGCGGCTTCTATGTAGTTGA
The DNA here is from genome assembly GCA_902777275.1 of uncultured Ruminococcus sp. GTDB lineage: Bacteria > Bacillota > Clostridia > Oscillospirales > Acutalibacteraceae > Ruminococcoides. Next base: position 120,842 of record CACYTI010000002.1, on the reverse strand, counting down.
TTTTTAAAAGCTTCAGCGTTTCTATGTCTGTTATTACCTCGCACACGTCGAAGCGGCAATATCTGTCTACGCGGTTCTCGGCAATATACGCCTGAGCTGCCTTTATTATTCGCCTGCGCTTGCGGTAATCGACAGCCTCATACGGCTGTGTCATCGGGTTGCTGTGGCGTGTTTTGACCTCGGTGAAGCAGAGCACACCATCCTTTAGGGCTATTATATCGATCTCTCCGTAGGACTTTTTATAATTTCTATCAAGAATTTTATAACCGTGCTTTTTCATATAGGCGGCGCAGTAGTTTTCCCCCGCGTCGCCCGTCTGTTTCTTTGTAAATCTTATCATTTTTTGTTATCACCAAGTATTTTTCCGAGGAAGCTCATCCTGTGATAAGGGCACGGTCCGAAGTTCCTGAGCGCCTCAACGTGAAGCTTTGTTCCGTAGCCCTTGTGCTTGTCAAAGCCGTATTGCGGATATTCTGCGGCGTATTTATACAGCAGCCTATCCCTTGACACCTTCGCGAGAATCGACGCGCAGGCGACCGACGAGGATTTCGCGTCGCCCTTTACAACGCATTCACCCTTCACCGGAAGCGTCGGCATACGATTGCCGTCTATCAGCGCGTAGCCGGGTTTAACGTCGAGCCCTTCGACGGCGCGTCTCATAGCGAGCATCGTGGCGTTGAGAATGTTGTATTTTTCAATTTCCTCTACAGTCGCGAAGGCGATCGAATATGAAACCGCCTCGGCTTTTATGACCTCAAACAGCGCCTCGCGCTTCTTCTCTGTCAGTTTTTTCGAGTCGTTAACGCCGTCGATCACAACTCCCTTCGGCAAAATGACCGCCGCCGCGCAAACGGGACCCGCAAGCGGACCTCTGCCCGCCTCGTCTATCCCGCAAATATTTTCATAGCCCATTTCGTATGCTTTGTTTTCGTATTCAAGCCAATTCATTTTAAATCTCCGTTCGGCATCTCAAGCGTTATTCTGCCCAACTTTGCGGCACGGAATTCATCAAGCAGCATGATTGCCGCTCTGCCCGTGTCTATTTCTCCGCCCGAAACAAGCATTCCCCTCTTTTTTCCGATCAAATTCAGAAGCTCGTATGATTCTATGCCGTCTAAATCCGTGTTCTCAAGCTTAAAGCGCGAAATAAAGCCTTCGGGCTTCAAGTCCTTCAAAAAGTCAAGCAATCTGACCGCAAGAAGCTCGTTGTCATAAACCCTGTCGTTTACCGCTCCCGTAAAGGCAAGGTGCTCGCCGACGGTTTTATCGTCAAAGCGCGGCCACAAAACTCCCGGAGTGTCGAGCATTTCAAGGGTTTTGCTGATTGTAAACCACTGGTTGCCTCTTGTAACGCCGGGTCTGTCCTCGGCTTTGGCGCGGTTCTGACCCGCTGTTTTGTTTATAAACGAGGATTTTCCGACGTTCGGAATACCGACGATCATAATTCTGAGCGTGGGGTTTTTCATCCCCTTTGCTTTTAAGCGGTCTGTTTTTTCCTTGAGCACCGACTCAGCCGCTGCGGGAAAGCGGTTAAGGTTCCTGCCGCTTTTGCAGTCTACGGCTAAAGCTGTTATGCCCTGTTTTGCATAGTGATTTATCCACATTTTGGTAGCGGTCTGGTTTGCCATATCGCATTTATTCATAAGAATGATTCTCGGCTTGTTCTGAATCAGCTTGTTTAAGTCGGGGTTCCGGCTGCTGACGGGAATTCGCGCGTCGATTATCTCCGCCACCGCGTCAACAAGCTTCAGGTTCGCCTGAATTTGCCGTTTTGTTTTTGTCATATGACCCGGGAACCATTGGATCGTCTGTTGATTGTTGCTCATAATTAACCTCTTTTAAAAAACAAAGCTTATTTCCCGAACAGAAATAAGCTTTGCGTATCATTTGTCATAAACGTTTCCGAAATGATTAAACGGGAAAACGACAAACTGCGCCTTTCCGATTACATCATTAATGTCGATCAAACCGATTTTTGAGTTACGGCTGTCAAGCGAAACCTGACGGTTGTCGCCGAGCACGAACAGCTTGCCCTCCGGAACAACAAAGTTGCCTTCATCGTCCTGAGCAAGGTAGTTTCCTTCCTCGCTCGCGTTGCCCTGAATAACCGGACCGCCTTCCTTGATATAAGGCTCGTCAAGCTGAACACCGTCCACATAAATCTTGTCGTGTTCGTAGTCGAGTCTTACGGTCTGTCCCGCAGTTGCGATAACACGCTTTATAATCGGGTTATTGTATTCCGCAGCGTGGGAAATAACGATTATATCGTTATTCTTAGGTGTGTAAAACATATTGGTAACGATTACCTTATCCGAATTTTCAAGCGTATTAAGCATTGAGGTGCCGTCCACCTCAACAAGGCGGAATACAAAAGTAAGGACAAATACAACTATGGATACTGCGACAATTATGCAGCGCACCCAATCGAAAATGCCCGGACCAAAACCGTCGGAATCCGCCACAACGAATTTACTTTTTTCGGTCGTTTCGCTTTTTTCGCTTTCTATGATCTCGGCGTCGGATTCATCGTTGAAAACCGACTGGAACTCTCTTTGGAAGTTATCCTTTAAGCGACCCGGTCTGGATCTTTTTTCTCCGAGGAAAAACTCGGGGTTAATGTCCAAAGCGGAATGTACATCTGAAAAATCATTTTCAATGTCCGAATGCTCTTTTTTCAACTCATCGGGCTCGATTTGCGGGTTTTTCTTACTCAACACCGTCACCTCTTTAAACTCGGAATACCGTTACGTAACCGAACGTAGATTATGAATAGTATAAAAGGGAACTCAAACAGTTCCCCGTTTTGAGCAGCTTCGGCGAAACGCGGCTATCGGCAAAAATGCCGAAAAGCCGTGCTCGCAAAAACGAAATCTACTCTCAGATTATTCGAGAATTACTTGCGGATCTGTTCCTTGACCTTGGCAGCCTTACCTACTCTGTCACGCAGATAGTAGAGCTTGCTTCTGCGAACCTTACCGTAACGAACAACCTTAATGTCCTTTACGTTGGGGGAATGAAGCGGGAAAACTCTTTCTACGCCTACGCCGTAAGCAACACGTCTTACGGTAAAGGTCTCGGCTACGCCGCTGCCTCTTTTGGCAATGACGGTGCCCTCGAACATCTGAATTCTTTCTCTTTCGCCTTCGCGAATGTTGACGGATACCCTTACGGTATCGCCGATGCCGAACTCGGGAGTTGTCTCTTTAACCGAAGCTGCGGCAATTGTTTGCAATGCGTCCATTTTTTATCCTCCTGATTTTACCCGGTATTCATACCCTGAAACGGCAGCGGACTATCGGCTTCATATTGACGGCTTAGCCGTATTGTGAATCGCGTCGCGAGTAACGACGGTCTCAAACACTTATCTATACTATCATAAAAAAAACTATAATTCAAGCCTTTTTTTGAAAAAACAGCGAATTATTTGCTAATATTTTTCAGTTTGGTTAAAAACTCTCGAAAATAGGGCGGCAAATCGGAGCTGAATTCCATATATTTGCCTGTAGACGGGTGAACAAATCCGATTTTGCGGGCGTGTAGGCACTGACCGCTGAAGCCGACCTTTTCATTTTTTACGCCGTACACGGGATCGCCCGCCACGGGATGACCCAAGTACGCCATGTGAACACGGATTTGGTGAGTTCTGCCCGTTTCGAGCACACAGCGGATATGCGTATAGCCCTTGTATCTGTTCAAAACATAATAATGTGTCACAGCGTTTTTGCTGTTTTTCTGCGTCACACACATTTTTTTGCGGTCAACCGGATGCCTGCCTATCGGCGCGTCCACTGTTCCGCTGTCATCCCTTAGCGAACCGAATACGACAGCCTCGTATTCGCGGGTGAACGAGTGCGCCTTTATTTGCTCCGCCAAAGCGGTGTGCGCCGAATCGTTCTTCGCGACGATCAGCAGCCCGCTTGTGTCCTTGTCAATGCGGTGAACAATACCCGGACGCAGAACGCCGTTTATCCCCGAAAGCGTATCGCCGCAGTGGTAAAGCAGCGCGTTAACGAGCGTTGAGCTTCGGTTGCCCGCCGCGGGGTGAACGACCATACCCTTCGGCTTGTTGACAACGAGCAGATCGGCGTCCTCATACACGATATCGAGCGGAATGTTTTCGGGCTGCGCCTCATACGGCTCGGGTTCGGGAACTTTGACCTCTACCCTGTCGCCGACGCGCAGCTTCCGCTTTTTATCGGACGCCGCGCCGTTTACAAGCACGTTTCCTTTTTCTATAAGCGACGCCGCCATGCTCCGTGAAACTCCGATTGATGAGGAAGCAACAAATTTATCAAGCCTTACGTCGTTTTCCTCACAGACAAGCTCATGCTCCGTCATGCTTTTCTGCCCTTTTTATCGGAGAAAAACAGCAGGTAAACCGCTAAAAGGATCACGCCTATGGTGATGCAGTAATCTGCAAAGTTGCACACGGGACTAAAAAACGTGAGGCTGAGGTAATCAACTACGTAGCCGTAGGCTATGCGGTCTATAAGATTGCCTATTCCGCCGCCGATAATGAGCGCGACCGTAACATAAAAGAACGGGCTTTGCGGACGCTTTTTAAACATATAAATAATAATCAGCGCGAGCATTACGACGGTAAGCGCGATAAAAAGCCATTGCATTCCCGCGAACATCCCGAAAGCCACGCCCTCGTTGCGGATATAAGTGAGATTTAACACTCCGGGAATCAACGGTTGAGTCTGTCCGAGCTCAAAATTTGATACTATCAGATATTTAAACACCTGATCGATAGCCGCCAGCACTATGCCGACGGTAAGCGCGATAAAAGGCATAGAAATACTCCTTTGCGTACCTATAAAAAACCGGTGCAATAAACCATTGCACCGGTTTATGGTACTTGTAATTATTATTTCAATACTTCACAGCAGCGCGCGCAAAGAGTGGGGTGTTCGCTGCTCTGTCCGACTGTTTTGCTGATCGACCAGCAGCGCTCGCACTTTTCGCCCTCCGCCTTTTCAACCGTGATCTCAAGCTCTGCGCCGTTATCAACGATTTCGATCTCGCTGACAATAAACGCCGCCGCAAGCTCAGGCTCCGCTTTTTTGAGGAACTCAAGCTTTTCTCCGCCTGCTGCGAGAGTCACCTTCGCCTCAAGGGAGCTTTTAACGGTCTTAGCCTTGATCATAGGCTCAATTGCCTTTTTAACGTCGTCTCTGAGCGCGTGGATCTCATTCCAGAAAGCCATAAAGCTGTCGTCGGCGTCAATCGCAAGTGCATCCGGCATCTCGTTATAGATAACATGGTCGGCATTGTCGCTCTGCGCGTGAGGCATAAACTTCCAGATTTCGTCCGAGGTGTACGCAAGAATAGGCGCGATCATTCTCGTCATGGCGTTAAGGATGAGATAAATCGCGGTCTGAGCCGCTCTTCTTGCTGTGCTGTCCGCCTTTTCGGTGTACAGTCTGTCCTTGAGCACGTCGAGATAGAAGTTTGACATATCGACAACGCAGAAGTTGTGGATGCTGTGGTAAACAATATGGAACTCGTATTTATTGTAGGAATCCTTGACCTTTTCAATCAGGTTGTTGAGCGTGGCGACAGCCCATTTGTCTATCGGGAGAAGCTCGCTGAAATCAACCATATCGGTGTCGGGATCAAAGTCGCTGAGATTTCCGAGGATATATCTGGCGGTATTTCTGATTTTTCTGTATGACTCGGAAAGCTGCTTGAGAATATCCAATGAAATGCTTACGTCGGACTGATAATCGCAAGAAGCGACCCAAAGTCTGAGAACGTCGGCGCCGTACTGCTTCATGACCTCCTGCGGACTGATGCCGTTGCCCTCCGACTTGCTCATTTTGCGCTTCTCCATGTCGAGGATCATGCCGTGAGTGAGCACGGTCTTATAGGGAGCTACGCCCATTGTCGCGACGGAGGTGAGCAGCGAGGACTGGAACCAACCTCTGTACTGGTCGTTGCCCTCAAGATAAAGATCGGCGGGGAAGCCGAGATAATCGCGCAGTCTGCAAACGGCGGTGTGTGAGGAGCCGCTGTCGAACCAGACGTCCATGATATCCTTTTCTTTGTCGAACTTTGTGCAGCCGCATTTGGGGCACTTTGTGCCCTCGGGAAGCATTTCGGAAGCGTCGAGGCTGAACCACGCGTTGGAGCCCTGTCTGCCAAACACCTCGGCGACGGAAAGCATGGCTTCCTTGTCGATATAAGGCTCTCCGCAGTCGGCGCAGTAGAAAATCGGAATGGGAACGCCCCATTTGCGCTGACGCGAAATGCACCAGTCTTTTCTCTCGCGAACCATGGAGGTGATTCTGTCCTTGCCCCACGCGGGTATCCATTCAACGGTGTTGATGGCGTTGACTGCTTCATCCTTAAAGTCGTCAACGGAGCAGAACCACTGGTCGGTAGCCCTGAACAGGATCGGGGATTTACATCTCCAGCAGTGGGGATATTGGTGAATGATCTTTTTGAGGGCAAACAGCGCGCCTGTGGCGTCAAGCTTTATGGCGATCTTTTTATTTGCCTCCTCGGTAGTGAGACCCGCAAATTCTCCGGCTTCCTCAGTGAGAACACCGTCGCCGTTAACGGGACAGATAACGGGGATCTCCGGATAATTGCGGCAGACGTTGTAGTCGTCCACACCGTGTCCGGGAGCGGTGTGAACGCAACCGGTACCGCTTTCAAGCGTTACGTGGTCGCCGACGATAAGGAGTGATTCACGGTCAAGGAACGGGTGCTGAGTCTTCATGTACTCAAGCTCGCTGCCCTTGATTGAAGCGACAACCTCGTAATCGGTGATTCCGGCTTCTTCCATAGCCGACTTGTAAAGGTCGGTCGCCATAACACAGTATTCATCGCCGCATTTGATGACGGAATAGTCGTAGCGCGGACCGACGCAAATCGCGACGTTTGCCGGCAGTGTCCATGTTGTGGTAGTCCAGATAACGAATGAAACCTTGGCGGGGTCGAGCCCCATCGCGGAGAACTTGCCCAGATCATCGGTTACGCGGAACTTTACATAAATGGAGTGGCAGGGATCCTCGGCGTACTCGATCTCAGCCTCGGCGAGAGCGGTTTTACATTCGGGGCACCAGAAAACGGGTTTAAGTCCGCGGTAGATGTAGCCCTTATCCGCCATCTCGGCAAATACTTTGATTTGCTCAGCCTCAAACTCATGCTTTAACGTTATGTAAGGATTGTCCCACTCTCCGATACAGCCCAGTCTTTTGAACTGCTCGCGCTGATCGTTTATATACCCGGTTACAAATTCCTCGCAAAGCCTGCGAAGCTCAACAACCGAAATATCGGCGGAGCTGCCAATGCCGGCCTTTTGTCTCGCCTTAAGCTCTGTGGGAAGTCCGTGGGTATCCCAGCCGGGTACAAACGGAGACTTAAAGCCCGCCATATTCTTGTGGCGGACAATAATATCCTTCAAAATTTTATTGAGTGCGTGACCGAGATGAATGTCGCCGTTCGCGTAGGGCGGTCCGTCATGCAGCACAAAAAGGGGTTTGCCCTCGTTGAGCTCCATCAGCTTTTCGTAAACCTTTTCCTCTTCCCACTGTTTGAGCGTCACGGGCTCGCTTTTAGGAAGTCCCGCGCGCATGGGAAACGCAGTTTTGGGAAGATTAAGGGTCGCGTTGTAATCCTTACAATCTTTACACATATAGTTCGATCTCTCCAGTTAAATTACAAATTATGATAATACCGGATCTTGAAAAACGATGTTGACAAAACCGGTACGCTATATCGGGTAATCGCCGATTAAATCGGTTGCGCAAGCCGCGCCGCCGGGTTAAAAAGCATACCGGCGGAATTATTTATGCGAATTGCGTAACCGATTTTAAAACGTTAATGTTAATCAGTTGTTACCTGATTATTCATCGTCTGAAACATCGTAGTTGTCACCGAATTTCAGCTGGCTGAATTTGCCCGGACGCTTGAGGGGGATCCTTGTTGTGGGCTCGGGAGCAGCGGGAGCTTCAACAGGAGCGGCAGGTGCGGCAGGAGCCTCAGCTGCAGCGGGAGCGTCTGCAGGAGCCTCGGGAGCGGCAGGAGCAACCGGCTCGGCAGGAGCGGCGGGAGCTACAGGTGCCGCAGGAGCAGCGGGTGCTACAGGCGCAGCAGGTGCTGCGGGAGCAGCGGGAGCGGCAGGCGCTGCGGGTTCGACAGGAGCGTCAACAGGTTCGGTGGGATATTTTTCTTCAAGAGCAATGCGGCTCGCTTCAACTTCGGCGGCTGTGGGCAGCTCGTCGATATTCTTAATGTGCTTGCTGTACAGAGTGATAAGCTCATTTCTGAGGTCAACCGCATCTGACTGAAGCTGCAGATATTTTTCTTTTTCGCGGGCGGTCATGTTGTTGGCGTCGGAAACAAGGGTCTGAGCCTTATCTTCGGCTTCTCTTAAAATTTTAGCCGCCTTTTCCTTAGCCTCTTTGATGCAGGCGTCAGACATTTTCTGAGAGGTGAGCAAAGCGTTTCTTACGGTTTCCTCGTCCTCCTTGTACTCCTCAAGACGGGTCGCGAGTCTGTCGATTTTGTGAACAAGGTTGATTTTTTCCTTCTTCTGCTGTTCAAAGGTCGCGATAACCTCGTCTATAAACGCGTCGACGTCCTCTGCACGATAACCACCGCTGAGAGTTGCCTTTCTGAAACTGATATTTTTGATTTCATCAATCGTAAGCATTTTTTACACTCCTTATCTATAGTGAATAATTGATATTTTTATTCGGTGCTTTTTGGTTTCACCCAACACACCGTTGATTATGAATTTACCCTTACCCCTTACGGTAATAACATCCTTTTCTCTCACAGGCTGACTTATATTCCGGCACGGCGCGTAGTTAAGCGCGACAAGCTCCGACAAAATCAGCGACTTGGTTTTCTCACGTGAAAGCCCCGTCATCGCGGCGACGACCGCGTCAAGCCTGAGCGACGCCACCGTGCAGTCCTTTTCGTCAAAGCCGCGTCCCTTCGGCAGCCTTTCGGGATCAGCCGGTGTTATTTTCACTCCGACATTTCCGACCTTGAAAAGCTGTGAGGTTATATATTCTTTTATGTCTTCCTTTACAAATATCACGCAGCGCCCGTCCTCAACCAAAATGTCTCCTACGGTTTCGCGCTCAATGCCCAAGGACATCAGCGCACCTAAAAAGTCGCGGTGATTGAGCTTAAAGCCTATGCGGAATTCAAGCCCGACAGCGCAAAGCGGAAAAGGCTCTTCCCTGCTCTCATAGAACAGCCCGAGCATTTTTCGCTCGGCGGAACCGTATCCCCCGTTGAAGGCAAAGCTGCGAAAGCCCGCGCCTTCAAGGTAACGCTGAGCGAGCATTTGCTCACGTTCGCTTAAAAACGGGAAGAAGTATGCCCTCCGGCGTTTTTCACAGAGATATACGCCGTCGTCAAGCTTTGAAATAAAAAGCGCATCGTTATCAGAAGTATACGCCATTGTTTTCGAGTTCGTCTAACAGATCGTCTCCGGTGAGATCAACATTACTGGGAATAATAATGTAGGTGTTAGTGGCAACGCGCTTGATTTTTCCGTCGTTTGCATAAGCCACGCCGCTGAGGAAGTCAAGGATCCTTCTTGCCATGTCCTTGTTTGTATCCTCAAGATTAAGAACAACCGTATGGGTCTTGATAAGCTCGTCGGCAATACCGCGGGTTTCCTCTCCGAAACGCTCGGGCTTATAAATACCTACCTGAAGCTTAGCTGTAGCGTTGATGTTGAACACCTTGCTTTTTGGCTGCTGAGCGGGCTGACGCTGCTCGCGGGTATCACGCCTGTCGCGGTCGCGGCTTCTCTCACGCTCTGCGGGTTCCTGCTCCTCCTCAAAATCATCCTCGTCCTCGTCGGCGTAGCCATACTCATCGTACTCGTACTCGTCGTCGGGAGCATCCCACATACGTTTGAACTTGTCAACTATTCCTGCCATTGTTTTTCCTCCTGTACTTATGTATACTTTCTCGCACCGAAAAGTGCCGAGCCGATCCGAACCATATTAGCGCCCTCAATAATCGCCTCACAGAAATCTTCAGACATACCCATTGATAGAATAGTCATACATACATTATCTAATTTTTTTTCTGAAATGTCAATAAATAACTTGTGCATATTGAAAAAATATTTTGAAATTTTACATTTTTCTTCACAAATCGGCGGAATTGTCATCAATCCTTTGACAGAAATACCCTCTAATCCCGAAATTTGGCAAAGCAACTCCTCAAGATTCTCCTCAAAAACTCCCGACTTGTTTTCTTCCCTGCCTATATTTACCTCGACAAGGATATCGGTTTTAAGATTTCTTTTGAGCGACTGCGCGGAAATTTCCTTAGCCAGCTTAAAAGAATCTACAGACTGGATCAAATCGACCTTGCCGACGATCTGTCTGACCTTGTTGGTTTGAAGATGACCGATGAACTGCAGCGAACAGCGGCTGAGGTCGTAGGAGTCGTACTTGGAAAGCAGCTCCTGCACCCTGTTCTCTCCGATATGGTCAAGTCCGAGCGATATGGCGTGGTTTATCACAGCCGCGTCAACGGTTTTTGTCGCCGCAAGAAGGGTGATGTCCTCACGGCTTTTTCCCGCCTTTGCCGCAGCCTCGGCGATCTGCTCGTTTATTCGCCGATAATTGTATTCAACGTCACGAAATAACTTTTCCGTCATACAAATCGTCTCCTTTTACAATTACTTTATCGTAAAGCGAAATCGTTTCGCCGTTGAAAAGCACGCCTTCCTTGGGCGAGGTGTCGCAGATGACATAATCCTTGGTTGAATACATGATCGATATCTGCTTGAACTGGACCTCGCTGCCGTACAGAACGTAAACGCCCTGAACCTTTTTCTGCTCCTTGTGGGGCTTGTCGTTTTCGTCGTATGTGGTTCTCGTAACGAAATCGTCGTGGATCGCACGCTTGCTCACGCGAAGCCCCGTGTATGTTCCCATTCCTATCTCTATCGGCTCGCGCCTTGCCGATAGAAGTCCGTTGTCCATGTAGTCGCACTGCAAAATGCAAAGCGCGTTGTCGTCGTCGTTACGAAGCAGCTTGTATATCTTTGCCGGAACGGGGTCGGTCGTTGCCTCGGAGAAAATCACCGATAAGGAACCGTCGTAAATCGACAGCTCCGCCGCGCGGTCATCAGGTATCTCACAGGCAACGTACCAGTTGACGTTCGCTATTACCTTGCCCGCGATATCGGTGGGAAGCGACGAGCCCGAAATGCCGCGCAGATCCTCAAGCGTCATTTCATTGAGCTTAGTATAATCGTAAGAGCCTTCGTAGCCGTCGCAAAACTCGGAAAAATAGCCGGCTCTGGGGGTGTTTATCGCTCCTATGCTCTCGCCCGAGGAGCTTCTCAGTTCTTCCATCTGAGCCGTAAGCGAGGCGATCTGCGTATCAAAATTGTTTATCTTTCCCGTGAGAAGCTGTCTTTGGTTTATTGAACCGAGCAGCTTGTCCGAATCGGTCTTAACCGATTCCACGTCGAACTTGTTTACGTCGTAAAGATAGTTTATCAAATTGCTGCGGATATTGTTATTAATCACGTCAATGCTGACCGCGCCCGACCGCGCGCTCCGCTGGCTCTCCTGAAGCGCGTTGATACGCTTTTGGAGCGCGTCCGCCTGACTGTTTGCGACAGCATCCGATTGATTTGAATACACATTCGCAATGCATCTGTTTGCCTCGACAGCGTCGCCGTTCCCGACTGTGTAGGATAGGATGCCGCTTGAATTGTTCGGAATAATCGTTTCGTCGCGGATAATTATTCCGTCGGCGCTTATTGAGTTGTTCACCGTAGCCATAACCGCATTTTCGGTGGGGTACATCTCAAAATTGGCGCTTATGAGCAAATAAGTTACGTATACAAGAGCAAGTATCGTCAGCGCCGCTACAAGTATGCGTTTAAATAACAGTTTATCCATAAACGAGTCCTTTATCTGTAACTTTAACAGCTTCCGCAAATAATTCTTCAAAAGAATTATAATCATCTGCGTAAAGCCAATTTATTTCCTTGTCACGTCTGAACCAGGTGAGCTGCCGCTTGGCGTAGCGCCTGGTCTCTCTTTTAAGCTTTTCAACGCAAGCCTCAAGGGATGCTTCGCCGTTTATATAAGGCGCAAGCTCCTTGTAGCCGATCGCCATTGAGGAGGTGGAGCTGAGAGGAGAGTTCAGAACCTCTTTTGCTTCCTCGATCAAGCCGCGCTCAAGCATTGAATCGACTCTGAGATCAATGCGGTCGTACAGCCTTTGGCGGTCGGTGAAATTCAGTCCGATCTTGACCGCTTTGAACGGACTTGGGATCAACCTTGATTCATTTATCTGTTCTGTGATGGTTTTCCCCGTGGTTTTATAAAATTCCAGCGCTCTTATCACGCGCTTCGGATTTCTCCCCGGAGCAAGTCTTTCGGCCGCTTCCGAATCAACCTGCCTCAGCTTTTCGAGCAGCGGTTCTATCCCGTCCGCGTTGTATTCGTCCCATAGCTCCGAGGTCAGCTTTTCGTCGCGCCCTTCGCCTTCAAAGCGGATATTCCCGAGCAGAGAGTCCACATAAAGACCCGTGCCGCCCGCGATTATAGGGAGCTTCCCCCTGCCGCTTATATCAAAAATACAGCGTTTCGCGTCCTCGACAAACATAGCGACGGAGTAGGTTCCGTCGGGAGGCAGAAAATCCATAAGGTGGTGCGGGATTCCCTGCATCTCTTCACTGTCGGGCTTTGCGGTCGCTATATTCATTCCACGGTAAATCTGCATTGAATCGGCGGAAATTATCTCTCCCTCATAATGCTTCGCCAGCTCAACAGCCAGCCTTGTTTTGCCTGAGGCGGTCGGTCCTACGACGGAAATGACCGTAATGGGTTTGTTCAAATAATCACGCCCTGCCGAATTGTCTTTCAATTTCGCTTTTTTTCATTATGATAGTGATCGGTCTGCCGTGCGGACAATAGCGGATATCGGGGTTATCCTCCAAAATTTTAACAAGCTCTATAAGCTCCTGCGCAGAGCTTTTATTGCCCGCCTTGACCGCACTGCGACAGGCGACGGTGTGGTAAAACCTGTCCATGTTTTCGGTGTAAATATCGTTTTTGCCCTGAGCTATATAGTCGGACATCTCGGCTATACAGCCGGGTATATCGGCGGCGTCCAGATATTGCGGAGCGCCGCGGACGATCAGTGTGGAGTTGCCGAAGTCCTCGACTTCAAAAGCACACTTGCCGAACATATCGAGATGACTTACCGCTGCGTCGTATTCATCTCTGCCGAGAGTCACGGTTACAGGCTGCAGCAGAAGCTGCGGAGCGGCGTCTGCGCTTTCGGCTTTTAGCTTTTCGTAAATTATCCTCTCATGGGCGGCGTGCTTGTCAATGAGCATAAGCTCCTTTTGGTTGCGCTCGACGATTATATATGTGTCAAAAGCCTCGCCTATATATTTCAGCTCGTTTTCGGGCTGAGTAAACAATTCCCGAGGCTGCGAATTATCCTTAATGATCACTTCCGCAGGCTCGCTTTTTTCATATTCTTCTTCTTTGCTTACCCGCGCGCTTTCAACGCTCTGCTTTGAATCGAGCGGAGTGTTCACAAACAGAGGTTTGCTTTCGGGAAGATATTCATGTGACTGCCGTGCTTCTTTTTTTGCGGCGCTCACCGCTCTGTCGGAGAATATGTCAAACGGATCATCCGACGCGTCGCGGACAACGCCGGTTTGCTGTTCGGCACAGTTCAAAATATCAAAGTCACTGTATTGAACAACTACGGGAGACGGGGGCTGAACGGGCTTTTCTTCCCTTTTGGGCGTATCCTTTATAAAAGCGTCGGCGTTTTTAAACGGGTTGAATTGTTTTATATCGTGAAAAGCGGTTTCGTTTTTGAATGAAGCCTGCTTTTTGGTGTCGTGCTGCATAAGCGCCGATTTGACCGCGTGGTAAACCGCGTCGAAAACGGGGCGCTCGTTTAAAAATCTGACCTCGATTTTTGATGGATGAACGTTGACGTCGATTATCTCATACGGCAAATCAATATTGAGTACGCAGGACGGGAATTTTCCGACCATAATCGAGTGTTTGAACGCCTCCTCAAGCGCCGCCATAGCGGTGCGCGGTCTGACGTATCTGCCGTTTATGAAAAAGTTCTGCATATTTCGGTTCGGTCTGGAGTGAACGGGCTTTGAAACATAGCCGTAAACATGGATTGCTTCAAGCTGATAATCTACGGGGATAAGCCCGGATGCAAACTCCCTTCCGAAGACCGAATATATTGCCGACATAAGCTTACCATCGCCGAAGGTTTTGAGCGCCTGTCTGCCGTCGCGGATATAGGTAAACGCGATTTCGGGATGTGAAAGCGCGGTTTTGTCGATAACGTTTGAAACGGCATTTCCCTCAGAAACATCCTTTTTCAGAAATTTGGCGCGGGCGGGAATGTTGTAGAACAGATCGCGGATAACAAATGTCGTGCCTGCGGGACAGCCCGCGTCGTCAAAGCTTTTTTCCTCGCCGCCCTCTATGATGTAAGCCGAGCCGACGTCCTCGTTAACGCTTTTTGTGATAAGCTGCAGGCGAGATACCGCCGAAACGGAAGCGAGAGCCTCGCCGCGGAAGCCCAGAGTGGCTATCTTTTCAAGATCTTCCTCCTGACTCACCTTGCTTGTGGCGTGGCGGAGAAAGGCGACTCTAACGTCGTCCTTGGCTATGCCGCAGCCGTCGTCGGTGACACGCATGAAAGTCGTGCCGCCGTTTTTGATTTCAACGGTTATGTTCTTCGCGCCCGCATCAATGGCGTTTTCAACCAGCTCCTTGATTACGGAGGCGGGACGCTCCACGACCTCGCCCGCAGCGATCAATTCCGCAACGTGCTTGTCAAGAACATTTATAACTCCCATGCTTTCACCGCCTTTCCGAATTATATGAAAAATATATGTTTCAAAAAAAACATTCGTAGGGGCGCACCCGCGTGTGCGCCCGTTTAACCTACGCTTTTTCCGAAGGCGCACACATGGGTGCGCCCCTACGCAGTTAAGGTTAACAATGCTGATATCTATAAATATT
This sequence comes from uncultured Ruminococcus sp., assembly GCA_902777275.1. Taxonomy (GTDB): domain Bacteria; phylum Bacillota; class Clostridia; order Oscillospirales; family Acutalibacteraceae; genus Ruminococcoides. Next base: position 105,819 of record CACYTI010000002.1, on the reverse strand, counting down.
TTATATCATGCCTTTAAGCTCATAAAGCAAATTCATCGCTTCAATCGGAGTGAGCGTGTTCAAATCTACGCCTTGCAGCCGTTCGATCACGGGGCTTTGAGCCGCCGTGAGAAGTGAAAGCTGCCCTGTTTCGTCCTGTGCGCTCTTTGTCGAAACGCTTTCGCCCTTGCCGTTTTCAAGCTCGGACAAAACTTCCTTTGCGCGCTTGATGATGGAATTCGGAACGCCCGCAAGCTTTGCTACCTCTATGCCGTAGCTGTCGTCGGCTCCGCCGGGAACGATCCTGCGCAAGAAGGTGATGTCGTCCCCGCGCTTCTTGACCGCGATGTTGTAGTTTTTGACGCCGTCAAGAAGGCTCTCCATAACTGTCAGCTCGTGGTAATGTGTCGCGAAAAGCGTTTTTGCTCCTAATTTTTTCTTATCGGCGCAGTGCTCAAGAACCGCGCGCGCAATGCTCATTCCGTCAAAGGTCGAGGTTCCCCTGCCGATCTCGTCTAAAATCAGCAGGCTTTTTGACGTGGCTGATTTTACGATATTGGCTACCTCGCTCATTTCAACCATAAACGTTGACTGCCCCGAAGCTAAGTCGTCGGACGCACCGACGCGCGTGAAAATGCTGTCGACTATCCCGATTTTCGCCGAAGAAGCAGGCACAAAGCTGCCCATCTGAGCCATGAGAACGATAAGCGCAGTCTGGCGCATATATGTCGATTTGCCCGCCATGTTCGGTCCCGTGATAATTGCTACTCTGTCGCCCTTGCTGTCGAGGTGAACGTCGTTGGGAACAAACGGCGCGTCCTTTAGCAGAGCCTCAACAACGGGATGACGTGACTCGATGATGTGAATAGCGCTCGACTGGTTGACCTCGGGGCGGACATAACGGTTGTCGCAGGCGACGTTTGCAAGAGAAGTAATAACGTCGAGCGCAGCGATAGCCCTTGCGGTCTTTTGGATGCGCTCAAGATTCTCCGCGACTGTCGCACGGATACTCTCAAAAATGGAATACTCCATCGCCGTTCTTTTGTCCTTCGCGCCCAAAATGCGCGACTCGGCTTCTTTAAGCTCGGGCGTTATGTAACGCTCGCAGTTTGTGAGCGTCTGCTTGCGGATATAGGTGTCGGGCACCTGTGATTTATATGAATTTGTAACCTCGATGTAATAGCCGAATACCTTGTTGTAGCCGACTCTGAGCTTTGGTATACCGGTTTTTTCGCGCTCGTCCGACTCGATTCCTGCCAAGATATCATTCCCGTTGGTCATGTCGGACACAACCGCGTCAAGCTCGGTGTTATATCCTTTTTTTATCATGCCGCCCTCGCGGACGGTGAACGGAGGATTTTCAACTATCGCGCTGTCGATAAGCGAATGGATATCCTCCAACAGGTCGATGCTTCGGTATACCAATTTAAGATGAGAGGATCTGCAGTCCGAGATAAGCTGCGATATCCTCGGAAGGTTTTGTATCGCTGAGCAGAGCGAGCGCAGATCCCTTGCGTTTGCCGAGCCGTAAACCATTTTTGTCATCAACCGCTCAATGTCGAAAATTCCCGTGAGCGATTCGGTGAGCTCAAGCCTAAGCACCGTGTCGTCAACAAGCTCCTCGACTGCCGCCTGACGGTTGTTGATTTTTGAAACGTTCATCAGCGGGTGCTCAAGCCACGAACGGATAAGCCGCTTGCCCATCGCGGTTTTTGTTTTGTCTATCACCCAGAGCAGCGAGCCGCGCTTTTCCTTTGTGAGCATGGTCCGGGTAAGCTCAAGGTTGCGCTGAGTGTTGAAATCGAGCCGCATATACTGCGCCTCGGAATAGCGCTGAATGTGGCTGATCCGTTCAAGCCCGGACATTTGGGTTTCTTTCAGATATCCTATCAGCGCGCCCACGGCACTTACGAGCACCGGGGCGTCTTTTATTAAGTCATAATCCGCACCGAAACGGTCAAGAACGATTTGAGCGCACCTGTTAACGTCAAACTTCTCGTCCTCAAGCATTTCAACGCCCGCCGAAAGCTTTGATTTTATAAACGACGGCAGCGATTTGATTTTTAAAATGTCGCCGCCGAGCAAAATCTCGCTCGGGCTGTATGATGAAAGCTGATTTGTAAGGACGTTCACGGAGTCCTTTCCGCTGATTTCGGTAACGTATAATTCTCCTGTGGAAATATCGCAAAAGCAAAGACCGATCGTTTTGTCCGCGGAGTACATACAGCAGATGTAATTATTTTTGCCCTCTTCGAGCATACTCTGCTCCATTACGGTTCCGGGCGTGATGACGCGGATTATGTCGCGCTTTACCAAGCCCTTTGCCGCCTTCGGGTCCTCCGTCTGCTCGCAGATAGCGACCTTGTAGCCCTTCGCCACAAGGCGGGCAATGTAGCCCTCGCAGCTGTGAAAGGGCACGCCGCACATCGGGGCGCGCTCTGCCTGTCCGCAGTCTCTGCCTGTGAGCGTGAGTTCAAGCTCTCTTGAAGCGATCTTCGCGTCCTCATAGAACATCTCGTAAAAATCTCCGAGACGGTAAAACAAAATGCAGTCCTTGTTTGCCTGCTTTATCTCAAAATACTGTTTCATCATCGGCGACAGCTCAGCCAAAACCTCACGCCCTTTCCGTATAGTGTTTTTCTGTATTATTACGAGCAGCCTCCGCAGGTGCTGCAGCTTCCGGTGCAGTCCACCGCGTCCGCAGTGTCGGGGTCGGCTCCCTGAGCGCTCTGCTGAATAATAGCGTTTACTCTGTTGTAAACGGCGTCAAAAGCGGATTTCGCGTCGTTGTAGGCGATCATATTGTCATTGGACATGATCTTGGAATAAACCTCGCGCATTTCTTTGTTTGCCTTTGTGAGCTTTTCCTGATCTCTATCCTGCTTTGAAGCCTCGTCGTTGATTATCATTCTTTTTAAGTTAAACTCTCCGATAAGAGCTTGCAGCTCTGTGTCTGCGTCGGCAACGCGCTGGGCGTTCTGCCAGTTGATAAAGGTTTCCTCCTGCTGCAGAGCCTTGCCGAGCTCTCTTGCCATTGTGATAACGTCCATAACCATATACCTCCGAAATATTTATATAAGTTCGCCCTTTAAGATCCAGTTGCGGGCTTTGGTGATTTTAACATTCTGAAAGGTTCCCGTAAGCTCGGGGCTGCCGTCAAGCTCAACAATAATGTTGCCGCTTGTCCTCGCGTTAAGCTCGCCTGTTTTCGGCTTAACGCCCTCGATCAGCACGCGCTCGGTCTGCCCGACCATAGCCGAACAGCGTTTGGCGGCAATCTCCTCCTGAACGTCAAGCAGCTCTTGGAACCACTTTGATTTTTCCTCAGCGGGTATCGGGTCGTCAAGCTTTTCGGCGGGCGTTCCCTTTCTCGGTGAAAAAATAAATGTGAAAAGCGAAGTGAACTCAACCTCGCGTATGAGCGAAAGCGTCTGCTTAAAATCCTCATAGGTTTCGCCGGGGAAGCCGACTATGATATCGCTCGTCAGCGACAAGCCCTCAATATTTTCCTTTGCATATGAGATTATATCAAGGTACCTTTTGCGGTCGTAGTGGCGGTTCATCGCCTTTAAAATCCTGTCGGAACCGCTTTGGAAAGGCAGATGAAGATGCTTGCTTATATGCCTGCCCCGGGCGATCGTGTCGATAAGCTCCTTTGAGCAATCCTTCGGGTGCGAGGTCATAAAGCGGAGCCAATAGTCGCCGTCTATCCCGTCAATCTCCTCAATAAGCTCCGCAAAGCTCACGGGCGTTTGAAGCGTCTTTCCGTAGGAATTGACATTCTGCCCGAGCAATGTGATGTCCTTGAAGCCGTCGGAGATCATCTGACGCGCCTCGGCAACGATCACATCCTTTTCGCGGCTGCGCTCTCTGCCCCGAACATAGGGAACTATGCAGTAGGTGCAGAAGTTGTTGCAGCCGTACATGATCGGCAGCCAGCCCTTGAAGCTTCCGTCGCGCCTTACGGGAAAGCCCTCGTAGATTTTTTTGTCGTCGTTGCCGCGCTCAAATACGCGCCCGCCGTTGACGAGCGAGGTGTAAAGCAGCTCGGGAAAATGATGCAGCGAATGAGTGCCGAACACCAGACCGACAAACGGAAAGCTGTTGTAGATGCGGTCGGCTACGTGCTTCTGCTCCATCATGCAGCCGCACAGAGCTATGAGAATCTGCGGATGGCGGCGCTTCAGGTTTTTGAGCGCCCCGACGTTTCCGAAAACCCTGTCCTCGGCGTGCTCTCGCACCGCACAGGTATTGAAAAGTATAAAATCAGCGTCGTCGGGATTGTCGGTAAAGCCGAAGCCCGACAGAGCGAGCATACCCTTGATTTTTTCGCTGTCCGCCACATTCTGCTGGCAGCCGTAGGTGCGGATATAAGCCAGCGGAGCCTCGCCGCGCTTGCGGATCTCCATAATTTCGGCAATCAGCTTCATATATTCCTGCTGTTTTCCGGGCAGCGGCTCCGGTTTGATGATATTCCCGGGCAAACAAACGCCTCCTCGCTCATTTTGATTAACTGTTTTATTATAGCACACCTGTTTCGGTATTTCAATATCTTTTTCCGCAATATTTCGTTTTGGGTTTATGTTGGGTTTATGTTGGGTTTACGTTGGGTTTTCAGCAAAATTTTGTTTTGGGTCAATGCGGGTTCACATAAAACCCACCATATGTTGTGGGAATATCGCCTGCCAACACCGACTGAGCTACCTCAAAGTCTGTGGTAAAGGTCAGAGTCCCGTCATAATCCACCGACGCCGTCACCACCTCGGCAGTGACGACAAGGCTGATTCGGTGTATGGTCTGATTGTTTCCCGCCGACTCAAAGCTGCTGACAAGCTCCGCCGAAAAGCTTCCCGTAAGGCAATAGCTGAGCGGGATTTTGGGGCCGTAGTTGGAAATCAGGCTTAGCCCCGTAAAAGCTCCGAGCGGGATATACATTACGCTGTTGTGTATTTTTTCAGCCTCGCGCTCCGCCGCCGCAACGACCCGACTTTTGAGGGCGTTGATGTTCGCGGAGTTTGTCTCGATCGCGTTGACCCTGCCGCCGCTGTATTTTACCTCCGCGAAATCGCCGTAGGACCAGTTTCCTTGGGACAGCACCTCCTCCACAGCGCCGCACACTGCCTTTGTAACGGTTTGTCTTGCAAACGACGGAAAATAGTTTTTGCTGAAAACGGAGATCTTATTCTCAAATCCCCTTACAGCCAAAATTATAAAAAACAGACAAAGCCCCGCGCACAGCGCCCGCCTGTGCTTTTTGACAAACGCCCTGCGCTTTATTCTTGCAGCAACCAAAAAATCACCCCTTGTCATAATACACAAGGGGTGAAGCGTGGTGAAAAATATTGTCACTTTGCGGAAAACGCTTATTTCTCTTCCTCTGAATCTTCTTCGTCGTATTCGCCGCAGGATTCCTTGGCGTCGCATGAACCGCAGTCGCCGTCGCATTCTTCATCATCCTCTTCGCTGAACAAATCAGAGAAGTCGAATTCAAGGATCTCGCCGCAGTTGGGGCACTCGATCTCGCCCTCAAGAAGAACGTCTTCGGAAACGTTGATCTTCTTGCCGCAGGAATCGCAGGTCACTTCATAAAAAGGATTTTCCTCGTCGTCGTAGTAATCGTCGTAATCGTCAAAATCGTCGTCCGAACCGTCTTCGCCGTCGTCATAAAGCTCGGTTTCGACCTCGGCAAGATCCTGATCTATTTCGTCAACCTGCGCGCTGAGATCATCGTAAAGCTCCTCCATATCCTGAACATCATAGGTGATGTCGTCAAGAAGGTCGATGATAGCGTTGATGACCTTGACCTCGGGCTTGCTTTCGTCAAGCTGCAAGCCTTCGCAAAGACCTTTGATATAAGCAATTTTTTCAGTTAAATCCATATTGTTATTATTCTCCTGTAGAATTAAGCTCTGCCCATGTACTCACCGGTGCGGGTATCGATCTGGATGACCTCGCCCTCGTCGATAAACAGCGGAACCTTGATTTCGGCGCCTGTTTCGAGTGTTGCGGGCTTGGTGGCGTTGGTGGCGGTGTCGCCCTTAAAACCGGGATCTGTCTTTGTAACGGTGAGCTCTACAAAGTTGGGCGGCTCAACGCCGAAAACATTGCCCTTGTAGGAAAGGATTTTGCAGACCATGTTTTCCTTGACAAACTTGAAGCTGTCGCCGAGAACGCTCTTGTTGATCGGGATCTGCTCCCATGTTTCTGTATCCATAAAGTAATAGAGATCGCCGTCGGAGTAGCTGTACTCCATATCCTTTCTCTCGATATACGCGGTGGGAAATTTGTCGTTGGGGTTGAAGGTCTTTTCAACCACGGAGCCTGTAATCACGTTTCTGATTTTTGTTCTTACAAACGCGGCTCCCTTGCCCGGTTTTACGTGCTGGAACTCGATGATCGAAACCACCTGTCCGTCCATCTCAAATGTTACGCCGTTTCTGAAATCACCTGCTGAAATCATTTGTTTTACCTCCTAAGTTTAAGTCATGCAGCGGTTTGAGCCTCTGCCTGTTTACATTTATTATACCTAATATTGTCAAAAAATGCAAGCACTTTAAGGAACTGTGAAGAAATAAATTGATAAATTGATGAACAGTTCCCAAATTATATAATAATCAATTCTTTCGGCAAATCCACAAAATTATGATAACCGTTTCCGGTTACGCACACCATATCCTCGATGCGCACCCCGAATTTTCCGGGGAGATATATCCCCGGCTCGTCGGTTATAACCATGCCCTCTTTTAATATTTCCTTGCTTTTGGCGGAAACAAAGGGTCTTTCATGGATATCGAGCCCGACTCCGTGACCCGTGGAATGACCGAAATAATCACCGTAACCCGCATCCTTTATAATGACGCGTGCGGTTTTATCGACCTCGCTGCACGGAACGCCCGCTTTTATTTTTTCAAGCGCCGCAAGCTGAGCTTTTAAAACGATTTCGTATATTTCTCGCATTTCTTCGCTTGCGCTCCCCACGGCAACGGTTCGGGTAGTGTCGCTGTGATATCCCTCGTAAACCGCGCCGAAATCGCAGGTGAGGAAATCTCCCCGGCGAATGATATTGTCCGAAGGCACACCGTGCGGCAGAGAGGTCTTTTTTCCCGAAATCGTTATCAGGTCAAAGGAAACGTCCTCGGCTCCGCGCTGCTTCATATAAAATTCAAGCCTTGCGGCAAGCTCTTTCTCTGTCACTCCGGGGCGGACTTCGCTAAGCATTTGAAGATAAGCCTGCTCCGCGATTTTCTGCGCGGAAGCGATTTTTTCAAGCTCGGTTTTATCCTTCACAACACGGATCTCTCCGATGTGCTTGTCGAGCGTGCCGTCGGCGGTAAGCTCCGCGTTGACCTCGATCAGCTTTTTCTTCAAAAAACCGAAACGGCTGACCGTCAGGTTTTCGGCTTCGGCACTGACAAGCTCAACGCCGTTTTTGCCGATTATTTCTTTGATACATTCCGATATGCTTTTAAAGCAGACGACCTCGCAGCCCTTCGCCCTTTGACAAGCCGATTCATAATAGCGGAAATCGACAAGCAGAAAAGCGCTTTCACAGGTGACGAGCAAATAGCCCTCGCTGCGAAAAAAGCCCGTGAAGTAGCCGATATTCACATCATTTGTAAGCAGCGCCGCTTCATTGGGATTTTTCAGATATTTCCTCAGATTCAAAATTCTTTTTTGGAATAATTTGCTCATTTTACCATTTCCCTGAGCGCTGCTATCGCCAAAAAGTAGCTCCACTTTCCAAAGCCCGAAATCTGTCCGACGCAGACGGGAGCGATCACGGATTTATGGCGTAACTTCTCCCTCGCGTGGATGTTCGACATATGCACCTCAACATAAGGGATGCTGACGGAAGCGATCGCGTCGCGAAGCGCGTAGCTGTAATGCGTAAGCGCACCTGCGTTTATCACGGCGCAGTCGAAGCGGAGGCGCGATTCGTGGATCTTGTCTACTAAATCGCCCTCATGGTTGGACTGGTAAACCTCGGCGGCAAAGCCGAGCTCAAAAGCGCATTCCTTGATTTCCTTAGCGATCGAATCGGCTGTTTCTGTGCCGTAAACGCCTTTTTCACGGATTCCGACCATATTCAGATTAGGTCCGAGCAGAATAAGAACTTTTTTCATATTAACACCTACACTTTCGGAAAATACATATTTTCTAAAAATCAAAAAAGCGGACAGAATGCCCTGTCCGCCTGTTTGATTACCTGTATTTGCGTTTGCGAGCTGCTTCAGATTTCTTCTTGCGCTTTACAGAAGGCTTTTCGTAAGCTTCTCTTTTACGAACCTCAGCAATTACGCCGGCTCTCGCACACTGCTTTTTAAAACGTCTCAAAGCGCTTTCAAGAGACTCATTCTCTTTTAATCTAATTTCTGCCATCTATCTTCCCTCCCATCCGCCAAGAGGCATGGGTGATTTGCATAATTTGCAAAGATATTATACATTATGCAGCTTTTATTGTCAATAGAATTGTAGAAATTTAGAAGAATTTTATTTAATATAGCGTTAAGCCGGTCTTACAACAATATTGACAAGCTTTTTCGGAACAACTATTTCCTTCAAAACCTTCATTCCCTCAAGCGCCGCCGTCACTTTTTCTTCCGCTTTTGCAAGCTTAAGCATGGTCTCTCTGTCGGCGTCAACGGGCACGTTGAGCTTCGCCTTGATTCTGCCGTTGACCTGAACAACGATCTCAACGCTTTCCTCAACACACTTTGACGGGTCGTATACGGGCCACTGAGCCTCGGCAAGAATGCCCTCGCCTAACTTATTTGCCTCGTAGACCTCTTCCGTAATATGCGGAGCAAACGGGTTGAGCAGGATGGAGAATACGCGCAGTTCCTCACGAGTTATTGATTTAGTGTTGGAAATATCGTTTATAAGCGCCATTAATGCGGCGATAGCTGTGTTGAACTTGATATTTTCAATGTCGTCTCCGACCTTTTTGATCGTCTTGTGGAATGCTCCTTCAAGCTCGGGGCGGATCGAATCGCCGTCAACGAGGATATTCTGCAAATTCCAGTAACGCTCCAAAAAGCGGCGGCAGCCCCTTATGCTCGCCTTGCTCCACGGTGCCGCTTTCTCAAAATCGCCGATGAACATTTCATACATACGCATTGTGTCAGCACCGTACTCGTCCACTATTTCGTCGGGGTTGACAACGTTTCCGCGCGATTTGCTCATCTTTTCGCCGTTCTCTCCGAGTATCATGCCGTGCGAGGTGCGCTTGGCATAGGGCTCTGGAGTTGGAACAACGCCGATATCGAAGAGGAACTTGTGCCAGAAACGGCTGTAAAGCAGGTGGAGCGTGGTGTGCTCCATGCCGCCGTTGTACCAGTCAACGGGCGACCAGTAATCGAGAGCTTCCTTGGAAGCTAAAGCCTCATTGTTGTGGGGATCCATATATCTCAGATAGTACCACGAGGAGCCCGCCCACTGAGGCATTGTGTCGCTTTCGCGCACGGCTTCTCCGCCGCAGCACGGACAGGTCGTTCTTATCCAGTCGGTCATTTTCGCGAGGGGGGATTCGCCCGTGTCGGTCGGCTCGTAGGACTCGACCATCGGCAGCTTAAGCGGAAGCTCGCTTTCGGGAATCGGCACGTATCCGCACTTGTCGCAGCACACTATCGGGATGGGCTCACCCCAGTAACGCTGACGGGAGAATACCCAGTCGCGGAGCTTATAGTTGACCTTGGCGTGACCCTTGCCCTCTTTTGTGAGCCAGTCGATGATTTTGACCTTGGCGTCCTCAACCGAAAGACCGTCGAGCATACCCGAATTGACCATCACGCCCGTGGCACAGTCGGTAAACGCCTCTTCCTGAACGTTGCCGCCCTTAACGACCTCTATAATGGGCAGACCGAATTTCTTAGCGAATTCCCAGTCGCGGGTATCGTGAGCGGGTACCGCCATGATAGCGCCCGTTCCGTAGGAAACAAGCACGTAGTCGGAGATAAAAATCGGGATCTCGGTGTTGTTTACGGGATTGATCGCTCTTACGCCGTCGAGCCTTACGCCCGTTTTGTCCTTTGCGACCTCGGTGCGCTCAAAATCGGACTTTCTGGCGGCGGCAGCCTGATAAGCGCGGATCTCGTCCATATTTTTAAGGCTGTCAGCCCACTTCTCGATAAGCGGGTGCTCCGGAGAGATTACCATATATGTCGCGCCGTAAAGAGTGTCGGCGCGTGTGGTATAAACCGTGAGGATATCACCCGCCGTGGTGGTGAAATCGACCTCGGCGCCCGTGCTTCTTCCGATCCAGTTCTTCTGCTGAGCCTTGACGCGCTCGGGATAATTAACCAAATCAAGGTCGTTGATGAGTCTGTCGGCATACTCGGTGATTTTGAGCATCCACTGGGATTTGACCTTGTGAACGACCTCGCTGCCGCAGCGCTCGCAAACACCGTTTACAACTTCTTCGTTAGCCAAAACACATTTGCAGGAGGTGCACCAGTTTACGTTCATCTCTTTTTTGTAAGCGAGACCGTGCTTGAAAAGCTGAATGAAAATCCACTGCGTCCACTTGTAATAATCGGGATCGGTGGTGTTGATCTCGCGGCTCCAGTCAAAGGATATGCCGAGCGATTGGATCTGCTTTTTAAAGCGCTGAATATTATTTTTTGTTACGATCTCGGGGTGGATGTGATTCTTTATCGCGTAGTTCTCGGTGGGCAGTCCGAAAGCGTCCCAGCCGATGGGATAGAGCACGTTCAGCCCCTGAAGTCTTTTCTTTCTCGCTACAGTGTCGAGTGCGGTGTAAGGTCGGGGATGCCCGACGTGAAGTCCCTGGCCCGAAGGATAGGGGAACTCGATAAGCGCGTAGAATTTTTCTTTTTCGCTGTCGTCCGAGGCGTGGAAAACGCCCTTTTCCTCCCAAATCTGCTGCCACTTAGGCTCGATCGCCTTATGATTGTATTTCAAAATGATCCCTCCATGATTAATCTGTCAAAACGCTGCTTAAATCAACCGGCTTGCCGTCCTGCCACATTCTGTCGAGGTCGTAGAAAGCGCGCGCCTCCTCGTCAAACACATTTACAATCACGTCGATATAGTCGAGGAGGATCCATGTGTTTGAGCGGTAGCCCTCGATGTGGCTGACAGAAATACCCGACTTGTCAAGCTGATACTCCACCTCGTCGGCGAGAGCCTTAACGTGGGTGGAGCTGTTGCCCGTGGCGATCACCATGTAATCGGCGAGCACTGAGATGTCGGTAATTTCGATTACCTGTATATTAAGACCTTTTTTGCCGTCGATTGCCTTTGCTGCAAGAACGGCGGTTTCCAATGACGTCATAATTAATTCCTTTCCAATACCAGGTCGTTATAGCAAAATAGCTGATCCGGATGAATTGCCGCTGACTTTTCGGAGAGATTTTTCAGCGTGAACTGACAGCTGAAAAGCATTGCCTCCTCAAGACTCCTGCGCGATTTCTCACGCATTATATCCGCTCCGTTGTAGCTTCGCTCGGCAGAAGTGAAGTCGGCGGTGTAGATGATTTTTTCGAGCAGCGACATTCCCGCTCTGCCCGTGGTGTGGTAGCGGACGGCGTTGATGACGTCGGGATCGTCAATTCCCAGACGCAGACGGATATATATGCTGCCGCTGATCGAATGCCAGAGCTTGGGCGCGGTTTTCTGCACATCGTCTAAGATTATACCACCGTCTTTGAACAATTGCAACTGTTCTTCTTTTGACAATTCCTTTGTAATATCGTGGAGGATCCCCGCCGTGTACGCCTTGCGTTCGTCTCCGCCGTAAAGCTTGGCAAGTGTAACGGCTTCCTCGGCGACGTTAAGACTGTGGGTGTAGCGGAAATCGCCCATCTTCTCGCGTATTATTTTTTTATAGTCCTTATAATCATATTCCTGCACAAAATCACTCCTGTAAATGCCTGAATACCTAAGGCAATTCGTGCCGCAAAGCTGAATTTTGACAATTTGTCAAACTATCTCGGCAGCCTTATTACCGGCTCGTCCGGATTCGGGCGGTAAAGCACAAATTTTGAACCGATGACCTGCACAACGTCCGCTCCGCATTTTTCCGAGATGATATCGGCACATTCGCGTGCGGTGTAGGCACTTGTTTCAAGCCGCTTGCCCTTTATTATCTCGCGGGCGGTCAGCGCTGTGTCCGCCTGCATTATTATGTTATCGGTTATCTCGCCCTTGCCCACGATAAGGATCGTCTCAAGACTGTTTGCGAGTCCCCGTAAATACGCTCTTTGTTTTCCTGTAAGCATAGCTTATCCTTTCAAATATTCTTCTAATTTCGCCTTGAGAGCGCGGAGCGCCTTGCCGCGATGACTGACCTTATCCTTCTCCGCCGCCGAAAGCTGTGCAAAGGTTTTGTCGCCCTGAATGAAAATCGGGTCGTATCCGAAGCCTCCGTTGCCTATGAACTCATAGCCTATTTTTCCCTCGCAGATCTCCTCTATCTCGATTTTGCTTCCGTCCGGCAGGATACAGCAGATAGCGCAGGTGTAGTGCGCTCCGCGCTTTTCATCGGGCACGCCCTCAAGCTCGTCAAGTATCCTTTGTGTTCTGTCGTCGTCTGTCACGCAAAGCTCCGGGCAGTAGCGCGCCGAGAATATCCCCGGTCTGCCGTCGAGCGCATCAACGCAAATGCCCGAATCGTCGGCTACGGCGGGCATTCCGGTTTTCTCAAACGCCGCGTTCGCCTTGATAAAAGCGTTTTCGGCAAAGGTCGTGCCGGTCTCGTTGACCTCCTCAAGCACAACGCCGGCATCCTTTGCGGAAACGGCCTCGATGCCGAGCGGATTCAAAATGCGCTCTAACTCAACAAGCTTTTTCGCGTTGTTTGTTGCTATAATAAATTTCACTGCGCTCACTCTCTTTCGGTTTTGTCAAACAGCGCGCGCGCAAAGTCCTGCGCGTCAAACGGCTGCAAATCGTCGATCTGCTCGCCTACGCCTATATATTTTACGGGGATTCCGAGTCCGTCCTTGATAGCGAGAACAACGCCGCCCTTTGCGGTGCCGTCAAGCTTTGTCAGCACAATGCCGGTTATTCCCGTGGCTTGTCTGAACTGCTCCGCCTGATTTACGGCGTTTTGTCCCGTTGTCGCGTCGAGCACCAAAAGCTTTTCCTTCGCTGCGTCGGGAAGCTCCCTGTCGATTATGCGATTGATTTTAGCCAACTCGTCCATGAGGTGGCGTTTATTGTGGAGTCTGCCGGCGGTGTCGCAGATTATAACGTCGGCTCTTCTCGCCTTCGCCGCGGCGATAGCGTCAAAGATTACCGCTGCCGGGTCGCTGCCCTCGCTCTGTTTTATGATCTCGCAGCCGCTGCGCTGCGCCCAGATATCAAGCTGGTCGATAGCCGCCGCGCGGAAGGTATCCGCCGCCGCGAGCAAAACGCGCTTTCCCTGATCCGAAAGCTGCTTGGCAAGCTTGCCTATAGTGGTCGTCTTGCCCACTCCATTTACGCCGATAACAAGAATTATGGACGGCTGAGTTGAGATGTCAAGCTCGTTGTCGCCCGAAAGCATTTCGGTGATGATCTCCTGGAGCAGACCGTTTATTTCCTGCGGGTCGGTGATTCCGCGCTTTTTCACGCGGACGCGCAGCTCGGAACAGATTTTTTCTGCCGTGGTAACGCCCACGTCGCCCATAACCAAAAGCTCCTCGATCTCCTCAAAAAGCTCCTCGTCTATTTTTGTAAAAGACTTTATCACGGAGTCGATTTGACCCATGACCGCCTTTCTGGTTTTTTTGAGTCCTTCTTTGATTTTTTTGAATAATCCCATAATATCATTCCTCTATTTTATACCCAGCTTTTCGGAAACCTCGGTTGAACGAAGCTCAAGCAGCTTTGAAATGCCCTCGTCCTGCATAGTGACGCCGTAAAGAACATCGGCTTCCTCCATTGTTCCGCGCCTGTGGGTGATAAGTATAAACTGTGTTTTATCGGTCATTCTGCGCAGATAGGCAGCAAAGCGGTTGACGTTAACATCGTCGAGCGCCGCCTCTATCTCGTCCATTACGCAGAACGGCGCGGGTCTGACCTTCATGATCGAAAAGTACAGCGCGATCGCGACAAGCGCCTTTTCACCGCCTGAAAGAGCGTCGAGGTGAACGACGATCTTTCCCGGAGGATGAACGATGATGTCGATGCCGCTTGTCAGTATGTTCTCCGGGTCTGCAAGCGACAGCGACGCGGTACCGCCGCCGAACAGCTCCTTGAAAGTAAAGGTGAAGTTGCGATTTATCTGCTCAAAGCTTTCCGCGAACACCTCTTTCATCTGCTTGGTCAGCCCCGTGATAAGTCTTTCTATCTCGCTTTTTGACTTCTCAACGTCCTTGACCTGAACGCTCATAAACTCATAGCGCTCCGAAACCTCCTTGTATTCCTCTATCGCGGAAACATTGACGTTGCCCAAGGCTTTAATGCTTTGCTTCAGGGAGTTGAGCCGCTTTTGCGCTTTTGGTCGGTCGTCTATTTTTACAGCCGACTTTTCCGCCTCGCGGCGCGTCAGCTCATATTCCTCCCAAAGCTTGGAGATGATCGTATCGTATTCCTTTTGCAGGTTGATTTTACGCTCCTCGAGCCTTGCAAGCTCTCTGCCCGAGTTTTCGCGCTCGGCGTTCTTGGCTCTCTCGGCGGCGCGGATCTCAACTCCGCGCTTTTCAAGCAGCTCGCGCTGTTCGCCCAAAGCCTTCAACTGCTTTTCGTGAGCGGTCTGAGTGTTCTTTAAATTTTCTATAACGCAGCGGCAGGAAGCTATCTCGCCGCGCTTTTCCTCTATCGCCTTTTTGAAATCTTCTATTTGCGCGTTAAGCTCTGCTTTTCGCGTCTCCGCGTCGGCTCCCGAGTTTTTCGCGAAAACTATCTCGGAATTGAGCGCGTCGATATCTTTTTGAGCGGTGACTATTTCAAGCCGTATATTCTGAAGCGTAGCCGTCAGCTCCTCGCGCCGCTTTGTAAGCTCGGCGCGGCTTCCGGTCACGGCGTTGACCTTCTGCTCGGCTTCGGCAATTTTGACGCTGAGCTGCGCTAACCTTTCACGAGCCTGTCCGCGGCTTTTTTTCAGCCCCTTTATTCGGTCAAGACATTCCCGTATCTCTGTATCGGCGTTCTCAGCCGCCTCGCGTGAGGATTGTATCTCGTTTTCGCAGGCTCGCGTTTCAGCTTCAAGCCTTGCCAAATCCTGCTGTCTGTTTGAAAGCTCCGAACGGCTGTTGAGAAGCTCTTCTTCTATCGCTTCGATTTCGGCACTTGTGTTGCCGAGAGCTGTTTCATACTCCGCCGCCTTTTTGTCGAGCCTCGCCGCGCTTTCTCTAAGCCTTGCTATCTCGGAAGCTCTGCTCAGCACGCCCGTGCTTCTCGCTAAAGAGCCGCCCGTGAGCGAACCGCCCGCGTTGACCACCTGACCGTCGAGAGTTACCACCTTAAAACGGTAGGAATAGCGCTTGGCTATGGCGGCAGCGCTGTTGAGGTCGTCGGCTATTACGATTTTTCCGAGGAGCGAGCCGAGAATATTTTTGAATTTATCGTCGCAGGCGCACAGCGCGGCTGCAACGCCCACAAAGCCGACACATTCGGAAAGCCCGTTTTCGTGCAGCTCGCGGGTCTTTATCGTGTTGAGCGGCAGGAACGTCGCGCGTCCGCCGTCGGTCGATTTCAGATAGCGGATAGCCTGCTTTGCGTCCTCGTCGCTTTCCACCACAATATTCTGCATTGCGGCTCCGAGGGCTATTTCGATTGCCGTGGCATACTGCTTCGGCACCGAAATTACCCTTGAAACCGGGCCGTAAACTCCGTTCAGCTTGCCGCTTTTCGACGCGTTAACGACCTGCTTTACGCTCTTGGAAAATCCCTCAAGGTTCCTCTCCATATTTTCCAAAAACGTAATTTTTCGGCGGTGCTCGCGAACATCGAGAGTCAGCTTGTCAAAGCTGTTTTTCAGCTCGTCGCGACTGCGGCTTTTTGATTCAAGCTTTATTCCCAGTCCCTCGATCATGTTGTTGAGCGAGACGGTTTCCTCCTGCGCATTGCTTATATCAAAGCGGTAGCGCTCAAGCATCTGCTCAAGCTCGCCCGTTTGAACGGCTTTTTCGTCCGACGTCGCTCTGAGCGACTCAATACGCTGAGTCAGCTCGGTGATCGTGCTGCTTGAAGTCATATCTATAACGCGCGCGTCGGCTGACTGCGCCGTTAGAACGGACAACTCCGCCGTGAGCTCCTGCAGCTCGTCGCCGCTTTTTCCCGAATCGCTGTTAACGGCGTTCAGCTGTTCGCTGAACTCGGCGTATTTTTTTTGCTTTGTTATGATCTCGTCGTCTAAAACGTCGATTTTCGCCTGCTTTTCGGCTATGGTTTTTTCAAGCTCGCCCGCGCTTTTGTCAGCCTGTTCTATCTCGGCTTCAACGCGCGAGATGTTCTCGCTGTTGTGCAGGATATCGTTTTCGGCTACGGATATCTGCGCGTTTTTTTCAGCGATCTCGCCGTCGATCGAAGTAATGCCCGAACGCACCGATTCCGCCTTTGCCGCGAGCACACCGTTTTTGCGGTAATTTTCCTCGGTTTCCGCCTGAATATCCTCAAGCGCCTGCTCCGCTTCCTCATACTGCGCCCTGGCTATGGCGATTTTTTCGTCCTGCTCCTTGATATTCATTTGCGAGTTGTCGAGAGTCAGCAGCCACAGCGCGATCTCAAGCCCGCGCTTTTCCTCGCTCAGCGTCAAAAACTGCTTCGCCTTCTCGCTCTGCTTTTTGAGCGGACCGACGCGCTCCTCAAGCTCGGTGACGATATCGCGGAGCCTCAGCAGGTTTTCCTCGGTGTTTTTCAGCTTGCGCTCCGCCTCGATTTTGCGGTAGCGGTATTTTGAAATGCCCGCCGCTTCCTCAAAGATCTCGCGCCTGTCCTCGCTTTTTGAGGAAACGATGCTGTCGATTTTGCCCTG
This sequence comes from uncultured Ruminococcus sp., assembly GCA_902777275.1. Lineage (GTDB taxonomy): Bacteria > Bacillota > Clostridia > Oscillospirales > Acutalibacteraceae > Ruminococcoides. The sequence continues at coordinate 88,919 of CACYTI010000002.1, read as the reverse complement.
TCCGATCATCGAGTATCCGTCGCGTCCCAGACCCGTATCCATAAAAAGCTCGTTTATGTCCTTCAAACGAACGGCGGCTTTATTTATTAAATATTCGCTTTCACCGCTGCGGTAGTAGCGCCGCGTAACGGCAATTTCGTCGCCGTTGAAGTCAAGGAAGCGGTCGCTGTTGTCTATGTTGAGCGTAACCTCGGCATAGCCCGTTTTTTTGCGCTTGTCGGTGCCGTTAAAAACAACGTCCTCCATGCGCGAGCAGCGCAGGCTTTTCGGAGACTGTTCTCCGAGCACCCAGCGAATAGCGTCGCTGATGTTGCTCTTGCCCGAGCCGTTCGGTCCCACAACCGAGGTGATACCGCTTTCAAAAGACAGCTTTGTTTTATCGGGAAATGTTTTGAAGCCGTGGACTTCAAGAGATTTCAGTCGCATCGCATACCCCTAAATCGTACTTTTCCAATGTGTTGTCAAATCGAATATCCAAATCGTACCCCTGCTCCCGTAATTTTAAAAGATTGCTTTTTTTCTGTCCGACAAATTTCGAGAGCGATTTTTGATTGACAGTCACTGTAAGTTTTTTGCTTTTGAGTTTTGAAGCCTTTTCGATAAAGGCATCGTATAATATTTTGCTTTCGCAAAGCTCCTTAAAGGCGGGATGATAGTTTCCGCCGAGGCTGTTTTCAACAAGGCTGTCGGAATAATGCAGCCCGAGCCTTATTAGTTTTATGCCGGCTTTTGCAAACATAAGAATGATACGCGAGCAAAGCTCCACAGATCCGTCGAGCGTGTACGGAACGAATCTGCCGCTGAGATAAGCGTCCGCCAGATCGGTGTTTTTCATGATGACGGTCGGATACACCCGCACCGTATCGGGAAGGATATCAATAAACCGCTCTGCGGTGTAAATATCCTTTTCTGGAGTTGAGCCGTAAAGCCCGGTCATCATTTGAAGCCCGAGAGAAAAACCCTTTTCTTTGATTTTTTCCGAGGCGTTCGCAACGTCCTCAGCAGTATGACCGCGCTTGTTTAATTCTAATACAGAATTATCCATTGACTGCGCGCCAAGCTCGATCGAGGTCACGCCGTATGCTCCGAGAATATCTAAGATATCATCGTCGATGCAGTCGGGGCGGGTCGAAATGCGTATACCGTAAAAAACTCCGACGAACGGACGCGCCGCCTCAAGCAGAGAAATCATATATCCCCTGTCGATGGCGGTGAAGCTGCCGCCGAAAAAAGCGATTTCGGTTTCACGGCTGCGCTCTCCCAAATCGATCCGGGCTTGTTCAAGCGTTCTTTTCACGTCGTCTGCGGTCGGTTGGTATGCCTGCCCCGTTATATTCTTCTGATTGCAAAAGCTGCACTGATGAGGGCAGCCGTTGTGCGGAATAAAAATTGAAACGTTTCCCTGTTTAATAGCCCATCAGCTCCAACGCCTCGCGCGCCGCCTGCTGCTCGGCTTCTTTTTTGCTTTTTCCGCCGCCCCTGCCGATAATATTACTGTTGAGGTGAACCTCAAACACAAAGTGCTTGTTGTGGTCGGGACCACTCTCCGAGACGAGGACATACTCCAAACGCTCACCCGGATTCTTCTGAATTATCTCCTGCAAGGTGGTTTTGTAATCCTTGACAGGCTTTCTTTTGGCGGCTTTGATAGCGGGGATCACAAAGTTCAGAATGTGTCTGGAGGCGGGCTCGATACCGCCGTCGATGTAGATCGCGGCGATAAGCGCCTCGAATGCGTCGGAAACAATAGACGGGCGCTCCGCTCCTCCGTTGTGACGCTCTCCCCTGCTCAGCAGAAGATAGCTGCCCAAATTGATTTGACCCGCGAACTCAAAAAGCGATCTTTCGCAGACAAGCGTCGCGCGAAGCTTTGTGAGATCGCCCTCGGGAAGCTCGGGGCAGTGCTTGAAAATGTAATCGCTGACCACGATAGACAGCACCGCGTCCCCTAAAAACTCAAGCCGCTCGTTATACTTTACGTGCTGAGCCCTGCGCTCGTTAGCGTATGAGGAATGTGTCAGCGCTTCCTTTAATAGCTCCTTGTTTTTAAAATGATAACCGATTTTATCTTCAAGTTCCATAAATTGCTCCGTTTATATAGAAGATGATATTACTCCGATCGCGTCCGCCGCCACATAATCCCTGCACAAACCGATTGCATTTTTGATCGTGCGGGCTTTAGAGTCGCCGTGTGCCTTGAAAACGGGCTTTGATGATCCGAGGATCGGTGCGCCGCCGTAGGTGTTGTAGTCAAAACGCGCCTTCATACTCTTTATATCCTTCATTATAAGACCCGCAGCTAACTTTCCCTTCACACCGCTTGTAAACATCGACTTGATCTCGTTCATCAAAACAGACGCAACGCCCTCATAGGTTTTGAGGATCATATTTCCCGTGAATCCGTCGCAAACGACCACGTCGCAGGCGCCCTTGGGAATATCCCTGCCCTCGACGTTGCCGATGAAGTTGAGACCGCTTTTTTTCAGCAGAGCGTAGGTTTCACGGTAAAGCTCGGTTCCCTTATGATCCTCGGTGCCGACGTTCGCAAGTCCTACGCGCGGGTTTTCAACCTTCATAACCTTTTGCATATACACGGAGCCCATGACCGCAAACTGGCGCAGCATTTCGGGACGGCAATCAACATTCGCGCCGCCGTCGAGCAGCATGAAGCAACCCGTAGAGGACGGGAGCACGGGAGCGAACGCGGGGCGCTTTATGCCCTTGATCCTCTTAACGGCAAGAGTCGCGCCCACACACAGCGCGCCGCTGTTGCCCGCGCTGATAAAAGCGTCTCCCTTGCCCTCGCGGAGCAGCTTGAAGCCAACGCCCATTGAGCTTTCCTTTTTCGCCTTTATAACGGCGTCAGCCGCGTCATGCATTGTCAGGACCTCGGAGCAGTCCTCTATCTCCATATTATTGAGCGAAATGTTGTTTTTTTCGGCGGTTTCCTTTATGATTTTTTCGCTGCCTGTGAGGAGGATCTCCACACCGTGAGCTTCAACCGCCTCGGCGCACCCCTTTAATATTTCGAGGGGAGCGTTGTCTCCGCCGAACGCGTCAACTATAATTTTCATTTAAATCACCAATATTCTCAATAAGAAATTTATCCAATGAATCGAGCGCCCTGTAAGCATACGCCGCAGCTCTCTCGCGCTTATCGCGCGGACGTTTGGCAAGCTCGGGCAAAACGCCGAAGTTCGCGCCCATGGGCTGGAACTTTTTAACGCTCGGGTCCGAAATATACCTTGAAAGCGCGCCGATCATTGTGTCGCCGGGGAGAGTCAAAGTCTTTTCTCCCAAAAGCCGACGCGCGGCGTTCAGCCCCGCCATTATTCCCGAGGCGGCGCTCTCCATATAGCCCTCGACTCCCGTTATCTGCCCCGCGAAAAACAAGCTGTTATTTTCTTTTACAGAAAAGTCGGAATCAAGTATCCTCGGAGAACAAATAAACGTGTTTCGGTGCATAACTCCGTATCGCACGAACTCCGCCCTGTGAAGCGCGGGAATAAGCGAGAAAACGCGCTTTTGCTCGGGGAATTTCAGATTCGTCTGGAAGCCGACCAAGTTGTACATGGTTCCAGCCGCATTCTCTTTTCGCAGTTGAAGCAGCGCCCATGCTCTGTGGCCTGTCCGCGGGTCGGTAAGACCGACGGGCTTCATCGGGCCGAAACGAAGCGTGCCTTCTCCGCGCTGAGCCAGCACCTCAACAGGCATACAGCCCTCGTAAACCTTCGGGTTCATCACGTCAAAGTCGTGCAGCGGAGCGCGTTCGGCATTTATGAGAGCCTGATAAAAAGTCTCGTACTCCTGCTTGTTCATCGGGCAGTTGATGTAATCGTCGTCGCCGCCCCTGTCGTAGCGCGAGGCGGTGAACGCGTAATCCATATCTACGCTTTCGGCGGTGACGATCGGTGCAGCCGCGTCAAAAAACGACAGCGAGCCGCCGAAACGCTTTTCGATATCCTCAGCTAAGTCGTCCGAGGTGAGCGGACCCGTGGCGATTATTGTTATTCCGTCAGCGGGGATTTCCGTAAGCTCGGCGTGAATAACTTCTATATTCGGATGAGCTTCTATTCCCTCGGTAACAAGGCGGGCAAAAATATCGCGGTCTACTGCCAGCGCTCCGCCCGCAGGCACGCGGCATTTGTCGGCACACTTCATCAAAAATGAATTCAGCCGCCGCATTTCTTCCTTTAGCAGCCCTGCCGCGCTCTCAACGCGCATAGCTTTAAGGGAGTTGGAGCAAACAAGCTCGCCAAACAGATCGGTTTTGTGCGCGGGCGTCCGCTTTTGAGGCTTCATCTCGTAAAGATTGACCCCGATTCCGCGATCCGCGATCTGCATAGCCGCCTCGCAGCCCGCAAGCCCCGCGCCGATAACATTAATACGCATCAGCTTTCTTCCGCCTTAACAGCCTTGCTGTAGCCGCAGTCGGTGTTCGCGCAGAAGAGCGTCGGCTTTTTGCCCTTCTTTTTATAAAGGATCTGACCGCACTGCGGACACCTTTCGTTTGACGGCTCGTTCCAGCTTACAAAATCGCAGTTGGGATAATTTGAGCAGCCGTAGAAGACGCGCTTTGATTTTGTGTGCTTAACGATCACGTCGCCGCCGCACTTGGGACAGGTGACGCCCGTTTTTTCAACGTATTTTAAAATATTCTTACATTCGGGATAACCGGGGCAGGCGATGAATTTGCCGTATCTGCCCATTTTCACGACCATTTGACGTCCGCATTTGTCGCAGACGATATCGGTTTCGTCTTCCTTGAGCTTTAGCTTTACACCCTCCATATCGGCCTTGGCATCCTTGAGCGTCTGCTCAAAATTGCCGTAAAAATCCTTGAGAAGCTGTACCCACTCGACGTCCCCGTTCTCAACCTTATCAAGGTCATTTTCCATCTGAGCGGTGAATTTTACGTTAACGATGTCGGGGAAGCGCTCCTTCATAAGCTCTGTGATGACCTCTCCAAGCTCTGTGGGAACAAGGCTTTTTGCCTCGCGCTTCACATATTCGCGACTTGTCAGGGTCGTTATCGTGGCAGCGTAGGTAGAAGGTCTGCCTATACCGTTTTCCTCAAGCGTTTTGATAAGCGAAGCCTCGGTATATCTTGCAGGCGGCTGAGTGAAGTGCTGATTCTTTTTCAGCTCCTTGCATCTCACCGGCATATCCTTTTCAAGCGGAGGAAGCTGGGAGGACTTTTCCTCCGCCTCGTCCTTGCCCTCGACATAAAGAGCGGTGAAGCCGGGAAAATCCACATAGTAGCCCGAAGCCTTGAAGATATAGCCGTTCGCCTCGATATCCGCCTGAGTTGTTTTCTGAATGCAGTCAGCCATCTGAGAAGCTGTGAATCGGCTCCATATGAGCTTGTAGAGCTTGTACTGATCCGATGTCAAACTGCTCTTTATGCTGTCGGGAGTGAGCGACGGCATTGAAGGGCGTATCGCCTCATGACCGTCCTGTGCGTTGCTCCTTGACTTGAAGAAGCGCGGCTTGGGCGGAAGATATTTGTCGCCGTATTCTCCGCGGATATAATTCGTGACCTCGCCGATGGCGTAATCGGAGATTCTCAGAGAGTCGGTACGCATATAGGTGATAAGACCCGTTGCACCCATTCCCTCTATTTCAACGCCCTCGTAAAGCTCCTGAGCCACGCGCATTGTGCGGCGCGACTGAAAGCCGAGCTTTCGTGAAGCTTCCTGCTGAAGAGTAGAGGTGATAAAGGGCGGCGCGGGTGATTTTTTGCGGGTGCCGTTTTTCACCTTTGTAACAGTGTATTCCGCGTCCTGTAAATCGGCTTCGATTTTGTCAGCCTGTTCCTGATTCTGGATTTTCAGCTTGCCGTTTTTGTCGGCATAAAGCGAGGCGGCAAAGGTTTTTCTGCTGCCCTTGGGAATGAACTTCGCGTCTATCGTCCAGTATTCCTCGGGCTTGAATTTTCTTATTTCGTTTTCGCGGTCAACAATGATCCGCAGAGCCACGGACTGGACCCTGCCTGCGGAAAGACCGCGTCTTATTTTCTGTGAGATAAACGGGCTGAGCTTGTAGCCTACAAGACGGTCGAGCACGCGGCGCGCCTGCTGGGCATTTACCAAATCCCCGTTTATGGCTCTGGGGTGCGCCATGCCGTTTTGAACGCCTGTTTTTGTTATTTCGTTGAATTCCACGCGCTGGCAGTAATCCTCGGGCAAGCCCAGAATATATGCCAAATGCCATGAAATCGCCTCTCCCTCGCGGTCGGGGTCGGTCGCGAGATAGACGCTGTCACTGTGACCGGCAAGATCCTTCAGCTCTTTTACAAGCTTTTCCTTGCCTTTTATAATGTCATACTTTGGGGCAAAGTCGTTTTTGATGTCAACGCAGAGTCTCGCCTTGGGCAAATCGCGAACGTGTCCCATTGAGGCTACCACCTCATAATTGTTGCCCAGATATTTTTTGATCGTCTTAGCTTTGGCGGGGGACTCCACAATTACCAAATCTGACATGAATTTCCTCCTATTTCAGAACATAGTTCCTGCCCTGAAGCGCAAGGACAAGTCCCTGAACCTCAAGCAGGGTAAGGATGCCGAGCACCCTTCCGACGGACAACCCCAGATCGTCCGCGATTTTATCTATATGAACGGGCTCGGCTGAGAGATAATCATAAATTATTCCGGCGTCGCCCTTCAAATTTACGTCGTTTCTGTGTTTTGGCTTCGGCGTTTCGGTGTTTTTCTTATTATCCTTATTTGCGACCGCATCGCTCTTTTTCTGCGGCTTTGCAAATGCTTTGTCATTTTTCTTTGCAGCCGTGTTCTCTCCCTTTTTTACGGGAACTGCCTCGATATCCGAAAAAATGATATCTTCAAGTTCGACCTTGTCGCCGCCTGAGCTGTCGTCTGCACGGCTGTAGTAAACTAAAATATCCATAAAATCGGTTATCGGAACCGCGCTGCCTTCTTTTATGCGGCCGTTTGAGCCTTCGGTTTTGGGACCGTTGTTTCCCATAAGGGCAAACACATCCTTGCCCATTTCAAGTGCGAAGTCGGCGGTTATAAGCGATCCGCTTCTCTCGCCCGCCTCAATAATGAGCACGCCGTCGGAAAGCGCGGCTATTATCCTGTTCCTCGCGGGAAAGTGAAAGCCCCTCGGTTCCGTGTCGGGCGGATATTCCGAAATGACCGCTCCCTTGCCTGTGATCGCGTCACGCATTTTTTCGTTTTCTCTGAGATAACGGCTGTTGATGCCGCAGCCGAGAACACAGACGGTCACCCCACCTGCCGCAAGGGCTCCCCTGTGAGAAGCGCAGTCCACTCCGAGCGCGCCTCCGCTGACGATAACTGTATCGCATTTTGAAAGGGCGTAGGCTATTTTGTATGAGTTTTCCACGCCGAAGCGCGAGGCACGGCGCGTTCCGACTATCCCGACCGACAGTAGGTTGTCCAAATCGGGCAAGGCTCCTTTCACATAGAGCACCGCCGGCGGCGCGTAGATATGATAAAGACACTCGGGATAAGCGGGGTCGTCGATAGTCAGCACAGAATAGCCGAGCTGAACGCAGCGGTCAATAACTCTGTCGGCATTACGGCGGTTCATTTTTTCGAGCTTTTCCATGTCTCTCACAGTAAAAATGCCGCATAAGCGCCACTCGTTTTCACCGGCAGTGAAAAACGAGCCGATATCTTCATACAATTCAGTTAATCTTTTTATTTTTGGATTGTTGTAGCCGAGCGCCTGAGTCAGCATGATCCAGTAAGCGGCGTTTGCAGAAATCATTTACTTTACCATTTCCCAAATGAGAATCGCGGCGGCGACAGAGGCGTTGAGCGACTCCGCATTTCCGTTCATAGGAATTGTTATCCTGCGGCTGCAGACCTTTTCGGTTTCGGGACGTATCCCGTTACCCTCGTTTCCGATAACCACCGCACACGGTTCCTCAAAATAGATTTTCGTAACCGGCTCGGCGGAACTGTCGGGCACCGCAGCGAATGTATTGAGCGACGGATGCAGCGCGAACCATTCCGGCAGGCTGTCAACCGAAAGCAGCGGAAGCCTGAAAATCGCGCCCATACTCCCCCTCACCACCTTTGGTCCGAAAGCGTCGCAACAGTCGCGGGAGAGAATAACGCCCGAAACCCCGAACGCCTCAGCCGATCTTAAAATAGTGCCGAGATTGTTGGGGTCCTGAACATTATCAAGCGCAAGAAATTTTCCGCCATTGTTTATTGTATCAAAAAGAGAGTTTTTGTCAAGTGTTTTTATTATGCCCATAACGCCCTGAGGCGATTGGGTGTCGCTGATTCGCGCGAAGAGCTGAGGAGTTATAAGAAAGGTTTTTTTCGCTGCTGAGGTCAGTTCGCTGCATTCCGCCGCGTGCTTTTCAAGCGCTTCCTCCGTCAAAAACAAAGTGTATATTTCGGCTCCGCTGCGAACCGCGTCAACGCAGACGCGAAGACCCTCGGCGGCAAAAAGCCCCGTCTGCTTTCTGAATTTGGCGCTTTTGATTATCTTGGCAGCATTTTTGATATTAGCGTTATCCTTGCTTGTCAGCTTTTCCATATACCGTTCTCCGAATACAGCAAAAGCGTTTGGGAAAACCAAACGCTGTTAAATGCCGTTTTAAATAATTTTTTACGCGTTGTTTGCTTTTTCAACCAGCTCGGTGAAAGCAGCGGGATCGGAAATAGCGATCTCGGAAAGCATCTTGCGGTTGAGCACGATATCAGCCTTTTTAAGACCGTTCATAAACGTGGAATAGTTGGTGCCGTTTGCTTTGCAGGCGGCGGAAATACGGGTGATCCACAGGCGGCGGAAATCTCTCTTCCTTTGCTTGCGGCCTACATAAGCGTAGTTGCCGGACTTCATAACAGCCTGCTTAGCCATTTTAAAATGCTTGGATTTCGCACCCCAATAGCCCTTGGCAAGCTTTAAAACTTTTTTTCTTCTTTTGCGAGTCATCATCGCACCTTTTACTCGTGCCATTGTATGTTACCTCCGATATTATTGAAATTGATTGTCAGACTGTTTTCCTATTATTTATACGGAATAAGGCGCTTGATCTGAGGAGTATTTGTTACGTCTGCAACAACAGTCTGGCGCAGACCTCTTTTGCGCTTTCTTGTCTTTTTGTTCAGAATGTGACTCTTATTGGCGTGCGCACGAATAACCTTACCGTTTTTTGAAAGTTTAAAACGTTTTTTGGCACCGCTGTGGGTTTTGATCTTAGGCATAATATATTATCCTCCTTAATTGATTACTTACTTGTTGGGCTTTGGCGCAAGAAACATCAACATATTGCGACCCTCAAGCTTGGCGGGTTTTTCAACGACCGCGACCTCTGAGCACGCATCTGCAAAACGCTTCATGGTATTAAGACCGATTTCGGGATGACCCATTTCGCGTCCGCGGAAACGGATGGACACCTTGACCTTATCGCCGTGCTTAATAAACTTGAGAGCGTTGTTGAGCTTGGTGTTAAAATCGTGTGTGTCGATATTAAGGGAGAGTCTTACTTCCTTGATTTCGACGATATGCTGATTTTTCTTTGCTTCTTTCTCTCTTTTTGCCTGTTCAAAGCGATATTTGCCGTAGTCCATGATTTTGCACACGGGCGGATTTGCCTGCGGCGCGATTTTTACCAAATCAAGGTTTTTTTGTTCAGCGATATTCAGCGCTTCCCTTGCCGACATAATACCGAGCTGCTGACCGTCGGAGCCGATGATTCTCAGTTCCTTGTCACGGATCTCTTCGTTGATTTGAGTGTTGTTTTCTTTCTTGCCGATGATTGAGCACCTCCAAAGCAAAATAATAAATGCGGACAGAAATACTTCCGTCCGCACTCAATACATAATTATGCCATAACAGCCATTGTATTGACCCGCGCAGACGATACCCCGCAGGTGAAAGCATTTCCGCTTTGCTTTATTTTCCTGACTATTATAGTACAGCTATCCGATTTTGTCAAGTGTTAATTTGTGTTATTTTTGATTTATACCAAATTATCGTACAAAAGCTTTACGACTCTGTCGGTTGACTTTCCGTCGCGGTAATCAAAGAACATATCGGCAAACGGACCTATCTTCTCAGTACAGAAATCCTTGTTATTGATCGCATTTATGATATCGTCGAGCGAATAAGCTATTTTGCCGGGGACGTACTTTTTGAAATCAAAGTAGAAATCGCGGCTGTTTATATACTTCTCCAAATCGAAGGCATAGAAGATCATCGGGATGAAGAGCAGCGACGCCTCGAACACCAACGATGAATAGTCGGTGATTATCACATCAGTGATAAACAGCAGGTCATTAAGCTCGGTATCCTCTGAGAGGTCGATAACTCTGTCCGAAAGCTCCTCGGGAATAGGCTGAACATCGTTTACAAATGGATGGTGCTTGACGATTATCGCGTAGTCGTCGGGAATGCTCCTGCAAACCCTTGCAATGTCAAACATCTCGGTGGGATAAAACGCGGTTTCCTTTACGTTTCCCCTGAAGGTCGGGGCGAAAAGTATTATCCGCTTGCCCATAAACTCGGGGTGCGCCTCAAAGAATTTGTATCTCGCTTCGGTTTTGTAATCCTCGTCAAAGAACACATCGGTTCTCGGGATCCCCGTTGCAACAACGTTGTCGGTAGATATACCGAAGCCCTCAGAGTGGCATTTTTTGCAGAAGGTCGAGCTTACGGTAACGTAATCGTAGCTTCTGTGGTTGCGCGTGGTCTGCGGCGAGCCCTTTGGTTTGGAAAGCCGCGTGAACCCGAAGGTCTTGAAGGCTCCGCAGGCGTGCCAAAGCTGGAACAGCTTGGTTTCCTTTTTGAGGTCGATGTAGTGGATCATCGGCGTGAACTCGTCAAGCACAACTATCTTGCTTGTGGCGCAGGATTTTGTGAAATCAATTATTTCTTTTAAGGTCATGTAAGACACTGTATGCTCGTTGAGTATAAAGTGAAGGTCAAGGCTTTTGTCGTCCTTGATTTTATCATATATAAAGGCAAAGTTGCCCGAAATGTCGGTTCTTCTCAGCGAAATAAAAGTGATTTTGTTCTTCTTTACCTTGAACAGCTTAAAGAAGCCGTAAAATCTTTTAAACACCCACCGCTTAAATGTCCACATCGACACCTTGCAGTTCGCGGTATTTGAAAATCGCCAGAACACAAACGCGAAAAACCGCATCGGCTTGCTTTCGTCGTTGAAGCGCGCCGGCATACGCAGAACGCCCGTAAAGTGGAGGATCGACTCGATGACAAACAGCGGGAACATCGCGATCGCGATGATATATTCGATGAATTTTACCACTCCATGGAAAAATTTCACAAAAAATCTTCTGAGCGGCGATTGAAGGATCGCCCGTTTGTCCGGTATAAAGGAATAGCGGCTGCCTCTGTTTACGAACCTGAACATTCTGCTTTCGGCACAGAACAGCTCGGGCTCCATGTTGATGCGTATTTTCTCCTCATAAAAATCAACAAAACCAAAATTGAAATACATATCAAACGGAAGGTAATCCGCGCGGGTTTTCCAGAACAGCAGGTCAAGCCTGTAGGTATATCGACCCGAAAAATAGCATTTTCCTTCGGTATGTATCACGTTTGACAACACAAAGGGAATCCGCCTGTCTTCTTTTCCGTTTGTAAAATATAAGGTAAGCTTTGGTTTTGAAACAAAGTGGGAATTGATAGCCTCGTCGGTAACAGTGCCCAAAATCGTAAGGGTCATTTTATCATCGACTATCAGCAGCTCCTTAACTTCAATCCGGTATTCCACAAAAACACCCCAAACTTCTTATGCTGACCGCTGTGCGCCCGACAGCAGGCGCGGCGGCATATTATTTTACCAATTCGGACATTTTAGCCACTGCCTCGCTCAAGTCAAGCCCCTCCTGAAACAGTGAGGATGAACCCGCCACAAAAATGTCCGCGCCGCATGAACGCATTCTCTGACATAAATCCCAGCTTACATGGCCGTCAACCTCCATAATAAGCTTCCTGCCGCTGTCGTCGATAAGCTTTCTCACGGCAGCAAGCTTTTCAAAGCTGCCTTCAACAATGGGCCGTCCTGCAAAGCCGGGATAAACGGTCATAACGAGCACGCCGTCTATCTGATCGAGATAATCCGTTAAAACCTCGGGCTTCGTATCCGGGCTTATCGCGATAAACGGAGACGCGCCCCTTCTGCGGATCTCGGCTAAAACATCGGAAAGATTTTCGCACGCTTCATAGTGAACCGATACGATATCTCCCGCGCCGATATCCATGCGGTCAAAATATTTTTCAGGCTCAAACGCCATTATATGTATGTCCCTTTTCATGTGCCTCAGCACGGATTTGGTTTTTCTGATCAAATCCGGATCCAAGGTGATGTTGGGAACAAAATGATTGTCCATAAAATCAAGATGAATGTAATCAACATCCAGCTTGTCCAGCACCGTCAAATCGCGCTGAAGGTTGAGCACGTCAGCGCACATAAGCGACGGAGACAGCATTCCTCTCATAGTTGCTCCAATCTATGTTTTCGGGTAACGGCAGTCAGTCCGTGATGACCATTACCTTTGCGAAAAATTCGGTGTTGTTTTTCATTATTTCGAGTCCTTTATCCATGTCGGCAAGGGAGAATCGGTGAGTTATCAGCTTTTCAGCGTTTATAACGCACTTTGACAGCGCGTTGACGACCATTTTCCAGTCGCTTTTGTGCGTGTCGCTGTAGCTTGAGTTCCATGTGCCATAAATCGAAAGCTGTTTTCTGAGTATCTGCCAGTAGGTGTTCTGCGGGAAGGTGAAGTCGCCGTGAGGGTTGCCCACAAAAATCACTCTGCCGCCCGAAGCCGCCGCCTCAAGACAGTTGCACGCTGTGAGCGGTATTCCGACCGCTTCTATCGCGACGTCGGCACCTATTCCGTCCGTCATTGCCTTTACCCATTCTATCGCGTTCTCACGGGAGGAGTTGCAGTATTCCGTAAAGCCGAGACTCTCGATAAAATCCCAGTTGTTCACGTCGGTTCCCACAAGCAGGACCCTGGCGCCCCAGGCTCTCGCCCACTGAGCGATAAGCATTCCGATAGTGCCGGGACCGAAGATAACAACGTTGTCGCCGACCTCGATCTGAGCGCGTCTGAGCGCGTGGAGGGCTACGGCGCACGGCTCGGTCATAGCGGCGACCTCAAAGCTTACGTTGTCCGGGATCGGAACAAGGTTCCATACAGGCACGCGGACATATTGGGCGTAGGCTCCGTCGCTTCTGGAGCCGAGATAATCATATCCGCTGCACATCTCGTAGCTGCCGTTGTTGCAGTTTTCGCAATGTCTGCAAGGAATGAGCGGAAATACCGTGGCGCGCATTCCGATGAGGTCTTTGTTCTTTTCATCTCCGACTCCCGCGACCTCGCCCGCGAACTCATGCCCGGGTATCGTGGGGAAATGGTAGGTTCCGTTTACGAAAATCCTCGGAATATCGGAGCCGCATACGCCGCAGGCGCGCACTCTGAAAAGCACCTCGTCGGGCTTGACCTCGGGCATAGGGTAATCGCAGTATTCCAAATTGCCGACTTCTCTCAAAACTCTCGCTTTCATTGTTTCCATATCAAATCTCACCCCTCAGTATAGCCTCAAATGTTTCCAAATCCTCGATCGTGGTAATTTTAAGGTTGCGCTCGCTTCCGCTCACCATGCGGATCTCCATTCCGTGGCGGTAAGCTATTTCGCTGCTTCCCGCAGTGGAGCCGATCTCCTCGTCCGTTACCTCGTTATGTATCTGATAATATTTTTTGAACTTAAAGCTTTCGGGAGCCTGTCCCGCGAAAAGCTCGCTCCTTTTGAGCAGGTGGTCAATGGTTTTTCCGTCCTTGCTCTGATAAACCGTATCCTTTACGGAGATAACAGGCATCGCGCCGTCATACTCTGTCGCGCCCTGAATACAGTCAGAGATTATTTTATCCGAAACGAGCGGACGCGCCGCGTCGTGAACGATCACGATATCCGTATCGGGACAGTTTTCCGCAATACACTTCAAACCGTTGTAGATCGAGTGCTGACGGGTCTTTCCCGCAGGAGCAAAGCCGCAAAGCTTGTCAACTCCGTACTTACGGGCGCTTTCCTCAACAAAGTCACGCCACTCGTCGCTGACGACGACAACCATGGCGTCGATTTCGCTGTGGTTCTGAAAAATATCAAAGCAGTATGAAATGATCGGCTTGTTCCGGACCGTTAAAAACTGTTTGGGACAATCGATCCCCATTCTGGTTCCCGAACCGCCCGCCAAAATCAAAGCGGTATTCATAATACCCCGTCCCCTTCCAAATATGCTTTATACCCTGTAATAATACCATATATACGCCGTCATTGTCAAGAAACCGCCGAAATAATTCGCCTTAATCTATATTCGTCATAAAGAAACAGACACAGAGAGTGCAAACGTCGGCAGTATTGCTGAAAGAACCTGCAACCGCGGTCAGCTGAGCAGACAGGCGATCCGGTCTTCTGAAACTATTTTCAATTAAAACGATCTAAAACAGATGTCAGCAAAAAATTTCGCGGAGCAAGGCGGAGGATACAGAAAGGCTGTCGCCTTCCGAGGATGACAATACTGCCATGCGGAATTTTATGCGGCAGACGTTAAATGGTTTTATTTGATAAGAGTATAAACATCATAAAAACCCTTCCTCCAATTCCCGCGCCAGAACGCATCGTTGAAGGAAGGGATAAAGCCAACTCCACACTGATCAAAAGCTATTCCGTAAGAATTTCAACCGACCTTTTTATTCCCTCAGCCAAATCCACCCGCGGTTGCCAGCCAAGCGCGCGGAGTTTTGTGCTGTCGAGGATTTCGGGAATCTGCGTCAGCGGCGTTTTCAGCTCCTCGGGCTCCTTTTCATCCTCGGGGTTTTGGAAAGCTAATTTCATGTGCTTTTCGGGAAAGACCTCGCAGGCTTTTTTCGCGAAGCCCCTGATCGTCACGTCGGAGCTTTCGTTTGAAATATTGTACGGGAAGGCGATTTCTCCATTCAGCAAAATATAAAGCAAAGCCGACGCCGTGTCGCTCACGTAGCAGAATGAGCGTTTGACCGCTCCGTTTGATTTGAGCAAAATGTCCTCTCCGCGCACCGCGTTTGCGATAAACTGCGCCCAGACGCGGTCGTCATCAAGCGAGCTCGCGCCGTAAATATACGACGGTCGCGCAAGCTTTACGCTCATTCCGTATTCCTTATAATAGCTTGACGCGAGCGTTTCGGAAGCTCTTTTGCCCATGGCGTAGCAGTTTTTATATGAGGTGAAATCAATGTAGCCGTTGTCTTCCTCGGTCAATTTATCCCTGTCGCCGTAAACCGCTCCGTAAACCTTGAGGCTCGACACCACCAAAACAGCCCTTGAACCGCTTTTCTTCGCAAATTCGAGCACGTTCGCGGTGCCCGTGAGATTCGCGTTAATTGTGCCTACAGGGTCGGTCTCAAATTGGATATTGCTCGCCTGACTCGCGGCGTGGATCACAAAATCCGCGCTGCCTGCTTTGATAGGCTCGGTCACGTCCTGCACGCAAAGCGTCAGGTCATCCCTGTCAAGCAGCCTTCCAAACTTTTTTTCGGCTTTTTCCCTGTTCCTGACCAAAGCCTGAACGGTTATACCGTCGCCGTGCAGATCGTTGCGAAGCAGCAAAGCCGCCGTGAGGTAAAACCCGATGAATCCGCCCGCTCCCGTTATGAGCACGACGCTGTTTTTCATTGCGGAAAAATCCAATCCCGACTCCGCTGTTTCAATTAAGTCAGCGTAAACCCGCGGCGTTACGCAAGCCTTGACTTTATAATCCATACTTTAGCTCTTCCTTGGCAAATTTCTTGTAATTCTCGTAATAGAACTGCGAGCGCAGAGCAATCAAGTCCTCGGGAGTTGTCACCTTAATATTAAAACGCTCTCCCTTGAACAGGTGAACGGTCTCACCCAACTCGATAAAAAGCTCGCTTGAAGACACGGGATTTAAAATCCCTCTCCTATACGCCTCGCCGTGCGCCCACATGATACGCTCCATTGTGTAGCCCTGGGGCGCCTGAGTGATGAACATTGTGTCGCGTGCATAGCTCTTGCAGCAGGTCTCTCCGTCGGTGCTGTAAAGCAGCGAGTCTATGCTCGGCACTACAGGGACAGCGGTTCCGTATTTTTTGGTGTGCTCAATGCAGTCGGTTATCAGCCTGTCGGAGAGTATAGGGCGCACGCCGTCGCAAATCAAAATCAAGTCGCCGCCGTCAAGAGAAAACTCGGCGGTTGCCATTACTCCGTTGTGTATCGACGCGAAGCCGCTCGGTCCGCCGGGAACGACTTTTTTTACCTTTTGAACGTTGAATTGCTTAATCAAACCGTTCAGGTAGTCGATCCAATCCTCCTTGCAGGCAACGACCAAAGCGTCAACCATCGGGTGCTTTGAAAAATGCTCCATGGTGTGTATGATTATAGGCTTTCCTCCGACCTCCAAAAACTGCTTGGGCAAATCGGAAGAATCCATTCTAACGCCGCTGCCGCCGGCAAACAACATAGCTGTAATCATAATGCGCCGTTCTCCTTACAGATCCTCTGTTTTTAGTACACAATTATACATTGTTAATTTACCACCAAAACATTTTTTTGTCAATTTACATTCTTGTAATGTCAAAAGCCGAAAGGTTTGAAATGTATGAATCGACCCGCAATTATTGTTTCCTTTTATATTCTGTCTTGAAAAGTCCGCATTATTATGATACAATTATAATCGGAGTGATTATATGCAGAATTATTATCAAAATACAACGCCGCGTCCGGCGCAGAACCAACCTTATCCGCAAAATCGGAATTACCCGCCTAATACACAGTACCCGCCCTATCCCCCGCCGGCTCCCGTGTTAACGCCGCAGCAACAGCAAAAACGCTCCCTGCGCAAAGCGTCAAACGGTCTCGGATTTTTTGTGCTGGTTTATTTTCTTTTAATGCAGGTTGCGGCTTATCTGACGAGCGATCTTCTTGTTCGATTCAACGCTATAACGTCAGAAAACCGCACTTCTATGCTGTTTTTGATTCAGATTCTTGCGGGGATAGCGTCCGCTCTTATCGCTGCCTTTTTCTACAAAATCATATCGCGCAGAAAACTCAGCTCGAATCTTACAAACAGCCGCGTGCCGATGAACAAGCTGATTCCCATGGTGCTATTAGGTATGGGAGCGGCTATGCTCGCCAATCAGCTTGCCGCCATGTTCGACAGCAACATCTCGTTTTTCGAGCTTAAAAACTCGGTTTCGATGACTACCTCAACTCATTCTGTTCCCGAAATGATTCTGTATGTCATATCGACCGCGTTTATGCCGGCATTTGCCGAAGAGCTTGCGTTCAGAGGCATTTTTATGAACGTAATGCGCAAATACGGAGACGCTTTCGCTATCATCTCATCTTCTGTGCTGTTCGGAGCAATGCACGGCAACACCACTCAAATCGTTTTCGCCTTTACACTCGGCTTGATTTTCGCTTTTGTGGACTGCAAGGCAAACTCGATCGTTCCGTCGATCATCATTCACTTCCTCAACAACTTTTACGCTGTTTCAACCGATATGCTCAGCTCGGGAGCAGGACTTGACGACGGAACCGTCACCATAATAAGAATCTCGATAATTTCAATGATTTGCGTTATCGGAATTTTGTCTTACATCTATCTCAGTCAAACCGATAAAGACTTCTTCCGGATCACTGAGAGCGATACGGAAGGCATTGCCGAGGAAAGCTTCCTCACGCTTAAGCAAAAGCTGATCACCTGCTTTACCTCGGTGGGCGTTATCATTTCGCTGTCGGTGTTCGCGTCTGAAATGATACTTAATCTGATGCCCGAGGATATGCTGAACCACCTTTTTATGTAACCAAATGAACAATACGGACGAAAAAATAAAATACATGAAGGCGGCGCTCGAAGCGGCACGGGAAGCCTATGACGACGATGAGGTGCCCGTAGGCGCGGTGATCGTCAGGGACGGCAAGCTAATAGCCGCGGGCAGGAACCGCAGGGAAAAAAGCAAAAACGCGCTTATGCACGCCGAGATAGACGCGATCAACAATGCGTGCCGCACGTTGGGCGGCTGGAGGCTTTGGAACTGCGAGCTTTATGTGACGCTTGAGCCGTGCCCCATGTGTGCGGGCGCGATCATAAACGCGCATATCCCGAATGTTTATTTCGGCGCGTATGATTTTAAAAACGGCTCCTGCGGCACGGTGACAAACCTGTTTGAACTACCCTACGGCTTCAAGCCGAAATGCGAGGGCGGCATCTTGCGCGATGAATGCTCGGAGCTGCTGACTTCATTTTTCAAAAAATTACGTTGAATCGACATTTCAAAGCAGAGCCTGTTTAAACGGTTCTGCTTCTTTTTTACTATTTATACTTGCAAAATCCCGCCAAAAGCGTTATTATATGGAGTGGAAAACAGACAGGAGGAATAATTATGTTTAAAAAGAAGCAACGCAAGCTTGTTCCCGTATCGCTGCTGACCGGTTATTTAGGCGCGGGCAAGACCACAGTATTGAATCACATTCTTGCGAATCAGGAGGGCTACAAGGTCGCCGTTATCGTCAACGACATCGGCGAGGTCAATATCGACGCCTCTTTGATCGCGAAGGGCGGAGCCGTTACACAGAAGGACGACAATCTTGTTCCGCTCCAAAACGGCTGCATTTGCTGCACGCTCAAGGTCGATTTGATGAAGCAGATCATCGAGCTTGCAAGATCAAAACGCTTTGACTATATTCTTATCGAGGCGTCGGGCATTTGCGAGCCGGGTCCGATAGCGGGTTCGATCTGTATGCTCGACGGCACCCAGCAGCAGGCTAAGCTGCCCGCCGTTGCTTATCTCGACAGCATTACGACCATTGTTGACGCAAAGAGAATGGCTGACGAGTTCGGCTCGGGCAAGGCGCTGCTCAACGACGACCTCGACGAGGAGGACATCGAAAATCTTCTCATTCAGCAAATCGAGTACTGCACCACGATCATTCTCAACAAGGTCGAATTAGTTACGCCCGAGGAAAAGAAGGCTGTGCTTGAGGTTATAAAAGCCCTGCAGCCCGAGGCTAAAATCATTGAAACGAGCTACGGCAAAATCGACGTAAGCGAGGTGCTTGCCACCAACAACTTTGATATGCGCAAGATCATGCAGAGCGCCGGCTGGGTCAAGGCTATGGAGCTTGAGGGTGAGAATTCCGAAACCCTGCGTGAGGAAGAAGAGCATGAGCACCACGACGACGGGGACGAGCATGAGCATCACCACGACCACAATGAGGACGGGCACGAGCATCACCACGACCACAATGAGGACGAACACGAGCACCATCATCACGACCACGATGATGACGAGCACGAGCATCATCACGACCACGATGAAGAGCATGAGCATCACGGTCATCACCACCATCACCACCATCATCACGAGGAAGGCGAAGCCGAGGAATACGGCATCGGCACCTTTGTATATCAGAACGTAAAGCCGTTCAACAAAGAGAAATTCGAGGAATTTATTTTTAACAACTGGCCGAAAGAGGTCATCCGCGCAAAGGGTCTTTTCTGGATCACCGAAGCGCCCAACACCGCGTTCATATTTGAGCAGAGCGGCAAGCAGAAATACGCCACCGACGACGGCGACTGGATAGCGGCTTTCCCCGAAGAGGACCGCAAAGAGATTCTCGCCATGAATCCCGACATCGCCGCAGCATGGCACCCTGTTTACGGAGACAGAGTAAACAAGCTTGTATTCATCGGAAGAAAAATGGACAAGGCTGCAATTATCAAAGCGCTTGACGAGTGCATAGCAGATTAAAATTCCCATCCGGAAATATAACCAAGACCGATTCAAAACCCGTTTGAGTTTGAATCGGTCTATTCTTTATTCTATTCTATTTTTGTTTGCTCTGTTCCGTTTTTTTCATTATTATCAATAATCAGTTCTATATTTTTGTTAAACGCTAAAATCGGGAAAAATACTACCGGAATAAAAGTCATCCCAATAGCAAATCCTATCCCCTTTCCGAAAGCCCTCGCAATACGGACGTTCAAAAGAAGCGTTATCACGGTAATAATAACTGCAACCAGAATTGTAAGCACTCTAATGGAAACATCATAGGACCCGAAATTCATTGCTTCAACTTCGTTTTCATGCGTAGTGGGGATATTTATGATGCCTTTAAAAATGGTAGAAGCAGCTGACGCTGCAACGCGCGCCATTGTAATAAATGCATTAATAATCATTATAAAAATCAAAGAACAACATATAAGCAAATAAGATCCAAGCGATATGATCAACACAAAAAACGGCTTTTTATTCCAGAAGGTTCTGTACAGCAAAAAGTCGCTGCGAAACGGGATAAGTCCGGTACCGCCCGAAAAGCCGAGCTTTTCAAAAATATGAAAGCGCGACACCATAAGCAAAGCAATCACCGCAGCGCAATCCAAAAAGATGAATATACCGGTTCCGTTAAAAGCCGCAGGAACCGCTGACTCGGCGTTCAAAAACAAATTATACATTTTCCTCCCAAACATCAATTGACCGAAATGCACTAAAGCCCAAACCCTTTAAAAAAAGACAGCCCGAAATTCGGTTAAAAAGGGAATTTCGGGCTGTTGTGTTTCAACATACATCTCTATTATGGAGATGAAATCAACGAAATATTATAATTATTCTTCTGCTTCTGCCTTTGCCGCTTCAATAACCTTTTGAGCTACGTTCGCGGGGCAGTCCTCATAACGAACGAACGAGAACTCGAAGGAGCCTCTGCCCTGGGTGATCTGACGGATAAATGTCGCGAAGTCCGCCATTTCAGCCATGGGAACCTCAGCCTCTACGACCTGCATACCCTTGCCTGCGGGGGACATACCCATAACTCTGCCGCGGCGCTTGTTGACCTCGCCCATTACGTCGCCCATGTTTCCATCGGGCACGGTAGCCTTGAGGCTGCCGATGGGCTCAAGCAGTGTGGGCATAGCGTTGGGGATACCGTTCTTGTAAGCGAGGGAAGCCGCTGTCTTAAAGGACATTTCCGATGAGTCTACGGGGTGGTAGGAACCGTCGTAAAGCGTAGCCTTTATGCCAACGGTGGGATAGCCCGCTAAAACGCCCTTCTTGATAGCGTCGCGCAGACCCTTTTCTACAGCCGGGAAGAAGTTCTTGGGAACCGCGCCGCCGACAACTCTCTCGGCAAATTCAAGGTTCTCGGTATCAAACGGCTCAAACTCGATCCAAACGTCGCCGAACTGACCGTGACCGCCGCTCTGCTTCTTGTAGCGTCCCTGAGCGCTTACCTTCTTGCGGATAGTCTCGCGGTAAGCGATCTTCGGCTTCTGAAGCTTCGCTTCAACATTGTATTTGGATTTAAGACGGGAGATAACAACATCAAGGTGCTGCTCGCCGAGACCCGAAATAACCATTTCGTGGGTTTCGTGGTTGCTCTCGAATCTTATTGTGGGATCCTCATCGGCAAGCTTGCCTACAGCCTGCGCAACCTTATCCTCGTCACCCTTCTTGGCGGGATAGATAGCCATTGAATAGCTTGATACGGGGTACTTAACTCCTTCGAGGATAACCTTTCTGAGCGGAGAGCAAAGAGTGTCGCCCGTCTTCGTGGAGACAAGCTTGGGGATAGCGCCGATGTCGCCCGCACCGATGTAATTGGTGTCGGCCTGCTTTTTGCCGGTCATGGTGAGAACCTTTGTAATTCTTTCGGGTGAACCGGTGCGCATATTCAAAACGGGGATATCGGGAGAGATTTTTCCCGAAACAACCTTAACATATGAAAGTCTGCCGATGAACGGGTCGGCAACGGTCTTAAAGACGATAGCCGCTGTCGCCGCGTCGGAATTAACGCTGATCTCTACAGGCTCGCCGTCGAGGTCAACACCGATTTCCTCGCCCTTTACAGCCGCTGAAGGAGCGAGCCATGTGAGGCTGTTGAGGAACTGGTCGATAGCGAAGGTGCTCTGAGCGTCGCCGCAGAATACGGGGCAGATAGTGCCGTCCTTAACGCCCTGAGATACGCCTAAAATGATTTCCTCGGGGGTGAACTCCTCGCCCATGATGAACTTGTCGAGCAGATCCTCGCTGGTCTCGGCAACGGCTTCCTTGATAGCCTCGCGCAGACCCTCCAACCGGGAGCCCATGTCGGGAAGAGCGGTGGGCTTTGCAGTTCCGTTGGCGCTGTACTCATATGCTTTGTAGTCAAACAGGTTTACGTATGTGTTGGCTTTTCCGTCAACAATATAAGGGACCACAACGGGACATACAGAAGGTCCGAAGGTGGATTTAAGGTTCTCAAACACGCGGTAGAAGCGCGCGTCCTCGTCGCAAAGACCGTTTACGAAGAACATCTTGGTGAGACCCGCTTCATTAGCCGCCTCAACAGCCTTTTCGGTTCCTACGTTAACGCCGTCCTTGCCGGAAACCACGATAAGCGCGGTGTCGGCGGCGCGCATTCCCTCGGCGACTCCGCCGGCAAAATCAAAAAGACCGGGGGTGTCGATAATGTTGATTTTGGAACCCTTCCACTCTATGGGCGCAACAGCCGTCATCAGGGACACCCGGCGCTTAATTTCCTCACTGTCAAAGTCAAGGGTGGTGTTGCCGTCGGCAACCTTGCCCAGTCTGTCGCTCGCCTTGGCGAGGTAGAGAATGGACTCCGCGACCGAGGTTTTGCCGCAGCCGCTGTGACCCGCAAGCGCGATATTAATAATTTTTTTCGCGTCGTATTGTTTCAAAAGAAAAAACTCCCTTCAAATTAAGTCGTACTTCTACGAGATCATACAAATTTGACAAGTTTATAGAATCTCACCAGATAAGTATAACATAATTGTACACAATTAACAATGCGTTTTTAGAAAAATGAAAAAATCCGCTCTTTGCACAACTTAACGCCGCCGTATTTGTGCAATATGCTTTTTTAGTGCTCTTCTGTTATTATATTGCATAATTATTCTGTATTTTTTTGTGCAAGATAACTGGTTTTTTATTGTTGATTATATTTGAAATCCCACAAAACCCTTTCTTTACATCGTAGCGGAGGTTCGGCTTGCGCCCAACCCCCTCGCTCCCCCCTATCAGGGGGCAGAAACCCTTGCGTGCTCCTGTTCAGGCAAAGACATTCTTTGATTTGACAAAACAGCACCATGAATATCAACACGGGGAAGCTTTGACATCCTTTTTAATCGTTTGATTTAAATGAAAACGCAGCAAAGGCGACCGCAAGGGTCGCCGCTACGATGCTAAAGACAGGTCTTTTGGTAATTATTACTACATAAAACTTTTTTGTTGTCGACATTACCCTATCTATCATAAGGCAGAAATCCTTGTAAGCTCCCTTACTGAGTTTTTTAACTTTCAAACACTGATTAGTCAGATAAGGGACTGTCGTTACGAAATCATTTAAAAATGCTTCTGTTTTCTTAAGTGAAAACTCTAATAATTCAATGTTGTACAGAAGTGCGAAAGATTTATGGCAGAATATTGTCAAAGTTCCGCAGAAATACTGACTTGTTTCAAGGAGCTTTGGCCGGATTATGCCGTGAAGATTCCGTGCTTATGCGCGGTAGAGAATTTTTAGAGGTTCCATTAATTCAATGACAGCGCTTTTTTATAGCATTATAAATCTTTATTATTATATAATAGGCTGTCTCGCCTATGTAATAACAAGCAATATCAACAGATCAAATACACTGTTTTGCTTTATAATATACCCCGCAAATTCCCATATCACAGTGAACGTTGTACATAACAACAGTACCCGAATCAGTGAGTGAAAATTATATAGTTCTCCGAATCTGTAATTGATATAAGAAAGAACAAAAACCGGTGCAAGCAAATCGTTAAACCAACAGATAAAAAAAGGTTGAATTTTGTTATCTGTTTTTTTGAAAACAAAAACATTAGCCGCATATAAACAAATGCATATTATTGTTATGATTAAATTGATTTTTCTCATTATCAGCCAAAAGTTACCAAAAGAATGACAACTATTATTTCACCTATAACATAAACAACCCCGTGTTTTTTACCGTCGGCAACTATAGCGACAAGTCCGCCGATTATCAATCCTATAGCAACAATATATCCGAATATACCAAGTCCTCCGCTCGAACTGCCGGATGATTTGTTGCAACCTGAAAGAATAACAGATATTCCGGTTAAGAGTATAGTCATTAATAGTATTAAAGATGTTTTTTGTTTTTTCATTTCTCAACCTCGCTGATGCTGTTGCAAATCATATTAATAGCCGTATTCGTTGTATTTATCATTTAGATAACTATTCCATGCATTGCCCCACTCTTTGTCACTTAAAGAACCGTCCTTGTTCTTGTCGTTATTATAGTAATATGAATCATTTTTGTCGTAATTACCGCTTGTGCTACTCGAACACCCGGCGATAAACAAGCATAAAACTATAATTGTCAATACTAAAACTGTTTTTTTCATTTTTTAACTCTCCTATATTTTTAATATAAATAATAAATAATAATATATTTCAGCTGAGTCTATCGATTTTTCGTTTTCTTATAGAATAATCGTATTCACCCGCTTCTTTCCTTTCTCAATTCACTTCTCTCCTTTCTCAGTTTATAATTAATAGTCAATAACAAAGCTGATTAAATGCCTTTCCAACACTAAAGTGCTTTTTCAAAATCAGCCTTTGCTTTGTATCAACTTTATCATAGCACAAATAATATACAAAGTCAACTAATTATATCTGATTTTATTAAGAAAACTGTAATTCATAAACAAAAAGGATAAAAGTTATATTTGGGACAAAATTATATTTGGGGTAAAAATTGCACTTTAGGACAATTTTTCTGAAATACCATTTTGTCGAAACGTGGTTTTTCAGGCAACAAAAAAAGAGGCGCTCCTTGCGCGCCCCCATGTTAATCTGATTCTGTATTTAAATTTTAGGATATACAAGATATCGCCGCATCATTTCCCCGTCTCTGCCGCTGCGAACTGCGCGTTATACAGCCCGCGGTAAAAGCTGTTTTCGGCAAGCAGGTCGCGGTGGCTTCCCTGCTCTGCTATATTGCCGTCGCGCATCATAAGAATAACGCTGCTCTTTTTTATTGCGGAAAGGCGGGTTGTCTTGAATTGAAAATCAGCAACGTATTCAATTATGATATGCGCAACTGCAATATATCGCACGCGTAACGCGCATTATGCCACAAACCCCGGTCACCGCCAAATAAAAGCAAAAATAAGGTATAAAAAAACTGACGCAGGTATTTAATCGGCGTCAGTTTTTGCTTTGGTAATAGTTAACATTCTAATGCAGCAGATGTTAATGGGATTTAAAAAACGCATTAAAGCTTTCGCTTATTGTTTTACAAAACCTTCGACAAAAAGTCCTTCAGGCGGGGATTTTTGGGGTTTTCAAAGAACTCCTTGGGACTGCCCTGCTCCAAAATAATTCCCTCGTCAACAAAGACGATATCGGTTCCGACCTCGCGGGCAAAGCCCATTTCGTGAGTAACTACGACCATCGTCATGCCCGCTTTTGCAAGGTGCTTCATTACCTCAAGCACCTCGCCGACCATTTCGGGGTCAAGCGCCGAGGTAGGCTCGTCGAAAAGCATCACGTCGGGGTTCATCGCCAACGCGCGCACGATAGCAACGCGCTGCTTCTGTCCGCCCGAAAGCTGCGAGGGATAGGCATATGCTTTATCGGCAAGTCCAACGCGCTCAAGCAGACTCATGGCTTTTGCCTCAGCCTCCGCCTTGTCGTACTTCAACAGCTTAATCGGACCGAGAGTCATATTTTTAAGAACCGTCATGTGGGGGAACAGATTAAACTGCTGAAACACCATTCCCATCTTCTGGCGGTGCTTGTTGATGTCTACAGACGGGTCGGTGATGTCCACTCCTTCAAAGGTGATCTTTCCGCCTGTGGGCTCCTCAAGAAGATTTAGGCAGCGCAAAAATGTGGACTTGCCCGAGCCTGACGCTCCGATAACGACCATTACGTCGCCTTTTCTGATTTCTGCATCAATACCCTTTAATACGTGCAGATCTCCGAAGGACTTTTTTAGCCCCTCAACCTTAATCAAAACTTCGTTATTAGTGATCACTGCTGCGCAGCCTCCTTTCCAGCCTCTTGAGCAGGAACGACAGAAGCATCACGATAGCCAAATATATGAGCGCCACCGCGATCAACGGGAAAAACGCTTCGTACGTGCGCGACCGGATAAGGTTTCCCACGTAAGTAAGTTCTGCGATACCGACATAAGCGGCTACAGAGGTTTCCTTTATAAGCACGATAAATTCATTGCCCAACGCAGGAAGAATGTTCTTGAACGCCTGCGGCAAAATGATATGGTACATTGTGCTGCTGTAGTTGAAGCCGAGCGAGCGGCTCGCCTCAAACTGTCCCTTGTCAATCGACATGATTCCCGAACGGACGATCTCAGCCACATAAGCGCCCGAGTTTAAGCCGAAAGATAACACTGCGGCAAGCTCCTTGTTGCGCGAATTGGCAAAAATGATGAAATACATGATCATAACCTGTATAACCGTCGGAGTTCCGCGGATCACGGTTATGTATATATTGCAGATAACGTTGAGAATTTTTATAATCGCGTCGCCGAAGCTGCGGCACTTTTTGTGGCGCATATCGTGCGTAGAGCGCACAGCAGCAACCAAAAATCCGAGCAAAACGCCGATGATAGCGGCAAAAAAAGCTATGCGCAGCGTAGCCCACAGACCGTTGAGGAAAAAGGTCCAACGATCGTCGGTGATAAATGTCTTTTCAAAACTTTCCCACAGGCCTTCCCAGAATCCCTGCTCCTGAGCTTCCGCAGCGGCGAAAATAGGTTGTAATATTTGCATAGACTGTTTCCCTTAATAATAACGGGCAGGCACAAATGATACCCGCCCGTAGATCATTTACATTCTCTTACAATTAAGCCTTGATGTACTTTTTGATGATCTCGTCAATCTTGCCCTCTTCCTTGAGTTGTTTGAGAGCTCCGTTGATTTTCTCGGTCAGTTCGCTGCCCTTTGCTACGCAGATAGCGTACTCCTCGTTCTCGAAGGGCTCTTCAAGAATCGTGAGACCCTCGTTCTGAGCAACAAACGCCTTGGCAGGCTCGTTGTCGATTACAACAGCGTCAACCTTGTCCTGAGTAAGAGCCAGAACAGCGTCCGCGCCCTTGTTGAAGCGCTCAACAACAGCGCCCTTTTCTTCAAAGTCGGTGACATAGATATCGCCTGTGGTACCCATCTGTACGCCGATCGTGGAGGTTGCGAAGTCCTCTGAACTCTTTACCTTGTCGCTGCCCTCTTTTACGATGATGACCTGAATAGCGTTTGTATAAGTATCGGTAAAGTCGATGGCCTGCATTCTCTCCTCGGTAACGGTCATGCCCGCCATGCCGAAGTCAGCCTTGCCGGACTGAACCGCAGTGATAATGGAATCGAAATCCATGTCGTCGATAACGAGAGAATATCCGAGCTTATCGCAGACAGCCTCGGCGATTTCAGCATCGATGCCAACGATTTTCTGGTTTTCATAATACTCATAAGGCTCAAAGAAAGCGTTGGTAGCCATGTGGAGCGTGCCGTTTGCGCCTGCGGAATCGGCTGTAGCCTCATCGTTGGTCGAAGCGGAATCACTTGTAGCAGACTTGCTGTCATCTGTTTTGGAGCTTGAATCGTTTTTGCTGCCGCCGCAGCCCGCAAAAGCGACTGCCGCACTGCACATCATAGCGCCGGCCAAAACAGCTGAAATGATTTTTTTCATAAAATGAACATCTCCTTAAAAAATATCATTATATAATATAGCAGACAAATCCCGAAAAATCAAGTATAATTTAATATAAATGCGGTTTTTTCGTTTAAAAAATTAGAAAAAAACCGTTACAAATTCACCTAATAATATTCTTCCGGAGATTTTTAAAAAATTTTCAAAAAATTGCGTGATAAATTAAAAACAGGTCTTGATTTTTTTGAATTTATTTGTTATAATAGTCGTCGGTATCCGGAGAGATGTCCGAGCTGGCCGAAGGAGCATGATTGGAAATCATGTGTACGGTAATCGCCGTACCAGGGGTTCGAATCCCCTTCTCTCCGCCAAAGTGAAAAGCTGATAAATAAGCAAAACTGCTTATTTATCAGCTTTTTCTGTTTTTTTATTTTTCCCGTAATAACTTCCGCTTCCGTTTTGACGGTGTAACAAAAACGCCCTGCTTTATCGGATAACTGCTGTATACGGTGATTTTTCCGCTTGAAACAGCGCGCTGCGCCGTTTGCCAAGTGTAGTCCGGCGAAAAGTCCTCGCCCTCCTCATATTCCCCGTTTTCAAGAGCTTCTTCAAAGGTGTAAATATCTTCAATCCCTCTTATTCCCGTGTGATAATCGTCATGCATGGAATTGTTTTGCTGAATGATATTGTTCTGCTGTTCTTTGAGCTTTTCGGAATCGCCAAAATAAAACGCGTCGTCTTTTGAATAACGAATGTCAGGATTGCTTTTATCGAATGTGCCTATGTTATCCTTCGCGGATTTGACCTGAGTGTTTTTAAAAACAATATAGGTTTCTACATCTTCGCGTTTGCCGTTAACATATCTGTGTCCGTCATATACAAGATGTATTCCGTCATATCCGCTTGTTCCGCTCAAAAAGTAATCATCAAGAAGTTTGCGCAGTTTTCCCCGATAGTCGTCTTCCACTGCTTTCATTTCTTTGAGAAGACTATCCCATTGCTGTTCAAGCTTCTCATACTCTTCATCAGAAATATCGTCCAGAAACATTTCAGCTTCAATTGCATTCATCTTTTCTTCAATCTTGCCGATTTCATGTTTCATGGTTTCATCAAGAGTTTCATAACCTTTGATATGATTCCTGTACCAACGGTTAGCCTCCGGTCTGCCTGTAAAACTCAGCATTTTTCTTATGTTAAGATATACAGGCATTTGCTTTTTCCCTTCAAGCCCTATATCATGGTCATTCGTTTTAAAGAAAATTCCGTTTGGAGTTTCGCTGTCATTCAAACCGGCAAGAGGATTATCGGTATTAAACACAGTAAAGTCGGCAGCAGTCTGATGATAAACCACCAACGGCTTACCGTTCTTATCAACGACCTTGCTCGCGTTCTGCGGATTATTAAGCCAATCACCGAACCATTCTTTGAAGTTTTGGGAATAGATTTTTCCGTCGTCGCCCTCAGCCCAAGCGTCATTCTTGGATTTTTTGCCCTTTAACGGTTCGCTTGTGTCTGATTCGGAAATTCCTTCCTCAACATTTCCAGAACCTCCTGTTCGGTTTCTGTTTGCTCCATAATATCCGTAATTTTCAAAATCGTCGGGTAAAACTGCTCTCTCTCCCGTATCCGTTTGTCCCTTACGATATCCAAAATCATCCGGATTGTAGAATCTTGTAAAGATTTCTCCTTCACTAAATGACACATTTTGTAATAATCTTTCATATGATTTTCGGTCTGTTTTGTAATATTCATGCTCATAATAAATATCCTCACGGTATAAATCTGCAATGTCACTGCTTTCTGCACTGATAGCAAGAACTGCACAAATAGCCGGACTCTTATAATTGTTATCGACGAGAATGGTTTTATTGTTAACCTCAAAAACTCTGGAACCGTCGTCCAACAAAACATTTTTGCTTAAGTTCTTCTTTGGCGTGTTAAGTTTTTCTTCCAACAGCTTCATATCCTCTGATGTTAACAAGCTGTAAGCCCACCCACGTTTATTATATACCTCTACTTCCCTTTGTTCAAGTGTGTTGAGGTCAATATTCAAATATGATTTGTACTCCTTTTTCTTTTTAGCAAACCTCACCTCACTGTCTCTTTCCCCGTAAGCCGCCTCATTCTCCCGCGACGCCGCCATAAGCTCGTTGAACTTCTCCGCAAGCTTATCCAACGCTTCAAGATCCTTCACCCACGGCTGCGCCTGAATGTTGTGACCGATTGCCGAAAAAGCAAATATTATTCTCCTCGTTTAAGCGCTGACCACGAAGTTTCTTCGTTTTTTAAAAAGCAAGGAACAAAGCAAATAAATTGTTTTACAATGTCTATTGTATTTTTGCAGCAAAAATGCTATAATATATTGGATTAGCGGATTTATTGAGGTGGATATATGAAAGAACTGTTTTCACTTATCGGCAAGCGTGATTTCAAAGGACTTTTTTACCGCAAAACGGATAATATTTTTATTCAGTTTTTTCGCTACTGCTTTGTCGGCGGGATAGCGACCCTTGCCGAGGGCGGCGCGCTGTGGCTGATACAGCACTTTATTTTTAAAGAAGCGGAAGGCTTTTTGGTGTTTATCTCGCAGGCTATCGCCTTTGTGCTGGGCTTGATCGTCAACTTTATTCTGTCAAAGCTTTTTGTTTTTCAGGAGAAAAGCGAACGCACAAACGCGGCGGGAGAGTTTGCCGCCTACGCTGTGATCGGCGTGGTCGGGCTGCTTATCAAAGAACTTTTGCTGTGGGTCTTCAATATTCAAATCGGCTGGCATTATATGTTAGTGTGGGTTATTTCCACTATTATTGTTCTTGTGTGGAATTATGCTGCAAGGCGCGTTGCGCTTTACCGAAAGAAAAATAATGATTAAAAGGTGTAAAAAATGCAAAAAGTACTTATAATCGGCGCGGGTCCCGCAGGTCTTACGGCGGCGTATGAGCTGATGGACAAAAGTAAAAACCACGAGGTAATCGTGTTTGAGGAAAGCGACTGCTTCGGCGGAATCTCCCGCACCGTAAATTACAAGGGTAACCGCATGGATATGGGCGGACACCGCTTCTTTTCAAAGGTTCCCGAGGTCAACGACTGGTGGCAGAAAATGCTGCCGACCCAGGGCGCTATGCCCTATGACGACGTTGTGCTCGGCAGAATCTCTACGGTCGTTCCCAACGGACCCGATCCGGAAAAAACCGACAGGGTAATGCTGAGAAGGAACCGTTTGTCGCGAATTTTCTTCAACTCTAAATTTTTCGACTATCCAATTTCACTTAAATTTTCAACTATAAAAAACATGGGCTTCGGCACCACTATCGTCGTGGGCTTCAGCTATCTCAAAACCATTTTTCATAAACGTGAGGAAAAAACTTTAGAGGATTTCTACATCAACCGCTTCGGCAAAAAGCTTTATTCCATGTTTTTTGAGAATTACACCGAAAACCTCTGGGGCAGGCACCCGAGCGAGATCTCTCCCGAATGGGGCGCACAGCGCGTCAAGGGGCTTTCGATCAAGGCGGTTTTAAAGGATATCTTCGGAAAAATTTTCAATAAAAAGAACCGCAAGGTCGAAACCTCGCTCATTGAGGAATTCGCCTACCCCAAGTTAGGACCGGGTCAGCTCTGGGACATCACCGCCGCCGAGTTCAAGCGCATGGGCGGCAAAATCGTGATGAACGCCAAGGTCGTCGAGCTTATCAAAGAGGGAGACAGACTGACGGGACTTGTTTACGAGCAAAACGGAAAGCGCATCACGGTCAATGGCGACTACATCATTTCGTCAATGCCCGTCAAGGACCTTGTTTTGGGCATGAACGGCGTTCCCGATAAATACCGCGAGATCGCCGAGGGTCTTCCCTACCGCGACTACATGACGGTCGGCGTGCTCACCAAAAGACTCAACCTCAAAAACGAGACAAAAATCAAAACTATCGGCGATATAGTGCCCGACAACTGGGTATACGTCCACGACAAAAGCGTTAAAATGGGACGCTTCCAAATTTACAACAACTGGTCGCCTTACATGGTCAGCGACATTGAAAACACAGTTTGGGTCGGACTTGAGTATTTCTGCAACGAGGGAGATGAAATGTGGTCAATGACCGATGAGGCTTTCGGAAAAATGGGCGTGTCCGAAATGGTCAAAATGGGAATCGCCGCTGATGAAAACGACATACTCGACTTCCATGTTGAGCGCGTTAAGAAGGCGTATCCCGCTTATTTCGACACCTACGACCACATGGACGAGCTGAGAGATTACCTCAACACGATTCCGAATCTGTTCTGCGTTGGCAGAAACGGTCAGCACCGCTATAATAACATCGACCACAGTATGTGCACGTCGTTTGAAACGGTAAAAAATATTCTCTCGGGCGACACAGGCAAGGACAACATCTGGAACGTTAACACGGAAATGGAATACCACGAGGAAAAGGAAGCCTGACCATGAGTAAGAACACAAAGTATAAAAAAGAAAAAGCTTCCTCCATAGATACATTTTTTGAGTTTTTCGGGAAGCACCTGTTTATTTTTGTTCCGCTGCTTTGTCTGCTGCTTTTGCCGCTCGGCCTTGCTCAGGCGGAGCAAATTACGGACGAAGGTATTATAATTGAAGCGATAATCATTATTGCCGCTTCGCTGGCATTTGTCGCTTTCGCCCGTCCGACAAAGAACAAAGCCGCAAGCATCGGCTTGATAATTTCGTTTGTCGTGCTGACGGTGCTGTTTTCGTTGCTCACGGGCTACGACGGAAAATACTCTACCGTGATGTTTGTCCCTGTAACGGCGGGACTTATCCTGACTGGCGCCATGCTCTATAAGGAAAAGGCGCTCAACGCCGAAGGAATAGTATTGATGATGATAGTGCTGGGGGTCGTTGTACGCTACTGCTATTGCTTAAAATACAACTGCACTCAAATGCAGCACGATACCGGCTCCTTCGGCGGCTCGTCGGGACACGAGAGCTACATCATGTACTGGTACAAAAACGGCTTGGCGCTGCCTGATTTTGACGTTACAACGCGCTGGCAGTATTATCATCCGCCGCTTCACCATATGCTCATGGCGCTCGGTATGAGGATTTTTACCACTTTCGGTATCCCGCTCAAGCAGGCGGAGGAAGCGATCCAGATTTTGCCGATGATTTACTCCTCGCTTTGCATGGTCGTATGCCGCCGCATTTTCAAGCTTGTCAAGCTTGAGGGAACAGGACTTGTAGTCGCTATGGCTGCGGTCTGCTTCTACCCCACCTTCATCATCTGGAGCGGAGCCTACAACAACGATATGCTTGCTACTCTCTTTATGCTTCTTGCGATGATGTGGACGATAAAGTGGTACTACAAGCCGTCGTTCAAAAATATTCTGCCTATCGCCGTTTGTGTGGGCTGCGGAATGATGACCAAGCTTTCCGCTTGGATGGTTGCTCCCGGAATCGCTCTGATTTTTATTTGGGTGTTTGTGCGGAATATAAGAAAGCCGCTGCCCTATATCGGTCAGTTCGCGGCTTTTGGCGCCGTATGCGCACCGCTCGGACTTTGGTGGGGCGTGCGGAATATGTTCGAGTTTGGAATACTGATAACCTATGTTCCCGACCCGAGTATGCAGCAGATGTCAGTCAGGAGCATTCCCGCGGCCCAGCGCTTGTTTGACTACAGCCTGTCTCAGTTCGATTACCCGTTCGAGGCGTTCACAATGTACAACGCGCCCTACAACGAGTACAATCCTTTTATCGGTCTGCTGAAAACCTCGATATTTGACGAGTACAACAAGGGTTGGGATTTCTCGGAAATGGCTACGGTTTTTGTAATAATTTCGGGCTTGCTCGCGCTCATAAGTATCGTATGCCTTGTGCTGCTTATGTTCAGAAAAGACGTTTGCGGAGATTTGCCCGTAAAACTGTTCTTCATGGTGGTTTTTCTAACGATTATCGTGTCGTATACGGCGTTCTGCTTTAAATTCCCTTATGTCTGCACCGAAAACATAAGGTATTGTATCCCCGTGATACCGATTTTGGCAATGGCTTTAGGCTTCGGAATAATGCCTAAACATAACTCTGCATCTAATCAACACTCATAAATAACAAAAAAAGACCTTTCTTCAACTCCCGCGTTTGACCGCGCCGTTGAAGGAAGGCTTTTTTTATATTATTCTTTTTAATAGGCGCCCCGGATGCAACGACTTACGATTGTGTTTTTTGGCGTTTTATTACCTTTAGGCGGCTGAAGTCCTCTCTGTCCTTTTCGTCGAGGGCGTCGGTGATAAATTTAACGGTGTCCTCAAAACGGGGGATCATAATATTTTTCAGCGCGTTTGCCCGCTTCTGCGTCTTCTTGATCGAGTCGGCAAGGCGATAGACGCTGTTCTCTATTTCGGCAAGCTCGACCGTCAGGATCTTAACCTTTGAAAAAAGTATATACGCTTTGTCAACGGCGGAGTTTGTTGTTCTTGTGCCGTAATGCAGAAAATTATGTTTATCGCTTTCCTCAATTGTGAGGATCGGTATCTCCACGCCCATTACGCTGCGGAAATCAAGCTCTAAGCCGTTTTCAACGGGGATCGCGTTGGAGATATCCTCGCAAAAGCCGTTGGTGATATTGGCGGTTTGAAGCGCAATATACGCCTCCTCATAGGCGCTGTCGATTTTCTCCTGAATGGCGTTGGCGTGGTCAATCAGCGTCATCATCTCGCGAATAAGGATATTGCGCTTGCGGTCAAGCAGCTCATAACCGTTTTTCGCGAGGGCAAGCGATTTTTTTGTATTCATCAAATTGCCCTTGGTGGGTACTGCCTGAACAGCCACGGCGATCACCTCCTTAAATGATCACATCGAAATACCTCTTAACAGGCGGGGCGTTTCTTCTTTCTTTTCTTTGATGTAAATATCAAGCACGGCGTCGTCAACACGGTCAAGCTCCGATCTGGGCAGGGTCGAAAGCAGCTCCCAGCCTAAGTTAAGGCTCTGCTCAATGCTGCGGTTCTCGGTGAAGCCCTGATTGACAAATTTTGTTTCAAACAATCTGCCGAACTCGATGTACTTTTTGTCTACCGGTGAAAGCTCCTCCTCGCCGATAACCGACGCCAAGGCTCGTGCGTCGATAACCTTCGCGTAAGAGGCAAAGAGCTGGTTTGCGAGCGACTGATGATCGCCGCGTGTGAAGCCCTCTCCTATTCCGTCCTTCATAAGACGCGAAAGCGACGGGAGCACGCTTACGGGCGGATAAAAGCCCTGACCCTGCAAGGCGCGATCAAGCACGATCTGACCCTCGGTGATGTAGCCCGTGAGGTCGGGTATCGGGTGCGTTATATCATCATTGGGCATGGTGAGAATCGGAATCTGCGTAACCGAGCCCGTGTGACCCTTTATCATGCCCGCTCTTTCATAAAGCGAAGCCAAATCAGAATAAAGATAACCGGGATAACCCTTTCTGCCGGGGATCTCTCCCTTTGAGGACGAGAACTCGCGCAGAGCCTCGGCGTATGAGGTCATGTCAGTCATAATAACAAGAATATGCATATCAAGCTCAAAGGCAAGATATTCCGCTATTGTCAGCGCACAGCGCGGAGTAAGCGTGCGCTCGATGATCGGGTCGTTGCTTAGGTTGAGCAGCATAACGACTCTTGACAGAACGCCGCTTTCCTCAAAGCTTCTGCGGAAATACTCCGCCACGTCCTTCTGAACGCCCATGGCGGCAAAAACTACGCCGAAGTTGGAGCTGTCGGCTCCGCTGATCTTCGCCTGACGGACGATCTGCACAGCGAGGTCGTTGTGAGTCATGCCCGAGCCTGAGAAAATGGGCAGCTTCTGTCCGCGGATAAGCGTCATCAGCGTGTCGATAGTCGAAATGCCCGTGTTGATGTAGTTCTTGGGATAGACGCGCGACACGGGGTTTATCGGCGTGCCGTTGATGTTCGCCCTTTTAACGGGGAAAATGTCTCCGAGACCGTCGAGCGGTCTGCCCGCGCCGTCGAGCACTCTGCCGATTATTTCGGGTGAAAGCGGCATCTCCATGGGATGTCCCGTCAGACGGGTGCGGGTATTTTTAAGGCTTATGCGCCTTGTGCCCTCGAACACCTGAACAACGATCCTTTCGCCCTCGATCTGCACCACGCGCCCTTGGCGGACGGAGCCGTTATCAAGCTTTATATCAACTATCTCTTCATTGGAAACGCCCTTTACGCCGTCCATGACGATCAGCGAGCCGTTGATTTCTTTTACGCCTACATAATCAATAATCAATGCGTTTCCTCCTTACTTCAATAACTCGCCGAGCTTTTCGTCGATTTCTTTTATATAGTCGTCGAACATATCAAGCCTGTTGTTCGGAATATCGTACTTCATCTTTGTGAGCTTGTCAAAGAGTCCGAAAGCCATGACCTTTGACAGCGGGATCTCGCGAGCCACGATCTCTCTTGCCTTTGTGTGAAGATGAAGAATGACCTTCATCATCTGCTTTTGCTTTTCAAGCGGCACATAGGTATCCTCGGCATGAAAAGCGTTTTGCTGCAGGAAGCCGACGCGGATAACTCTGGAGGTTTCGATAACAAGCTTCTGGTCGTCGGGAAGAACGTCGGAGCCTATAAGCTTTACGATCTCCATAAGCGAGCTTTCCTCCTGGAGCAGCGCGCTGATACGGTTCCTGTATTCTATAAATTCATCGCCCAAATTCTCTCTGAACCATGGGTCGAGGTCATTGAAATACTCGCTGTAGCTGTTTATCCAGTTGATAGCGGGATAGTGGCGGGCGTAGGCTAACGCCTTGTCGAGCGCCCAGAACACGCGCGTAAAGCGCTTGGTGTTTTGGGTAACGGGTTCCGAGAAGTCGGAGCCCTGCGGCGACACCGCGCCTATCAAGGTAACAGAGCCTTCTCCCCCGCTGAGCACGTCGGCGCGTCCTCCTCTTTCGTAGAACTCGGCGAGACGCGAGGGAAGATATGCCGGGAAGCCTTCCTCGGCGGGCATTTCCTCAAGACGTCCCGAAATCTCACGAAGAGCCTCAGCCCAGCGCGAGGTCGAGTCAGCCATCATTGCGACGTGATAGCCCATATCGCGGTAATACTCGGCAAGGGTTATTCCCGTATAAATCGAAGCCTCGCGCGCCGCAACGGGCATATTTGACGTATTGGCTATGAGTGTGGTTCTGTCGGTCATGGGACGGTTCGATTTGGGGTCGATAAGCTCGGAAAACTCATCAAGCACCTGGCTCATCTCATTGCCGCGCTCTCCGCAGCCCACATAAATGATTATATCCGCGTCGCACCACTTTGCAAGCTGGTGCTGGTTCATGGTTTTTCCCGTGCCGAAGCCTCCGGGAATAGCCGCCGTGCCGCCCTTTGCTATGGGGAACAGCGTATCCATGATCCTCTGTCCCGTTATCAGCGGGATAGACGGGGTCAATCCTTTTTTTACCGGTCTTGACGTTCTGATAGGCCACTGCTGGCAAAGCGTCAGCTCGTGCCTTTCGCCCAAATCATCCTCAAGCACCGCTACCGTGTCGAAGATCGTATACTCGCCGTCGGGCTCGACCTCTTTTATCACGCCCGAAAGCTCGGGATGAAGCATGACTCGGTGTTCAATTATCGGCGTTTCAGGGAGAGTGGCGTATATCTGTCCGCCGGTCAGCCTGTCTCCCGGCTTAACCTTTAAGGTGACGTTCCACAGCTTTTCCGTGTCGAGCGGCGACGCCGACACGCCTCTGCTTATAAACGCGCCCGACTGCTCCTCGATCGCTTTCAGCGGCCGTTCAATTCCGTCAAATATATTGTCCAGAATTCCGGGTCCCAAAAGCACGTTCATGGGCGCACCTGTACCGGTAACAGGGTCGCCGGGCTTGAGCCCCGTTGTTTCCTCATAAACCTGAATGGTGGTAAGCTTGTCGGTTATTCCGATAACCTCGCCCACGAGGTTCTGAGCGCCGACGTGAACCATCTCCATCATTTCAAAGCTGTCGGCGTTTTTCAATGTGACAACAGGACCGTTGATTCCGTATATTACATTGTTGTTCATATTCATTCACTCTTTCGATTAGGCAGTTCAAAGCACGCTGAGAGCGGCATTCTCGGCGAACCAGCCGCGCTGATCCTCAAGCTTGCTGTCAAGCGTATCGTCGGCAATAATTCCCATGCTTTCGCAAAAGCCCTTTATTCCGCCGATTTTAATGGTTTTGTCCGCCACAACCTCCGCGCCGCCGGCAAACAGAGCTTTAAGCTCCTCAGCCCTGCTGAGGTCGCGTTCTCCGATATAAAGCACGCAGCCGTTTTCGCCGAACAGACCGGACATCTCCCTTGCGCTGATAAACAGCTTGGCGGAATACTCTTCGGTCTTTGTGTATTCCGTCAACTTGGCTGCGGTCAGCTTAAACACCTCTTCGGTCATTTTGACGCGCTCCAGGAAAAGCTCCTTCTGCCACTCGCGGGTTTGTGCGGCGAACCTTGCCGTGTTGAGGCTGCGCTGCTCGGCAAGCTTTTCTTTGACAAGCTTCCGGCTGTCGCGCTTTCCGTTTTCCTCCGCTTCCTTTAGACGCTCGGTCTTCAGCTGCTTGACCTCGCCGCTCATTGCGCCCTTCTGCGCCTTGGCGTACTTTTTTATCGCCTTCAAAAAATTATCGGTTTTATTTCTCGGCATAAGCACCCTTCTTTCCGTGATAACATCTTACAGCTTTACGCCGATGGCTTCCTGAACATATTTTGTTATGCTGTCCTTTGTTCTTCCGTTGCCGTGACGGTCGGGGATCTCGACGATCAGCGGTTTTTTACGGTTGAGCTTAAGGTCGTAAACGATATCGGAACAGAGGGAAACGAGCTTTTCGGTCATAAGTATCACAGCGATATCCTCGCGCTCCATAGCCTCGGTCAGCTCGCGGCGCACCTCTTCCTCCTCATGCACGACAACTCCGGGGATACCCGCAAAGCGCATTCCCATTTTTGTATCAACATTATCACTTATCAAATAAAATTTCATTTTAATCACTTAGCCGTTAAGAATCATAATTGAAATAAGCATACCGTAAAGCGCGATACCTTCGCCGAGCGCAACGAAGATGATAGCCTTACCGAACGCCTTCGGATCCTCGCTCGTAGCGCCGATAGCGGCGGGAGCGGCGTTACCTACAGCGATACCTCCGCCTATGCAGGAAAGACCGGTGGCGGCAGCGGCGCCGATGTATACCATTCCGTCCTTGGCAACGGAAGTCGCTTCCTCAGCTGCGCTGACGGCGAACGGGCAGATCATGCATACTGCAAAAACAAACGCAAATGCCGCAAGCTGCATCAGCAGCGCGGTCTTTTTGCTCTTTCCTCTTGAAACTGCCTTAACTGCAAGAAGAACAGAGCCAACCAGAAAAATCACGGGCAAAGCCATAAATAAGAAATTAAAAATTGACATAATATTTTACCTCCAAAAATCCTCAAAAATTATTCTGCATTTATTTTTACGGGCTCAAACACTCTGCCCTCGCCCGAATAGAAACGGCTGAACATTTCATAAAATTCAAGCCTGAGCACCTGAATAGCGACCAAAAGCGCCTCAAGCACCATTACGATCACATTGCCGACAACAACGACGATGACGTAGCCGACGCCGGGTTCACCCGCAAGAGTAAACACCACCATCATCATACCCGCGTGAACGAGCACGAACGCGCCTACACGCAAAAAGCTCATTGTATTAGTGACGTAGCCTAACAGGATCTCGATAGATTCAAAAATCTTCTCCACTATATAGCCGCCCCAGCTTTCGGGCTGCCAATCCTTCTCACCGTTGACGAGATCTCCGAGCGGCTCCGAAAAGAATATCAACAGGAACGGGAACACCACAAGTCCTAAAATATACGGCAGGGTCATCACATGGAAGCCGAGGAATATCTCTGCCAGCAAGCCGAAAACAAGCGAGCCGTAAAAGACGATCCCCGCTACGCCGCTCGTGCCGAACAGCGCTCTTCCGTAGTTCTTCTGGCGGAACGAGGTGTACACGTTCAGGAACATAGCCACAACGAGCAGGAAAACACCCAGCCCTATCGCAGCAAAAATTATCGTGTTGGTGTTATCCATTACCTCGATCGGCTTTCCTTTAAAGCCAAAGAGCTCGAACATCGGGTTGAGCCAGTCCTCAAAGCCGAACACGCTTCCGAACAGCGTTCCGAACACCATAGAGGACAGTCCGCACGGGAACAGGATTTTTCCTATCGGCATTTTTCTGAGCTTCCACATCAGAATACCGACTATCGAAAGGCAAAGCCCCTGACCCAAATCGGCGAACATTATGCCGAACATTATGATATAGGTTATCGCGACAAACGACGTTGGGTCGATCTCGTTGTATTTCGGCACGCCGTACATCTCGGTGTAAAACTCAAACGGCTTCGCAAAAAACGGGTTTTTGAGCTTTACGGGCGGGCTTTTGTCGATTTCGTCCTTCGCGTCGGAGAAATCAAGCTCAACGCTTTTTATTTTTTTGAGACGCTTGCGGAGTTGGACCATGTTCTGCTCGGGGATCCAGCCGACTAAGATAAAGCTGTTGTTGTGCTGCATAGCCTTGGTTCTTATCCCCGAATAGATATACAGCTCCTCAAGCTTTGACAGATAGCGGGTTATCTGCTCGGAGTTCTCGTCAAGGTATTTGTCAAGCTTTTCCTGTTCCTCCTTGACCTTTGCCTCCAAAGCCGGAAGCTCGCGCTTGTATTCCTCTATCTTTTGGTGCGGCGTTTCGTTGTCGCCGACCAAATCGGTTTGCTCAAAATACAGCCCTTCAAAAATCTTGTCGATCTCCTCGGTTTTGTCCTTGGGAGCGAAGTAAACGCCCCAAACGTGGGTTTTATCCTCGTTACACACCGCAAAATCTACAAAATCGTCGTTTTTGTACGCCTCAAGCTTCTGCAAACTGTCCTTTGGAAGCCTTCCGAACCTCGCCTCAACGAACTTTGTCTGAGCCACCTTAATGATCTCCACGTCGATACCCGCAAAGTGCTCGGTAACGCTGAGATTGTTCTTTGTCTCCGAAAGCTGAGTCTCAGCCGCTGCCCGGTTTTCAACCAGCGCGTCAATTTCAGCCGTTACGGTTTCGGAAAAAGCTTCAAGCTCCTCAAACGAAGGGTTGAAATCACTCACGTCCGTCATGGGGAAATTCCGCTTTGTCTGATTGAGCGCGGATTTCAGATTTGTCAGAGGCTCGGCGTAGCTGTTTTTGGTCTGTAAATGTGTGAATTCCTGCAGGTTGCTGTAAAAATTGCTGACCTCGTCGGGGTGGAAAACTCCCGACTCACCGAGTACGGTGATCACCTCGTCGATATGGTTCATCAAGCCGATGATATTAACAGCCTGCATTGATAATACTGCCAAACTTTATTCACCTCTTTTTTCCGATCAACGGATAAGTATAGACTGAATTGTTTTGGGGTCGATTTGATATCTTATGCCCTCAATCAGGCTGATAACGTTCATCAGCTCGGTTTCGGATAAAAACATGAACGATATCATCACAACCGAAGGATTGCTCGAAAAATGAATGTATCTTTTCGCCACATGATACTGCACGCGCGGTCCGATATCGCCCGCGTAGTTG
Source organism: uncultured Ruminococcus sp. (assembly GCA_902777275.1). Classification (GTDB taxonomy): domain Bacteria; phylum Bacillota; class Clostridia; order Oscillospirales; family Acutalibacteraceae; genus Ruminococcoides. Next base: position 47,686 of record CACYTI010000002.1, on the reverse strand, counting down.
TAGCCGATTTTGCCTATCAGTCTGCCGCAGTTCGTGCTCTGCATAATTTGGAACACCTCTGCCGAGGACTCGGCTGCGCACATTCTGTCAACCAACCTTGAGCTGAGATTGCTGTATTCGGGCAGCATATTTGCCCTTATGACCTCAGGAGGAAGGTCGTAGTACTTTTTCAGTCTGAGAATCCTTGAAAAAATGCTGTAATCGTTTATTGTGCGGAATATCGCCCGCAGCTCACGCTGCTCGCTGCCCTTTGTTCTTTTGTCGATAAGCTCACGCATATGCTTCAGCACATGGGCATAAAGCTCGTTTTCCATATCCGAAACAGGCAGCCTGCCCTTTTCGTCGGGCTTGAACTTTTTCAGCAGATCGTAGTAGGTCGTGTTGCTGAGCGCGTTCAAAAACTCATTGTAATTACGCGCGTTTGCAAGCTTGTAAACGTCGATTTCGGTGTGCTTTGAGAGAAACCCGGGAAACTGAAAGATAAATTTTTCGGTTGAATTCGCGTTCAAAAGAACTAAAAATCGGATTATCTGCTCAACCTCGGTTTTCTCGATGACATACCGCGAAAAGCCGGCGCTCACTCCCGTGTCAAAGCGGCAAAGCGAATCAAACTCGTTGAACAAATACTGACGAAGCAATTGCTCAAGCCTGCCTCTGTGCACGTCCCTCTCGTTTACGTCGGAAAGAACGGAAGCGTAGTGGGTGTGGGCTTTAAGATACACCATTACCTCGGCGACGCTTTGGCAGGCGAGAATGTTGGAGTAGTCGCGCTCCGTTAAAAACCTGCCGTACTTCGACCTGGCTTTTGCCGAAACCGCATATGAAGCGGCTGACATATAATCATCTCCTTTAGCTGCCGACCACACGGCTGAAAATCTCGTCAACCCATCTGTCGCGGTTCTGCTCATAGTCGGATTTCAGCTTTATCAGCACCGATTCATGCTTTGCCGAAGCTTCGGCAAGCTTTCTTGATGTTTGCTTTTCAAGATAGTTGTTGTTCTTCTCGATTTCCGCCTTGGCGTCATCCATGTATTTCCAGTAAATAGCGGCGGCTTTGTTTTCAATTTTTTGTTTTTCCTTTTCGGAAGCTATTTTATTCGATTCCTCGATAGCTTTGGCTTCACTGTCCGCCTCGATGATCCGGCGTATCATGTCCTGCAAAGTCCTCACCTCCGATATTATGGGATAATTTGGTTCTTGATACGGAATCCGTCAGATTACCAAATCGCTCTCCTCCACCTTGTTATTAAAGAAAGCGACGATTTTGATGCAGGGCTTTCTGAGCACAAGTCCGAGCACAAGCGCCGGAACAATGAACAGAAGCAGCATCCCTAAATTATACAGGAAGGATTCCATATTTACACCCGCGATGGTCTCGCGGAGCATATTTATGCCGTATCTGAACGGCAGGAACGGCGCTATGGATCTAAACGGTTCGGGCAGCATCTCTATCGGGAAGGTGCCTCCGGAACCCGCGACCTGCATAATAAGAATTATAACGGCAAGCGCCTTGCCGATAACGCTGAACGTGATGGTCAGCGAATAAATTATAAGTGAATACACCAGACTCGAAACCATGCAGCCAACGATGAACAGCACTGCATTGTCGTACTGAACGCCGAGGAAGAACAAATCTCCGAGCGCGATTATCAAGCCCTGTATCTGACTGAGCACAAAGAAAATCATGTATCTGCCGAAGAAAAGCTGTACCGAGTTGACCTTGCCGACCTTCTTTAGGTCTCTTTTTGTCAAATCGACATTCAGCACCGCCACAAGCACGACTCCGCCGACCCAGAGCGCCAAAGACGAATAGAACGGAGTCATAGCCGAGCCGTAGTTATCAATTCCGAAATAACGTTCTGTTTCGTAGCCCACGGGAGCAGCCAAAAATTCCCCGAGCGCCTTTGGATTCTCGATTATCGGCAAAATGATGTTTTCGAGAGTGTCGTTGCTTTTCGCCTTGTCAACCTTGCCGACTGCTGTATCTATTCGCTCGGTAAGGCTTGCGAAATGAGCTTTTAAATTTTCAAGAACGCTTTTCAGCTTGGCGTTGGTTTTAGAGCAGTTGTCAAATACGGCGTCGATCTGCTCCGTCGTCATGCTGAGCGTCTGAGCGAATGCCGCTACGCTGTCAAGCTTTGAGAACGAGCTTGTGAGCGCGTTGTCGATGTTCTGCTTTATAGCGCTGAACTCGGCGGCAACCGCCGAAAGCTCGGTATCCGCCTGCGCGATAAGCTGATCGAGCTCAGCCTTGGCGTTAGCGGGAGCCGCTCCCTTTGACTTTATCTCATTGCAAACGGACTCAATTTTATCAATTATAGCCTTTTGCTTTTCGTTAGCGCTGTTGAGTCTCGCGATAACCTTCGAGCAGTCAATGCCGAGATTGCTCTGAATCGCGGTAAAAATTGAGATCAGTTTGTTGTTGACGTCTATCTTGCTTTGATTGATCACCTCAATCTTGCTGATTTTCGCCGCAGCCGTGTTCGCGTCGGTGCTTATTGTCGAAAAAGCGTCGTCAATCTGAGATGAAATAGTCTGAGCGTAAGCGTCGCCCGAGGTAATCAAATCCCCTATCACGCTCGTAAGCTGCGCCGACGTATTCTGCGTAGCGGTTATCATGCCCTTGATATCGCCCGTGACAACGCCGACGTCGGACAGAGATTTTTGGATAGTGGGAACCATCGCCTTGTTTGATTCGATAATGGCGTCGATAGAATCTATCGTTGTAATAAGCAGATTGATCGAGTTGTTAACGCTTTCCACGTCTTTTTTCGTGTTTTCCAAGGCGGTTACGACTTTTTGGGCAAGATTATCCTTTTCGGTCTCAAGCTCGGCGCTCGTGATGTCAAGCGCCGAAGCGATGGCTTCCGCGATTGTGCTGACATATGAGGAATCGGCTGATTCCTGCATTGCGGAAATAACCTTGTCGGTGATTTTCGGCGTGATAGCGTTAACCTTTTCGTTTACGCAGTACTCAAGCTTCGCCTGCTTGAACTCTCCCGTTGTAACAGAGAGCAGATTTTTTGAAAAGTCTTTGGGAATAATAACAGCGGCGTAGTATTTTCCGTCTTCGACTCCGCGCTCCGCGTCCTCCGACTTTTCGACGATCTCCCAGTTCATCTGCTTGTTTTGTTTAAGGCTGTCCTTAATTTTATCACCCGCGTTGACTTCGAGTCCGTCTTTTTTGTAGCCCTCATCCAAATTTGAAACGGCGAAGGACATTTCGCCCGTGTTTGAGTAAGGATCCCAGTTAGAGGCTATGTTGAACCAAGCGTAAAGCGCCGGCAAAATAGTGATTCCTATGATCACGACAAAAACGATCAGATTTTTTGTCACGCTTTTTAAATCCGTCCGGAAAATTGAAAAGATTTTTTTCATGGCCCGTTTTCCTCCTGCCCGTCTTTTTGTTCTATTTCATTTTGCTCCTCTTCGCCCTCTTCATCTTCCTCCGCGTCTTCGTCAGCCAGTCCGAGGTAATACCTGAACTTATGATAATTGTACTCCGCGCGGATCATAAGAGCGGCGGTAAACAGAACCGTTATAACCCAGATAATCAAAAAAGTTGCTTTGTTTTCCATAGAAAACATAAGGGTCAGAAAAACGACGCCCGTAATCAGGACGGCAAGCGGTCCGTATTTTTTATAGTTCTCGCGCTTTTTTTTGACATCCTCATAGGCTTTCGCTACCTTCAAAAACACCATACTTCTGTCGGCGTTTTCAATTTCGTCAGCCGTTTCGGGCTTGAGCGTGATATTCTCTCCCTCATCCTCCGGCTCACCTTCACCGGCGCTTTCGCACGGTTCGATCTCGGCTTCTTCCTCAACCGCGTTTTCAGCCGCTTCGACCTCGGCTTCTTCCTCAACCGCGTTTTCAGTCGCTTCGACCCCGGCTTCTTCCTCAACCGCGTTTTCAGCCGCTTCGACTTTAGCTTCTTCCTCAACCGCGTTTTCAGCCGGTCCGGTTCCGGACTTTGGCTTTACTCCACCGGCTGTACCCGGCTTTTTGTGATTTTTGTTCTTTTTCTTCTTTGCCACTCACTAACCTCCCTTTAAAACGATAAAATATCAATCAATCCATCCACCTCTTTAGCAAGGCGTTTTTACGGTTTTAAAGCAAACTGCATATTGTTGACTGATTTTTCCATAATACTTTTATTATACTACACTAAAATTATTAAGTCAACTAAAATAGAATAATAAAATCAGTTAATATGCTCTGTAAAAAGATTTATGGCAGAATGTTGTCAAAGCTCCGCAGGAATACTGACGTATTTCAAGAAGCTTTTGCAAGATTATGCAGTGAAGCTTCCGTGATTATGCGCGGTCGAAAATCGTTAGAGGTTCCCTTACAACAAATCTCCATTTTAAAATACTGTATGTACGATTGAAGGCCCTTAAAAGAATTATTTTTTCTCCTAAAAAATGTGGACAAGTCAGGATTTATCTGGTATTATATAAGTTCAGAAAGCTTTTGGGTTTTATATAAGCCCGAAAGCCGAATGAAAGGATAAGGAACAAAAAGAAAAACATTACAACGAAAGGGAGAATTCTATGAGAAAATTCAAAAAGGTATTAAGTGTAATTTGTGTTTTGGCTTTGGCGTTATGCGCTGTCGCCACGGCGTCGGCTGCCGAAAATGACAAGGCGTATCAAAAGGGAGACGCCAACATGAACGGCAGGATCACTATTGACGACGCTACGCTTGTTCAGCGTTATGTCGCTGAGCTTGCCTTCTACAACGGCTTCTGGCAGCTTTTCACCGCTGACGCGGACAACAACGGAAAGGTTGATATAAACGACGTTACCACCCTGCAGCGCGCTCTTGCTCTGTTTGAAACAACCCTGTACGATACCCCCGACGGCAACGCCACGATAGCTCAGGCGGCTGTAACAATGGCTTACGAACACAGAGGCGACGGTTATTACGCCCCCGGCAAGCAGATTTACCGCGATGTGTTTAATCTGACGATCGGTGACGAATACTTGCGTTCATGCGACCGCTTTGTTTGCGCGTCGGTGCGCTGGTCGGGAGCAGATGACAACTATCCGGCAGGACACGTAGGAGTTCAGGCGGATTACATCTATGCACATCCCGAAAAATGGCAGGATGTTTACGGCGGTCAATTTATGGACAGCAGCGAATACATATATAACGCTCCCTCGGGTTTGGAGCCGGGCGATGTAATAATTGAGTACAGCGCTTACGACTTCCGTTCGCATACATTCATTTACTGCGGCAAGGGTCTTATCATCTCCATTTTCCCTGAAAACGAAGGTGAAGACTATGATATCACCTCGGCAAGCTATGACGACTACGCCCCCGAATGCCGCTCATGGCATCTTTCCTACAGATATTTCCGCGCCTTCCGCTGCGTTAAATATGAATCGAATCCCCGTTACAAGTATGTCGGCTTACGCGGATAATCCGCTTAAAAAACTATTTTCAAAAGCTCTGAGCGCGGTGTTTCCGAGGCGTTGCCCGTTTTGCCGCGCTCTTGTTTCCGAAAAGGAATTGATTTGCGGCGAGTGCACGAAAAAGCTTCCCAAAACCGACTACACCCGGTACGCTATCGGAGGATTTCAGTGCTGCGCGCCGCTGCCTTATAAGGACGAATATGCCCGTGCGGTCAAAAGCTTTAAGTTCGGCAAAAAACGGGACTACGCTCACGCGCTGGCTCACCTCACCGCAGAGGCGACAGGAAAAAAGCTCAAGTTCAACGATTTTGACTGCGTCACCTGCGTGCCTATGCATAAACGCTCGCTGCGAAATCGCGGGTTTAATCAAGCCGAGGCTTTAGCGCGTGAGTTTGCCAAGCTGACAGATCTGCCCTACGTTGAGTTGCTTGAAAAGTACAAAGCAAACAAGCCTCAGCACAAATTGAAGCGAAGCGAACGGTTCAAGAACGTCAAGGGCGTTTTCAGGGTCATCGACCCGGCGGCGGTAAAGGATAAGCGCATTATTCTGATTGACGACATAATCACAACGGGCAGCACTCTGGGAGAATGCTCCCGCCAGCTGAAAAAAAGCGGAGCGAAAGCCGTTTGCTGTTCGGCTGTCTGCGCTTCTATGTTATAATAATAATTCTAAAAATGAATATTAGCTGCTGATTAATTGAATAATTATACCAGTGCATTTGGTTACCGGAGATGAAAGAATGAATAATACAAATCGAAAAAGGCTTGCCGACGGCGTCATGTTCAGCGCCGTAAGGGACAGCCGCTTTAAAACAATGAAAATATCCGCGAATATTATCGTACCGCTCAGCGCGGATTCCGCCTCAGCGAACGCTCTGCTGTGCGGCGTGCTTTCGCGTTCAACCGGAGCGTACCCCGATTTTACCGCACTAAGCAGAAAGCTCAGCTCGCTTTACGGAGCCGAGCTGAATGTGTCGGTGCGTCAGGCGGGTGACAATCAGGTTCTCACCCTGTCTGCCTCGGGGCTTGACGACAGATATACTCTCGACGGCGAGAGCGTTGCCGAGGAACTTTCACGGCTTTTGTGCGGCGTTATTTTCGAGCCTAACCTTCACGGCGAAGCCTTCACCGACGAAGATGTTGAACAGGAGCGGCGGCAGCTTCTCGATTTGATCGACTCCGAGTTCAACGACAAGCGGATCTACGCAAACGGCAAGCTCATAGAGAATATGTGCGCCGGTGAGACCTACGGGATAAAGCGCTACGGAACCGCCGAAAAAATCAAAGAGGCTACCTCACAATCGCTTTACGGCACATGGCAAACGCTTCTGCGAACCGCTTCGTTTGAGATACTTTACATCGGCGACAGCGACCCCGGCAAGGCGGCAGAGGTGTTCCGCGCCGCGTTTGACGGTTTTGAACGTTCTCCGCGCATTGCTCAGACGGAAATAATCCGCACAGCGGGCGAGGTAAAGCACATTGTTGAGGAAATGAACGTATCTCAGTCCAAGCTTGTAATGGGCTTCAGAGCGGGAGCGGCGCTTCCCGAAAAAGAGATATACTCTTCAATGCTCATGTGCGCCGTTTTGGGCGGGACCGCTCACTCAAAGCTTTTCTGCAATGTGCGCGAAAAGCAGAGCCTTTGCTATTACTGCGCGTCGCGCTATGACAAGTACAAGGGCATTATGGTGATAGACAGCGGCGTCGAGGGCGAAAATATCGAAAAGTTAGAGGCAGGCGTGCTAAAAGAAATTGATGACATGAAAAACGGCAACATCACCGATTTTGAGTTGAACGCCACCAAAATGGCTGTTATCAACGCCTATCACACCTCAAACGACACCGTAGCGGGCATTGAAAGCTGGTATTCCTCTCAGCTTTTCGACGGCTGCTTCAAGACTATTGAGCAAATGTCCGAAATAATCAACTCGATCACAAAGGAACAGCTTGTGGCGGCGGCTGAACGCCTTTCGCTCGACACCGTTTTTGTGCTTAAAAACAAGTGAGGGGAATATGATGAACACCGAAATCAAAGAAGTTAAGTCAGCCCGCGCGGGCGACAGCTATTATAAAATAAAGCACAGCTCGGGGCTGAATATTTACGTTTATCCCAAGCAGGGCTACCGCTCCGCTTACGCTATAATCGGCGCGAAATACGGAAGCATAAACAACTGCTTTTCTATGGATGGCGGAGAGAAAATCACCGTTCCCGACGGCATAGCCCACTATTTGGAGCACAAGCTTTTTGAGAGCGCCGAGGGCGACGCCTTTACGCGCTACGCCGAAACGGGCGCGTCGGCGAACGCCTACACAAGCTTTGAAAAGACCTGCTATCTGTTCTCATGCACCGATAAATTCGACGAGAGCTTTGAGATATTGCTCGACTTTGTTCAGGATCCATACTTCACCGAGCAGACCGTCGCAAAGGAGCAGGGCATTATCGGGCAGGAGATCAGAATGTACGACGATTCACCCGACTGGCGCGTGCTGTTCAATATGCTTGGCGGAATGTATCACAATCACCCCGTTAAAATTGATATAGCCGGCACCGTGGATAGTATAGCCGAAATCACGGCTGAAAAACTCTATGAGTGCTACAACACATTTTATAACCCAAACAACATGGCGCTCTGCGTTACAGGTAACGTCACTGTGGAGCAGGTGCTGAAAACCTGTGACCGTATGATAAAGCCCGCCGAGCCGCACACCGTGGAAAATATCTTTGAGGACGAGCCTTACGAAATCGTAAAGCCCTATGTAGAGCAGAGCTTCCCCGTAGCCATGCCGCTGTTCAACCTCGGCTTTAAGGAACGCGCGGACGCTCCGCTCAGAGAAGCGGAGCTTGCGGCTACCGAGATACTTCTCTCGGCGCTCGCCTCCCCAATCAGCGCTCTCTATCGCGAGCTCATGGACAACAACCTGATTAACAGCTCCTTCGGCTACGAGCTGTTTGAGGGCCCCGGCTACTGCGCGGTCATCTTCGGCGGTGAAAGCCGCGCTCCCGAACAGGCGGCTGAGGTCATTAAGCGTTATATCACAAACATTAAATCCGACGGCATTGCGGAAGACGATTTTGCTGTTGCAAAAAAAGCCGTGTACGGCGACATCATTTCCTCGCTCAACTCCGTAAGCAGCATTTCAAACATTATAGCCGATTATCACTTCAACGGCAACGAGCTTTTCACTTATATCGACGCCGTTGCCAACGCGGGATATCAAGATGTTCAAAACCGTTTGCAACAAATGCTCGACGTGAATAACTGCACTCTGTCCGTTGTAAAGAACGGAGGAGAAGAATGAGTACTTTTCATGTGAGGTTTCCCGGACTCGGCTTGGAGTTTGACATAAGCAACGTGGCTTTTTCAATCGGAAGCTACTCGGTATACTGGTACGGGATCATCATAACCGCCGGTATGCTGTTAGCAGTGCTTTACGCGTGGCGCACCGCTCCGCGCTACAACGTTAACGCCTCCAAGCTCTTCAACTGCGTGCTTGTGGGGCTTGTAACGGGCATTCTCGGCGCAAGGCTTTACTATGTGGCTTTCGCATGGGACGATTACGCGTCGAATCCGCTGTCGATATTTGCCATTCACGAGGGCGGTCTCGCGATTTACGGCGGTATCATCGGCGCTCTGCTCGGCGGCTTTGTTATGGCTAAGATCCAAAAGCTTAAATTTTTGCCGATTCTCGATATAACAATGGTAGGCTTTCTCATCGGTCAGGGAATCGGGCGCTGGGGCAACTTTATGAATCAGGAGGCTTTCGGCACGGCAACCGATCTGCCGTGGAGAATGGTCAGCGAAAACACCGTGATAAACGGTGTGGTATGCGAGGTTCACCCCTGCTTTTTGTATGAGAGCCTTTGGTGCCTGCTCGGCGTCGCCGTGCTCCACTTCTACGGAAAATACCGCCAGCGCTACGCGGGACAGATTTTCTATATGTACCTTGTGTGGTACGGCTTCGAGCGCACTATCGTTGAGGGACTGCGCACCGACAGCCTTTACATAGGAAATACGGGAATCCGCGTCTCGCAGGTTCTTTCGGCTGCGCTTGTGATTGTCGGAATTGTAATGCTAATTGTGAATTTGAAAAAGGAGGATCCTTTCTATGCAAATTATCGACGGGAAAAAGGTATCGGCGCAGGTAAAGGAAAACGTCAGAAAGCAAACTGAGGAATTAAAGCAAAAATATAATATAACCCCCGTTCTTGCGGTGGTTATAGTCGGCAGCGACCCCGCCTCGCGCGTTTATGTTAACAACAAGAAGAAAGCCTGTGAAGCTGTCGGATTTGTTTCGGAGGAATACGCTCTTTCCGAGAATACGACGCAGGAGGAGCTGCTTGAGCTGATAAACACGCTGAACACCAGAGAAGAGATTAACGGTATTCTTGTCCAGCTTCCGCTTCCCAAGCACCTTGACGACAAGGCTGTTATCGAGGCGATAAACCCACTGAAGGACGTAGACGCATTCCACGCCGTCAACGTCGGAAAGATAATGCTGGGCGAATACGACTTTCTCCCCTGCACCCCTGCGGGCGTTATGGAAATGCTTCACGCCTACGACATCCCTGTCGAGGGCAAAGAGTGCGTTGTTATAGGCAGAAGCAATATAGTGGGCAAGCCGATGGGGATGCTTCTTCTTCACGAAAACGGAACCGTGACGATCTGCCACAGCCGCACCAAAAACCTTGCCGAGGTCTGCCGCCGCGCTGATATCCTCGTTGCCGCTGTCGGGATCCCCAAATTCGTTAAAGCCGACATGGTAAAGGAAGGCGCGGTCGTGATAGACGTCGGCATGGACAGAGACGAAAACGGAAAGCTCTGCGGCGACGTTGACTTTGAAAACGTCAAGGATAAGTGCTCGTTTATCACACCCGTACCCGGCGGAGTGGGGCCGATGACGATTGCGACCCTGATGAAAAACACCTTAAAAGCCTGCAAGCTGCAAAACGGAATAGAATGATCTGACTGAATTTCTATCAAATTCCTTGTAAAAATTTCCGAAAAACACTTGCAAACACGGCTTTAATATGATATTATATACAGGTTGAATAAGAATTTTCATTAAACGAAAGGACGATAATATGAACGCATTAGGAATTGTGCTCGGAATTGTTCTGGCGATTGTTTCAATCGCTATCATCGTGGTTATTATTCTTCAGGAGGGCAATCAGCAGGGTCTCGGCGTTGTAACAGGCGCAGCGGATTCCTATTTCTCCAAGAATAAGGCTCGTTCGATCGACGCGTTTCTTTCCCGTTGGACAAAAGTATTTGCGGCGGTTTTCGTAGTCTTTGTCATCGCGCTCAACGTGCTTGCTTTCCTTCAGGACAAGGGCGTTATCAACTGGTAAGCAGCCGGTCGGCGATGTAATAAGAAAACATTTTCAGGCATATAATGGACTGTCGGATAACGACAGTCCATTTTTGCTTTACGGAGATGTTTATAATGCCTTGGTGGGGAATTGCCGCTGTGATAGGCGGTACAATGATTTTGTTCGCTTTTTTGCACTTTGTTTCAAAAAACAAACGCCCTTTCAAAAGGGCGCTGCTTTCAATGTGTGCCGGGCTGCTTACGCTGCTCTTTGTCAATTTGCTTTCGGGCTTTACAAAGGTTTATATCCCCGTAAGCCTGCTGTCACTCCTCACAGCCGCCATAGGCGGAATGCCCGGAGTGACGCTTCTGCTGTTTTTGAATTTGATATTATAGCGACGCACTCTATAATCTGTTATAAATCTGTCCGCGGTTTCCGATATTTACGACGGTTATCAGTAATACATCATTCCTGATTTCATATATCACACGATAATCGCCAACACGAAGACGAAAAACGTTCTTAAAGCCTGTCAACGCCTTAACATCACCTTCGGGAAGCGCGTAAATTGCTCTCAAAAGGCGCTCCTGTTGTTTACGAGGCTGGGTTTTAATAAACTTTTGAGACCGTTTGTTTATATCAATTCTATACTTCATTACGCAATACTGATACCCAGCTCATTTGCAAAATCCTCAATGGATTTCACATCGGTGTTGTCTTCATCCTTCACTTCGCTGTAAAGCTTAGAGCAGAATGCATCGTCCTGTGCCTCGGCAATAACATCCGAATAGCCTGTCAGCATTGTGAGAAGTCCGTTTAACTGTTCCTCGGAAAAACCGTCAATTATCTGATATATTTTTTCTTTTGTTGACATGAGTATTTCTCACTTTCCATATTATTACCGCGAGCGTGACGCTCGACCCAATCCGCGGTCGGCTGAGGCAGCCCGTTGCCACGGGAGGGCAGTCCGCGCTCCTTAACGTCATAAAAATGCCTTCCTCCCACTCCCGCGTCAGACTGCGCCGTTGAAGGAAGGCTTATTTTTTATGTTTTGTTTTTATAGGCGCCCTGCCCCGTCGTGGCAACGACGACCTATGTCTGTGCGGTAGTGGGCGCCCTCAAAGCTGATTTTTTTAACAGCCGCATACGCTTTTTCGAGAGCCTCGTCGAGCGTGGGAGCCTTGGCTGTAACGCCGAGCACTCTGCCGCCGCTCGTGTAAAATTTGCCGTTCTCGTATTTTGTTCCGGCGTGATAAACTATCGCGCCGTCGATCTGTCCGTTTTCGTCAAGACCAAAAATCTCAATGCCCTTTTTATATGCTACGGGATAGCCGCCGCTCGCCATTACAACGCAAGCAGCCGCGCCGTCGTACCATTCGATATCAAGCTCGGAGAGCGTTCCGTCGATCACAGCCTCACAGATATCAACCAAATCGGTTTTGAGTCTGGGGAGCACTACCTGAGCCTCGGGGTCGCCGAAACGAGCGTTATACTCGATGACCTTCGGACCTTTCGGGGTCATCATCAAGCCGAAATACAGACAGCCCTTGAAGGGTCTGCCCTCTTTGTTCATAGCCTCTATCGTCGGCAGGAAAATCGTGCGCATACACTCGTCGGCAAGCTCGTCGGTGTAGTAGGGATTGGGGCTTACGGTGCCCATGCCGCCCGTGTTCAGCCCCTCGTCGTTGTCATAGGCACGCTTGTGGTCCTTGGAGCTGACCATCGGCTTAACGCATTTGCCGTCGGTAAACGCCAATACGGACACCTCGGGACCCGTCAGGAACTCCTCGATGACGATGTTGTTTCCCGAATCTCCGAACTGCTTGTCCTCCATGATAGATTTAATAGCGGCGACCGCCTCGTCAATCGTCTGAGCGATAATGACACCCTTGCCGAGCGCGAGACCGTCAGCCTTGACGACTACGGGCGTTGTGTTTTCAGCCTTTACATAAGCTATCGCCTTTTCAGGATCGTCAAACACCTCGTATTTTGCGGTGGGAATACCGTATTTTTTCATCATGTTCTTTGAGAACACCTTTGAAGCCTCAATAATAGCGGCGGATGCGTTGGGACCGAACGCGCGGATCCCCGCAGTCTCGAACGCATCGACCATGCCTGCCGCGAGCGGGTCGTCGGGAGCGACAAAAACCAGATCTATTTCATTGTCGAGCGCGAACTTAACCATGCCCTCTTTGTCCATAACGCCGATGCTTACAAGCTCGGCGTCGCGTGAAATTCCGCCGTTGCCGGGGGCGCAGTAAAGCTTTTCGCATTTGGGGCTTTCAAGCAGCTTCTTAATAAGAGCGTGCTCTCTTCCGCCAGAACCAATCATTAAAATTTTCATTTATAAAACCTCTTTTATGTATTAGAGTGGAGTTTGGAGTGTGGAGAGTGGAGTTAAGGGGTGCAAACGGTTAACAGCATATAATTCCAACAGGAACGCATGACAACCGATATATCTGCATTATAACCACGTCGTAGGGGCGAACCTGTGTGTTCGCCCTTGTACCAACGTTTTTATTCCGTCCGATTGATGATAGAAAACAAAACGTTTGATTCAGCGTCCAAGGACAGGGGCAAGCCCTGTCCCTACAGCAGTAAAGGTGAGATTGATAGTTAACATCACCTTGACATTGCAGGGGAGGTACGGCTTACGCCCAGACCCACTCTATCCCCCTATTAGGGGGCAGAAACCCTTGCGGGCTCCCTTGCACCGACGTCGTTATCATGTCCGATTGTTGATAGGAAACATAACGTTTGATTCAACGCCCCCGGGCGCACACATAGGTGCGCCCCTACGATGTTAAGGAAAACGGTATATTATACATTACACCGGTGCCGTCATAGCCCACAGCATTATAACTCCGGCGCTTTGCGCCCCATTAACTCCACTCTCCACTCTATAAAGAATTAGTGGTGGAACAAACGAATGCCTGTGAAGCACATTGTCATGCCGTACTTGTCGCAGGTGTCTATCACGTTGTCGTCGCGTATGGAGCCGCCGGGCTGAGCCACGAACTCAACGCCCGAACGCTTGGCGCGCTCGATGTTGTCACCGAACGGGAAGAACGCGTCGGAGCCGAGAGAAACGCCCTTCAATGTGGCGAGCCACTCTTTTTTCTCCTCTTTTGTAAGGGGCTCGGGCTTTGTCTTGAAGAAAAGCTCCCATGTGCCGTCGGCTAAAACGTCCTCGTAATCGTCGGAGATGTAAACGTCGATCGTGTTGTCGCGGTCGGGGCGGCGGATATTATCGACAAACGGGAGGTCCATTACCTTCGGGTGCTGACGGAGGTACCAGATATCAGCCTTGTTGCCGGCAAGACGGGTGCAGTGGATCCTCGACTGCTGACCCGCGCCGACGCCGATAGCCTGTCCGCCCTTGGCGTAGCATACGGAGTTGGACTGGGTGTATTTGAGCGTGATGAGGGCGATGAGCAGGTCGCGCTTTCCTTCCTCGGTGAGCTCCTTGTTCTTGGTGACGATGTTCTGCATGAGCATTTCCTCGTCGATTTTAAGCTCGTTCCTGCCCTGCTCGAAGGTGATTCCGAAAACGTCCTTGTGCTCGATCGGAGCGGGAACATAATCGGGGTCGATTTTAACAACGTTGTAGCTGCCCTTTCTCTTGGTCTTTAAAACCTCCAGAGCCTCGGGGGTGTAGCCGGGCGCGATAATGCCGTCGGAAACCTCTCTTTGAAGGAGCTTGGCGGTCTGAACGTCGCATTCGTCCGAGAGAGCGACCCAGTCGCCGTAGGAGGACATTCTGTCCGCTCCGCGCGCCATTGCGTAGGCTGAGGCTATCGGAGAAAGCTCCAAATCGTCCACAAAGTAGATTTTTTTAAGTGTGTCGGAAAGCTCCGTGGCGACAGCCGCACCTGCGGGGCTGACGTGCTTGAAGGAAGCGGCGGCGGGAAGTCCCGTAGCGGCTTTGAGCTCGCGCACCAACTGCCATGAGTTGAAAGCGTCGAGGAAATTTATATAACCGGGCTTGCCGTTAAGAACCTCAACGGGAAGCTCCTTTCCGTCCTGCATGAAAATTTTGGAAGGCTTTTGGTTGGGGTTGCAGCCGTATTTGAGTTGCAGTTCATTCATGGGTTTTCGTCCCTTTCTATGTTATGTTGATTATTATTGATTCTTATTGATTATCCTTGATTCCGCCTTGCCTGTCGCAACGTCGATGTAGCGCACGAACAGCGACACCTTGTTGTCGTCGTCAAGGGCATTCCATACGCCTTCGGCAAACGCGTCGATGTCCTCGTCGCCGATTTCGACCAAGGTCGGCTCGCCCTCAAAGCTCGGGAGCGGATTTCCGTCGCTCATATAGGTGTGGATATATCTGCCCAGACCGGCAAGAGGCGCGTCGTATGAGAAGGTGTATCTCTCACAGCAATCGGGGTTGCCGCAGGCGCTTTTGAGAATCGACATGGCGTAGTTCATTTTGCCGTCGGAGCATTTCACTATGCCCGAGATCCTCGGGGTGTAGTTGGGCGCGTCCGGCTCAAACTCTCTTGTGCGGAGAGCCTGCTCAAAGGTGAGCTGCTGATTCATCAGGTCGTAAACGGTGTCGGTCTGGTCGCCGTTGGTGACGATCGTCTTGTTGCCGAGCACACGGACGGGCGCGTAGATTATGAGCGAGGGGTCGGTGAGCTTGGAGGGGTCGAACGCCTCTGTCTTGATGCCGTCAGCCGTTTCTACGAACACGCGGTTGCGGCTGTTTTCGCTTCTGCCCATGATGAAATAGGCGATGACCGCCTTTGTGCCGTCGGCTGACCTGCCGAGCACGATTCCTCTTCCGGGATATGATGTTGATGAAATCTCTTTTGTAAGTGATACAGCTTTCATATTTTCCTCCTATTTGAGAATCACGGTTTTGTTGTCCGTAACTTTTATTTTATCTTCGCAGAAAAGAGCCACAGCCTTGGGGAGAATCTTCCACTCCGCCTGCTCCATCACCCTTTTCTGTAAAACCTCGGGCGTGTCGCCGTCGAGCACCTCGACCGCTTTTTGCAGGATTATCGGGCCGCCGTCGCATATCTCATTTACGAAATGCGCCGTAGCGCCCGTCACCTTTACGCCCTTTTTAAGAGCCTCCTCGTGCACGCGCAGACCGTAGTAGCCCTCGCCGCAGAAGGACGGGATAAGGGCGGGGTGAATGTTTATAATGCGGTTCTCAAACGCGTTGATGACCTGACTGCCCAAAATAGTCATGAAGCCCGCAAGCACGACCAAATCGGCGTTTTTGGCTTTGAGAAGAGCCGTCAGAGCGGAATCGTATTCGTCAAAGTCCGCGAAATCCCTGCGCCTTATGACCTCGGTCTCAATGCCGTTTTTGGCGGCGCGTTCAAGCGCGTAGGCGTTCGGGTTGGAGGATATGACGCAGGTGATCCTTCCGCGGGTTATCTCTCCCCTGTTCTGCGCGTCTATAAGAGCCTGTAAATTGGTGCCGCCTCCCGACACCAAAACAACTATTCTTTTCATTAAGCGAACACAACTCCTTCGCTTCCCTCTATGACCTCGCCTAACACAACAGCGTCCTCTCCGTTTGCGGCAAGTACCTCAAGTGCTTTGTCAACCTCACCGGCGGCAACGGCGATCACCATTCCGACGCCCATGTTAAAGGTGTTGAACATATCGTGCTCGCTTATGCCTCCGACGCGCTGCATAAGCTCGAAAATCGGCAGCACGGGGATTGCCGACTTGGTGATTTTTGCGGAAAGCCCGTCGGTGAGCATTCTCGGGATATTCTCATAGAAGCCGCCTCCGGTGATGTGCGAAACAGCCTTGACCTCCACCTGCTCCATGAGCGCCAGAACGGGCTTTACATATATTTTGGTCGGGGTGAGAAGCGCCTCGCCGAGCGGCTTGTCAAGCTCGGGGTATGTATTATAAATTGTGGTTTCGTTAATATCAAAAATCTTTCTGACGAGCGAAAAGCCGTTGGAGTGAACGCCCGACGAGCGCAAGCCTATCAGAGCGTCGCCCGCCTTGAGCTTGGAGCCGTCTATCATCTTGGGCTTGTCGGCAATGCCAACACAGAAGCCCGCAACGTCGTACTCGTCCTCGGGCATAAGACCCGGGTGCTCGGCTGTCTCTCCTCCGATAAGAGCGCAGCCCGACTGCACACAGCCCTCGGCAATGCCCTCAACGATAGAGGCGACCTTTTCGGGAATGTTCTTTCCTATGGCGATGTAGTCGAGGAAGAACAACGGCTTAGCGCCGCAGCAGACAACATCGTTGACACACATAGCCACCGAGTCTATCCCGATGGTGTTGTGCCGGTCAAGCAGGAACGCAAGCTTGATTTTTGTGCCTACGCCGTCGGTGCCGCTTATAAGCACGGGTTCCTCCATGCCCTTGAAGTCGGGAGCGAACAGTCCGCCGAAGCCGCCTATCCCCGAAACGACTCCGGGAATGTTCGTGCGTGCAACGTGCTTTTTCATAAGCTCCACGCTTTTGTAGCCTGCGGTGATGTCAACGCCTGCCGCCTTGTAACTTTCAGAAAAGCTTTCCATTAAGAACCTCCGTTATTTATTGTGTTTATGAATTTTATTGGCGTACTTATCCACAAAGAAGGTGGTGGGGACCTCGGCGCTGAACTGCTTTGTAAAGCAGCCGTCGCACAGCTCTATGTCCGCGCCCCCGGCTGTTTTGCGTAGGCTTTCAATGCTGAGGTAGCCCAAAGTATCTGCGCCGATCTCGCGGCGTATTTCCTCGATACTCATTTTATTGGCGATAAGGCTCTCCCTGTCGCTTATGTCAATGCCGAAATAGCACGGCTCGACAAACGGCGGAGAGCTGATAAGCATATGTATCTCCTTCGCGCCCGCGGCTCGCAGCAGGTTGACGATGTGCTGCGAGGTCTGACCGCGCACGATAGAGTCGTCTATGACAACGATGCGCTTGCCCTCGACATTCGCTTTCAGTGCGGTGAGCTTTGTGTGCAGCAGGCGCTTTTTCTTGTCCATGCCCGTGCCGGCGTTTCTGCCGAGGAATTTATTTTTCATAAAGCCCATTCCGTAGGGAATGCCCGACGCGCGGGAGTAGCCCTCGGCTGCGATTATACCCGAATCAGGCACGCCGCAGACCATGTCGGCTTCAATGGGGTATTCCTTGAAGAGCAGCTCGCCCGCCATGCGCCGCGCCGAATAGACGCTCACGCCGTCGATGACACTGTCGGGGCGCGCCACGTAAACATACTCAAAAACACAGAGCGAGGTTTTCTTCGCCTTTTCTTCGAGCATATAGCTGTGGAAGCCGTCCTCGTCCACCACGACCATCTCGCCCGGTGCGACGTCGCGGATAAGCTCGCCCCCGAGCGTGTCGATGACACAGCTTTCCGAGGTTATTATATAGCTGTCGCGGAGCTTGCCTATGCACAGCGGTCGGAAGCCGTAGATATCACGGAAGCCGACAAGACGGGACGGAGCGCAGATAACAGTTGAATACGCGCCCTTCAGCCGCCTCATAGCGCAGAGCACCGCGTCCTCAAGATTATCGGTGTGTATGCGCTCGGTGGCTATCACATACGCCATTAGCTCGGCGTTTGAGTTCGACTGGAAAATCGAGCCGCCGCGCTCAAGCTCCTTGCGTATCTCGGGAAAATTGGTTATCGAGCCGTTGCTCGCTATGGCTATGGAGCCCTCCTTGTAGCGGAGCACAAGCGGCTGGTTCGCCGCGCGGTCAAGCGTCGCGTTCATCGTGTAGCGCACATGACCGACGGCTATTTTGCCGTTTGGAAGCTTTTTGAGCGCCTTGTCGGGGAAGACCTCGGAGACCATTCCGAGCTCCTTCACCGTGACAAAGCTGCGGTTGTCGTTGACGGTGATACCCGCGCTCACGTGCCCCCTGTGCTGTAAGCTGTAGAGCGCGTCGCGCGTAATGCCCGCAATGTTGAGGTCGTCGTTGAAAAGATAGACCCCGAAGACCCCGCACTCGTCCATAGCCTTGTCATCGGCTAAATTTATTTGTGAATCTTTTATCATAAAAGCTCTGCCACCTTGTTCTGCATTGCCTCGTCCTTTTTGGCGACGCCGCTTTCCATGTCCGCCTTCATCTTTTCAAGCCTCTCGGCGAGCTTGTCGTCGGTGAGCGCTAAAATCTCGGCGGCAAGGATAGCCGCGTTTGCCGCGCCGTCAATGGCGACCGTAGCGACGGGTATTCCCGTGGGCATCATAACGGTCGCAAGCAGAGCGTCCATGCCTTCAAGCTGAGACGACCTGCACGGAATGCCGATGACGGGCAGGGTGGTCTTTGCGGCTAAAACGCCCGCCAAATGAGCCGCCATGCCTGCGGCGGCAATGATAACGCCAAAGCCGTTTTTGCGCGCGTCGGCGGCAAATTTGGCTGCAACGTCGGGAGTGCGGTGGGCGCTCATAACGTGCACCTCATAGGGAATGCCGAATTCCTTCAGCTTGATGACCGCCTTTGATACAACGGGGAAATCACTGTCGGAACCCATGATAACAGCTGCTTTTTTCATTGTTCTCAACTACCTTTTAAATATATTTTAACTTATATATTATACCGAAAAAGCGTGATGTTTTCAATATCTTAAAAGAATTATTTCTCGGAATTTTATTTTGATTTACATTTTGAGCTGAGCTTCGGCTGCCACAACGCTGTCTATTAATAATAGGTCGTCTCTGCACCTGCAAAATAACTATCTCACAAAAACATTAAATCAACTTCATGCACCGTTATTTATCACATCGTAAGTCGCAAACTGTGCGTTATAAAGTTTTCTGTAAAAACCGTTTTTCGTCAGGAGCTCGCGGTGGCTTCCCTGCTCCACAATATTTCCGTCGCGCATCACAAGAATAATATCGCTCTCTTTTATTGTCGAAAGGCGGTGAGCCACAACAAAGCTCGTTCTGCAGCGCATCATTTTAGCGAAAGCCTTTTGAACGCGGATCTCGGTCAGCGTGTCGATTGACGAGGTCGCTTCGTCAAGTATGAGTATTTCGGGGTCTGTGAGCATGGCGCGGGCTATGCACAAAAGCTGCTTTTGTCCCTGACTCAGGTTTCCGCCGCCCTCGCTTATAACGGTTTCATAGCCGTTGGGCATTCTGCGGATAAAGCTGTGGGCATACGCTGCCTTCGCCGCAGCGACGATCTCGCTGTCCGTGGCGTTTTCGTTGCCGTAGCGCAGATTTTCCATGATAGTTCCGCGGAACAGCCAGCTGTCCTGAAGAACCATTCCGCACCTTGCGCGTAGGTCGTCTCGCCTCATGTTTCTTATATCCGCTCCGTCAACAAGTATCCTTCCGCTGTTAACGTCGTAAAAGCGCATGAGAAGATTTATAAGAGTAGTTTTGCCGCAGCCCGTCGGACCCACGATCGCTACGCGCGTGCCGCTTTTAACGTCAAGCGAAAAATGCTCGATAAGCGGCTTGTCGGGAGTGTATGAAAAACTTACGTCATCGAAGATCACCTCTCCCCTATGCCCGGGAGCTTCCGCATTTGCGGGATCGGGAGCTTCGTTTTCCGCTTCGAGCACATCAAAAACGCGTCCCGCCGCGGCAATTCCCGTTTGAAGCTGTGTAAGAACGCCCGTCACCTCGTTAAACGGCTTGGTGTATTGATTGGCATAGGTGAGAAAGCACGACAGACCGCCCACCGTAAGCCTGCCCGACAGCACCGCCAACGCCCCGATTATTCCCACAGCTGCGTAAACTATGGCGTTAACAAGCCTTGTGCTCGGATTCGCAAGCGCACCCGCGTACTGAGCTTTGAAACCTACGTCATACAGCTTTGTGTTGAGCTTGTCGAATTCGTACTGAGATTGCTTTTCATATGAGAACGCCTTTACTATCCTCTGATTTCCTACGGTTTCCTCAACGTATGAGGAGATCTCGCCCTGCAGCATCTGCTGCTCACGAAAGCGCTTCGCGCTCAGCTTGCCGATAAAGCCCGCCACAAAAAGCGAAAGCGGAGTGAGAAAGAACACAGCAAGCGCGATTTGCCAGTCGGTTACAAGCATGAAAACGAGCGTTCCTATGATCGTGACAACACCCGAAAAGAGCTGTAAAAACATCTGAGTAAGACCGTCGCCCACCGCGTCAACGTCGTTTATAACGCGGCTGATAAGGTCGCCGTGACCGTGAGTATCAATATATGAAAGCGGAACCGTGTTCAGCTTTCGGAAAACCTCACGCCGCAGGTCGCGCACAGTTCGGTAGCTCACAAGATTTATAAGCCAGTTCATCAGCCATTGGCAGACGGCAACACCGACAACCGCTGCACAAATCAAACCGAGTATTTGGGCAACGTCTGCAAAATCGACGTTTCCCCTGCCGATGATTCGGTCGATCGCATAACCGACAAGCACCGGAACGTAAAGCGTGAGCGACACGCTTACAAGCGCACAGAGCACCGCCGCCGCTAAAAAAAAGCGGTAGGGCTTTAATTTTTTTAATACCTTTTTGACCGACCCTGATTTCATACCGCCGCCTCCGTTTCACTCTGCTGAGAAAGGCAGATATCCCGATATACGGCGCAGCTCTCAAACAGCTCCGCATGAGTTCCGCAGCCCGCAAGAACACCGTCGTTTACAGCTAAAATGAGGTCGGCGTTTCTTATTGTGGAGCTGCGCTGAGTTACAATTATAACCGTTGTTCCGGCGGTATTTTCCTTTAGAGCACGGCGCAGAGCCGCGTCGGTTGCCATATCGAGTGCCGAAAAGCTGTCGTCAAGAATCAAAATATCGGGGTCGTCCACCAGCGCGCGGGCTATGCAAAGCCTTTGGCGCTGACCTCCGCTGAAATTCCTCCCCCCCTGCTCCACATAGCTATCAATGCCCTTCGGAAGCTTCATTACAAAATCGTAAGCCTGAGAAATTTTAAGAGCGCGTACTATTTCCCCGTCGTCCGCGTTTTTGTTCCGCCAACTCAGGTTTTCCCGTATGGTTCCGCTGAACAATACGCTGTGCTGAGGAACGATCCCCATCTGACCGCGAAGCTGCTCAAACGGATAGTCGCGCACATCGCGCCCGTCAACTCTCACACAGCCTCCGCTGACGTCATAAAAGCGCGGTATCAAATTTATCAGCGTGCTTTTGCCGCTTCCCGTACCGCCTATAATTCCCACGGTCGCTCCGCGCGGAACCGAAAAGCTCAGGTCGCTCAGCTCCTCGTCGCCGTCGTTGCTGTAGTTGAAGCTGACGTGCTCAAATTCGATTTTGGGTGCGTTTTTGTCAATATTGATCGGCTTGTCGGTTTTCTCCGTAACACTCGGAACGGTTTCAAAAACCTCGTTTATTCTCCCCGCGCAGGCGGAAGCCCGCGTCATCAGCGTGACAAGATTCGCCACGACAACCATAGCGAGCAAAATCTGAGTCATATAGCTGACAAGCGCGACGATCTCGCCCGTTTTCATATCTCCCGAGTTCACATTTACCGCGCCGAACCACACGATCAGAACGATCGCAAAGGTCGTCACTGCGTAGGTCAGCGGACTCAGCAAAGCCGAAAGGCGGCTTACCTTAATGGAGGTTTTCGCCAAGTCCTCGGTCGCCTCGTCCACACGGGCGCACTCGGTTTTCTGCTTTGAAAAAGCTCGGATGACCCTGTTGCCCGAAAGATTCTCGCGAGAGAGCAACCCGATTTTATCTAACTTTTTTTGCATAGCGGAAAAAATCGGCATACTTTGGTTCATAATGAACCATAATATAAACGCTATCAGAACCGCCGCCGCAAAGAATATCAGCGACAGTCTGAGATTAATCGTCATAGCCATGATAAGCGAGCCTGCGATTATGAACGGAGCGCGGGTGAGCAGGCGGATCATCATAGCTATGCTCTGTTGAACCTGATTTGTGTCGTTTGTGATACGCGTTATGAGCGAGGGCGTTCCGAGTTTGTCAAGCTCGGCGTGCGACAGGGTCCCGATATGCTCAAACAGAGCGCGGCGGATCTTTGTTCCGGCTCCCTGAGAAGCCTTTGACGCGAAATACTGGGTGAACATCGCGCTCGACCAGCCCAAAACGGCTAAAAACACAAGCAGGAATCCCATTCGCCAAACATAACCCTCATCATTGCCGCGAATGCCGTTGTCGATGATCCCCGCCATGACAAGCGGCACAAACAGCTCAAGAATAGCCTCGAACAGCTTGCACAGCGGTCCGATTATACATTCCTTTTTGTAGTCCTTTAAAAAACGCCGCAGCTTATACATAGGTTTTCGTCCTTTGATATGTTATAGGAATATTGTACACCATTTTCCGGGTTTCATCAAGAGAAAAAGCAGAGCTTGATTCACAAACTCTGCCTTTGAATAATTATTTGATTTATGACAAAACCGCGCCCTGTGCGCCCGAGGACACCTGCTTGGCATAGCGAGCCAAATATCCCGTGTTGATTTTCGGCTCAACGGGCTTCCATTCAGCTCTGCGCTTTGCAAGCTCTTCGTCGCTTACGCTCAGTGTGATAGTGTTATCGGGAATGTTTATCTCAACGATGTCGCCGTCCTCGATCAGTGCGATGGGACCGCCGACAGCAGCCTCGGGGCTGATGTGACCGATACACGCGCCGCGAGTCGCACCCGAAAAGCGTCCGTCGGTGATAAGTGCAACAGAGCTTCCGAGACCGCGTCCCATAATAGCAGACGTGGGATTGAGCATTTCGCGCATTCCGGGACCGCCCTTGGGACCCTCATAGCGGATTACAACAACGTCGCCCTCGGAGATAAAGCCGTTGTTAATAGCCTCCATAGCGTCCTCCTCACAGTCGAAGACCTTAGCGGGACCCGAGTGCTTGAGCATTTCGGGAGCCACAGCGGAGCGCTTTACAACGCAGCCGTCGGGAGCAAGGTTGCCGCGGAGCACCGCGATGCCGCCCGTGTTGCTGTAGGGCATTTCGACGGGACGGATGATTTCGGGGTTCTTGTTCGTTACGCCCGAAATATTCTCGGCGATCGTCTTGCCCGTGCAGGTCATCAAATCGGTGTTGAGCAGACCGAGCTTGTTTATCTCGTTCATTACGGCGTAAATGCCGCCCGCCTCGTTCAAATCCTCCATATATGTTCTTCCTGCGGGAGCAAGGTGACAGAGGTTGGGAGTTTTGGCGGAAATCTCGTTCGCTATGTCAAGGTTGAGGTCGATGCCGCACTCGTGAGCAATGGCGGGCAAGTGGAGCATTGAATTCGTTGAGCAGCCCAAAGCCATATCCATTGTAAGTGCGTTTCTGAAAGCATCCTCTGTCATGATGTCGCGGGGACGGATATCCTTTTCAAGCAGCTCCATGATCTTCATACCTGCGCGCTTAGCAAGCTGGATGCGCTCGGAATACACAGCGGGAATGGTTCCGTTGCCGCGCAGACCCATGCCGAGAACCTCGGTGAGGCAGTTCATGGAGTTGGCTGTATACATACCCGAGCAGCTTCCGCAGCTTGGGCAAACCTTGTTCTCGTATTCAAGAAGCTCTTCCTCGGTGATTTTGCCCGAGTTATAAGAACCTACCGCCTCGAACATACTTGAAAGGCTGGTTTTCTTGCCTGCGAAACGACCCGCGAGCATGGGACCTCCGCTTACAAAAATAGTGGGGATATTAACACGCGCCGCAGCCATGAGCAGACCGGGAACATTTTTGTCGCAGTTGGGCACCATTACAAGGGCGTCAAACGCGTGGGCAATCGCCATTGCCTCGGTCGAGTCGGCGATCAGGTCGCGGGTAACAAGCGAATACTTCATTCCCTTGTGTCCCATAGCGATACCGTCGCAAACCGCGATGGCGGGGAAAACGATCGGGTTGCCGCCCGCGAGCGACACACCTGTTTTAACGGCGTTTACTATCTTGTCAATATTCATGTGACCCGGCACGATTTCATTGTAGGAGCTGACAATACCGATCAGGGGCTTTGTTAGTTCCTCGTCTGTCATGCCGAGAGCGTGCATCAGCGAGCGCTGAGGCGCACATTTCACGGGAGTTCTTACTGCGTCACTTATCATAGTGGGTCAATCCTTTCTCTATAAAGACTTTTTATATTTTATCACGTTTTATTATAAATTTCAACTGTAATATTTTATAGATCACAAGCGTGACGCTCGACCCAATCCGCGGTCGGCTGAGCCGACAATCAGTCCGCGTTTCTTACCTTTGATTTAGTTAAGGGGTTGGTTCACGCGTTTAAACGCAGCTTTTGGGAAACGTTCCGACAGCCGCAAGGTGATTCCCCTTTCAAAGGGAAATGTCGCAAAGCGACAAAAGGGTTGCCGACCGGCTACGGCTGTCGCTACGGCAGTAAAGGTGAAATTGATAGCAAACATTACCTTGACACTGTAGTGTAGCAACAACCGAAATTGTCCCTTTTCCGTTGTCAATTGTCCATTTATAAAAAACTCCGCCGTGCGCCGCTTGCAGATTCGCGCGGTCATCACGACGGTAAAAAAGTATTTAAAAATGTATTTAACAGAAACAGACCAAACAAAAGCCTATCGGTTTTCCGCAGAGCTAACGGTTGTCCGGGCCGCCGGAGCGTTTGTTGACGCGTTCGCGACGGTTATACTTACCAAAGCCATTGTGAGCAGCATTATAACCGCAACCGAGATACTGATAACTTTTATTCTTGCCTTATTCAAATTAAACATCTCCCCGCATTTAACACTAAATTCAGCATTAATACAATAACAGAAAAGAAACCGAAACGCAAGAGGAAAAATAAAAATGTAAGAATTTTCTAAGCAATCTACAAATAAATTCAATGCAACTCAAAAAATAAGGGCATTTTTACATCATTTATTCCTCAAACAGCGGCGTAGAAAAATACCGCTCGGCGGTGTCGGGCAGAACGGTCACGACCGTTTTTCCCTTTCCGAGCTTTTTGGCGAGTCTGAGCGCGGCGGCTACGTTTGTTCCGCCCGAAATTCCGCACATCAAGCCCTCCTCGCGCGCAAGCCTTTTTGCCGTGGTGAGAGCCTCCTCGTCTGTTACGACGTAAATCTCATCATAGATATTTTTGTTGAGAATGTCGGGAATAATCCCGTCGCCTATTCCCATCTGCAAATGGGTGCCTATGGTGCCGCCCGCTAAAATCGCGGCGTTTTCAGGCTCCACAGCCCATATTTCGATGTCGGGATACTGAGCCTTTAGCACCTCGCCGATGCCCGTAATCGTGCCGCCCGTTCCGATACCCGAGCAAAAGCCGTCTATGGGACCTGCGCACTGCTGCATAATTTCGAGCGCGGTGTACTTTTTGTGTGCCATAACGTTGTTGATGTTGGCAAACTGCTGAGGCACAAATACCCTGCTGTCCCTCGCCTTCATTTTAAGAGCGGTTTTAAGGCACTCGTCAATACACGCGCCGATGTCGCCCGCGTCGTGGATAAGCTTGACCTCTGCCCCGTAGTGGCGGATAAGCTTGCGCCGCTCCTCGCTTACAGAGTCGGGCATGATGATGATGGTGCGATAGCCTCTCACAGCGCCAACCAGCGCCAAGCCGATTCCCTGGTTGCCGCTGGTCGGTTCAACTATTATGCTGTCCTTGTTTATAAGTCCCTCGCGCTCCGCCTCCAAAATCATATTGAGCGCGGTTCGCGTCTTGATGGAACCGCCCACGTTAAGCGCCTCAAACTTAACCAAAATGTCCGCACTGTCATCGTCTGTCATTCTGTTAAGACGGATCAGGGGAGTCTGCCCCACCGCTTCCAACACATTATTGTAAATCATTTTTTGACCTTCTTTCAACTGTAACCTATTTATTATACATGAAACTACGGTCAAATGATATATGCATACTGCCTAAAATAACGGTTGAAAAAATGTGAAAGGTGAATGAATTATTATTCCCCGGGCTTTGCGGGAGGTTCACCGTCGGGCTTGCCGCCGGGTTTGCCGTCGGGAGAACCGCCGCCCTCGCTGACAGTCGCCTCGATAGCGGTTCCCGTTGAAGCCGATCCCGAAACGTATTCAACGCCGTTTACATAAAGCTTATGCCCGTTAAGATTGATCGAGCCTGCGCCGCAGGTGAGAGAGGTGATGTAGCTGTCGCCCGTGAGCGTCCATGTTGAGCCGTCCTCGATCTCAACATAGACCTCGCCTGCCTGCCCGCCGGAATTGATCGCGCCCGTAAATGCGGAGCCGCTCTTTAAGTAAAGGTTGAGGTTTGAAACGCTGTCAACGATCATGTCGCCGTTGATTTTCTGATTAACCGCGTTCATCGTCACCTGACCGCCGTTGGAGTCTTCGCTGCCCCAGCCTGCCGCTGCAGCGCGGAGGAAAACGCCGTCGCCATCGTTTTTGATCGTCGCATTGTTGAGGTCGATTTCGGTCACGGTATTGTTCACAAAGAAAATGTCGCCGTTTTTATTTGTGAGCGTTCCGCCGTTCATCGCAAAGGACGACTTGCCCTGCGCCGCGTCTCCCGACATCGACTGATAAATCATAACCGCCTGATACCAGCTCGACTTATCACTGTTTTTGGTGTTGTTGTCGGCAGTCAGATCAACATTGTTAAGAGTAACGGAGTTTTTACCCTCGACCACAACTCCCTGAGAGGCTGTTGAGGTCATTGTCGCATCGCTTACGGTTATATCCGCCGTAGAGTAAATAACTGGAGAGCCCTTGCCGCTCGTGGTGTAGTCGCCGCCCGTCACATTCACCGTGCCGCCTCCCCTGTCTGAGCGAATCGCAGCCGAGGAATTGCCCGATGTAGTGATAGTGAGATTCTCCGCGTTCATCGTGCCGCCGCCGGTCGTCATAAGCCCGCCCGAGCAGTTGCCGCTCGTTTCGATGTATGAGTCCTTGATGTTCACGGTCGTTCCGTCGCCGTAGCTGAACACGGCGTTAGCGTGGGTGCCGCTTGTCTTTATAACCATTTCGCTGAGGTCAAGCGTGCCGCCGTTGGTCGCGAATATCGCCGAGTTTTCGCCGTAGAAGTCCGCCTCGTCGCCGTCAGCCTCGCCTGTCTTTGTGACAAGGGTGTTGCTTATGGTTTTTGTCTCGCCGTCGGCGGTAATCGCGTGCTCGCCGTCGGCGTCATTTGTTATCGTGTCGTTGATCGTTATGTCGCTTTCCGACAGCTTTTTGACGCTCGAAGCAGCAGCGGTCGAACCCGCCGTTTCAGCCTGAGTGCCTGTCTGAGTTGAATCCGAGGCAGCCGCCGTTTTCGTTTGAGAGGATCGAGAAGAAGAACTCTCTCCGCCATTGCAGGATGTGAGCGCAAACGTGACAGCCACCGCCGACAATAATGAAATCAATACTATGAACCGTTTGTTAACTTTCGCTTTCATAAAAACGCCTCCCTTTGTTTTGTTTGGCTGTATTATAATACGCGAAGTTTAAAAAAATCTGAAAAATTCTGAAATAATAATAAATAATAATAAATTTACCGGAGGTCAGTCCGTTTGCCGATAAGAGTATAAAGTTATGCTAAAAGTACAGGGGCGCACACCCGGCGCACCCCTGCAATTAAAAATCAAATTTTTCTATGAATTAATATACTTCACCGCTTCCGTAGCGGCAACGGCTCCGTCGGCTGCGGCTGTTACCAATTGTCTGACTTCCTTTGCGCGGTTATCGCCCGCTACGAATACTCCCGGGGTTCTTGTTCGGCAGTTTTCGGACGAAGCGGCGTACCCCGCTTCGTCGAGGTCGATCAGCGACGAAAAGTTTTGATTTTCGGGCACTCTGCCCACAGCAACAAACAATCCGCTCACTTCGAGCGTCGAGACTTTTCCGTCTTTGTCCGTCACCTCAATGCTTTCGAGCCGTCTGCCCGCGTTCAGCTTTGTGACGCGGCTGTTGAGCACAAAGCTGACGTTGTCGCGGCTTTTCAGCCTTTCAACCGTTGTATCCTCTCCCCTGAACGCGTCGCGGCGGTGGATAAGATATACTTTTTCTGCGATATCCGCCATATACAGGGCGTCCTCAAGCGCGGTGTTTCCCCCGCCTGCCACGGCTACCTTCTTGTTGCGGAAAAACGCTCCGTCGCAGGTGGCGCAATATGATACTCCCCTGCCCGTCAGCTTGTCCTCATCGGGCAAGCCTAACTTTCTGTTCGCAGAGCCTGTGGCTATAATTACCGCCTTAGCATCATATTCGTTCTTTGCTGTAACGACAGTCTTAACATCTCCGCCGTCCCTGATTTCGACCGCTTTTTCAAACTTTATCTCGGCTCCGAGAGATTTTGCCTGCTCATAAATTTTCGTGGCGAAATCAAAGCCCGAAATGTGTGCCGCCGAGGGATAGTTTTCGATGTCGGGCGTATTAATGATCTGTCCACCGTAGCTAAGCGCCTCAAGCACGATAACGCTCTTGGAAGCGCGGCGGGCGTAGATAGCGGCTGTCAGTCCCGCGGGACCCGCACCGATAACAACAATATCTGTCATATCAGCTTACCCCAACAGCGCCTCAAGCGCCTCCTTCGGAACAAGTCCTATGCTCCTGTCGACTTCTGCGCCGTCCTTGAAAAGGATAACGCAGGGAATTGACGAGATGTCGTAGTCATCGGCGAGCTCTGGATTTTCGTCGATGTTCACCGCAGCAACGATGACATCCGTTCTCTCCTCGGATATCTGCTCCAAAGCCGGTCTGAGCATTCTGCACGGACCGCACCAATCAGCGTAAAAATCCGCTAAAACAGGAAGCTTTACCTGCAATACTTCTTCATTGAAATTATCAACCGTTACATTTTTAACTGCCATTTTTATTGCTCCTTTTCAACATTTTGCAGCACCTTGTACAGAATACGGTACAACTCAGCTGCCTCTTCCTCGGATAAATCCAAGCATTTTCCTATCTTGCACGGGATGTCAACCGCCCTGTTTTTAAGCTCCTCGCCGCTTTCAGTCAGGGAAACTATAAGATTGCGCTCGTCGCGCTCGGAACGCGTGCGAGTGATATAACCCTTAGCCTCAAGCTTTTTCAGCAGCGGCGTGAGCGTGCTGGGGTCAAGCAGCAGCGTTTTGCCTATCGCCTTGACATTGGAGCTGCCGTACTCCCAAAAATACATCATTACAACATACTGCGTATAGGTCAGATTAAGCTCGTCCAGATACGGCGTATACCGCCGCTGTATCTCCTTAGCGCAGAGATAAAGAGGAAAGCAAAGCTGGTTTTTCAGCCTTAACGCTTCGTATTTATCTTCCATAAGCTTATAAGCAAGCGACGATGTCGCCCTCTATTTTTTCCGGCTCAACAGTGGGATTGAACCTGCCGACGACATTGCCGTCACGGTTAACCAAAAACTTTGTAAAGTTCCACTTTATATCCGACGCGCTTTTTGTGGTCTTGCTGATTTTGGAAACCGCCTTCATAGCTGCCTTTGCTTTAAGCCCCTTGACTTCCTCGTCAGGCATTTCCTTTTTCAAAAACGTGAAGAGCGGATCCTCGTTTTCGCCGTTTACGTCGATTTTCTTCATCTGGTCAAACTGTGTTTTATAGCGCAGCGTGCAGAACTGATGGATCTCATCGTCGTTCTCGGGCGCCTGGTTCGCAAACTGGTTGCACGGAAAATCCAAAATCTCAAAGCCCTTGTCATGATACTTCTCGTAAAGCTCCTCAAGACCCTTGTACTGCGGAGTGAATCCGCAGCCCGTAGCTGTGTTCACAATGAGCACGACCTTTCCGCGAAGCGAGGCGAGATCGAAATCCTCACCGCGGCGTTTTTTTACCTTGAAATCATAGAATGTCATAATGATTCCTCCCTTGAATCAAATTATTTTGCTTACAAATTAATTGTATCAAAACTGTTTGTGTTTGTCAATAGTTTTTGAAAAAATATTTTGTATACAAATTTTTTTAATTGTCGCAAATACCGCAAAATGTTTTGCAAAAACTCCTTGTAAAATTCGCAGCTCTATGTTACAATTGTACCAAGCAGAACCAAAATTATTCATAAGAAATGAGGTTATTGTATGAAAGTTACAAACGACATTGTTTACGTTGGCGTGAACGACCACAAGATCGACCTGTTCGAGGGGCAGTATGTTGTGCCGAACGGCATGGCTTACAACTCCTACGTCATTCTTGACGAAAAAATCGCGGTAATGGACACCGTTGACCGCAGATTTAAATTTGAGTGGCTCAACAACCTTGACGAGGCTCTCGGCGACAAAAAACCGGACTATCTTGTTGTTCAGCACATGGAGCCCGACCATTCGGCGAATATCTTCAACTTTATGAAGAATTATCCCGATGCGACGATCGTTTCGAGCGCCAAGGCGTTTACAATGATGCAGAACTTCTTCGGCACCGATTTTGCCGAAAGAAGAATCGTTGTCAAGGAGGGCGACACGCTTTCGCTCGGCGAGCACACCCTTGCTTTTGTAGCCGCTCCCATGGTTCACTGGCCCGAGGTCATCATGACCTACGACGTAAAGGACAAGGTTCTTTTCTCGGCTGACGGCTTCGGCAAGTTCGGCGCTTTAGACGTTGAGGAGGATTGGGCTTGCGAGGCAAGAAGATACTACATCGGAATCGTCGGCAAGTACGGCGCTCAGGTTCAGAACGTTCTCAAAAAAGCCGCAAAGCTTGATATTGAGATCATCTGTCCGCTTCACGGTCCCGTTCTGACCGAGAACCTCGGATACTACCTTGACCTCTACAACACATGGTCAAGCTACAGCGTTGAGACCGAGGGAATTATGATCGCCTACACCTCGGTTTACGGCAACACAAAGCAAGCTGTTGAGCTGCTTGCCGAAAAGCTCAAGGCTAACGGCTGCCCCAAGGTCGTTGTCAACGACCTCGCCCGCGAGGATATGGCTGAGTGCGTTGAGGACGCTTTCCGCTACGGAAGGATTGTTTTAGCCACAACCACCTACAACGCAGAGATTTTCCCCTTTATGCGCGAGTTCATTGAACATCTAACCGAGAGAAACTTCCAGAACAAGAAGATTGCCCTTATCGAAAACGGTTCATGGGCGCCCCTCGCTGCAAAAATCATGAAGAAAATGCTCGAAGGCTGCAAGAACATCGAATTCATTGAGCCCGTTGTACGCATTATGTCCGCGCTCAACAACGACAGCCGCGAGCAGATCGACAAGCTCGCCGCCGCCCTCTGTCACGACTACATCGAGCAGGATGGCGAGACCGCCAACAAGAACGACCTCACCGCGCTGTTCAAGATCGGCTACGGTCTGTATGTTGTCACCTCCAACGACGGCAAAAATGACAACGGCTTGATCGTCAACACCGTTACTCAGGTCACAAACCAGCCCAACCGCATCGCGGTCTGCATCAACAAGCAGAACTATTCGCACCACACCATTAAGAACACCGGCGTTATGAACGTAAACTGCCTGTCCGTTGAGGCTCCGTTCAGCGTGTTTGAGAACTTCGGCTTCCAAAGCGGCAAGAACGTTGACAAGTTCCAAAGCTTTGAAACTCTACGCTCCGACAACGGCTTGGTTTTCCTGCCCAAATACATCAACTCCTTTATGTCGCTCAAGGTTGAGGATTACATCGACCTCGACACCCACGGAATGTTCATTTGCAGCGTCACCGAGGCGCGCGTGATTTCCGACAAGGAAACAATGAGCTACACCTATTATCAGAACAACGTAAAGCCCAAGCCCGAAACCGAAGGCAAAAAGGGCTGGGTCTGCAAGATTTGCGGCTATATTTACGAGGGCGACGAGCTGCCCGAGGACTTCATCTGTCCGCTCTGCAAGCACGGAGTCGCGGACTTTGAGCCGATAGAAGGGTAACGTTTACCTGTCAAAACAAATTCACACGGGAGCGCGCGGCTGTGCGCTCCCGATTTGTCGCGGAGGATACAATGAAAAAATATATTCTCGCCCTTGACGAGGGTACAACGAGCGCGCGGAGCATTCTTTTCGACAGGGATTTTCATGTTGTGAGCATGGCTCAGCATGAGATCCCGCAAATCTATCCGCGCCCCGGTCTGGTCGAGCACAACCCCGCAGAAATATACGCCTGTCAATACGCCTCAATGACGGAATGCGTGGCAAAAAGCGGCGTTTCTCCCGACGAGATCGCCGGTATCGGAATCACGAATCAGCGCGAAACGACCGTTGTCTGGGAAAAAGCTACGGGAAAACCCGTATACAACGCCATTGTGTGGCAGTGCCGCAGAACGGCTGACTACTGTGAGGAGCTTGAGCGCCGGGGATACGCGGATCTGATAGCCCGAAAAACGGGACTGCGCCCCGACGCGTATTTCAGCGGCACCAAAATAAAATGGATACTCGACAACGTGAAGGGCGCGCGCGAAAAAGCGGAGTGCGGCGAGCTGCTCTTCGGAACAGTTGACACATGGCTGCTCTGGAAGCTGACGGGCGGAAAAGCACACGTGACCGACCGCACCAATGCCTCGCGCACCATGCTCTACAACATTCACACTCACGAATGGGACAGAGAGCTTTGTGAGCTTCTCACTATACCGCCGCAAATGCTGCCCGAGGTTCGCAGCAGCAGCGAGATCTACGGCTATATCGGTCTTATGGGCGCTGAAATCCCCGTCTGCGGAATAGCGGGCGACCAGCAGGCGGCTCTGTACGGTCAGGGCTGCACACAGCCGGGAGATTTAAAAATAACCTACGGAACAGGCTGTTTTTTGCTTGCCAACACGGGAGAAACGCCTGTGCTGAGCCGTCACGGTCTGGTGACGACCGTATCCGCGACCTGCGAAAACGAGCCCGTACAGTACGCGCTTGAAGGAAGCGTGTTCGTCGGCGGCGCGGTGATACAATGGCTGCGCGACGGGCTGAGATTTATAGAAAGCGCGGCGGAAAGCGAATCGGTCGCAAGGAAAGCGCGCGACAACGGCGGAGTGTACATCGTTCCCGCCTTCGCGGGCTTGGGCGCTCCCCACTGGAACATGAGGGCGCGCGGAGTTATAACGGGACTTACGCGCGGAGCGGGAGCGGAGCACATCGTCCGAGCCGCGCTCGAAAGCATTGCGTATCAATCTGAGGACGTAATTTCCGCCATGCGCGAGGATACGGGAAAATCAATTAACGCTCTTAAAGCGGACGGCGGAGCATCGGCAAACAATCTGTTAATGCAGTTTCAGGCGGATATTTCAAACCTGAACGTTATACGTCCGGCTCAGACAGAGGCAACCGCCGCAGGCGCGGCAATGCTTGCGGGCAAAGCCGTCGGCTTTTGTCAAAGCCCGTTTTCCGATAAATCATCAGTCACCGTATTTAAACCCGATATGACCCTCGACAGGCGCGAAAAACTGCTGAACGGTTGGCGCAGGGCGGTCAAATCCTGTCTGCTAAGCGAGGAAGAATAATGATAACAATTACAGAAAGAAGGATCCCCTCCTCCGACGGAAAGCACAAGCTTTACTTTCGCGTTTTCACCCCCGAAGGAGAGGCGAAGGGACTGTTTCATGTTGTACACGGAATGACAGAGCACATCCGACGCTATGAGGGCTTTATGCGTGAAATGGCGGAGCACGGCTATATCTGCTATGGCTTTGACAATCTGGGACACGGCTATACCGCCGAAAATGAAAGCGAGCTCGGCTGTATAGAAAAGTGGGAGAATATGGTCGAGGACGTTCAAACCGTAACGCGCCTTATGAAAAAGAAATACGGCAAAGCTCTCCCCTGCTTTTTGATGGGACACAGCATGGGCTCGTTCATCACCCGCTGCTCTGCAAATCCCAATTACTGGGACAAGGTGATTTTCATGGGCACGGGCGGCCCAAACCCCGCCTCGGACGCGGGGCTCGCCCTGATTAAAGCAGCAATAAAAAAAGACGGTGCACGCGCCGAGTCGCCCGACATTCAAAAGCTGATTTTCAGCAGCTATTGCCGTCACTATAAAGAAGAGAATGACTATTTAGCGTGGCTTAGCACGAAAAAAGAGGTGCGCGATGCCTTCCGCGCCGACAAATACTGTTCCTATAATTTCAAGCTGAACGGCTATTACGCTCTGATCAAACTGCAATCCATATGCAACCGCAAAGTATGGTTCACACACATAAGCGATAAGCTGCCGATTCTCCTTGTGTCTGGCAGCGGGGACCCCGTGGGAAACTACGGCAACGGAGTTACAGCGGTATTCAATATACTTAAAAAGCAAGGCAAGGACGTGAGAATGAAGCTCTATGACGGCTGCCGCCATGAAATATTAAACGACGTCTGCCGCGATGAGGTAATTGAGGATATCTTGGTTTTTATGGATCTGTAGTTAATTTTCGGGCAACAAATAGAGCCTGCTGAAAAAATGAAAAATCAGAGCATATTTGCATCAAATCCGTTAGAAGGTATTGTCCGGAAGCCAAGAACGGAGGACGCAATATGCTCTATAGGGAACCTCTAACAATTCTCTACCGCGCATAAGCACGGAATCTTCACGGCAGAATATTGCCAAAGCTCCTTGAAATACGTCATTACTCCTGCGGAGCTTTGACAATATTCTGCCATAAATCTTTCGCACTTCTGCACAACATTGAATTATCAGAGATTCCCGTTATAAATTCAATCTTCAAGAAACCCCGATTTGTCTACTATTGAACACTGTATAGTCAAAGTGTTTATTTGTTGACAGATCGGGGTGAATTTGTCTCGAAACATGATCTTGATCAGTTTAACTGTCATCTTAACGGTACTCGGAGATCAAACCGCGGATTATTTAACAAATTTAACAGATTTTTTGCTATTTTAAGCTCCTTTTATATTGCATTTGTTTTTTTGTTCGGCTATAATGTAAATGGAATTTCTGCATCATATATCAGCAGTACCTAACCTAAACAGATAGGGTGAACGATATGGAGAGAAACGGAAGATTAATCAATCATAAGTATAACGAATACCTGTTTGCAACGCTGGCAATGAGCGGATGCGCGTCCATTGCCGCGATAGTTGACAGGATCATGGTCGGTCAGCTTCTGACCGCCAATGACCTGAACGCGACCAACCTGATCGGTCCGCTGATTTACGTCCTTAATATGGTTTTTGGGCTGTTCATTTACGGCGGAAACACACTCGCGGTGACGTATAAAGGAAAACGCGATCAAAAAACGGCAAACAAATGCTTTACCATCGCTATTATTGTCGGCTCTGTTTTCATGGCTTTGCTTGGACTGGCAGGCTTGATTTTCAGGGAACCGATGTCATATGGGCTTTGCGTAGGCAAAGAGGAATTACTGCAGCCCGTGTCTGATTATCTGATTCCCGTGCTGTTTTTAGGCGTGCCCATGGTTCTGCTCAACGGCACCTCTGCGTTTGTCCGGGTGGACGGCTTGCGCAAGCTTGCCGTTGCGCTGCCGATCGTGTCCAACGCGCTTAATTTAACATTAGATTACGTCTTTATGGGAATTTGTAAATTTGGTATCGCCGGCGCAGGCTGGGCGACAAACATCGGCTTTACGGCGACCCTGTTCCTGCTGATCCCGTATTTCCGTTCATCCAAGCGGACGGTGTTCTTCACGCGCATCGGATTTAAAGATTTGCGTCTGATGTTCAACGCCTTCCATCTCGGCTTGGCTACGGCGCTGATGTACCTGTGTATGTTCCTGAAAAATGAATTTCTCAATATGATAGTCCTCAGCACTCTCGGCGCGGTAGGCGGTCAGGTGCTCGTGGTTTGCTCATCGGTGATGAGCGTAGCCAATATCTTCTTTACCGGAACCGCTCAAACCATGCTCCCGATAAACGGAGCGCTGTTCGGAGCGCAGGATTACAACGGTATCCGCAGGCTGTTCAAGCGTTCCATGTTGGTAATGGAAATCATCTGCGTTGTGATAATGGCTGTATTTATGATTTTCCCGCTTCAAACCGGTGCGGTCTTCAACGTGACGGGAGCTGACGCACAGGCGCTTCTGCCCGGCGCTATCTTTATGTTTTCACTTTGTATTCCCGCCACCGGTATCCTGTTCATCCTCCGCTCGCATTATCAGTCAACGGGTCACCGAAACGCGGCGACCGTGCTGACCGTGCTGGAGGGAACGGTATTCTTTATTCCCGTGCTCTGGGCTTTGTCGCTGGTAAATCCCAACACAATTTGGCTGTCACACGTGATTTCCGCTGTTTTGGCGATCGTCGTTATGGTTTTGGCGATGGGCTTCATGGCAAAACGGAAAGGAAAAACCACGTTCCTGCTGCTGCCCAAGAAGCCGGACGGCGATACCTATGATTTCAGCCTTGAAAACAAGATTGACGCGGCTTTGAAGGCATCTCAAACCGCGATAGATTACTGCCGCGGCAAAGGGGTCGATGAAAACACAGCCGGTATAATCGGCATCTCCGTTGAGGAGCTGTGCGTCAACACCGCAAAATACGCTTCAACCGCAAAATCGGATATGATCGATATTTTCCTGAAAATCACACCGGAAGCAGTCGTTCTGAAGGTGCGCGACAATGGAAAAATCTTCAATCCGACGGAGTACATTGATAACTCGGGTGAGATGATAACGGGCTTGAAGCTGGTAAGGACCATCAGCTCAAAAATAGAATATAACCGTGTGATTGGCTTCAACGCCACGATCGTAACGGTCAACCGCATTAGCGAATAAATTTAATGAAAGGAAGCTGCACAGTGAACAACAATAAGGAAAACAAACCTAAATGCTATCCGCTGACTTCCTCGGAGCGCGGTATGTACATAGAACAAAAGCTATACCCCGATTCTGTTTCCTATAATCTGAATGTCGGCATAATAATAAACGGCGCGCCCGTTGAAACCGTCAAAAACACTCTTAATGATATTTTTGCAGCGCATGAGGTTTTCCACTCCATGTACGGAGAGGAAAGCGGTCTGCCCGTGCGCATAATGACAAGTCAACTGCCCGAGATCATCGAAAGCACTGCCGCGACAAAAGAAGAAGTATTTAAATCGATTGACAGCTATGCCGAGCCGTTCGACCTCACCGCCGGAGTGCCCGTTCGTCCCAAGCTTTACAAAACGTCGGATGGAGAATTGATTTTGCATTTGGCGATCCATCATATCGCTTTTGACGGCGGCTCCTATGATACATTCGTCCGTGAGCTGTCAGACGGACTTAGCGGAACAAAGATAACTGCCGCGCCGCTCGATTTGTCCGATTTATTTGATAAAGAAACGGATGAAGAGCGCGAAAGAGGCTTGGCGTTCTTTCGCAATATGTTTGCGGACGGAATACCTGTCAATGAAATGCCTGTCCGCGGCAAGCGTCCGAAGACGCACCCGCTTACGGATAAAGGTATCGACCTTGATTTTGACACGGAAAAAGCGGCGAACATCGGAAATACCGCTCGAAAATACGGCGTGACAAGATTTGAACTGATTTTTTCGGCTGTTTCCATGGTGCTGGGCAAGTACACCGGTTCCGAGGACGTTGTCATCGGTGTTCCGGTCAATACCCGAACCGAGGAAGTAAAAAATGTCATCGGTATGTTTGTCAATACCGCACCCGTGCGCGTGAAGCCCGAAAGAGAACTGCCGCTTTCAGAGTATATTCCCGGGGTCAGAAAAGCTATCCGCGCCGCTACGCGAGGCGAGTCTCTGCCATTTGAGAGCGTTGTTTCCGAGTTTGTCAAAACACGCGACGAAAGCCGTCACCCTGTTTTTGATGTTAGCCTTAACTATTTATGGACGATTCCCGTATATCACAGTAATGGAATTACCATCGAGCTGCGCGAGCCGTTACAAAAAATGGACCGCGATATCAGCTTGACTTTTCACAACAGCGAAAACGGAATACACGCCTTAGCACAGTATTCGTCGGAATTATTCGAGAATGAAGTCATCGAAAGCATACTCGCGCAAATAAAGCATACCCTCGATCTGTTAGGCAGCGATACCGTCAAAACCGTGCGCGACGCTCTTTCACTCCCCGACGATCAGCTGAAAAAGCTTGAAAGCTTTTCAGCGGTTGCCGAAGCCGATATTCCCGTTGACCTTCTGCATAAGCTGTTTGAAAAGAGCGCTGCGGAGAATGCGGATAAAACCGCTTTGATTGCAAAAGATAAAACTCTCACCTACCGCGAGCTCAACGTTAGTGCGAACACTGTCGCGCATAATCTGATAAATATGGGGGTAAAGACAGGCGACAGCGTTGTGCTTCTGCTGCCGCGTGAAAGCAGCTTCTTTAGCTGTCTGTTCGGCGTTAATAAAGCGGGCGCGGCATTTATCCCCTGCGACCCGCAGTATCCTGCCGACCGCATCCGCTCAATTATCGAGGACAGCGGAGCAAGCTTTATCATCACAACAAAGGACAAGCTGTCCGATTATCCTAAAGACAAAGCGATCGACGTTGACTCGCTTTCAGGCGGCGGAAACAAGGAGAACCCCGATATCGAAATGAGTTCGGACGCGCTCGCCTATATGATCTACACCTCCGGCTCCACGGGCAAGCCCAAGGGCGTTATGCTCGCTCACAGAGGCATTTGCAATTATCTGACGCCGCACCCCGCGAATACACACATTCATTATCTGAAAAACAATATTGAAACCTATCTTTCCGTTACGACCGTTTCGTTCGATATGTCCTTCAAGGAGCATACGGCGGCGCTGTGCAACGGCAAAATGCTGGTCTTTGCCGCCGAGGACGAGATGAACGACCCTCGTGCGCTCGCAGAGCTGATGAACAAATACGGCGTTGACTGCTTTAACGCCACTCCCTCGCGCTTGCAGCAGTATATGGAGTATGAGCCGTTCAGAGCGGCGCTTGCCAACTGCAAATTAGTGATGTCCGGCGGCGAGGGCTATCCGATCTCTCTGCGCGACGCGATAAAAGCCTGCTCAAAGGATATCAAGATCATCAACACCTACGGTCCCACCGAGATCACCGTTTCCTGCAATGCCGCAGACCTCACCGACGCACCTTACGTCACCGTCGGCAGACCGCTGCTCAACTACAGCGAATATATTGTTGACAAATACAGCGACCTTGCTCCCTGCGGAGTGGTGGGAGAGCTGTACGTCGGCGGCGCAGGCGTTGCCAAGGGCTACCGCAACCTGCCCGAAAAGACCGCAGAAGCGTTTGTTGATTATCGCGGTCAGAGAATGTACCGCACGGGCGACTACGCCAAATTCGACAAGGACGGCAACGTCTGCATTCTCGGCAGACTTGACAGTCAGGTCAAGCTGCGCGGTCTGCGCATCGAGCTGAGCGAGATCGAAGAGCTGATGGAAACGCAGCCGCACATCAAAAAGGCGGTCGTAATTATCCGTGCTCTGGGCGGTCAGGACAACCTCTGCGCGTACTTCACCGCCGACACAGAGATAAATATAGACGAACTGCGCGACGAGCTGAAAAAGCACCTCACGCACTACATGGTGCCCGCAGCGTTCCTGCAAATGGACGAGCTGCCCGTCACCGCCAACGGCAAGACCGATACGAAGCAATTACCCGAGCTGACGTTGGAAGCGAAGGAAACAACCGCGCCGCAAACGGAAATGCAGCGGCAGATTTTTGAAATTACGTCTGAGGTGCTCGGCAACAGCGACTTCGGCATTGAAACCGAATTGTTCGCGGCGGGTCTGACCTCGCTTAACAGCGTCAGTCTGTCCATAAAACTCAGCGACGCGTTCGGTGTGAATGTTCAGATACGCGACCTCCGCGACAACGACACCATAGAAAAATTAGAGCGTTTCATTCAAGAGCTTGCGAAGGAAGGCATCGAGGAATTTGAGCTTCTTGATGAATACTCCGTCACCAAAACGCAGGAAGGCATCTTTTTTGAAACTCTGTCGCACCCTGACAGCACTATTTATAATATCCCGACTCTCCTGAAATTGGACGGCGCGATTGAGCTGCCAAAGCTAAAGGCGGCAATCGTGTCGGCGGTCAACGCGCACCCGTATCTGATGACGGAATTCTTCATCAACAAAAACGGCGAGATACGCCAGCGCAGAACAGAAAGAGTCTTTTCCGAAGGCGAGATCGGAGAAATACGCTGCGCCTCGATCGACGAGCTGAAAAACGATTTGGTCAAGCCCTTTGATATCCAAAAAGACAGCCTGTTCCGTTTCAAGCTGATCACCGCCGACGACGGCAGCTATCTGTTCTTCGATATCCATCACGTTGTGTTTGACGGAGAATCGAAAAAAATCCTTCTGCGCGACATCACCTCCGCTTACAACGGCGCCGCGCCAGAACCTGAAACAATCAGCGGATATGAAGCGGCACTTGTTGAGGAAAAGCTGAGAGCCGGCGCGCATTATAATGCTTCTAAAGAATATTACACCAAGCTATTGGATGGCGTTGAGAGCGACTGCGTGCCTCTGAGCGATATCCTATCCGTTGAACAGCCAACTGACGGCGGTATGCTGAACATCAGCGGAAAAGAAGCTATCCCCTCTGTTATCGGCGATTACTGCAAACAGCACAATGTCAGCGAAAACGCCTTCTGCACCGCCGTGTTCGGCTGGCTGTTAGGCAAATACTGCGGCAGAGAGGACGCAGTTTTTACCGCCGTGAACAACGGCAGAAACGACCCTCGCTTTAAAAACAGCGTCTCCATGTTCGTTCACACCTATCCGGTCTATTGCAATCTTGAGACAAACAACATCGACGAATATATAAAAAACATCGGCAAACAGCTTGCCGACAGCCTGCAATACGATGTCTATTCCTTTGCGGAGATCAGCCGAGAGTTAGGTGTGACCGCCGACGTGCTTTTTGTGTACCAGAGCACCATGACCGAAGGAAGCGTATTTGACTTCTGCGGCGCGAAGGCAGAAAATATCCCTCTGATTTTTGACGAGGAAAAGGCGAAAATTGAAATTCTCATCTATCCCGACGGCGATAAACTCAACTATCATTGCTCCTATGACAACAAGCTCTATTCCGAGAGCTTTATCCGCGATATGCTCGCGACTTATGAACGCGCGTTGATTGAATTTTCCAAAAAAGAAAATACTGCCGAGGTGCAGTTGGTTGACAGTGAAACACAGTCAAGGCTTGAAGCGGTGAATCACTTTGAGCACGATTATGAGATCACCGACATCGTAACGCTGTTCCGCCGCCGCGCTGAACAGTCGCCCGACAATATCGCGGTGGTATATCTCGATCACGTTTACACCTACAAAGAGGTTGACCGCATTACTGAGAATATCGCGGCGTTCCTGAAAAGCAAGGGTGTGGGCAAAAATCAGGCAGTTTCCGTAATGATCCCCCGCTGCGAATATATGCCTATCGCGGCTTTAGGTATCCACAAGGCAGGCGCGGGCTATCAGCCGCTTGACCCGAGCTACCCGTCGGAGAGGCTCGAATTTATGATAGAGGACGCGGACGCGCAATATCTGATAGCGGACAGAAGCCTGATGGACAAGCTGCCGAACTACGACGGTCCCGTGCTCTACACCGACGAGATTCCCGATCTGCCCGACGCGGAAAAAATCTCCGAAAATCCCGACCCGTGCGATCTGTTCATCATGCTCTACACCTCTGGCTCCACGGGCGTGCCAAAGGGCGTTATGCTGGAGCACCACAATCTGTGCTGCTTTTGCGAATGGTATATTACCACCTATGAAATGGACGAAAACAGCCGCGCGTCCGCGTATGCCAGCTACGGCTTCGACTGCCATATGCTCGATATGTATCCCGTGCTGATAAGCGGCGGTCAGCTCCACATCATAGACGAAAGCATCCGCCTTGACCTGATCGCCATCAAGGAATATTTCCGTGAAAACGGCATTACCCATACATTTATGACCACACAGGTCGGCAGACAATACGCCGACTTGTTCCCCGACGTTTCCAATCCGCATCACCTCTCTGCGGCGGGCGAAAAATTGGTGCCTGTCGAGCCGCCGCACGGCTTTAAGCTTTACAACGGCTACGGTCCCACCGAATGTACCATTTTCACACATATGCATCCCGTCAAAAAGCTCTACAAGCGCGTTCCCATCGGCAAGCCGCTGTTCAATATGAAGCAATATATCGTCGATAAGAACCTCAACCGTCTGCCGTTCGGTATGCCCGGAGAGCTGATCGTCGCGGGTCATCAGGTCGGCAGAGGATATCTGAACCGCCCCGAAAAGAACGCCGAGGTGTTTATCCGCAACCCGTTCTCAGATGAACCGGGCTACGAACACGCCTACCGCACGGGCGATATCGCGAGGCTCATGCCCGACGGAAGCGCCGACTTTATCGGCAGAAACGACGGTCAGGTAAAGATCCGCGGCTTCCGCATCGAACTGTCTGAAGTCGAGGGCGTTATCCGCAAATTCCCCGGCATCAAAGACGCCACCGTTCAGGCGTTCGATGAAGCGGGTGGGGGCAAGTTCATTGCGGCTTATGTCGTGGCGGACGAGCCTGTTGACGTTGAGGCGCTGGGCGAATTCATCAAGCGCGACAAGCCCGCTTATATGGTGCCTGCCGTGACGATGCAGATCGACCGTATCCCGCTCAACCAGAACCAGAAGGTCAACCGCCGTGCGCTGCCCGATCCGGTCAAGAGCGCCAAGTCCGATGAAAAGGAACACGCGGCGCGTCCGCTGACCCGCTTTGAGGAGGAGATAGCAGAGGTCGTGAAACGGCTTTTGGGCGACGCGGAAATATACCCCGCCGAGCCGCTGACAAGCTACGGTCTGACAAGCATAAGCGCGATAGGTCTTGTCGCGACCCTTGCGGACAAATTCAAAGCGGAGGTTTCCGCCTCCAAACTGCTAAACGGCGCAAGCATTATTGATATTGAGAATATGATTTTTGAGCAGTGGATGCAGCAGGGCTTCGCAAATAAAGCAGAGCCGCAGTCCGCCGCTGCCAAAGAAAAGGCAAAAACGAACAAAGCACCGCTTTCGGCTGTTCAGCTTGCGGTTTACTACGACGCGATGAAGAACGAAGCCGACGTCGTTTACAACATTCCGATGTGTCTGCGATTTGAGCGGCTCGACGAGCAGA
Source organism: uncultured Ruminococcus sp. (assembly GCA_902777275.1). Lineage (GTDB taxonomy): Bacteria > Bacillota > Clostridia > Oscillospirales > Acutalibacteraceae > Ruminococcoides. The sequence goes on along the minus strand of CACYTI010000002.1, from coordinate 4,225 downwards.
AGCTTGCGGACGCGGTCAGGGAAGCCATATCCGCGCACAGCTATCTGAATACGCACATTGAGCTTTGCGACGGAGAGCTGATGCAGGTTTGCGATGAAGGCGTTCCGGTCACGGTCGAGGTGCTCACGCTGAACGCAGATGAATTGGAACGGTTCAAAAACACCTTTATCCGCCCGTTTGACCTGCACACAGGTCCGCTTTACCGTTTTGCCGTCGTCAACTCAGAGGATAAAACCTATTTGTTCCTGGACGTTCATCACCTGATATTTGACGGAATGTCAAGCGGCGTGCTGTTGCGCGACATAGGAAAAGCCTACACGGGCGAGAAGCTTTCGCCTGAGAACTATACTTATTTTGATTACGCGCAGGACAGTGACGATTTCAAAAAATCAGACGCTTACAAAGAGTCGGAGAGCTATTTTGACAAGCTGTTTGAAAGCTTTGAAACGCCCACCGCAATTCCCGCCGACAAACCCGGAAGCGCCGAAAACGGCATACTCACCGAAGCATACCGTTCGGTTTCAAAGCAGCAGATCGATGCCTTCTGCCGCCGCAACAACGTTCAGCCGTCAGCATTTTTCCTTGCCGCCGTATTCTACACGGTCTCGCGCTTTGCGGGGACAAAAAACGTCTATCTTTCCACCATTTCCTCGGGACGTGAAAGCATAAAAACACGGAACACGGTCGGAATGTTCGTGCATACGCTGCCGCTTGCCATGAGCTTTGAAGAAAAGCGCAGTGTGCTGGATTTGATCAATGCTTCCAACAGCGTAATGAGAGAAAGCATTGAAAATGAGAATTATTCCTTCGCCGAGATGGCGGCGAAATTCGGATATAAAACCGAAATAATGTATGAGTGCCAAATCGGAGTGATCTCGGACGGCGGCACTGTCGGCGGCAATGAGTACAAAAGCATCCGTCTGCACTTTGAAGCTCCCAAATTCAAGATAGTGTTTGCCGTTACGGAGCATAACGGCGATTATCTGATTTTAGTGCGCTACAACAACGCTCTGTACTCCGAGCCGTATATGCAGAGGCTTGCGGATTCGGTTAAAAATGTAACGGACAGAATGACAGCGGGCAAGGACGCCGACGTCAATACTATGTCGCTGATAACCGATGCAGATAAACGCTCGCTTATCGCTCTGGGACGGACTGCTAAGCAGGAAATCGAAACCAAGCTGCTTCACCGCGTATTTGAAAACACGGCGGCAGCAAATCCGCAAAAGACAGCCTTGATCGCCTGCGACAATACGCTGACCTATGAAGAGCTGAACCAAACTGCTAACCGTATCGCCCACAGTCTGACAGATAAAGGCGTTTGCAAGGGAGACAGTGTAGTCCTGCTGCTGCCGCGCAGGAGCTTCTTCTTCGAGGCAATGTTCGGCGTGCTGAAAACAGGCGCGGCGTTTGTCCCATGCGACCCCGAATATCCCGCCGAGAGGATCAGTCATATCACCGAGGATTCCGGTGCACGGTTCATCATCACGACCGGCGAACACGCCGCAGACTATCCCGCCGAAAAGGTTCTGCTGATCGATTCGCTTTATGATAATGATAACACCTGTAATCCCGATGTTCCTCTGACAGGGCAGGATTTGGCATACATGATATATACCTCCGGTTCAACGGGCAAGCCCAAGGGCGTTATGCTGCGGCATGAGGGTATCTGCAATTATTTACTGCCGCACCCCGCAAACGTCCATATTTATCAAATGAACAGGCTTGTCACCTCGTTCCTTTCCGTAACGACCGTTTCGTTTGATATGTCCTTCAAGGAGCATACTGCGTCGCTGTGCTGCGGCAAAACGCTGGTGTTCGCAAACGAGGATGAAATGAACGATCCGCGCGCGCTGGCGGAGCTGATGGAGAAATACGGCGTTGACTGTATCAACGCTACTCCCTCGCGCTTGCAGCAGTATATGGAATACAAGCCGTTCAAGGAAATGTTGGCAAAATGCAAGATCGTCATGTCCGGCGGCGAGGCGTATCCCATTTCGCTGAGAAATTCCGTTAAGGAATGCTCCGAGAGTATTATTATAATCAACACCTACGGTCCCACCGAGATCACCGTTTCCAGCAACGCCGCGGTATTAAACGATGCGGAGCATATCCACATCGGCAGACCGCTCTTGAACTACACCGAATATATCGTTGACTCCGATTTGAATTTGCTGCCGCGAGGCGTTATCGGCGAGCTGCTGATAGGCGGCCCGGGCGTAGCCAAGGGCTACCGCAATCTTCCCGAGCAGACCGAACAGCGTTTTATCAGTTATAACGGCGAACGCATTTACCGCTCGGGCGACTTCGCCAAATGGGACGAGGACGGCAATGTCGTTATTTTGGGAAGAATGGACGGTCAAATCAAGCTGCGCGGTCTGCGCATAGAACTGGGTGAGATCGAGGGTCTTATGGAGCAGCAGCCGCATATAAGACGCGCTGCGGCGTCGGTTCGCAGGATAGGCGGACGCGAGAACCTCTGCGCATGGTTCACCGCCGACGCGCAGATAGACCTCTCTCAGCTCAAAGAAGCTCTCGCGCAAAAGCTCACACACTATATGGTTCCTGCCGCTATGATGCAAGTGGATACGATCCCGGTCACTCCAAACGGCAAGACAAATATAAAAGCTCTACCCGATCCCGAGTTGATGGAAAGCGGCGAATATGAAGCGCCCGTGAACGAAACAGAGGAATTCTTCTGCAAGCTGTTCGCAGAGATCCTTGGCTTGGAAAAGGTAGGCGCGACTGATGACTTCTTCTCCATCGGCGGCACGAGCCTTGCCGTTACAAGCGTGATGATCAAGGCGACCGAAAATGGATATGAGCTGACCTACGGCGATGTTTTCAAATATACTACTCCGCGTCAGCTTGCGGCGAGGTTTACGGGCGAGGGAGACGAAAAATCGCTTTCCGCCGCACGCTTCGATCAATATGATTACAGCAAAATCCACGAACTGCTGTCTAAAAACAATGAAACCACATTCTTAAACGGCAAGCAACGGCCGATCGGCAATATGCTGCTGACAGGCGCGACAGGCTTTATGGGTATTCACGTTCTCGCGGAATTCCTGAAATCGCAGAGCGGAACGGCATATTGTATGGTGCGAAAGGGACGCTTCCCCTCTGCTATTGATCGCGTCAAAAATATGTTGTTCTATTATTTCGATGATGCTGTGGAAAAAGAAATCGAACGCGTACAGGCGTTTGACGGCGACGTAACAGATTATGAAAGCTTCAAAAAACTGCTTGAATTGCCGGTAGATACGGTATTCAACTGCGCCGCGAGCGTGAAGCATTTCTCAAGCGGCACGGATATCGAGGATATCAACGTCGGCGGCGTTCAAAACTGTATCCGTTATTGTCTGGAAAAGAACGCAAGGCTTATCCACTTCTCCACCACCTCTGTTTCTGGCGCGGTTTATAATCAGCCCGATGCAATTCCCCCGTATCTTGACGAAAAGCTGCTGTATTTCGGACAGATACTGGAAAACCAATACACATCCTCCAAGCTCTTAGCGGAGCGCGTGCTGTTTGAAGCAGCCGTCAAAAACGGTTTGGACGGCAAGGTCATACGCGTCGGCACGCTTTCACCCCGTGAATCCGACGGCGAATTCCAGATCAACTTCCTCAGCAACAGCTTTATGGGTCGGTTGAGAAGCTTTGTGATGCTCAAGGCATTTCCGCACAGCATGATAAACAATCCCGTGCGTATGGGAGCGATCGACGAAAGCGCCAAAGCGTTCCTGCTTTTAGCGCAGACACCGACGGACTGCCGCCTGTTTAACGCGGTAAATACCCATTCGGTTCCGCTGATCGATATTATCCGAAACCTGAAAGCACTGGGAATGGAAATTAATATTGTTGAAAAAGAAGAGTTTGATGACGCTCTTGAGCAGGCGGAGCAGGATCCCGCAAAAGCGGCAATTTTGGCAAGTATGCTGGCATACAAGAATATGAACGGCAAAAACACGGTTCCTGTTGAGATAAGGTTTGATTATACCTCAAAAATCCTGTCACGCATGGGCTTCTATTGGCACAATACGGACAAGGATTACATCCGCCGTTTCATCGAAGCGTTGATTTCACTCTGCTTCTTTGACGAAAACAATCTTAACAGATAAAGCAATCGAGTAGGGCGGAATAACTCCGCCCTCTCACACCACCGTACGTGCCGTTCGGCATACGGCGGTTCAATTCAATTTCAAAGTATGCTGTCTAAGATAGT
>CACYTI010000001.1 GCA_902777275.1 uncultured Ruminococcus sp. | reverse complement strand
TCAGTATTATGAGGACGGCAGAAAGATCAACGACGAGATCCAGGGACAGATCAACGAGTACATCGTAAAGATGGAAGAGATCACCGGCAAAAAGTTCGGAGACAAAGAGAATCCCCTGCTCGTTTCCGTTCGTTCAGGCGCCAGAGCTTCAATGCCCGGTATGATGGATACGATCCTTAACCTCGGTCTTAACGAAACTGTTGTCAACACCATCGCCGAGATGAGCGGCAACCCCCGTTGGGCTTGGGACTGCTACAGAAGATTCATCCAGATGTATTCAGACGTAGTTATGGAAGTCGGCAAGAAGTATTTTGAGGTTCTTATCGACGAAATGAAAGAGAAGAAGGGCGTTACTCAGGACGTTGAGCTTGACGCTGAAGACCTCAAAGAGCTTGCTACCCAGTTCAAGGCAGAATACAAGGCTAAGATCGGCGACGATTTCCCCGACGATCCCAAGGAGCAGCTTATGGGCGCTGTTATGGCAGTGTTCCGTTCATGGGATAACCCCCGCGCCAACGTATACCGCCGCGACAACGATATCCCCTATTCATGGGGTACTGCCGTTAACGTTCAGTCAATGGCGTTCGGCAACATGGGCGACGACTGCGGCACCGGCGTTGCCTTCACACGTGATCCCGCCACCGGCGAGAAGAAGCTGATGGGCGAGTTCCTGACCAACGCGCAGGGCGAAGATGTTGTTGCGGGCGTCCGCACTCCTATGCCCATCGCGCAGATGGCTGAAAAATTCCCCGAGGCGTTCGCTCAGTTCAAGGACGTTTGCGCGACCCTCGAAGACCATTACAGAGATATGCAGGACATGGAGTTCACCGTAGAGCACGGCAAGCTTTATATGCTGCAGACCAGAAACGGAAAGAGAACCGCTCAGGCTGCCCTCAAGATCGCCTGCGACCTCGTTGACGAGGGTATGCGCACCGAGGAAGAGGCTGTTGCGATGATCGATCCCAGAAACCTCGACACACTTCTCCATCCCCAGTTCGATACAGCTGCTCTCAAGGCTGCTACTCCCATCGGCAAGGGTCTCGGTGCTTCTCCCGGCGCTGCCTGCGGCAAGATCGTGTTCACCGCAGAGGACGCTGAGGAATGGAACGCAAGAGGCGAGAAGGTCGTTCTCGTTCGCCTTGAAACCTCTCCCGAGGACATCACCGGCATGAAGGCTTCTCAGGGTATCCTGACAGTTCGCGGCGGTATGACCTCTCACGCTGCCGTTGTTGCGCGCGGCATGGGCACCTGCTGCGTATCCGGCTGCGGCGACATCGCTATGGACGAGGAGAACAAGAAGTTCACACTCGCGGGCAAAGAGTTCCACGAGGGCGACTACCTCTCGATCGACGGCTCCACCGGTAACATCTACGACGGCGCTATCGCCACAAAGGACGCCGAGATCGCGGGCGAGTTCGGCAGAATCATGGCTTGGGCTGACAAGTTCAGAAAGCTCAAGGTTAGAACAAACGCCGACACACCTGCCGACGCGAAGAAGGCAAGAGAGTTAGGCGCTGAGGGTATCGGTCTTTGCCGTACCGAGCATATGTTCTTTGAAGAGGACAGAATCGCCGCGTTCCGCGAGATGATCTGTGCCGACACTGTTGAAGAGAGAGAAGCTGCTCTCGACAAGATCCTGCCTTATCAGCAGAGCGACTTCAAGGCTCTGTACGAGGCGCTCGAAGGCTGCCCCGTAACTATCCGTTTCCTCGATCCGCCTCTCCATGAGTTCGTTCCCACCGAGGAAGAGGACATCAAGAAGCTGGCTGATGCTCAGGGCAAGAGCGTAGAGGACATCAAGGCTCTTATCACATCTCTCCACGAGTTCAACCCGATGATGGGTCACCGCGGCTGCCGTCTTGCCGTAACCTATCCCGAAATCGCAAAGATGCAGACAAAGGCTGTTATCCGCGCCGCTATCGAGGTTCAGAAGGAGAACCCCGAGTGGAACGTAAAGCCCGAGATCATGATCCCGCTCGTTTGCGAGATCAAAGAGCTCAAGTTCGTTAAGAAGGTCGTTGTTGAGACCGCCGACGCTGAGATCGCCGCTGCGGGCGTTGACCTCAAGTACGAGGTTGGTACAATGATCGAGATCCCGAGAGCTGCTCTTACAGCCGACGAGATCGCAACAGAGGCTGACTTCTTCTGCTTCGGTACAAATGACCTCACCCAGATGACCTTCGGCTTCAGCCGTGACGATGCAGGCAAGTTCCTCAACGCTTACTACGACACCAAGATCTTTGAGAACGATCCCTTCGCCAAGCTCGACCAGACAGGCGTTGGCAAGCTCATGGAAATGGCTATCAAGCTCGGCAAGCCCGTTAATCCCGACCTCCACATCGGTATTTGCGGCGAGCACGGCGGCGATCCCTCTTCTGTAGAGTTCTGCCATAAGATCGGTCTTGACTACGTTTCCTGCTCACCCTTCCGTGTGCCGATCGCAAGACTGGCTGCGGCTCAGGCGGCAGTTAACGATAAATAATTTTGCCCTATAATTAAAACGGTAAAATTTAACAGTTAATTATTGACACCCTGCGGGAAGAGATCCTGCAGGGTGCTTTTCAATGTGACATTGTATCCGGGGCGCCTGTAGGATTAATAAGTTGTTATCCTTAACATCGTAGGGGCGCACCCGCGTGTGCGCCCGTGGGCGCTGAACAAAATGTATGTTTTCTATCGACAATAGGGCGCGGCAACAACCTCGGTGCCGAGGGCGAACACATGGGTTCGCCCCTACAACCCCAAGGAAACGAACATATTATTTAACATTTGATTTGATCAATTTAAAACGCGTGAACAAAACCCATGAACAAATCGACGTTCAGAAGCGCGGATTGACTGCCCTCCCGTGGCAACGGGCGGATTTGGTCAAGCGTCACGCTTGCGGCTCAGATGACCGCCTTTCTCCCGTATTGTCCGCTATTGTCACGTGTCACAAGGATATGTGCCTCAAATTTTTTATATATAAGACTTTAAAATAAGTTTCCTATACATCGCTGACAATACTGACGGATTAATATGAATAAAAATCCCACCCGCTTACCTCTGTGACATGTGACAATACGTGACAATACTTGACAAATGCTTTGACCTGTTGTGTTGTACTTAGCCCGCTTTAAAGGCAAAATTAGGTGCGATTTGGCGTAAAACAGCCCTGTTTTTCCTCATTTTTATTATAGGGCTGAATTTTTTGTTCACTTATTATAAAAAATACACTAAAATTTCGTTCAGAAAACTTTTCAATTTGCTTGAAATTAACAGAAAATTTTGGTATGATATATTTAGAATGATATAACATAGGCGGATTGTGTTTTTATCCGCGCATACAAGGGAGTTGAGGTGACCATGAACTATTGTTTTAACGACGAACGCGGCGACTTTACGCTGTTCCGTGATGGCGACAGCGTTCGCGCATATGAGTATTTCGGCGCTCACCCTGAGGAGCGCGACGGAAAACACGGCGTGCTGTTCCGCGTATGGGCGCCTAACGCCGTAAGCATTTCGGTGTCGGGCGCGTTTAACGGCTACGATAACGACGCCGCGTTTATGACGCGCTGCGAGGGCGGTGTGTGGGAGCTTTTCCTGGAGAATGTCTCTGACGGGAACAGCTACCGTTACTGTATTGAAACCGCCGATTCCGAGCGAATCCTCAAAGCCGATCCGTTTGCTTTCCGTTCGGAGCTTCATCCCAAGCGCTATTCCGTTATCTGCGATTTGAGCGGATACGAGTGGGGCGACGGAGCGTGGCTTGAGAGCAGACGCGGAAAGGATTATCTGAAGGAGCCGATGAACCTTTACGAGGTGCATCTCGGCTCATGGAAGCATAACGCCGACGGCAGCTTCTTCACATACCGTCAGTATGCCGATGAGCTTGTCAAATACGTGAAGGATATGCACTACACCCATGTGCAGCTTATGCCCATGATGGAATATCCCTTTGACGGAAGCTGGGGCTACCAGACCACGGGGTATTATGCCCCAACCTCGCGCTTCGGCGAGCCGAAGGATTTTATGTATATGGTGGATATGCTGCACCGTGAGGGAATAGGAGTTATTTTAGACTGGGTCCCCTCAAATTTTCCGAAGGACGATTTCGCGCTTGCCAAATTCGACGGAACCGCGCTGTTTGAGAGCGAGGACCCCAAGTTAGGCGAACGTAAGTCGTGGGACACCTGCCTGTTTGATTTCGCGAAGCCCGAGGTGCTCAGCTTCCTCGTTTCTTGCGCGCTGTTCTGGCTGGACGTTTATCATCTGGACGGTCTGCGCGTGGGCTCGCTTTCCTCAATGCTCTATCTTGACTACGGCAAGAGCCGCGGCGAGTGGGAGCCGAACAAATTCGGAGGCAAGGAGAACCTTGAGGCGATAGAGTTTGTAAAGCGGCTTAACACCGCCGTGCATATGTATCATCCCGAAGCTTTGATGTTTGCCGAAGAGCAAACCTCATGGTCAAAGATCACGCACAAAATCGAAGAGGGCGGCATGGGGTTCGACTTCAAGTGGAACGGCGGCTGGATGAAGGACATGATAAATTATATGTCGCTTGATTCCCAGTGGAGACCGTTCAATCACGACAACCTGACTTACAGCTTTTTCTACGCATTTTCCGAGCACTTTCTGCTTCCTCTTTCGCATGATGAGGTTTCAAAGGATCACGGACTGCTTCTGAAAAGTATGCACAGTGAAGGACCCGACAGATTTGCCGATTTCAGGGCGTTCATAACTTATATGTACGCTCACCCCGGCAAAAAGCTGATGTTTATGGGCACCGAAACAGGTCAGGTCATCGAATGGGACTTCAACATTCCCGTTGACTGGGAGATCCTGAACGACGATAATCACCGCCGTCTGCAAACCTTTTTCCGCACGCTCAACAAGTTCTATCTTGAAAACCGTCCGTTCTATGAGCGCGACTCAAGCTGGAAGGGCTTTGACTGGATCCACCACGACGATTACACAAACTCGGTCATCGCGTTCAAGCGAACCGACGACGACGACAACGAAATCATCGCCGTGTGCAATTTCCGCCCGATAAAGCACGAAAAATACTTTATCGGCGTGTCGAAGAACAGCGTTTACGCCGAGGTTTTCAGCTCGGATTTAGCTGAGTTCGGCGGTTCGGGAATCGTAAACGGAAGCGAGATACGCCCGCAGCCCATGAAGATCCACGGATGCAACCAGGGGCTGTCGCTGACGCTGCCGCCGATGGGTGTGATTTATTTAAAGAGTGTTGAATAGGATTTATTATAATATTCATCAAATTGCCATTATATTGGAAACAATTAATCTATATAAGAAAACGGAGGTTTTTGCATGCAAATGTTCCCAAAGAAGGAAGTAGTAGCGATGCTGCTTGCGGGCGGACAAGGCTCCAGACTCGGCGTGCTGACAAAAAAGCTCGCAAAGCCGGCTGTTCCGTTCGGCGGCAAGTATCGTATAATTGACTTCCCGCTGTCAAACTGCGTAAATTCCGGTATTGAGGCCGTGGGCATACTCACCCAGTATCAGCCGCTTATTCTCAACGAATATATCGGAAACGGTCAGCCGTGGGATCTGGACGGAATGCACTCAGGTGTAAACTGCCTCAGTCCCTATCAGGCTATCAAGGGCGCCGACTGGTATTCGGGCACCGCCAACGCTATTTATCAGAATATCAACTATATCGAGCGCTATGATCCCGATTATGTGGTTATCCTTTCGGGCGACCACATCTACAAGATGGATTACAACAAAATGCTCGAGTATCACAAGGAAAAGAACGCAGCCTGCACCATCGCGGTCATCGACGTTCCCCTTGAGGAAGCTTCCCGCTTCGGTATTCTCAACACATATGAGGACGGCGCGATCTACGAATTCGATGAGAAGCCCGAGCATCCCAAGAGCACAAACGCTTCAATGGGTATCTACATTTTCAGCTGGAAAGAGCTGAGAAAGTATCTCACCGAGGACGAGGTCAAGGAAGGCTCAAGCCACGACTTCGGCAAGGACGTTCTTCCCGCCATGCTCAACGCTGGTGAGAGAATGTTCGCGTATCCCTTTGAGGGCTACTGGAAGGACGTCGGAACGATCGACAGCCTTTGGGAGGCAAACATGGATCTGCTCGATCCCAAGGTCACTCTCGATTTGAAAGACATCTATTCGCGCAACCCGATGATGCCGCCTCACTATGTATCACCCGACGCCAACATTCAGAATTCTCTTATCGCCGACGGCTGCGAGGTCGAGGGCAATCTTGAGTTCTCGATCCTGTTCTCGGGCGTTACCGTTGGAAAGGGTGCGACGGTCAACTCCTCGATCATCATGCCCGGCGCTGTTATTGAGGACGGGGCTACCGTTCAGTTCGCGATCGTCGCCGAGAACACCGTTATCGGCAAGAACGCCAAGGTCGGTCAGCGTCCCGAAGAGGTTGAGAACCGCGACAACTGGGGCGTTGCCGTTATCGGAGAAAACACCCATATCTGCGACGGAGTCCAGATTTTGGCAAAAGAAATGATAGACAGTGAAACGGAGGTATCGGCTAAATGAGAAGTAATGATGTATTAGGCTTTATTTTTGCGGGTACTCTCGATGATAAAATACCGGAGCTTGCCGCTTCCCGTACAACAGCCAGCGTTCCCGTAGGCGGCAAATACAGAGTTATCGACTTTGTGCTTTCCAATATGTCCAACTCGGGCATAAACAACGTAGGCATTATCGCCAAGAGCAACTTCCTTTCTCTTACCGACCACGTCGGCTCAGGAAGCGCCTATGACCTCTCCAAGAGAAGAAGCAACCTCACGCTGCTCACTCCCTACGGCGGAAAGTCGTTCGGAAGCTATGTGGAGACCATTTATAATATGCACGGCTATCTTGACAACTGCCGTGAAGAGTATGTAATGATCTCTCCCGGCAACGTGATCACCAATTTTGACTATACCGATCTTTTTGACTTCCATTCCAAGAAGAACGCGGATATCACCGTTGTTTACAAAACAGGCGTTGTTCCCGCGGGCTATGACCGTCCCGTCGCTGTGGACGTTGACGAAGACGGCAAGGTAAGCCAGATTTTCGTTAAGCCGAGTGCGACAAGCGAAGTGGTCAACCAGGTATTCGGATCTGTTCTTATAAGAAAAGAGCTGCTTATGGAAGGGATCCGTCGGGCTCTCAGCCTCAACAAACTCGACATTAAGCGCGTTCTTCAGGAAACGGTCGGAAGCTACAAGGTTTACGCGTTTGAAAACAAGGGCTACACCGCGCCGATCAGCAGCATAAACGAGTACTTCAACTTCAACATGGATCTCATGAAGAAGGAAGTGCGCGACGAGCTGTTCAATCCCAAGCGCCCCATCTACACCAAGGTTCGCGACGACGCTCCATCCAAGTACGGTCTTAACAGCCGCGTAAAGAATTCGATCATCGCGCAGGGCTGCGTTATCGACGGCGAGGTTGAAAACTGCGTTATCTCGAAGGGCGTTTACATCGGCGAGGGCGCCAAGGTGAGCAACTGCATTATTATGCAGGACACCCAGATCGGCAAGGACACCAACCTCAACTATGTGATCATCGACAAGGATGTTGTTATCAAGGATGAGCGCTCGCTCATGGGCTTTGAGTCCTATCCGATTTACATAGCTAAAAAATCTGTAGTATGATCAATTTGTTTTTCACCGTAACGCGGACGGCTTTGTTCCGTCCCTGCGGAAAAAATACAATATCTTTGAAATAGGAGGAAAACACCAATGAGAATTTTATATTGTGCGTCTGAGGCGAATCCCTTCTGCGGCAGCGGCGGCCTTGCCGACGTAGCGGGCAGTCTTCCGCATACCCTGTGCAGAAAGGGTCAGGATTGCCGTATTGTTGTGCCGCTCTACGGCACCATTCCGCAGGATCTGAGGAATCAGCTCAACTTCATCACAAACTTCACTGTTCCCGTGGCATGGAGACATCAGTACTGCGGTCTGTTCTGGGCTCGCTGGAACGATTGCACCTATTACTTCATTGACAACGAGTATTACTTTAAGCGCGGCACCCTTTACGGTCACTATGACGACGCCGAGAGATTCGCTTTCTTCTCACGCGCGATCCTTGAGATGCTGCCCTATATCGACTTCCATCCCGATATCATTCACGCCAACGACTGGCAGACCGCTCTCGTTCCCGTATACTACTATCTCTTCTATTCGCACAGACCCTGGTATTACAACATCAAGAGCCTGTTCACGATCCACAACATCCAGTATCAGGGCGAGTACGGCTGGGAGGTCAACACCGAGTGCGTAGGCATTCCCGCCAGCGAGTGCAACATTCTTGAAATGAACGGCAAGCTCAACATGATGAAGGGCGCCATTGAAACCTCTACCCGCGTTTCCACCGTTTCTCCCAGCTACGCTGCCGAGATCAAGGATCCGTGGTACAGCTGGGGTCTCCATGACGAGCTGAACCTCCGTCACTACAAGCTCTGCGGAATCAAGAACGGCATTGACCTTGCAAGCTATGACCCCGCCACCGACTATCAGATCTACTGCAACTACACCAAAGAGGATATGAGCGGCAAAGGCGAGTGCAAGCGCAGACTTCAGGAAAGACTTACTCTCGAAGTCAACTGGAGCATTCCGCTTGTTGCCATGGTTACCCGTCTTGTATCTCACAAGGGTCTTGACCTTGTTCGCATGGGACTTGAAGAGCTGATGAACACCGAGAATATGCAGTTTGTAATTCTCGGTTCGGGCGATAAGGAATACGAGGACTTCTTCAACTATATGCAGGCTAAGTATCCCGGCAGACTCATCTTCTGCCACGGCTTTGTTCCCGAGCTTGCAAGAAAGATCTATTCCGGCGCCGACATCTTCCTCATGCCCTCCGCTCAGGAGCCCTGCGGTCTTGCTCAGATGATAGCTCTCCGTTACGGCACCATTCCGGTAGTACGCGAGGTTGGCGGTCTTAAGGACTCCGTATTCGATTCAGCCGACAACTACGGCAACGGCTTCACCTTCAAGAACTACTACACAGCCGATATGCAGCACGCTGTCCGCCGCGCCCTCTGGGGCATTCAGGACGATCAGGGCTGGCATCAGCTTATGTGGCGCGCCATGATGAGCGACAACAGCTGGGAGCGTTCCGCGCAGGATTATATCAACGTTTACAGCGATACCCTCAACTGGGCGTAATTATTGCAGCCATAGATTGCACAAAACAAAATCAGAACCCCGGCGGGATTTCTCCTGCCGGGGTCTTTTACGTTTTGCGGTTTGCCGCATTGAAAGTTTTTACACGTTATTTTTATTACGTTATATAGAACTGCTCTCCCACGGGATAGTCAACCTTAAACTCGGCTAAATACATCTGAACAGCCGTCGCGTCCGAAATCGTGACCGTTCCGTCGCCGTCAATGTCAGCCGCTTTCATCTCGATTCCTGTCAGCAAGATAAATTCAGCCGCGTGGCGTTGGATAGCGGTAACGTCCTTGACCGTCACGGTGCCGTCGCCGTCGGCGTCTCCGAGAATGACCGGCACTCTGACGACGCTGAACGTCGCCCAAGCCTCGCCCGAGAGAGTTCCGCTGCGTGTGGGAGTCGCGACCGCCATGTATTTGCCTTCGTTTCTGATTTGACTGCGGTCGATTTCAACCTCGGTCGTTTCGCCGCTTTCGTCCTCAACCACCTGATAATAGGTCAGGGTGTAGTCCTCGTCCTCGGTGTAAACAACGCCCGCTTCGCTTGTTAGGGTAACGGCGGGAGGCGTGACGGCGTCGCCGGTATATGGAACAGCGTCAGCCGAGAGGCTCATCAAAACCTCTTTGTCGTCCGCGTCGGTCATAAAGCCGCCCTCATAAAAAGCGTCCATATCACAGTCAACAATTTCAACGCCGTCTTCCTCGCACTCCTGCATGAGAGCGTCATACTCTTCTGAGGAAATATCTTCACAGTCTTCCGTATCGAATGCGCCTGTCTCTGTCATTTCGTGATTGCTCACAGTGAAGGACATCGCGGTAAACTCGTCCCCGTTAAGTACCATTAGCTCGTGAACGCCGTCCTCAACTCCCGCTAAGAACTCGTCGCTGAATTCGAGTATAACGCTGCCATTTTTCTTTAAGTAATCAACCGAGATTTTGATATGCTTTTTGTTCCAGAATACCTTTTCTGCCTTTTCGTACGTGCCTTTTAAATGAACTTTTTTGCCATTCATTAATTTGGCGGTTTTGCCGCTCAGATATTTTTTCATGGATTTTCTGCTCTTGAAGCGCAGTCTGTACACCCTTGTTGTTTTCTGCTTTTGGCAATCAGTGCACTTCTCGGCTTCCTTTACGAGCATAATGTTAGTGCTCTTGCCGTCGATCGTAACGGGAGCCGATACATTTTTTACCTCCGCTTTGGTTTCCTTGTTCTGGTGGGTGCACTCCGAAGAAACCGTGACCTCGGTCTGTCCGCCGGGTCCGGGAACCTTAACATCGACCAAATTGGAAATACCGCCTTTGCCGTCATTCGCTTCATAGTCGTATAACGCGACCTGAATGGTTTCGCCCTGCTGCGGCTTATCGCCCTCGGAATAATACAGCGGGGTGAACACAGCCTTTTCGCCGTTGCCCTTGTCGATGATATCGCTTGACGGGTTTACCGTCCACAGCGCTATGACCTTGTACCATTTGCCGTTGATACGGAAGCCGTCCATACCGAATTTTTTGTTACGGGCTTCTTCCTGTGAAGCTGCCTCCTTCAACGAGAAAATCTCGGAGTTCTCGTGCCCGTCGGGGTCGTCATAAAGCGCCCAGACAGCGGGAAAGTCCTGCGTTCCGTACTGAGACGCGGCGGGATCGGGATTTGTGTCGTAATAGACAAGCTCCTTGATGTTGTGGTTTGACTTTGGCATATCCTGTATTACCACGTCAGCTAACGCCGGCAATACGCTTGTTGTTATCAGGCAGATACACAGACACAGCGACAGAATGACAGCCAAAATGGATTTTGTGCGTTTTTTCATTTTGAAACATCTCCTTTTTTATTGGAATATTTAAGGCAATACCGCGTTTTATTTGAAGATAGTATTACTTCAATTGCGGTGCTGCGGTTTTTGGGTTGTGTCCGGAGCCGTTCGGAAAAACACGGCTTCGGGTATATATCGACCGGTCTCCCGAGCGTGTGCTGCAGATAGCAGGCAAAGCCGCTTATTGCCCGGGAACCGGATCGGTTACGGCTCTTCTTTATTCTTTTGCCGGTAATCCTTTTGCATTTCGTTCAGCTCTTTGACCTGCTTTTTATAAATGCTCCACATTATCAGCCAAATGATGAAGAATACAACGATTTGAATGCCGGCGATTATCAGAATTTCCGTTATGCCGCCTGCCCAGCCGAGCAGCAGCGCGATGGGAATGAACAGAAAAACGATCACCGCGCAGTGCAGCGCCGTTGCCGCCGCCAAGGGAAGCCGCTCAGCTTCATAGAACGACATTCCTGCAAAGCACGCCGCGCCGTATAAGCCCGAAAACAGGCTTTGCAGCAGCATTGCGACAACGCCGTTTCCGCCTGACATACTTAACAGCTTTTGAGAAGCGAACGTCACGCCGCCCGTGTCTGATTTGCCTGTGAGAATAGCGATGACGTTGCCGATAGCAACGCCGATCAAGAAACCGATCAGGGCGCTTTTCAACGTTTTTTTCAGCATAAATATCCCTCCTCCCGTGAAAGCCGTTCCTTGATCAGCGGAATGAAACGGCGTGAAGCCCATGTTTCCATGCCGTCCTGAAACTCGATGCGCAGTGTGCCGCCGATGGTAAAATCGTATTTGCGCACCATTTTCAGATTGATTATCTCAAAGCGCGATACTCTCAGAAAAGAGCGGCTCAGCAGTTCTTCAAGACTTCTGAGAGATTGCCGCGCGTGGTATTTTCCGTGAACGGTGACGATGCGCACATCCTTTCCGTCGGCGGAGATAAAAATGATTTCATTCTCGTTGATCACACTGGGACATCCGTTTTGGTCGAGCGCGATCAGCCGGAACGACTTGTACCGCGCAAGGCTTTCCATCAGGTCGGTGACCTGAGCGTCTCGCTCATCGGCGCGTATCACGATATCAATGCTGTAGAGCGTTTTGTCCTGCTCGAAGCGGACGTTTATTTTCTTCACGCGGCATATCCTCCTTTCTGTTTTTCAGGGCAGGGTGTTTGCACGACCCTGCCCGGCGGCGGTAGTATTGACAGTCAAAGCAGGTCGGAGCTGTCAGAAAATTCATTTCGCACCATGTCTGATGCTCCCAGCCGTATTTGGTGCGGCAGAACCGGCAGGCAAAAAAGGAGCAGTCGCCGCGTATGGCGTATTCGGAAATGATATTTCTTATCGGCATAACGGCAGAACTCCTTTTGTGTTTGTTGAAAAAATTATAGCAAATCACAAAAATCAAATCAATAGATTTGGAACAAGCGGTTTGATACGGGGAATAAGCGGCGCCGGAAATAATAAGAAAGGAAAGAGAATTTTTTTCTATTTTTTATAAAATCTTTTGAAAGCTATTGACAGTCAAATGAACTTATGATATAATCATATAAACTTAATGAAAGGAGAGATGAATCTTGCAGAATCTTGTGCCGGGCGCGGTGATCCCGCGCGACGGCGGCGACGGAATGTTCGCGATGTTCAGACCGCTTATTCAGGCGACGGGCGGGCTCAGCCTGCGACAGGTCTGTTCGGTTACCGGACTTGAGGCGAGCACGATCCAGAACTGGATAAAGCGCGGATTTGTTTCTCATCCTGCGGAGAAGAAATACCGCGAACGGCAGCTTGCGCGTATTCTGCTGATTTCGGCGCTGCGCGGCTGCATGAAAATCGAAAGCATAGGCGCGCTGCTCGCCACGGTCAACGGCGACGCGGACGACACCCGCGACGATATCATTTCGGAGGAGCAGCTTTATGACTATCTTTGCGCGATCATCGGCAGGGCTGAAAACGGAATGCCCGACATGGGCGAGATACCCAAGATAGTCCGCGAGGCGACAGAGGATTATGTCCCCACCGACGACACCGCGGCGGAGCGGCTGAACGACGCTCTCACGGTTATGGTGTACGCGTATGTGGCGGGGCAGTACAAACAGGAAGCCGAACGAAGGCTTCAGTTAATTAAGGAGAAAGAACAACATGACAGTTAAAGTGGACGGAGAAAAAAAGGCTCATGCCTTCAACTGGAAAAAGCTTGTAATTATCGGAGCGGTGGTTATTGTCGCGCTGATCATAATTTTTAACTGCTTTGTCGTGGTAGACGCGGGTCACACCGGCGTAGTTGTTACCATGGGAAGCGTCAACGAGGGTGTTCTTCAGGAAGGTATTCACGCGAAGCTCCCGTTTATTCAGAACGTGATAAAAATCGACAACAGAATACAGAAGCTTGAGGTAAATACCGAGGCGTTCTCAAAGGACCTTCAAAGCGTTGATACGGTGCTTGCGATAAACTACCGCGTGGACACCGCCAAGAGCTATAGCATTTACAAAAATATCGGAGCCGATTATGAGAGCGTTTTGGTGACACCCGCAGTTAACGAGGTGCTAAAGGCTATTACATCTCAGTACACCGCCGAGCAGAGCGTTACAAACCGAACGCTTATTTCCGACGGTCTTGTAAAGGGTCTTAATGAAAAGCTGAATGATTTGGGCTTGTACGTAACCGACGTAAATATCATCGACTTTGACTTTTCCGACGCGTTCATCACCGCTATCGAAGAAAAGCAGATAGCTCAGCAGCAGCTTTTAAAGGCTGAAACAGAAAAGCAGACAGCCATTACCAACGCTCAGGCGGCGGCTGAGGCGGCAAAAATAAAGGCGGCTGGCGACGCTGAGGCTAACAAGAAGCTTAACGAGTCGCTGACCGACAAGGTTATCGAGAACAAAAAGATCGAAAAGTGGAACGGTCAGCTTCCCAAGGTTTCGGGCAGCGGCGGAACCATAATCGACATAGGCGGTATTGACGACACCGACTCAAAGGCACAGTAAGGAGATATTATGGGATTTTGGATTTTTGTGGTTATTCTTGTGGGAGTAATTCTGGCAGCATTAATGGTGCGCAACTTCAACCATAATCACCGTTTCGGAGAGGGTCTGTTCAAAGACAGCGAATTTAATCTTGACGAACCGGACGAATTTGTCGATAAGAATTACTATGACAAGGACGCGCTGAAAAAATAATAAATAATAAAACGGCTGCCGCTGATTGATGCTTTCAGCGGCAGCCTAATTTTTTTATTTTTCACTTATTAACTTAATGCCGAAATCAGCGGAGCCTTACGTCGATTTCTTTTAGATTGTTTATGACAGCGTCCATGATCTCCTGGACCTCGACTGAGGAAAGCGTGCGCTCGTTTGACGAAAACTCAAAGCGGACGGTCTCGCTGTGGAACATATCGGTGTCGTAGCTGTCTACGATTTTGGCGGACTTCAAAATGCCCTTTCCCTCGTTCGCCCAGCACTTTGCCATATCGGAGAAGAGAACTCCCTTGGGGATCACAACGCTGATGTCGTAATCTATCGGCGGGAACTTTGACGGCTCTTCGTAGATGATAGGAGCGGTTTCTGCCTCAGCGAACGCCTGTACATCAAGCTCGGCAAAGACAATGCAAGCCTTTTTGTCGATCTTTCTGCCTACGTTGGGATGAACAATGCCGATCGTGCCGATCTCCTTTCCGTCAAGAACAATGCTGTTGAGGTTGACGGGGTGCTCGTAGCCGTGGGTGGGCTGCTTTGCTTTAAACTCGGGGAGCTTATGCTTTATGTCGCCGGTTATCACCGCTAAAATGTCACGCAGCTCAAAATACAGCGATTTAACGTTTTCGGTCTTTTGGTAGAGAGTTATCGCGAGGAGCTTCTTTTCAACGCAGAGGTTGTCCTCGGTCATGCCCGTTACCGCTCTGCCTATCTCAAAAATGCCGAATTCGGGAGCATAGCCCACGTTCGTTTTGACCTGGCAAAGCTGGGTGGGGATAAGCGAATTGCGGATCGTTTCGATATTTGGGTTGGTGGCGTTTGCTAACTTTACGTTGTCCTCGACCTCTATTCCGAGGTCCTTAAGCTCGTCGCTGTACGCCCAAACATAGGAGTGAAGCTCGTGGAGATTGAACTTTTTGACGAGGATATCCTTGATTTTTTCCTCGCTGAGCTTTACGGCGTCGGGTCTGACGGGATAAAGAGGAGAGCGGGTGGTGTGTATCTCAAAATTGTCGTAGCCGTAAATGCGTGTTATCTCTTCGATAATGTCCGCGTTAATGGTCACGTCCTTCGTGGAGCGCCAGCTCGGAACAACAACGTCGAAAACGTCGTTTTCGAGAGTGACCTTGAAGCCGAGGCTTTGAAGGGTTTTTACTATGGTGTCGTTGTCGATCTCAATGCCCGTGTAGCGATCGACAAAAGCCTTTGTGAAGTTGAGCTCAACGGTGTCGTAGCGGAAGGCGTATTCGTCGGTGAGGGCGGAAACGACCTTTACGCCGCTGTCATATTTCTTTAAAAGACTTAAGAATCTTCCGATAGCGGGAACGGTCAGCTCGGGGTCAAGGCTCTTTTCGTAGCGCATGGAAGCGTCGGTGCGGTGAGCCAGACGGACGGTTGACTTGCGGATAGAAGCCGCGTCGAAGGTTGCGGATTCAAGCGTGAGGGTCGTGGTGTCCCCGACGATCTCGGAGTCGAGACCGCCCATGATTCCCGCGATAGCGACGGGCGTGTTGTCGTTGCAGATCATCAGCGTGTTTTCGTCGACCTTGCGATCAACGCCGTCGAGGGTTTTGAAAACAAACGGCTCGTCAAAGCGCTTTATCCTGATTTTGCCCACCTTGCGGGAGTCGAAGGCGTGCATGGGCTGACCCATTTCGAGCATGAGGTAGTTTGTGAGGTCGGCGAGGAAGTTTATCGCTCTCATTCCGCAGTAATAAAGGCGGATGCGCATATTGACGGGGCTTACCGAGCGGCTGATGTTCTCGACCTGCAAGCAGGAATAACGCTGACAAAGCGGATCCTCGATTTTCAGATCGACCGAAGGCAGGTCGGAGAAAACAGTCAGATCTTCAACGTCGAGCGGCTTTAAGGGTCTGCCCGCCAAAGCCGCGAATTCTCGGGCGATGCCGTAGTGTCCCCAGAGGTCGGGGCGGTTTGTGAGGGATTTGTTGTCAACCTCAAACACTATATCGTCAATTTCGTAAATTTCTTTTAAATCTGCTCCGCAGGGGACGTCGTCGGTGATCTCCATGATTCCCGAATGGTCGTCGCTTATTCCGATCTCAGCCTCGCTGCAGCACATACCGTAGGAGGTGTAGCCCGCCAGCGCCCTCGGGGCGATTTCGATTTCGCCGATTTTAGCGCCGACCTTGGCAAAGGCGGTTTTCATGCCGACGCGCACATTGGGAGCGCCGCACACAACGTCGGTGAGCTGTCCGTCGCCCGCGTCGACCTTGAGCAGGTGAAGCTTTTTTGACTCGGGATGATTTTCAACGGACTTTATTTCGGCAACGACAACTCCGCTTAGCTCGCTGCCTTTGAAGAATATTTCGTTCTCCACCTCGGCGGTAGACAGGGAAAACTGATGTATAAGCTCCGTTTTGTCCAGCCCCGAAAGGTCAACAAAGTCGGAAATCCAGTTCATAGATAAAAACATAGCAAGCTCTCCTCTCTTATTCGTCGTCGCTAAACTGCGCCAGCGCCTTGAGGCTGCCGCT
This sequence comes from uncultured Ruminococcus sp., assembly GCA_902777275.1. Classification (GTDB taxonomy): domain Bacteria; phylum Bacillota; class Clostridia; order Oscillospirales; family Acutalibacteraceae; genus Ruminococcoides. The sequence goes on along the minus strand of CACYTI010000001.1, from coordinate 176,632 downwards.
GTTGAGGTCGCGTATATCTTTTATTTTGTATTCCATCATCGCAAGGCGGGTAAGACCCAAGCCGAACGCGAAGCCCGTGTACTCGTCGGGATCGATCCCTCCCTCGCGCAGCACGTTGGGGTGTATCATGCCGCAGGGGCAAAGCTCAAGCCAGCCGCTGTGCTTGCAGGAGGAGCAGCCCTCGCCGCCGCAGATAAGGCAGTTTATGTCAAGCTCGAAGCCGGGTTCAACGAAGGGGAAGAAGCCGGGGCGGAGTCTGACCTTGACGTCTCTGCGGAACACCTCGGAAAGCATGGTTTTCATAAAGAAAATTAGGTTTGAAATCGAGATGTCGCGGTCGACCATCATGCCTTCCATCTGGAAAAAGGTATTCTCGTGGCTGGCATCTGTCGCCTCGTTACGGAAGCAGCGTCCTGGGAAGATAGCCTTGATGGGAACGCCGTTTTCGATAAGATCCTTTCCGTATTTTCTCAGAATAGCGTTCTGAGCGGCGGAAGTCTGTGTTTTGAGGAGCTGGCCGTTTGTCAGGTAATAGGTGTCCTGCATATCGCGGGCAGGGTGGTGCTTGGGTATATTTACCGACTCAAAGCATTCGTAGTCGGTGACCACCTCGGGATAATCCTCAACGGTGAAGCCCATAGATTTAAAAATGTTCTCGCACTGGCGCTGAACCAGCGTGATCGGATGATATGAGCCGCGCGCCGTGTTAGCGGGCACGGTTATGTCAAACTGCGGCATTTCGGCGATCTCGCGCTCGATCTCTGCTTTGCGCAGCTCTTCTACCTTTTCGTCGATCCTCTTCGCCGCGTAGCTTTTCAGCTTGTTTACATCCGCGCCGAATGATTTCTTTTCTTCGTTGGAAAGATTTTTCATACCCTTGAGCAGCGCAGTGATGCTGCCCTTTTTGCCTAAGTATTCCACGCGCACCCTGTCGAGCAAGGTGAGGTTGTCTGTTTTGGCAAGGCGGGCTTCAAATTGTTCCTTTAATTCCCTGATTTTATCCATAAAAACCTCCAATAAAAATAAGTCCCCGTGTCGCAAAGACACAGGGACGAAAAATCCGCGGTACCACCCTGATTCTTACGCGGCAAAAGCCGGTAAGCTCTCATAACGTGTAACGGCGTCACCCGTCGCCCCCTACTGTGCGTGAAAAATTTCAGGGGCGCCGCTCGGGAGCGAACTTCACACAAAACCGTCATAACGCGCTTTCAGCCGCCGGCGCGTCTCTCTTTCAAGCCGGATTTTTGCGCTACTCTCTCCGTCGCTGCGTTTGTTAATAGTATAAAATAAAATACTCAGTATATGATATCACTGATTTTCAAAAATTTCAAGTGTTTTTTAGCGGTTTTTTACTTGAATCGGGTTTTGAAATAAAAATTCAACTATACAAACTGAAATCAGGTAAAGCTAAAGCAAGGGCTGATCAAATTCGTAAAGTGCTTCGTTGACGAGGAATTTGTCGAAAATTCCGTGAATAATAAAATACTCGACTATAATGTCCGCCTTGCTGCTGTGCGACAGTGCGTAGCCCGCTTTCATCAGCAGGTCGCGGGTCTCGGCGATGCTCAGCTCCAGCGCGAGGGCGAACGAAAGCGCAGTTTGCTTGCTGGGGCGGTACTGAGGCTGACTGCGGATCTTTGAAAAAAGCTTGCGGTCTATCTGCGCCTTTTTGTAGCACCGTGCGTCGGTCATGCCTTTTTCGTCGATTTTGCGCATCAGCATTTCGGAAAAGCTTTCGTCTATTTGTTCCAATCTTTGTTTTAACGCGTCGGCTGTGGGCTTCGCGGCAGGCGCGGTCTTTTTAAAGCCGAGCTTTTTTCTTTCAGCCGCTTTTTGCGGCGCTTGATACATCGGCGCCGAAGGAGCGTAATAATTTATAGGAGCCGAGTCGTTTTTCGGAGACTCTTGCCGGGGCGGAGCTATATCGCTTTTTTCTGTCGGCTGCCTCAGGGGGGCGGAAACGGAGTATTCTACAGCTTCCTCGCATGAAGCGCTCTCGTCGGTTATAACTTCTTCCTTGGGGAAAAACCTGTCTATATATCGTTTTAAATCGCTCAGCGTGTATGCGCTGAGTTTTTTTGGTTTTTTCGGTTTCTTAAAAAACATATCGGTCACACTCCTGCTTAAAGTTTACCATAATCAAAAAAATTTGGCAATCCCGAAAAAATTTTTTCAAAAGTTGCATAGTTGTATACAACTTTTTCGATTTTGGGAGGTATAGTGAAAGGACTTTTCATAAACTGCGTCCTTTCACGGAGGTGACACCAATCAAAAAGAAATTAAAGCCCAAGGAAAAACTTTTCTGCGCCTACTTTGTCTGTCTGGGAGACGCGGGGGAAGCTGCGGAGCGCGCGGGCTGCGGGGGCGACCGGATTTCGGCGGGGAACCGTATGCTGTGTGAGGAAAAAATCCTGAACGAAATCGAGCGGCTGACGGCTGCGCGAAAGAGAGCCCTTGCGGGGCTTGCCTCGGCAGGCTATTACCGACTCGCGTTCGGCGGTATAACGGACGCGCTTAGGCTGCTGTATATGGATGACCCCGCTCCCGAACAGCTTAAAGGGATGGATCTGTTTTTGATTTCGGAGATCAAAAAGCCCAAGGAGGGAATGCTTGAAATCAAATTTTTTGACCGCTTAAAGGCGCTTGAAAAGCTTGAAAACTCGGGCGGAGAAAGTGAGGGAGTGTCGGGGCTGTACGAGGCCATAGGAAGAGGCGCTCAGTCAGGGGGAATGCGCAGTGATTGAGAGCTTTACTCCCAAGCAGATCAGAGTGCTGAGCTGGTGGCACTCTATGTCGCCCGACTGCACCCGCGACGCGATAATTTGCGACGGCGCGGTGAGAAGCGGCAAAACGTTTTGTATGTCGCTGTCGTTCGTTCTCTGGACGTTTTACGCATTCAGAGGCGGAGATTTCGGGCTTTGCGGAAAAACCATCCGCTCGCTGAGGAGAAATATGGTTACTCCGATTTTGCCTCTGCTTAAAAGTCTTGGCTTTGACTGTTCCGAAAAGCTGAGTCAAAACTGCCTTATTGTTCGCAGCGGCGGAGCGGAAAACCGTTTTTATCTGTTCGGCGGCAAGGACGAAGGCGCGGCGGCGCTGATCCAGGGCGTTACGCTTTCGGGGGTGCTGTTCGACGAGGTGGCGCTTATGCCGCGATCATTTGTGGAGCAGGCTATGGCGAGGTGTTCCGTCACGGGTTCGCGTTTCTGGTTCAACTGCAATCCCGAGCATCCCGAGCACTGGTTTTACCGCGAGTGGATATTGCAGGCGGAGCGGAAAAACGCGCTTTATCTGCACTTTACCATGGACGATAACCCGTCTTTGAGCGATAAGGTCAGGCGGCGTTATGAGCGGCTTTATTCGGGCGTGTTCTACGAGCGTTTTGTGCTCGGAAAATGGGTGGCGGTGTACGGCGCGGTTTATCCGTTTATGGCTAACGAGGAAATGTACTGCGAAGTTCCGTCGGGAGAAATGAGCGAGTTTGTGATCTCATGCGACTACGGCACGGTCAACCCGACCTCTATGGGACTATGGGGAAAAAAGGACGGCGTGTGGTACAGAATAGACGAGTACTATTACGATTCGCGGCGCGAGGGATTTCAGAAAACCGACGAAGAGCATTATTCAGCTTTAAAGGAGCTTGCGCGCGGAAGGAAAATAAGCCGTGTAGTTGTTGACCCGTCGGCGGCAAGCTTTATTCAGGTGATCCGGCGCTACGGCGAGTTCGAGGTAAGACCTGCGCAGAACGACGTTATAAACGGGATAAGAAAAGTATCGGCGGCGCTGAAAAACGGAACCATACGCATTTGCAAAAACTGCGCGGCGGCGCGGAGAGAGTTTCAGCTCTACCGCTGGGACTCGGCGAAAAACACCGACTCGCCCGTAAAGGAAAATGACCATGCCATGGACGACATCCGCTATTTCACCGCTTCGGTTACGGGCGGCAGCGGTTTGCAGGTGTTCGCCGCCGCAAGATAGGAGGAAATTAATGTTTGGCAGAAAAAAACAGACGGAGTCTCCGGCTCTGCCTATGGCGCAGACCGTGCCGCGAGGCTTCGGAGGTTCGGCTTCCCTGCTGAGCGCGGCGGCTCAGAGCCGTGCCGAACGCGTCCTGTACGGCGCTTTGAGGGAAGCGGTGCCGCTGATCGACGCGGCGCTGGGCAAAATCGTGCGGCTCATGGGGAAGTTCAGGGTCGTTACCGACGACCCTGCGGCGCAGGAGATCGCCGACCGTTTTGTGCGCTCTGTAAAAACGAACGGCTCGGGAATGGGCTTGGCGTCGTTTATAAGCGACTACACCGACAGCCTGCTGACCTACGGCGAGGCGGTCGGGGAGATACTTCCGAGCGCGGATCACGGCGGGATATGCGCCCTTTACAACGCAAACCCCGACGACGTGAGGCTTGAAGCGGGCAGCTCTCCGCTTGAAATAATTGTGTGCCGCGCCTGCGACGGCAGGCCTGTGGCAAATCAGTCGCTTGTGCTGCCGGCGCTGTTGAAGCAAAAGCGCGGCACGGTGCGCGGAACCTCGCTGCTTGAAGGGCTTCCCTTTGTGAGCGAGCTGCTTCTGAGGATCTTTAAATCGCTGAAAAACAACTGGGAAAGGGCGGGCGATATCCGTTTTGCCGTCACCTACGACCCGAAGGACGGGAGCTTCAGCGAGGAAAGCGCGAGAATAATAGCGGACGAGTGGAAAAAAGCGATGCGCGGCGACAACGTGTGCGACTTTGTTTCGGTGGGCGATGTGAAGGTCAGGGTGATCGGCGCCGAAAATCAAATGCCCGACTGCTCGACGCCCGTCAGGATCATTTTGGAGCAGTTGATCGCAAAGCTCGGTATCCCGCCGTTTTTGCTCGGGATATCGTGGTCGAGCACCGAGAGAATGAGCGCTCAGCAGGCGGATATTTTAACGAGCGAGCTTGAGTATTACCGCATGGCGGTCGAGCCTGTGATCCGCAGGATCATGGATGCTCATTTGAGAATGTCGGGCTTCGCCTGCGGATATAAAATCATTTGGAACGACATAAATTTGCAGGACGCGGTGGAGCTTTCTCAGGCAAGGCTTAACAACGCCCGCGCCATGCAGATAGAAAATCAATACGGTTTGGAGGTTGAAAATGACGAATAACGCGATCATAAAAGCGGCGGCTGTGAGCGGCGGAGATCAAACGCCCTCGGAAGAGGAGCTTGCGCTTATAAACGCCTACACGCGCAGAAAGCTAAGTGCCGAGGAGGTTTACGTGTTTTCCGTGGCGCTCTGCGACAACGACGTTGACCGCGACGGCGAACGCTTTACCGTTGAATCGCTGTTCGCGCTTGAAAAGCTGTTTGTGGGCAAAACGGGTATTTTTGACCACAGTCCCAGCGCGAAAAATCAGGCGGCGAGGATATTTGCCTGCGGCGCAGAGCAGGTGCCCGGGCGAAAAACCGCGACAGGCGACGAGTATTTCAGGCTCACGGCGCGTGCGTATATTCCCAAAAACGAAGGCAGTCGCGCGCTGATAGAGGCGATCGACAGCGGCATCGTGAAGGAGGTCAGCGTCGGCTGCGCCGTGCGCGAAACGAAGTGCAGCGTTTGCGGCGAGGATATCGCCGTCTGCCCTCATCAAAAGGGAGAAACCTACGGCGGCAGACTGTGCTGCGGAGAGCTTACGGAGCCTGTGGACGCCTACGAATGGAGCTTTGTCGCGGTTCCGGCTCAGAGAGAGGCGGGCGTGATCAAGTCATTTAAAAGAAAGGAAAGAAGTATGGAAGATATTATAAAACAATTGAAGGCGGGCAAAAGCTTAACGCTCAGCGACGGCGAGTGCGAAAAGCTGTCGGGATATATCGAGAGCTTAATGCAGTCGGCAAAGGACGGAGTTTACTACCGCGAAAACCTTGTCGCTGACGTGGTGAGACTTTCGGCTGCCGTGCAGCCCGATGTTTCGCGCGGCACCATGGAGGACGTGGCGAAAGCTATGAGTGTGGCTCAGCTCAGAGAGTTTAAAAATGCCTTTGAAAAACAGAAAAACAGAGAATACGCGCCTAAGCCGCAGCTTTGCGGCGGAAGCGTCAACAACAGCGCCGAATCATTCGGACAATTTACCATTTAATTAACGGAGGTTTGTAATGAACGTAAATTTTAACGGATACGGAGAAAATGTGACCACCTTTATCGCTGACAGCGGCCTTACCGCTGCGGGTGTGCCTGTCAAGCTCAGCAGCGACGGCACCGTGACAGTTTGCTCGGCTAACGATGTCTTCTGCGGCGTCTGCGTGGGGCTGCGCGGCGGTTACGCGGCGGTGCAGACTGCGGGCTATGTGAGAATGCCCGCAGCGTCAAAAATCGCGGTCGGCTACAAAAAGCTTGCCGCCGACGGAAACGGCGGCGTGGCGGTCGGCAATTCGGGCAGAGAACTGCTTGTGGTGGACGCCACATCAACCGAAGTCGGTTTTATTCTTTAATGATCGGGAGGTAATAATATGGCTAATTTTGAGAATATTACTATTGAGAAGGGTATGTATCAGTGCAAGGGCGGTCTCACCGCCGCGCTTGAGGGGCTTGACCCGTCGGAAAACTACGTCGGCACCGCTCTGGAGGGACTCGACGCGTTTTCGCGCCAGCTCAAAAGATTTGATATCAGGGTGAGCGGCAGAGGCAGCGACTGCGTTGAGAAGTTTTTCCAAAGCTCCAACTCCGCAGCGCTGTTCCCCGAATACGTGAGCCGCGCCGTGCGCCAAGGCATGGAGAGAGCGGATATTCTTCCCAACCTTGTGGCGACTGTCACAGACATTGAGGGCATGGATTACCGCAGCGTTGTTTCGGTTCCGTCCGACGACGATAAAACACTCAAAATCGTCGGCGAGGGCGCTGCGATCCCCGGAACCGAGATCAAGACGAGAGAAAACCTTGTTAAGCTTCACAAGCGCGGCAGAATGCTTGTGGCTTCCTATGAAGCTCTGCGCTTTCAGCGCCTTGACCTTTTCACGGTCACGCTCAGTCAGATCGGCGCTTACATAGCGAGAGCCCAGCTCCGCGATGCTATCGACGTGCTCATTAACGGCGACGGCAACAGCAACGCGGCTTCAAATGTTTCGGTCGCGGCAAGCGGTACGCTTACTTACGCTGATTTGGTGAAGCTTTGGGCGAATCTCAGCCCCTATGAGCTCAACACTATTTTGGCTCCCACTCAGGAGATGCAGGCTATTTTAGGCATGACCCAGATGCAGGATCCCCGCGCCGGTCTCGATTTCCAGGGTACCGGCAAAATGGTCACTCCGCTCGGTGCCGCGCTTCTTCACGCTCCCGAGATGACCGCAGGCACGATCATCGGTCTTGATAAAAACTGCGCTCTTGAAATGGTTCAGGCGGGCGGCGTTACCACCGATTACGACAGACTGATCGACCGTCAGCTTGAACGCGCGGCGATAACCTGTACGGCGGGCTTTGCGAAGATCTTTACCGAAGCGGCTAAAACATTGTCTTAAGGAACGGAGGTAAGCCCTTGAATATTGCGAATGTGTGCGACAGATTTTTGGTGCTTGCCGATATTGATGCTGACGAGCTTTCGCGCTGGCGCGGGCTTATCGAGGACGCCTGTCTGTATGTTACCTCGCGCTGCACAAAGCAAAACCCAAGCAGCGCGGACGAAAGGCGGCTTGAAATGCTCGGAGCGGCTTACGCTTTTAAGCTGTATGCCATGTGCGGAAGCGGTCAGATCAGTGAGTTTACAGCGGGTGACGTCAAGCTGGCGTCATCCGCCGATAAACAGGTTCAGGCGGAAAAGCTGTGGCGCGAGCTTACAGACGCCAGCCCCGATTTGATTGACGCGGGCGGATTCTTATTTGGCAGGGTGATTTGATGAGCTTATTGAATTGTGTAGACAAAGAAATAGGACGGTACGGAACCGGAGTTGTAATAAGGCAAAACGGCGAATGCGTGAGCACGCGCGCCTTTGTGGAGCCGCTGCGCTACCGCAACAAAATATATATCGGCGGAGAATGCCGCGAGCTCGGTACGACACGGCGCGAAAAATATCTGTATGTCGGCAAGTCCTCCCACCGTCTTGAAGAAAACAAATCGGTAATAGAATCGCGCGGAGGAAAATATATTGTAAAAAGGTGTGAAACCTATTTTGTTAAGGATACGCCTGTTTATGAGTGGGCGATTTTAGTGCCCTACGGCGAAGAACGGGAGGATGACTATGATTCAGATCCAACAGCAGATTGATTCCGTTATCATGGGGCTGAAACAGCGCGGAGCTCTGTCGGAGGTCCGCTTCGTGCGCGGGTACGGCACCGAGAAAATTGAAACTCCCGTGCGCGGAATGCTTGCGGTTGTGAGTATCACTCAGATAACCCGCGAAAACGGTTTCTTCGGCGGCAGACTTTCATCCTCCGTTTCGGGAGAGCGCTACAGCGTCAAAGCGGAGATACGGGTTTACGCTCCCGCGAGCGAAAACGGCACGGGCTTGTCGGGCGTTGTAAGCGAGCTTTTGTCAAGCCTTGAAGCCGCAGACAGCGGTCATATCATCACCGGAGTCTCCGCGTCTCCGATCGAGTTTGACCCGAATATCAACTCCGTTTTCAGGAAGATTGAATTCGACGCATCGTTTTGTCTGAGCGGGGAGGATCAAAGTGGTTTTTGACTACGAAAAAGGAAGCGATCTGCTCGTGCGCGTAAACGGGACCGTTCTCGGCGGCGTGACCGCTCTGCGCAGAACCATGAAGCAGACGCAGAAGGAAATATACGAATATCTGGCGGACAAGCCCGTTGCGGTCATTCCGGAAAAGATGTATTACATACAAATCAAGCTTAACCGTTCGGAGGAATATCCCTTTGATGAGAATTTAAGCTTTGTGGAGATAGTCGGCGAAGGAAGGATAGAACGTTATACCTCGTGCTTTGTGCGCAGAGAAAGAAGCGATGTTCTTCCGCGCGGAGAAACGGAGTATACCGTCACTATTGTGGCGAGAGAAAGGAGCATTCTGTATGAATGATATTACGGCGGAGCTCGCCGACAAAATCACGGCGGACGGGGATTATGAAACGCTGAGCGAGCAGATGGAGCGCGAGAGTCTGCGCTACAGCCGCGCGCTGCCCGAAGAGGAGGAGGCGAGGCTGAGATGAAATTGGTTCCCATGCGCTTTAAGGGCGCGGAGTGGCGCCACAATCCGCGCGAAATAACCTTTGAGTGCGCCAAGCAGGTGAACGAGCTTCACGCGCCTTACGGAAGGTCTTACATACAAAACACCGGCAGGCGCAATATGCTTATAAAGGGCGAGGGCGAGCTGTACGGCAGCGACTGCGGCGAGCAGTTTGCACGTCTTTTTTCGCTGTTTAAGAGCGGCGGCGCGGGCGTGTTGGCTATTCCGGAGCTCGGAACGGTTTACGCGGTTTTTGAGCAGTTGAAAGCAAAGGGCTATCCCAAGCCCGACATTTTGCTTTACAGCTTTGTTTTCAGAGAGGTCATGGAGTATGAGACCGAGGACAGGCAGACTTCGTATACTGCGGCGCAGGGTGAGACACTTTGGGACGTCTCTTACAGATTTGATATCGTTATCGACCGTTTGGTTGCGCTCAATCCTCAGGTCAAGCGCCCCGATGAGAATATAGGCGGACAGGAGGTGGCGCTGTGCTGAGCTTTACGGTAACAGATATAAACGGCATTGAAAAAAAGCCGGACAAGGTTATTAAGGTGACTCTCGACAGCGACAGGGGAGTGCCTGCCGACAGCCTGTGCCTGACCTGCGTCTATGATGAGGGTCTGCGTAGCGGTTCGGATCGTATATGCGCTTATGACGGGGACAAGCTTGTGTTCGTCGGTCAGCTCGATAGTATAATAACGTTGAAACGCGGCAAGGGTGTTGTTACAATGCTCAGCGCGAGGAGCCTTGCCGCCGCGCTGCTCGACAACGAGGCTGAGCCGCTGACCTATGTTTATCCGAGCGCCGTTTTAATGGAGAGCCGTCATTTGAAGCCGTTCGGAATAAAGCTTGAAAACCGCGATACCGTGCCGTATTACAACCAAATGAAAATCGACAAGGGTATGTCGCACTGGCAGGCATTGCAAAGCTTTTGCCGCAACCGATATCAATGCGAGCCGAGGATCACAGGCGACGGAAGGGCTATCCTTGACGGGAAAGCCACGGAGGAGAGCGTTACTTTCTCCGACTGCGGCGGCGGAACGGCATATTATGAGCTGCGCGAGAGCCGTTTGCGCTGCCGCCTGCTCTCGGAGGTCAGATTAAAATTCATGCAGGCAAACACCTACAGCTCGGTCATAAAAAATCAAAACCCCGAAGCGGCTCATGTCAGGCGCGTCAGGTATGTAAACGCCGCGTCCGACAAAGCTACTCCTGCTACGGCGGACAAAATGTTGGATAACAGCAACCGCAGCAGCTATCTTTTAAAGCTGAGCTGCGCGGGCTGCCATACCGGTCTTACCGGAAAGAAGGCTGTGGTGGAGGACAGCGTTTTGGGCAGGCTTGAGGGGCTGCGCGTTGAAAGGGTTAAATACTCGGCAGACAAAAGCGGAGAGCGCAGCGAGATCACATTGCGAAAGGAGCGTTTTTATGTGGCTGATGAGTTACATAACAAATAATTCAATCAGCTCGCCCAATGCCGTCAAGGGCGAGCTGAGCGCGGGCGGCGCGGTGTCGTCGTCGGGCGAGCACAAGGGGGTCGAAATGTGCTTTCCCTACGGTGTGGTAAGTATTCCTCCCGCCGGAGAGCGAGCGGTGGTGCTTCCGCTTGACGACGGCGAGGTCGGGCTCGGGGTGCTGAAAAAAGCGGTCGGACTTGAAGCGGGCGAGCTGATGCTCTACTCAAAGGGCGGCGCGACGCTTGTGCTGAAGAATGACGGCAGAGTGCTGATCAACGGCAGGGAGTTGATAAACGGTATTGAGCCCTTAAACGACGTGGAGCCGACAGACGGCGGGGAGCTTGGAAATGATTGATGTGAAAATAACAAACGGAGATATTGAGACCGATACAACGGGCGGCGCGAAAAGAATATACGGCAGAGACGTTTTGTTTCAGCGCGCCATGCTGTGCCTGACCGTGCCCAAGGGCAGCTTTGTATATGACAGAGAGCTTGGATCAGAACGCGGTGCAACGGCGGCTCAGACAGAGCTGCTGTTCGGTGAGGCGCTGGTGAAATACTCCGGCACCACGGTCCGCGTGCTCGGAATGGCGGACGGAGCAGTGCAGGTATCGGTCAACGTTGACGGCGAAAGCAGAACAGAGGAGGTGCGTACATACGGAAACGTATCAGGAAATATATGACAGAATGAAATCGCGTTATATGCAGGAAAGCGATGCGGAATTTGACGAGGCAGGCGATATTGCGATACGCCTTAAGGTCTTAGCGGGTGAGGTTTATAATATGCAGACTCATATGGAGTGGCTGAGGCGTCAGCTTTTTCCGTCAACCGCGACGGGGGTCTTTTTGGATCGCTTTGCGCAGCAGCGCGGTCTTGAACGCAGACATGCGATAAAAGCGGCAGGGCAGTTGACTTTCAGAGTGAACGAAACAAAGAATTACAGCCTGGCTATTCCCCGCGGAACGGCGGTGTCCACCGACACCGACAGCCCTGTAAGACTGTATACGACCGAGGAAGGTGAAATCGAGGCGGGGTCGTACTCCGTTACAATTCCCGCAGAAGCCGAAATTGCGGGATACCGCGGAAACATTAAAATCAATACGGCTGTGGTGCCGGTGAGCGTTCCCGCCGAAATCGACTCGGTGACAAATTACAGCACGTTTAAGGGAGGCGCGAACGAGGAGAGCGACACGACGCTTAGGGCGCGTATCCTCGAAAGCTATGTCAATCAGCCGAACGGAATGAACGCCTCGTATTATACCGTGCTGGCGACCTCGGTAGAAGGGGTGTCAAAGGCGGGAGTAGTCGGAAAGGCGCGCGGAGCGGGCACGGTAAATATTTATGTTGCTTCTACCGACGGAAGCATAACCAACGATAAGCTTCGCGAGGTGCAGCAGGTCGTTGAAAATGAGCGCGAGCTGAATGTTGATGTCCTTGTTGCTGCGGGCGGCGGTATATATTACGATTTGTATGTAACGGTGACGGCAAAGGCAGGCTACGAGGCACAGGAAGTCATAGCAAAATGCACCGACGCTTTTGAGGATTATCTGTCCTCGCTTCCCATGGGCGGCAAGCTGTATCTGCCGAATTTGGGCAAGTATTTGCTTGATACAGGCTGTATCGAAACATATGAATTCAATCCGATCATGGATGATATGTCGCTTCCCGGTTCGCAGTTTTTTATCGCGGGCGACGTTGAGATCGAGGTGGAGTGATGGGCAGCTTTGATTCGATGAAAAACAAGCTTGCTCCGCTTGGCGTTTACAGCCTTGAGGAGGGGAGCACGGCGGTCTGCGAGCTGAAAGCATATGCAGAAGGGCTTGACCCGCTGTTTAACAGGCTTCAGGAGTTTGAGCGTGAGAGCTTTATCGCGACCGCCGAGACCTACGGACTTAGCGAGAGGGAGCGGTTTTCGGATAAGGAAAAGACTGACCTCACGGTTGAGCAGCGCCGCGCCCTGCTAACCGGCTTTGAACAGGATTTGGGAGCCAAGGGAACCTTTAACGGTTTCACAAAGCACCTGCGCGACAACGGTATTGTGAGTTTTTCCATAGATGAACACCCAACGCTGCAGCGAATGAGTATTTATATAAACGACGATTTGAACAGCGCACAAATCAAAAGAGTAACGAATATAATAGCGAAGGCGGCTCCGGCGCATCTCAATGTTATGTTATTCTTTTTTGACGGAACGCAAATCACTATTTAGCAGCGAGGCGGTGCTCTTGCCCTTGCACATCACTGTAAATTACAACAAACAATAAAAAATAGCAAAAAAGCCTCGTCATAACCAAGAAAGGTTGTGACGGGGCTTTTTTCGTCTTCAAAACTAAATTCCCAATAGGCAAGGTAAAGGCGTGAATGTGCGAAAAATGCATTCACCGATTTTGACCGGGACTACAGATGAAGCTGTGTTCTATTATGCTTAACTGCCTTTCATAGAAAAAAGGATGCATGACTGCACCCTTTTAATAACAAGCGGGTCGGATTTCAACCGACACTATTGTACATAATACACTTTGTTAGTTCACCGTTGAAATGAGCTTTTTCGTTTATGCTTTCGCACAGCATTATGCCCTGATGTTCTCACTCTTAAACTACTCGCCTGTTATCATAATAATACCACGTTTTCAAAGCTCTTTCAACCGTTTTATCTCCGTTCATTCTATGCTTCGCTTTTGTTCGGTATTTTACGGTTTTCTCTTCTTTTCAAATTTTCTCAGTACCATGGTCATATCCGTCGGCAGTCTTTTGACGCATTCCTTTTTCAGCGCGTCGGGAACGCCGAAAAACGCCTCGGCAATACCGCCGGCTATGCAGGTCAGTGTATCGCAGTCTCCGCCGAGGGAAACAGCCGTGCGGATGACGTCCTCAAAATCATTGCCCTCAAGAAAAGCTGTTATCGCCTCGGGAACCGTTTGCTGACACGTTTCAATATGGCGGTAGGCAGGGCGTATTTCGTCGCAGGTGCGGCTTAGGTCGTAACCGAATTCATTTATAATATAGTCGCGTATCTCATTCTTATTCTTTCCGTTTCGCGCGAGGAATATCGCGCTTGCGGTCGCCTCTGCTCCCTTGATCCCCTCGGGATGATTGTGCGATACCTCTGCGGTCAGTCTTGCCGTGTGGCGGGTTTCTTCCAAGGTATCAAACAGCCAACCAGCCGCAGATACGCGCATAGCGGAACCGTTGCCGCAGCTGTTGTATGGCTGCGGGTCTTTTTTCCTCAGCCAGAAATAAAACATATTGCCGTAGCCCGCGTTCGGATATCTGTGTCCCCATGCTTGCATGGATTTGATCAGCTCGGCTTTTATTTTCTCATCACTTTTACCGAGTGTGGCGATCAATGCATCCGCAACCGCGACAGTCATAACGGAATCGTCCGTAAAATGAGAGTATCTGCAAAACAAGGGAAAGTCTTTTGTTTTATCGCTCCTGTCAAATTCATAGGGCGCACCTATCATATCTCCTAAAATTGCTCCGTACATAAATCGTACCTCCTTTTATTTTGTAAGTATATTATAATACATCAAAATGTAATTATGGTCGTTTGGCAGGCGACAAATTATTCACCCAAATTAAAACATCGCAGAATTTTTGTCTGCAAATTTGTGAAAACCAAGAAACCGCCGATTTACAGATAGATTCTGCTTGTCGGCGGTTTCATCTTGTACTCGTAATAATCCCCAAAATCAAACAAACAGGCGAGCAAGCTTTTTGCCGCACAGAACTCCTGTCAGGCATAAACCAACGCTGAGCAGCACATACAATCCTCCGAGAAAAAACATCTTCTTTTCAAACAAAGAGAACGTTTCAAGTGAGAATGTCGAAAAAGTGGTGAAGCCTCCGCATACTCCTGTTTTCCAAAACAACAGCGCATTCGGCGATTTTTCGCTTATGATCCCGACAACAAAGCCTATTGCTAACGCGCCGATGACATTTGTGATCAAGGTCAAAAACGGAAACTCCGTTCTGCACGGGATCAGACTGATCGCGTATCTTAAAACAGCCCCTAAAGCGCCGCCGAGAGCTACGAATAAAAAGCTCATATTGCCCTCCGAATTTTTACTTGAATTTTGTATTGCATTTTCTTGTCCTCCGTTACAGCCATTGAATGAACGCCGTTTTATCGGTGCAATTGTAGCCTGCTTTTTTATAGAAGCTAAGAGTGCCGGCGCTCTTGGAGCCTGTGAGCAGCATCATCTTATAGCAACCAGCCTTCACCGCCAAATCTTTCGCGTAGTTCAGGCAGGCGGTCGCGTAGCCCTTCCCTCTGTGATCGGCGTGTGTGACGACATTTTCAACAAAAGCGTATGGGCGGATATTGCGCGTCAGATTCGGAATGATCACGCACACGCAGGAAGAAACGAGCTTTCCGTCAGCCTCGCAGACGATGATATGGTGATTTTCGTCACTGCAAATTATCTCCCAAGTTCTTTTCATATGTTCGCTGTCCTCGGGCACTCCCGACTCATGCAGGTGGGTGTATAAAAAAAGCAGCTCATTTAGTTCGTCGGACTTTATTTCTCTTACTATCATATCAATGCTTCACCGGCTTTCTCTGCAACAAATCAACGACTTTTCGAAAAGACGTTTACAAGCAGTTTGATTCAACTGTTATTATACCAAAAACAATGAATAAAAGCAACACCCTGCAGACCGCTCGACAGCCTGTTGGACTGTATGTTTTTTGTCAATTTAAATCTTGAAATATTCTGCAAGTGGAATTATAATATACTCAACAAGTGATATTTAAGGGGGTGTGATATGCTAAAGGGAATTCTCGGACTGCTAAATTGCGGCAGCATGACAGTCTGTGAGATCAATAAGGCGTTCAAGGATTCTTTGGATTACTGTTGAAACGCGCAGACGGGGAAAATAAATGCAAAAAAGAACTGGAGGAGATCAGGGATGAAAATAAAAAAATACATACCGCCGCTGGTAATGCTGATCGTATTTGAAGCGGTCGCCGTAACGCTGTGGCTGACATTGGGAAATATATTTTATTTGTTCAATTTCAGTTACATAGGAATATCAGTTTCGTTGGGTCTCTTTTTATACATCAAAAAATATAAGCACGCCAGAAGAATTACACAGCTTCTTGTGGGACTGTATATGCTTATCTATTTGGGCATAATCAGTAATGAGAATATGCAAATAGAAGGCTTTTGGTACTACCTTTTTACAGGAGTATTTGAAGCGGCTACGATTCATTATGCCGTCGCCAAAATCTTCGGTCCTCTCATTTTCGGCAGAGGCTGGTGCGGATACGCCTGTTGGACGGCGATGGTTTTAGATTTTCTGCCGTATAAAACGCCGCAGCAGCCGAGAAAAAAGCTTGGATGGATCCGTTATATCACTTTTGCCGTATCATTTGCCTTTGTTGCCGCGCTGTTTTTGGCTAATGTCGGAAATATGGAAAGAATAATGTTTTGGGCGTTTATTGTCGGAAATGTTCTGTATTACGCGGTCGGAATAATTTTAGCGTTTGCTTTTAAGGACAACCGCGCGTTTTGTAAGTATATCTGCCCGATAACGGTTTTCTTAAAGCCTATGAGCTACTTTTCGCTTTTAAGAATCAAGTGTGATAAAAGCAAATGCGTATCCTGCGGAAAGTGCAAAAAGGTTTGTCCGATGAATGTGGATGTGACAGATAACTCCAGAAAACGCAAAAACGGAACCGAGTGTATTCTTTGCTTTGAATGTACCAAAGCCTGCCCGAAAAAAGCACTGTGAAGTGATCAGCGGTTCCTTAAGATTCCCTTAATGATAACCGAAAAGCCGCCAAGCGGGATGATCTCCTGCTCGGCGGCTGTATTTATTTTTGATTCAGCCAATCACGGATGATTTGATAATCCTCCGGCTTGACCTCGGAGTGAGAATCATCATCGTAGGTGATCAAGGTGCAGTCGGTGCTGTCCTTTAGCTTTGTATACAGATTTTCAGCCTGACTGTAAGGGACCCGTTTGTCCTGCTTTGCGTGGAACATCAGCACAGGGATCTTGATCTCATCCGCCCAATACACGGCGGAGCGTTTTTCGTATTCTTCCGGTTTTTCCTCGGGAGTGAAGCCGATCGTTTCTTTTAAAACCGTCTTCATATCGTCGCGGGCTTCATATGCCTCAAATAAATCGCATACGCCGCTTAAAGCGATAATGCGCTTGATCCTGCTGTCCTTCCTTGCCGCGGGATAGGTCATCACACCGCCGCGCGAGACGCCGATAACGCAAAAATCGTCCATGTCAATGAACGAAAAATGCTTTTCGCACAAATCTATCAGCTTGATAACGTCATTGAGGTCATCCCCGCCGAAGTGGTCCTCGCCCTCGGAAGCGCCGCAGCCTCTGTATTGGGACGCGATAACAATGCGGTCGCACAAGGCGCAGATCGGAGCAGTCGTGGAGTTTTCAAGCTTGCCCATTTGTCTGTTGCCGCCGTGGTTGAACATCACGCATTTGCCGGGCTTTTGTGTTTTTTCAAGCGAAAGCGGTATGGAGATATAGCCCTCGATCTTCAATCCGTCCGACAGGTAGTTGAATTTATATGTGGTGCATATTTTATCGTACTTCCCGCCCTGATTGACCTTGACGATATCAAATACCTCGCTGCTTTTGTAATTCTCCATTTCGTAAATATTACTTTCTTCGGCTTTGGTCGTCGCTTCGGTCGTCGCTTCGGTCTGAACGGCAGACTCTGCCTGACTGTTTTTTTCAGGCTGACAAGCCGCAAGTGACAGAAGAGCTAAAATGACCGTCAGTACGATGCTGATCATTCTTGATTTTTTCATATGTTTTCACTCCTCTGTTTGTCAGTAGAATGTTGCTTTTTATTTGATCAAATCATACCTCTTGTAATGATGATTTTCAGATCGTCATTATCCGTGCCGCCGGTGAAGTAAAGTGAGAGCGTCGTGCCGTCAAAATTGATGCTTGACAGATTATCGTATGTTATGCTTTCCGAGCGCAACGTCATACTCCGCTAAATACATTTGCAGGAGCGTCGCGTCGTCTATTGTTATCTCACCGTCGCCGTTTGCGTCGGCAAAAACGAGGTACTCTTCGGGGATAAGTTCCGTCTCCGCGAGGTGGCGCTGTATAACGGTCACGTCGCGAACGTCTATATAACCGTCGCGGTTCGCGTCGCCGATCGCGATGAAGCTTGCCGAAACGACCGCGTCTGAGGTGGGCATTTCAAAGGAGTAAACGCCGTTTACGGGCTCGATCGTCTCGCCGTTGACGGTCACGTCTGCGACAGCGTAGCCCTCGCCGGGGGTGACGGTCAGGGTCACGGTCTCGCGGGCAAGGACGGAGCCTGTCACATTTGCCGTAACCGTGCCGTTGGCGGCGTCGTTTATTGTCAGCGCACAGTATTTGCCCGTGAAGTAACCGGGATCACCTTCACCGCCGTCTATGCGGGCGTACGCGCCGCTGCGGTTTTCAAAGGTATATGCCGTTCCCGCTTCGCCCTTCAGATTATTGCAGTAAAGGAACATATCCATAGCGCTCGCCGCGTTGGGTATACTCCATTTTTTGCCCGCATAGATCGTTGAAAGCTGACCGGCTGAATTGAACATATCATCCGCGTTCTCGAGGCTTGCCGTATCAAATCCGCTGATGTCGACCACGGTCAGCGACGAACAGCCGCAGAACATATCGCACATATACGTCACCTTGCGGGTATCGAAGCTGCTGAGGTCAAGCTCTGTCAGCGCCTTGCATTGGTAGAACATATAACCCATATCGTCCACATTTCCTGTATCAAAGCTGCTCAGGTCAACAGAACGCAAGGACTCGCAGCCATAGAACATATTGAACATTTTCTCAACGCGGCTTGTTTTAAAAGCGCTGAGGTCGAGGGTCGTCAAATTCTTGCAGCCAAAGATCATTTCCGACATATCCGTCACGGAAGAGGTATCAAAGCCGCTGCCAAAGGTGATTTCCTCCAGCGCGGTACAATTCCTGAACAGCCTCCACATAATATACACGTTACTTGTGTCCGCGCCTGTCAGGTCGATAGATGTGACCTTTGAGAAGCCGTCGAAAAGATACTTGCTGTTCTGCGGCAGCACACAGCCGCCCTGCGCTACGAGTATCCTTTCAGCCCGCTCCTTATAGCTCCAAACATCTTCACTGTTTACATCACCGCTCAGATAAAGCGTATTGGTGACGCTGTCAAAGCAGCACTTGTCGGGTTCGGCAAAGCCTGCGGTGACGGTCACGTCCTCTCCGGGCATTTCAAAGGAATATACGCCGTTTTCGGGAATGACAGCGACGCCGTTGACATTTACGAAAACCGTCTGATAACCGTCGTCGGGTTGGACGGTCAGGGTAACGGGATCCTTGTAATGCGCGGTATTGACCGACGCGCTGACAGAGCCGTTTGGCGTATCGGCGACGGTGATCTGATAGGTCGCGCTCTCAAACTCCGCCGTGACCGTGACGTCTTCATCCGGCATATAGAACCAATATCCTCCGTTTTCTTCAAGCACATTGCCGTTGACGGCAACGCTCTTTACGCAATATCCCCGTTCAGGGAAAATCAGCAGGGCAACGTATTCGCCGTAATATGCGGCGCTTTTTATACTTTTGACAGTGCCGTGCGTCGCCGGGGCAACCGTGATGGTGTAGATCGCCTGTTCAAAACCCGCGCTTACGGTAACATTATCGGCAGGCATGGTGAGCACATTGTCCGTCAGCGTGCCCGCGCCGGCGGTGTAGCCGGTGAAGGCGTAGCCCGCAGGACGGGTATAGCCGAGCGTGAGCGTAACTTCATCGTTCTCGCCCGCGTAATATGTATCGCCGTACTTCAAGCCGTTGTTGTTTTTGTAAGCCGTAATTCCGCTGACGGAGTAAAAAGTTGCTTCTCCGCTGAGCGCGAGGGTGACGTCCCCGGCTGCGGAAATCGAGTAAGCCTGCTTGCCCTGATTCTCCGTTGAACCGAGAGCGCGTGTGTAGTAGCAGTTATTGCCTGCCGAACCGTTGCGGACGAAGGTCGCGCTGCCGCTTGCGACTTCGGTTTCATCTTCTTCAATTTCGGCAGGCGCATAAATGCTGTTGGTTATGGTGACTGTACCGGAATTGCCCTTGTATCCCACAAAGCCCGCGCAATCCGTGGTAGCTGTTTCGCCGACGGAGAGGATTTTTCCGTCAAACACACAGCCATCTATGGTGAGCTTGGCAGAGGTGCTGTTGCCGTTTCGGCCAACTATACCTCCGTGGGTACCGTCGGCGGCAGTCAAGCTGTTGATCGTCACGCTGCTGCGGCAGTTCTCTATCCTTACCGCGCCGTACTGCGTGCCGATGATACCGCCCGCGTACTTTTTCGAGGTGTAGATTGTTCCGGCGGTGTGCAGGTTTTTGATGATGCAGCCGCTTTCCGCATTGCGGAAGGGAGCCGCTTTATCCTCGTCGCTGACGGGGCTGTCCTCAGAGCCGTAAGCAACAGTCAGCGTGTGCCCCTGTCCGTCGAAGGTTCCCGTGAAGTCGTGAACGGCTCCGCCCGCCATACGTGTAACGGCGATATCGTCGTCGAGCAGTACGGTCTTGCCGTCGAAATACCCCTTGGTATTCTCGGCAAGCAGGTCGCAGAAAACGTCCCAGCCGTTTTCGTTGTGGATCGTATAGACGTCGCCGTCCTGCGAGAAGCAGGCGGGGTCGGGCGTGAGCACAGCAGTGACAGCCGCGTCGCTGTCGGGCATTGAGAACGTATAGTGCGTATCATCCGCCTTTGTTGCCGCTGTCCCGTTTACAGTAACGCCGCCTACGATATAACCTGATTTTGGTGCAACAGTCGGATCGACGGTCACGGTGACGGTCTGTCCGCTTACCGTTGCCTTTTTATCTGTCGTGAGCGCGCCGTTGGCAAGGCTGCTGTCAATGGTCACGAAATGGGCGTTGGGTGCAGGCTGCAGCGTCTTGCCGGCAATGGCTTTTCTTTCTTCATCAGTCAGGATTCCTGCGTAGTAATTGCCGCTGCCGTCCGTAAACACCTTACCGTCTGCAACGGTGACCTTTCCATTGTAATTTTTTGAGGTGATGCGGTCGGTGGCGTTCTTATAATTCAGCGTTGTTGACTTGTAAATTCCGTAACTGCTGCTTGTTGCGGTCAGATTGCCGCCGTTAAAAGCAACATCGGCATAGACTGCGCTTCTTTGGGGAAAGGGGGAGCCTGTAAAGGTGGCTGTACCTCCGTTCATTACGAGCTTGCCGCTTCCAAACGCGTCGAAAGAAGCATTTTTTACTTCGACTATTCCGCCGTTGATGGTGACACTTTTTTTATTCGGTACAGCTAAGATAGCGCCTGTACCAATTTTTCCGTCGATTACAAGCTTACCTGTGCCGCCGCTCTGACAGTAAATGTTCAGACTCGCATATTTGATATTCATGAGTCCGGTTACAGTAAGCGTTGCGTTGTCGCCGAGAATAATGTTTAAATCAGTATAATCGTTGCAGATCGCTCTGGTCAGAGTAATATCATCGATGACATATAGCCAACTGTACGCTGATGTGAAAAAGCCGACTTCATCGTCCATAGACTCAGTCACTAATTCAGCCCTTTCTAACGTTTTTTCGCTGCCGTCAGCGTCGATATAATTGATATCTTCGCAAATCGCCGCGCTCGCCGTGAACGGCACGATCGAGAACAGACTGATGACCATCAGCAGCGAAAGCAAAATGCTGATCGGTATTTTGCTTTTTTTCATAAAATTTCCTCCTTCATGTAAAAACGAATGTTTTTTTCATTGTACCACAGCACAGAGCAAAACACAATGATTTTACGATTAAAACCGGAGCTTGACGGTAAAAAGTCAAAAACGATATCGCAGGCGGATTCTGTCCCTTCGGCTTTGAGCTGCGCTGTATGTTCTCACTTTGGAGCAGAATCCCTACTGCGAAATGAAAGTTTTTTTATGACCAGCCACGTTAGCCTTTGTCGCGTCATATTTTTTCTCGGGTAAACGGGGCAACGTTTTGCGAGGGAACGGCGGCAAAGAAAAAGCGAAAACTATTTTGCAACTGAATAATTTACGGCAAGGCGTCAGTCTTACCTTGGGCGACCGGATCCCCGACGAGGAAAAGCTGCCGATTCGGTCGTTATGGTTATCCCGACAATGGATCTCGAAACCGACCTATACATGGGTCATACCATCAACTTTACCGTACAGCCCAAGCTTATCCGGCTCTTTGATAAGGAAACAGGCAACAACCTCATTTGGTACGATCACGTTTACGCCGAAGCAAACGCGCCCGAGTGTGCCGGATATTGATCATCATGCGCTGACCCGACCGGTTCGCAATTTGATAAAAAGCCGGGGCTGTCTTTGACGATCCGGCGTTCCTTGTATGACGGGTATAACAATGCTCTGTGGTGAAAGAGCGCCGAGGCGTAGTTGCCGACGAACTCTATAGCGACTCCCAAAAAAACGTATCTTTTACAATTGACAGCCGACAACTTTTTTGATATTATTTTATTGCAGTTATCAATCGGTTTTAACCGGAGAAGAGGAATAGCTCATGCGAACCGAAATTGTTTTTTCAAGCGGAGACAGGATAGCCGTAATCGCTCCGCACCCCGATGACGAGAGTCTCGGAGCGTCGTCGGCTCTGCTGCTTGCGCCTGAAAGAACCGATATTTTTGTTCTGACTGACGGCAGCCACGGGTGCAGGGATCGCACTGTTGAGGAAGAAGCGGCTGTCCGCAGAAGGCAGTTTGAGGCTGAAATGGATTATGTTAAGCCTAACTCGTTTGAGTGGATCGGCGTTGAGGACACGAAGCTCGGGCTTCATCCCGAGGCTGTCGGAAAAATCGATTTCACTCCCTACACTATCATATTTCTTCCGTGGCTCAACAGCCTGCATCCCGATCACCGGGACGCGGCGCGGTTTTGCCTTGATGAGATCCGCCGCCAAAGAGCGCGCGCCGATTGCTATTTTTACGAGATAGACGCTCCCTTTCACGACCCGTCGCACTATATAGATATATCTGAAATAGCGGAAGAAAAGCGGCGGCTGGTGCGCTTCCATGCCGATCAAAAGGGGCATGAGCAAATCACTCTCGCGCTGAACGCCTACCGCGCCGCGCAGATGATAAAGTACAAAAGCCTTGAATACGTTGAGGCGTTTCAAAAGGTTGACGCGGATGAGCATCCCGAATTACCCGATCAAGATAGAAAAGAAATATGAATATTTTACAGCCCTGTCGGTACATCCGGCGGGGCTGCTGCATTTTACGGCAATAAAACAGGCTAAAATTATACCAAAATAAAACTTTTATCCTTTTTGTTTCTGACTTACAGTTTTCGAGCGAAAAATTGAGAATTTTTATTGATTATGCTGATTTAATGTGCTACAATGGGGTTAACACATAAGATATTTTCCGGGAAAGATTTATGATACTTATGCGCAGGCTCGTTTTCAACGGCGGTTGTAAGCGTCCGGCTGCGCGTTTGAGGAGCGTGAGATATAAAGGGAATATTGGCAGATAAGCCTTTAAAAATAAAAAACAAAAGGAGAGATTTTTTATGTTTATGACGGTTGGAATTATTATTTCTATTTTCGGATTTATCGCGGGAATAGTTACAGGCTCGGCAACACATAATTTTTTGTTTTGCCTGTGGGTTTGGATCGGAACATTTTTGTATGCTTTGATTTACTTTGGATTTGCCGCGATTTTGCAGGCGATAGCAGAATTGAAGGTTCAGATGAACAGCAGATTAGACGCAATTGCGAATGCTGAAGCTGAGACTGTTTCGGTTATGCCCCCCGCCGCAAATATACCCTATAATCAGAACAACAATTCAGTTGCTCAGAGCGCTCCGGCTCCAAGCCCTGCCGCGCCTGTCATAACAAAAAAGCCCGTTGATGACTGGGTCTGTCCTAAGTGCGGAAACAGAAACTCAAAGATTGTGACAAAATGTTTGAATTGCGACGCTGAAAAACCCGAGCCCCCCGTTGGTAATAACGCGCCAAAATTCCAATTCTTGAAAAGCGAAACAGAAAGCCCCAAGCGTCCCGGTAATGATTGGATTTGTCCGAAGTGCGGAAGCAAAAACTCGCGGTTGGTTACAAAATGTATGAATTGTGACGCTTTGCTGGTGTCGGATAAATAATAATGCTGCTGAGATTTAAAGCGGTTTTTTGCAAGGAGAGAGTTAAATGAGCAAGTTAACAGAAAAAATTGATGTTCCGAGAAACGTCAGAAAAAACGCCGCCATGTGTCCTCAGGTGGTTGAAATTTATGATGACCATGTGAGCTGTATCGGAGGTCAGGGCGGTTCGTGGTTTTATAAGGACTTTACGGGTGTGAGCGTTCAGGCTGCCAGCGTTGCCTGCGCTTTCGCGGGAGTTGTTTTTCTGAATGCCGTGAGCGGCGCAAATAATATTAAAGTCGGAGCAAGTATGCTTCAGGACAGAAACAGAATCAATTTTGCGAGCGGAATGTTTTCTTACGCTCCCGCGAATGAATTTGCTTCATCTTTAGCAAGAAAAATCAGAAAAGCGATGGAAGATTACAAATCCAGACCGCAGGAATCCGGCACAACAGTTGTTAAAGCCGAGCTGTCTCCTGCCGATGAAATAAAAAAATTCAAAGAGCTTTTAGACATGGGCGTAATTACCCAAGAGGAATTTGACAGAAAGAAAAAAGAATTGTTGGGATTCTAATTGTAAGTTTGCCGGGAAGAACGATGCTTTCACACCCTGCTATGCTTGTAAAAGCGTATGGCATAGTCCGAAAAATAACTATTCATATTACATACCGCTTTTTTAAGCGGAAAATATTGCTACACAAAGTAAAAATAATCATTACAGAATAGAAGTTTATTTTTGTGCGCGGCTTCGTTCGCTTGAGGCTGCGCACTTTTTACTTAATATTTCAGAGGAGAGAAAAATGAGGAAGAGAATTATTATATCGGTTGCTGTCGCGTTTTTTGCGGTATGCACTTTGTTAACAGGCTGCGGAGAGAACAACAGCGCAACGCCTGACTCGGCTTCCGGTAAAACGGAAGAAACGACCGCAGCGGCTTCAACGGCAGCTCCGACAACAGAAGCTCCTACAACATTGCCGCCGACAACGGCTCATGTACATCAATGGGAGGATATTACAACAAAGATTCATCACGACGCCGTGAAAGAGCAGGTTTGGGTGGTTGACAAGCCTGCCGAAACGCTTCAATGCACAAGAACAACTCTTACATGTTCATATCCGGATTGTCAGGAGCTCAATGTTAAGTTTGTGTTGGATACGGGTGAAAACTCAGATTACTATAATTCAATGGTTCGAAATTCGGAAGAACATATGCAGAACCATATAACTAAAATTGAAAAAATCAATTCAGAAGCATTGAGAAAAAAAGAATTATACGGTTATCCTACTGTTGCTCTTATTGCTTATCCGCATTATGATGAGCACATTGAATATTATCAAAAGAATGTACCCGAGGAAGGACATTACGAAACACAGACGACAAAAGAAGCCTATGATGAAACGGTCATCACAGGTCAAAGGTGCAAAACCTGCCGTGAGTATAAACTTATGGAAACTAAGCCAAGAAATTGAGTCGTTCGTATTTATCAACGGAAACTAAAACTGACCGAAATATCCGCCTTACACTTGCAAAACCCGAAAAAATGTTGTAGAATACATATAGTATTATATTTACTGCAACTCAAACCGAAAGGGAGGATAACTGTGTCAGACTTTAAAAATTCATGGAAAAAAACCGGCTCCGAGCTGGGAGACGCTTTTAAGGATCTGGGCAAGGTGCTTATAAAAACGGGCAAAAAGGGCGTTGACAGCGCGGTTGAGTGGGCAAGCAGAGATGACGGCGCTCAGGAGCCGATCGAGGCTCAGTATACGGATATCAATGAAAACAACGCGTATACCGCCCAACAGTCCGCGGCTTGGAACGCTCCGCAGCCCGAAGCGCAAGCCGGAACGGTCGACCCGTCATTGCTCGTGGCGGATGAAATCAAAAAGCTTGCCGCTCTCAGAGATCAGGGGCTTTTGACCGACGAGGAATTCACGGCAAGAAAAAGACAGCTCCTTAACTTATAATATATAATATTGAAAACCTTTCGCCGCAGGCAGATATCACCTCTGCCGGCGGCGCATCCATATGAATCAGTTTTGATAAATGCGCACAATTTCCTTCTCGTTGTAGTGGCGAACCCATGTGTTCGCCCTTGAACCAACGTCGTTTTTACGTCCGATTGTTGTTAGGAAACAAAACGTATGATTCAGCGCTCCCGGGCGCACACGCCGGTGCGCCCCTACTCATTTAAGGAAAAATGCGGTTTGCCGACAGAATAAGAAAAAATGATTTCCATGGCGGCGCATCCGTTTGAAAAATAAAAATTTTAAAAAATTCTTTTTTGTCCGTTTGATTGTCAGTGTTTTGTCATTCTCGGTGTGATATACTTTAGCCACAGTCAAGGGAAAACAACCGCGACGGTAAAAATATATCAAAAAAACTGAAAATCAAGGAGATAAAGAAAATGAAAAAGAATGTAAAGACAAAAATCATGGGAACCGTACTCGCCGCGCTTTGCGCCGTATCAACAGTAGCTGCCGCTTCAACCTTAGGAGCCGTTTCAGCCGCGACAGCGCCTAAAGCTTCCGTTGCCGCACGCGCTCAATACGGAAAGGACTGCAAAATGCATTTCAACGGAATGTACAACTGGACATACAGCCTGTTTGAGGACAATGTGTCGATCACCTGCGACGCCGATTGGAGCACCAACGAATGCACCTTCTACGCCCACGGCAATTACGAAGGAACAGCCGACGCGATTCTTATGACGCAGAGAGCCGACGGAAGATGGAACAACACTCCCGTTCGATTCACGGTTGACAGCAACCTCAACGTTACCGGTCAGGCGACAGGCAGAACATACATCACCGATAACGTATGAAACAATTGACAAATCATAAATTTGCGATATAATATTAGTGGGATGATCAAACGCGACTTCCCTTCAAAAGGCAAAGGGCGCTCAGGCGGCGGTGCTAAACCGTGAGCCTGCAAAAAACGGAAAGAAGTTCTCGTCAGTTCAGCGCGGCGGATAAGCTTTTGTTTAATGCCGCGCCGCAGACGGAACATACATATTATTTTTAAAAAGGGGATAATTCAAATGAGAAAAATCGCTTTAATCGTTATGACAGCCGCTGTTGCGGTGACTACGACAGTTCTTATTACGGGCTGCGGCGGAAAGAGCAGCTCAAGCAACACATCAACTACCGTTGCCTCCACAACAAGATCGACTCGCAGCACCACAGGCACAACAAGCCCCACGATCAGCGCTTCTACAAGCAGCACAGGCGCTACCTTCAACACTAACAGCAGCAATCAGGGCAATACCACAGCAACAGTCAGCGGCAATCAGGGAAGTCAGAGCACTCAGAGTAAGATCGACACCGACGACGATGACGACGATGAGGACAACACCGTAGCTCCGTACGACGAGGATGAAGATTATGATGATGAAGGTCAGGATCAGGATCAGGATCAGGATCAGGACGACGGCGACTATGACGACGGCGGCGCTGATGACGGCGGCGCTGATGACGACGGCGAATACAACACCGTAGCTCCCTATGAAGGAGATTAACATCAACTAAAGCGGGATCCCGCATGGTTATATAAAAGGACGCACAAACGTGCGCCCTTTTTTGATGGGATGAAATCATAATTTTCGGCTTTTGCATTGACTGTGTTCGGCACGCTGCAGCGCTCAACATTGAATAACAGGCTTGCAATAATATGTTTTCATCCGATATTGACATCGCCTGCGGAGTTGTGATATACTTTTACCCGAATAAAAAGCTATCGAAAGGAAATCGCAATGAATATTATACAAAAAGCGGATTATAAAATCGGCGGACACCTTGCGACAAAACAGGACGCACGCATTGATAAGCGGATATGCGGTCAAAGCCTGACAGAATATGTTCCGAGCATATACCGCGATGATTCCAAGGGGGTGGGCAGCACAGGCTCGCACTCTACACATTATTTGATGCTTGAACGCATTTTTTCAAATGTAACGATCACCTCCTCCGACGCACTGATAGATATCGGCTGCGGCAAGGGCAGGGTGCTGGCTTTTTTTCTGAAAGAAAAATGTCCCGCTAAGCTTTACGGTATCGAGCATAACAAGGAAGTCGGAAGGCTGGCGCAGGAGTGGACAAAAAAGTATGATCAGGTTCAAATAATGATCGGAGACGCGTTTACGCTTGATTATAATCCGTATACCATTTTGACGATGGCGCGCCCTTTTCTTCCGAAAACCTTATTGGCTTTTATCGAACACCTTGAAAGCACACTTACTCATCCCGTAACTCTGATAAGCTGGTGCGACCAGCAGGGCATTCCTGTATTAAATGGCCGTCCCGGTTGGTCAAAGCAGGAGGGCGGCGCGATACTTCGCGTCAAAGGCTTCAAGCTTTTTCCTTGGCCTCAGGCATATTCTGTTTGGGCGTATGATCCTGACAAGCGCAAGTAAGCAATTGTCAGCTTCTAAAAATGGACGCACGTTTGTGCGCCCTTTTTGATTTCCGGGAAATTTTTGTTTCGCACCGTTGATGAATGATAATCGGAATCATTCGTCACGGCTCTTGCCGCTGTTTATCAGGCTGCAAACGCAGTAGTAAACCGGAATTGTAAGAAATACTATCCAGCCGAACGCCCAGCCGCCGCAGATTTTGAAATATCCGAAGATTATGTACGCGGCAACGGCGAGGACGGGAAACGCAAAGTGTGACGGGTTTTTCTTGAAGATCGCGTCAATAAG
Organism: uncultured Ruminococcus sp.; assembly: GCA_902777275.1. Classification (GTDB taxonomy): domain Bacteria; phylum Bacillota; class Clostridia; order Oscillospirales; family Acutalibacteraceae; genus Ruminococcoides. Next base: position 148,256 of record CACYTI010000001.1, on the reverse strand, counting down.
CGAGTAATAGAGCGGGATCGTGAGTAAGCATATCCAACTCAGCGCCCAGCCAAAGCATAATCCGCTGAAGCCCCACGCCAAAAACGCCGCGAGCGCAATAGCCCAAAACGGGAACTTTATGAGGATTTTGTAATTGGGATTTGCCCAATGCTCCTCTTGCAGTTTTTTGTCAACCATAACATTGCCGTTTTCGTCGGTGTAAACGCGGTTCTTGCCTTTTTCGTCAACCTGAACGCCGTCCCAGCCCGCGTGGACTCTGTTTCCTTCCTTTTCGTACACGTTGACTCCATCCTTGAAGGAGATGTGCACCTTGTTGCCGTCCTTGCTTTCAACGTGAATACCGTTTTTGAATGACACCTTGTCGTGTTTTGTGTATTCGGTGTTCTCGTCGGGCGTAAAATCTTCGGAGCTCTCCTGCGGTTCATCGCTCTTTGCTTCGGCGTTTTCGGTGTTATCGGTCTTTTTCCCCGTCAGCATTTCGTCAAGGCTGACGCCGTATATTTCCGCCAGGCGGATAAGGTTGTCGGTGTCGGGCGACGCTTCCGCGCGTTCCCATTTTGAAACCGCCTGCCTGCTAACCCCGATTTTCTCGGCGAGCTCTTCCTGGCTGAGATTGTTTTCCTTTCTGTATTGCAATAGTCTGTTTGCAGTTTCGATATTCATAATGTTACCTCCTCTTTGTTATGGCTCTATTATATCACGCAACCGCAGATTTTTCTATACATTTCGATTTACAATTCCGCAACCGCCGGTTGCCCCCGTTGCCACGGGAGGGCAGTCCGCGCTTCAAACGTTTGACAAAAACTTTTCCGTTGTTCCTGCGTTCTAACGCGCCGTTTATCAAACGTAAAATATTTATGCACGTTATGACGCGGCGTTAATGGAAGTGTATCTTAAATCGACGTTATTCAAAGCCGCCCTGCCCTGTCATGGCAATGACAATCTAAATAATCCTGTAAGATGATCGTGGCGGCGACTTCGTCGACCACGTTTTTTCTTTTTTTGCCGCGCGTGTCGGTGTCATTTAAAAATCTGTGTGCGGTCACGGTCGTGCATCGCTCGTCCTGCATAACGGCTTCAAGCCCTGTAAGCTCTTCAAGCTTTTTTGCAAAGGCGCGGGCGTTTTTCGCGCTTTCGCCCTCGGTGCCGTCCATGTTTTTCGGCAAGCCCACAACTATAAGCTCAGCCTTCGCTTCTTTTGCCGCCTCGGCGACCTTTTCGGGTAATTTGTTGGGCGATTTTTCAAAAATCACCTTGTACGGCGAGGCTAAAAACTCGGTCTTATCGCTCAGTGCAAGCCCGGTTCTTGCTTTTCCCAAATCTACCGACATTATGACCATCAAATCATTCCTTTCGATTTTATACTTACATTATAAGCTATTAAAAGGAAAGTTACAAGCATTTTAGCTTAATATTCCGCAAAAGAATATAAAAAGCCGCCGTCAGGTAGTGACAAAACGATTGCGCGGCTCGGCTTATAATATTTTTATCAATTACAAAGGAAGTAAAAATGATGGAAAGCGTAAAAAAATCCGCCCGTCCGCGCGCGGCGGGACAAAAACCCTTTACAAAGTCGGCGGTGTTTCACGCGGTTTACGGATTGCTCGGCTTCTTGGTCGCACACGGAGCTGTCATGGGGAACCTTGCGCCGTTCGGTGCTTCTTTCGCGGCGGCGGCTCCGAAGAGAAACTTAGCGGCGGCTCTTACTGGCACCGCGCTCGGATATTTGGTGCGCGCGCCCCTTGACAGCTTTCGCTATGTGGCGGTCGTGATAGCCATAGGCGCGCTGCGGTGGCTGCTCAGCGAGCTTGATTTTATACGGAAAAGCCGCCTGTTCGCTCCGCTGCTTGCATTCGGCGCGATATTCGCCACGGGCGCAGCGCTGCTTTTCAGCGGAACAGGCTCGGTTTCGGCTCCTGCGGACTGCGCTGTCGAGGCGCTTCTTGCCGGAGCGGCGGCGTATTTTATGTCTGTTACCGTAAAGCTGAGCGGTCAGCGCAGGGGGCTCTCGGCGTTTACAAGGCAGGAAAGCTCCTGTCTGGTGCTAACCGGCTGCGTTTTGATGCTTTCGCTCGGAGTGCTGACGGTCGAGGGCGTTTCGCTCGGACGGATCATTGCGGTGGCGGCGGTCATGCTGTGCGCGAGGTACGGAGGAATAAGCGGCGGCGCTGTGTGCGGAGTCTGTACGGGAGCCGTTTTCAGTCTTGCCGATACGGGACAGGGCTATCTGTGCGGCTGCTTCGCGTTCGGCGGGCTTATGGCGGGAATGTTCTCGTCTATCGGGAAATTTGCCTGCGCACCCGCGTTTGTGCTTTCGGAAGCTATTATGAGTCTGGCGTTCGGCAGCGGGCGCGAGCTTCCCACAGTGCTTATCGAGGGCTTGATCGGGTCGGCGGTCTTTTTGATTTTGCCGTCCGAGGTCGGCAACGTGATTTCTCCGCTCTTTCACGGCGAGACCGACGCTTCGCTCGGGGAGAGCCTGCGCAGGAATATTGTAATGCGGCTCAACTTCACCTCAAAGGCTATTGCCAACGTGAAAAACGACGTTAAAATTGTTTCGCAAAAGTTAGATTCGCTCTACTCGCCCTCTTATTCGAGAGTCTGCGAGAACGTGGCGCGCGATGTTTGCGGCGGCTGCGGTCTGAGAATGTACTGCTACGAGCACGAGGGCGGCGTGACGCGCGACGATTTCAGGCGGCTTGAACCGCTGCTTGCCAAATCGGGTACATTGAGCGACGCCGATGTTGAGGAGGCTTTTGTGAAAAACTGCTGCAAAAAGGGAGAGATCGCCGCGCAGATGACGCTCAACTACAGGCATTTGCAGGCGGCGCGGGAGGCTCAGAGCCGCGTGGCGGAGCTTCGCGGAGTTGTCGCGGGGCAGTTTGCGGGGGTCAGCGATATTTTGCAGGACTTGTCCGAGGAGTTCAACAGCGTTATGAGAAGCGACGAGGATTGCGCCGAGCGCATTATTTCGGCTCTTACCGCTGCGGGCTATCGGGTCGCCGACTGCGTTTGCCTGCTTGCGGAGGGCGGCAGAATGACGGTAGAGCTTGAGCTTGCAGGGCGCGAGGATGAGATCTCGCGCGGGACGCTTGCCCGTGAGGTTTCAAAATGCTGCGGAAGGCGGTTTGACCTGCCCCAGCTTAGCTGCGGCGGAGGCAGGGTTCGCGCCGCGATGTGCGAAATGCCGCTTTACGACGTTGAAATAGGCAGCGACCAGCATATTGCCGACGGCGGAAAGCTGTGCGGCGACTGCATAGACTATTTCAACGACGGAATGGGCAACACCTACGCGCTTGTCTGCGACGGCATGGGAACTGGCGGCAGGGCGGCTGTGGACGGCAACATGGCGGTTTCCGTCATGGGCAGGCTGCTGCGCTCGGGGCTCTCGCCCGACAGCTCGCTTCAAATAGTTAATTCCGCTCTGATGATAAAGAGCGAGGACGAGTCGCTCTCGACCGTGGATTTGGCGGGAGTGAACCTCTACACGGGCGGAGTTACTCTGAAAAAGGCGGGTGCGCCGCAAACCTACGTCAAAAAGGGTGGCAGGCTCACCGCGCGGGAAATGCCGTCCCTGCCTGCGGGGATCCTGAATAATATTCGGTTTTCATCCGATACGGTAAATCTTAAATCGGGAGACATGGTTGTTATGGTGTCAGACGGCGTCATTACGGGAGACGAAAGATGGCTGGAACGGCTTATAAGAAGCTGGAACGAGGGCAGTGCGCAGGAGCTTGCTCAGGCGGTCGTTCAGGAGGCGATAAAAAGACGAGCCGAGACCCGCGACGACGACATAACCGCCGTTGCGATCCGGCTGACTGAGAACGTATAAAAGAATACGGCAAAACAAGACCCGGTACGGGGAAATGTACCGGGTCCTGCTTTAGAGGATTATTGTGAAAAAACAATTAAGGAGATTTTCAGTTGTGCAGGGGTGGAATTTTAAGTTACTTTTCAACCATTTCTACATTTTATATTATACACGATACTTTGAAAAAAGTCAATCTAAAAATGAAAAAATGTTAAAATATTTTATTAAAAACAGACAAACAGCGGTTTTGTGCATTTATCGGAATGTATTTTTAAATTTTTTGCTTGATAATTCGCTTTTATTGTGTTAACATTGCTTTGAACATTAATTTTAGGAGGAATGTTAATGGCAAAGAAAGCCAAAAAGAAATCAACTAACAAGCAAAACAAAAAACCAAACAACAATCAGACCGCAAAACCAAAGGCAGCTCAGACCTCAAGCTCCAAAGCGCCCCAAAAGGCAGAGCAGAAGCAGAGCAAAAACAATTCACTTGTGTGGAAAGTGGTTGCGGGCGTGCTTGCCGCAGCGCTCGTTACCGTATCGTGTTTGTATATCGTTAAGCTTAACTCGAACTCTGACAGCGGCTCGGGTTCAAACGGATCAAGTCAGTCGGCGTCTCAGGCTGTTAACGATGATTCCAATAAGGATGAAGCAGAAAATCTTTCGCTCTGGACAGACGAAGCTCCGCTTAAAAAGCAGCTCACGGAATACATAAACACCGTCACGGATAAGTCGTCCGTCGACTTCATTCCCGTTGAAAACCGTATAGCGGTGTTCGACATGGACGGCACGCTTTGCTGCGAGACCGATCCGGGATATTTTGACCACAAGCTTTTGTATCATCGCGTAATGGAGGATCCCAACTACAAGGATAAGGCGAGCGCCGAGGAAAAGGAAGTTGCGTCGATTATCAAGACATACTTTGACACGGGAAAATATCCCGACGGTCTCGACGTCAGGCACGGCAAGGCGGTTGCCTCCGCGTTCAAGGGTATGACCTTAGACGAGTTTGACGCTTACGTAAAGGAATACAGAAGTCAGCCCATGGTATCCTACACCAATATGACCAACGGCGAGGCGTTCTACAAGCCGATGCTTCAGGTCATTGACTTATTGCAGGCGAATGATTTCACTGTTTATATCATCAGCGGTACCGACCGCCTGATAACGCGCGGACTGGTTGACGGTGTTATAAATATTCCGCTCAGTCAGATGATAGGCTCGGACGAGACGCTTGTTGCCGACCATCAGAACGGCGCGAACGGACTGGAGTATCAGTTCACGCATGACGACAAGCTTGTTACCGGCGGAGAGTTTGTAGTTAAGAATCTCAAGATGAACAAGACCTCAGTGATAGCAAAGGAAATCGGCGTTCAGCCCGTGCTTTCGTTCGGCAACAGCTCGGGCGATACAAGCATGGCAAACTACACGATCACTAACAACAAATACAAGAGCGCCGCGTATATGCTTTGCTGCGACGACCTCGAACGCGAAAACGGCAACCTTGAAAAGGCTCAGAAGATGGCTGATTCCTGCAAGGAAAACGGCTGGACGGCTGTTTCAATGAAAAACGACTGGACGACCATTTACGGCGAAGGCGTAACCTACACCGGAGCCGCCAAAGCCGAATCAGCAACCCAAGCAACAACCGCAGCGGCAACAGAAGCAGTTACCCAAGCAGCAACTAAAAAAGCAGCGTAATAAAAAAGGCCTCAGATTTTGACAGTCTGAGGCTCTTTTAATGTTCAATTGATATCAGCGGTAAACGCCTATGTATACGGGCAGATTGCTTTCGTTATCGAGGAGCATGAATATAAACGGACGGTCGAAAACGAGGGTATCCTTTTCTGATTTCAGAACAGCCGCAGCTTTGCCGCCGGACGCGCCCTTGTTTATTCCCGCGCGCGTCAGCGAGAACTCCTGCGGTATATCGTACATCTCCCCGAGAGTCGCTCCTTTGCCGTAGCTCAGCGAGGAAAAGCTTGATTTGTCGCTGAACAGCGAGTACAGTCCCGCCTGAGAGAGCGACTTCGACATCGCTTTTGCCTTTCCGTCGGTTCCTATGGTGAATTCGGGGAACGCAGCCGCGCTCTTTTTTGTTATATCAATGCTGCCGAGCAGAGCGTTCAGCTCCGTGCCGTCAAGATTCCCGACGTATTCGTCGAGAGCTTCCCCGTCCTTCGGGGTAATCAGAACTATTTTCAGCGGATTCTTTGCGGTGTATTTCAGTATTCCCTCAGCCTTTTCGGAGCTCATCCTGCTTTCGTCGGAGCACAGGTAAACCTCGTTTCGCTTTCCCTGAGCGCCATCGAAGCTTCCCGAAAAAGCATTGCTGTCTTTGTAGCCTTCAAGCCACCCGTCGTTAACGCTTACCGCGCAGAGAGTATCGAGAGTCCCTGACTTCGAAACGTCTATTCCGCTGTCGGAGGTATAGGGCTTCAAATACGCGTCCAACTTGTCAGCGGAGTTTTCGCCGTTGAAATCATATCTGAATACATCAAAACCGTAATAGTCTTTTGTGCTCTGCAAAAATGACGCTTTTACATCTATGCTGCTGTCGATCAGCATTGCGCCGTCAAGCATAATCTGTTCCTTGGGCGCTTCCTTTTGCCCGATTTTGCTGACACTTTCAAGGCGCGACTTGAAATAGGATGAGCAGGCGTTCAGCCCGTCCTGAGTCAGTGTTCCGCCCAGCGCGAGCAGGATCTCCTGACGGGTATCGCCGGCGGCGTTCGCTAAAAGCGAGAGCTGCAAGGCGGACGAAGCGGGGGAGAACATAAAGCTGCCGCTGTTCTCCTTGTAAAGCGCTCTGAACTGCGAGAGCGAGAATTCCGTTACACCGTTGATATAGTTGCCGTAATCGGTGGGCGGATCATGCGCGCCGTCTGCATAGTTGAAGGTTACGGAAATATCCGCGTTTCTCGTTTGCTTTGCCGATAATTTCTCGCTGTCTGTAAATTCCTTCGGGTTTCCGCATGAGGTGAGCAGAAAAACGCTCAACAGCGCCGCAATAACGGCGGTTGCCCGCCGCCTCATTCAGGGTCTCCTTCTGGCTCAGGCACCCCGCCTAACTTTTTGGCGAGGCGCACCATGTCCTCGGCTGCTTTTGGGCGCGCTAAACGCTCGCAGTTTTCGCGCATTTCCCGAAGCCGTTCGGGAGAGCGCAGCAGCTTTGATATTTCTTCGGCTCCCGTCTTTTTGTCAACCAAAATCGCCGCTTTTTGTTTAAGCAGGAAATTGACGTTGTACTGCTCCTGTCCGGGATAGGCGTTGTAAATCGCCATGGGCAGGTGGCAGGCGAGGCTTTCGGATATGGTGAGTCCGCCCGGCTTGGTGACGATTAGGTCGGAAATATGCATATAATCCTCTACGTTGTCAACAAAGAAGAGCAGCTTTGTGCGATCTGCCGCGCCCGACTCCTCAACCGATTCCTGAAGCTTTTCATACAGCTTTTCGTTTTTGCCGGTTATTACGATCAATTGCAGCTCGGAGTCGATAGAGGCAAGCTTTTCATAAAAACTAAGCACGCCGGTTACTCCGAAGGAGCCTGCCATAAGCAGCACCGTGGTTTTGTCGGGGTTTAAGCCCTCGCGGCGGCAGATTTCCTCCTTTGCTCCGGGTGTGCTGAACTTTTCAAAGGTCGGTATGCCCAGCGGGTATATGATCGACTCGTCAACGCCGTATTCCTCGATAAGCTTGGGAGCCATTTGCGGCTCGGCAAGCACATAGGCGTCGATGTTGGGGGCGACATAGGTGCGGTGAGCGTCGTAGTCGGTTATGAGCGCTATGACTTTGACGTTGCCTAATTCACCGTGCTTCTTTAGCCTTGAAATCATAGCGGTTATAAAGGGATGGCACATAATGATGACGTCCGGGTTATGAAGCTCTATCTCTTCGAGCAGCTTACTTGACATTGAGGCGTTAAACTTCATTACTACCTTGTACGCTACGTTTTCACGGTCGGTGATCTTGTACATCTCGCCGTAAACCTTCGGCGCATTCTTTACCAAAAAATAATATCCTTGTACGGCGGTTTTGTCATAAACTTTGCCGATGGCGCGAAGCCCGTCTACAACGGTTACTTCCACATTGGGGTCAAGGCGTTTTATGGCGTCCTCCAAAGCGGCGGCGGCGCGTTTGTGCCCTCCGCCCGTAGACGCGGAAAAAATCAAAATTTTCATTTTTACAGCTCCTTAAAACGTTATTTGCGTTGCGGAACCGCTGATTGGCTCTGCCGTGTATACGTTACGCGGTAAAGACCGGAAAAATATTACGGTTTAATTCCTGTCGCAAATCGGATTATTTTTTGTTTTTTGGATAACAATATCCTACTGTTAGTATTATACAGAAAACGGCGGATTTTTTCAACAGATATTTTTGCATTGGTGTCTGATTTACGCATTTTTTTGGTAATAAACAGTCGGAAACTGCCGTATTTCACCCGCTTTTCACATCAAAATGTCAAGTAGTTAAAAAATGTACAAAAACATAATAATATTTACCGTTTTAATTTGTATTTTAAACTCTTTATTTTTCGGAAGAATTGTAGTAGAATAAATGCAGCGGTTTTAAGCCGTTTTTTCGGGGTAAATCAAAAGCATTTATACCGTTTTATGGAGTAGACGAATGGACAGAAACGATAGTAATTCAATAAACAACAAAAACCAAATAACAGAAGACTCCGACAATAATGTCGAGAAAGTTTTTGACGCCGAAAACACGGCGGATTCGGAAGAGCTTGACGAAATGGACTTTCTGGGTTCAGACTCCGTTTTTGACGAAGCGGAAGACTCCGATGGTAATGCCGAAGAGATTTTCGACGCCGAAAACACGTCTGACGCGGAGGAGCCTGACGTTATAGACTTTTTCGGGTTAAGCTCAGGTTCCGACGAAGCGGAAGACTCCGATGGTAATGCCGTAGAGATTTCCGGCGCCGAAAACACTTCGGACGCGGAAAAGCTTGACGACCTCGACTTTTTTGGCTTGGTATCAGGCTTTAACGAAGCGGAAGACTCCGGTGACAATGCCGAAGAAAATTCCGGCGCCGAAAACGCGTCGGACGCGGAAAAGCTTGATGATAACGATTATATCGGTTTCAGCTCCGACTCTTATAAATCAGAGCTGTTCGGAACAGACGATAAAACAGCCGAAGAAGCCGTTCCCGGTGAAGGCGGGGACGAAGACGGAGTAAAAAGATCCGCAGGAAGAAACGGCGGAATATCTCTTGCCGCGGGAAAAAGGATTATTCCGGTGCTGTGCGTAATAGTGGGCGTTGCCGCGCTTATCGCGATAGCGGTCGGTGTTTTCGGAGCTGCGGACAGAGGCGCTCGTCCTGTGGTCAGCGATGAAGACAGCTTTATGTTTGACAACGGCACGATAGTGTCGGGAATCGATATTTCGGGCAGGACGACCACAGAGGCTAAAACGCTCTTAGAAAAAAACAAAAGCAATTTTATCAGTCCCGTCAGCTTATCCGTCGGCATCGGCGATAAAAAGGTTGAGCTTACTCAGGACAACTTTGACTACGATTTAAATATTGACGAAGTCCTTGATCAAATCAAGGCGGACGATCAAGCCGGACTTCTGACTTCCTCGCGGAGCTATACGGTCACGGCAACGATCAAAGGCGAGTCGATAGACAGCAGCGTAAACGAAATATGTGAAGCCAACAATACCGAGCCCGTGAATGCGCACGTCAAGAAGTTTGTTCCCTTTGCAGATGAACGCTTTGAATATGCCGAGGAGAAGAAAGGCTCCACGATTGACGCCGAGAATCTTAAGCAGCAGTTCACGCAGTTCTTTGAAAGCGGTCAAAGCAACGGCTCTGCCGAAGCAGTTGTAACGGAAACCGAGCCGACTGTAACGGTTGACTTCCTCAAGGAAAACATTGTTGAGCTTTACACCTATGAAACCGTTTCGGGAAACACCGATGACGCTACCGTTAATATGGAGGTTTCCTTTAATTCCTGCAGCGGTTCGGTGATTGAGCCGGGCGAGGACTGGTCGTTCAACGCCCGCACAGGTGATTCAAATTTAGAGGAAAATGGCTACAAAATAGGAAACGTTATTTCCAATGACGAAATCACCGACGGCGTGGGCGGAGGACTTTGCCAGTCAAGCTCCACGATTTATGTCGCCGCGCTGTATTCAAACATGACTGTTGTTGAGCGCCACGAGCACAAATGGGCTTCTCTTTATGTTCCCACCGGCTTTGACGCGACGATCGACTATCCCAATTTTGACCTTGTTTTGAAGAACACCTCCGAATATCAAATGTTCCTTGAGTGCAGGGTGATCGACAAAACACTGTATGCCACCTTCTGGGGAGTTCACAGCTCCAATTACGATTATATCACTCTCGGCAACGAGCTTCTCCACAGCGATGAATCGGGCTATTCGGTAAAGACATGGCGCGAATTCTACAAGGACGGGGAGAAGGCATGGCAGGAAGACCTTCCCGAATCTCACTACGATCCCGAAAACGGCGAGCAGTTTATCTCAGCGTAATTTAAACCGTTTTATAAGCATAAAATAAGTATAAAATGCAGAGCCTCCGCAGATAATATTTGCGGAGGTTTTTGTTATGATAAAACGAACGGGAGCAACTCTCATTTTTGAAAATATGCCGGGGATCATCGGATACGCGTCGGTTGCGGGGAAGAAAGAGTCCGAGGGACCTATAGGAGAGCTTTTTGACAAAATTATATATGACAGCCGCGGAGGGGGAGAAACCTTTGAGTCTGCGGAAAGCGAATTGCAGCGCGAGGCGGCATCGCTTGCTATGGATAAAGCTGTACTAAAGCCGGAGGATATAGAGCTTGTTTTCGCGGGCGACCTGCTCAATCAGTGTGTCGCTTCCGTTTTTGCCGCAAAGGGCTTCGGAATACCTTATGTAGGGCAGTACGGAGCCTGCTCAACAATGGCTCAGGCTATGGGCTCGGCGGCGGTATTCGTTGAGAGCGGCGCGGCGAATAACGCGCTCTGCGTTACCTCGTCGCATTTTTGCGCGGCTGAAAGGCAGTACCGCTTCCCGATGGAGTACGGTTCTGTGCGGACGCCTACGGCTCAGTGGACGGTAACGGCAGCGGGAAGCTGCGTGCTTTCGTTGGAAGCGCGCGAAGCGCCGAAAATAAAAGCGGCGTCGTTTGGCAGAATAACCGACCTCAATATCACCGACGCCAACAATATGGGCGCAGCTATGGCTCCTGCGGCGGCGGACACCATAATGAGGTTCTTTTCTGATACAAACACATCTCCTCAGGATTACGATCGCGTTTTTACGGGCGATTTGGGGCTTGCGGGGAGCTATATCCTTTGTGACCTGCTTTTGCGCGCGGGCTTTGACATACGAGGAAGACACAGCGACTGCGGTCTTATTATTTTTGACCGCGCCGTTCAGGACGTTCACTCGGGCGGCTCGGGCTGCGGCTGCTGCGCGTCGGTGCTCTGTTCAAAAATTTTAGGCGAGCTTGTGCAGGGCAGCCTCAACAATATCCTTTTTGTAGCCACGGGCGCACTGCTCAGCTCAACAACCGCTCAGCAGGGGAAGAGCATACCCGGAATTGCGCACCTGCTGAATATCATCGGTTAAAAATCATTGCTCCGCATTGTGTTGCCTTTTGCTGTCCGTTATGATATACTGATTATATTATAATAATGAAAAGCGGTGAGGCGAAATAATGTTTCAGCTCAGACAAGAGTTTTACGTTCAGCCTATGAATAAAATATATCTTGAAGTGGCGGCGATGTATCTCTTCTGGCTTTTGGCGATGTTTATCATCCGCGGCAAGGTGCGCCGCGTTACGGCAATTGTTTTTTCCGCGCTTTCGGTTCTCCTTATATTGTTATTGACGGTTTACAGAGGAAGCGGATCGGGAACAAAAGAAATCAACCTTATCCCTTTCATAACCTTCACGTACGCAACGGTTGAAAATGAAATGTACCGTATGCTGTTTATGAATGTGGCGCTGTTTATTCCGTTCGGGCTCAGCCTGCCGTTCGCTCTGCCCGATAAGCTTCGTCATAAATACCTTTTTACGGTGATTTCGGGTGCATTGATATCGGTCGCGGTCGAGGCGAGTCAGTATTTTTTCAACTTGGGAAGATGTGAAACCGACGATGTGCTGATGAATACGCTCGGCGTTATTATAGGCGGCACGGCGTTTTTGATCAACTGCGGGGTATCGAGGCTGACTGGCTTTATAAACACAAAAAGACAACGGGGAAATAAAGAATGAATCAGATACAAGGTCAGTTGCTGACGATCGTCAGATATCAGCTTTTCGGAGGAGATAAGCCGAATGTCAGCACAGAGGATGTAAAACCTATTCTTAAAGAGGCTGCCGCTCAAACGGTTTTTACGACTGTATTTCCGTTTGTGCGCGAGGAATTGAAGGCGGTTTCAGCGGAGTCATTCGCTCGTGCAAAGGAGCGTTTCAGCGGAAATGCGATAGCAAATGCTAATAACTTCTTTGAGCACGCCGAGCTTCATGCACTGATGAAAAAGCACGGTATACCGTACTGCGCTTTGAAGGGCTTGGCTTCGGCGTATTACTATCCCGAGGCTTCGCTGCGCGATATGGGAGACGTCGATTTTTTGGTGCGCGGACAGGATTTTGAACGCGCTAAAGAGGCGGTGCTGAGCGCCGGTTTTGAAATAGACCACGGAGAAGAGGACGACAAAGTACATATCGCCTTTTCCCGCAGACCCGCAAGCGTTTGGGAGCAGCACAGGCGCGTCAACGGGATTCCGGGCGGAGCTGTGGGAGAAATTATTGCGGGCGAAACAGACCGCATAATTGACACTGCCGAGCAGGTCGAGCTTGACGGAGCGGTATGCATGATCCCTGATGCATTTCACCACGGGCTTATCATGCTTCTCCATGTTATAGCGCACATGACGAGCGAGGGGATAGGCTTGCGCCATCTCTGCGACTGGGCTGTATTCGCCGAAAAAATCCCGAACGGAAGCTTCATGGAGCTGTTTGAGCAAAAGCTGAGGAAATTCGGGCTATGGAAATTCGCTCAGATTTTGACACTTACCTCCGAAAAGTATCTCGGCACTTCTCACAGGGAATGGGCTGAGAACAGCGAAATTGACGACGCTCAGCTTGAGGATTTTATCACGGACATTCTGAACGGAGGTAATTTCGGCAAAAAAGACGTCAACCGCTACCGCGAGATAAAATATATCTCAAACAGGGGAGAGGGAACCGTAGACAGCAAAAACGTCGTGTCGCAGGCTTTCGGCACTCTCAACCAAAAAGTCCGCAGAGATCACAAGCATATCGGAAAGCATACTGTCCTGCTTCCGCTGGGCTGGGTTGCCGAGGGAGGAAAATACGCGGGTATGCTGATAACGGGCAAGCGCAAAACCTCGAACACCTCAGCCATGCTGAAGGAAGCCGCCAAGCGCAAGGACATCTACAGCAAAATGGATCTGTTTGAAGCGGAATGACCCGCAGAATAAATATACATAAAAAATCACCCCGGAAGCAGACCTTTTCTCACGGTGGGAAAAGACCTGCTTCCGGGGCAGTTCTGTTCAAAAACTATTTATCATTCTTTTTGCGGTTCTTTCTGAAATCCCTGACGCGCTGAGAAAGATCTTCAAGCTCTTCCTTTGAAAGCTCGGGCAGATGTTCGAGATCGTCAAGGAATTTTCCCGCGCTTTCGTTCGCCCTGAATTTGACCAAGTCGGTGAAAAAGCTGGTAATAACAGCGGTAACAATCGCTATTATGGCTATGGAATAAACAGCGAGGACAATTGTTATTATCCTGCCGATGATCGTAACGGCGGCGAAATCGCCGTAGCCTATTGACGTGGCAGAGGCGAAGCAAAACCAAAGGCTGTCCGCGTAGGTTTCGATACTCGGTTCAAAAATCAAAATCAGAACCGCCGAAATAAAAAACCAAATCAAATAAATGCCGATTATCTTGTCAACTCCCGCCGTTCTGAATGAGTTGATCAGCATTCGCCTGACCCTTTTCCGTTTTCCAAATATCTTCATTTTTGTCAACCCCGTTTCAAAAAAATTATAGCACTAAAGCAAAGCGGTGTCAAATTATAATTTGTTGTTGCTATTTTCAATGATTTATTATATAATAAAGGCACCCAATCAATAACGATCTCAGGAGGAATTAAAAAATGAAAAAATTTGCAAAAGTGTTGGCAATTATAATGACCTTAGCGATTTCAGCGGCAGTGTTTGCCGCGTGCGGCAGCTCCGGAACAGACAGCAAGGCTGACAGCGACAGCAAAACCGGCAGCTCGTCTGCTTCTTCTCAGGCGACCGGCGATTCGCCGTCGAAGCCTGTCGATTATTCCAATCCGAGCGTAACGATCAAGAGCGGCGACTATAACGGCATGAAGAGCTTTGCCAACGAAATGCTTGAGGGCAGGCACGACGGCGAGGTCATCAGGATTGACGGTATCAGCACCCGTTCAAGCTTAGGCGTAAAGGGTTCTATTCTGATCAGCGACGGCAAATCCTCAAAAATCGGCGTAACCTACAAAATCACGGGAGTTGACAGCATAGAAAAATATCCTGCCGAAGACGCCGAGGTTGTGGTTACAGGCGTTATCAAGTCCGACGAAAACGGCTTGAGATATATTGAGGTTCCCGAAGACAAGGTTGAGCCGAAAGAATAAACCGTTTATCAACGGCGTGATCGTGATAATTTAATTTCCAATCAAAGAATAAGCGGGGTCAGAGATTTCTGACCCCGTTAAGCTTTGCTTTTTCTGCTTTTTAAATTACATTTCTTCAATCAATTTCTTGATTTTTGCCTCAGCCGCCATAGCGTCTGCCTTGCCGCGGCTGTTTTTCATTACATTGCCGACAAGCGCCTTAATAGCCTTTTGCTTGCCGTTTTTGTAGTCCTCTACCGCTTTGAGGTTGCCCTCAACGGCAGCCTTGCACAGGGCGAGAAGGGTGTTTTCATCAACTCCGCCCATATCGCTTTCGCTTATGAAATCGGTGGCTTTTTTGCCGCTGTCAAGCATTTTTTCGAGAGTGGATTTAGCGAGGTTGTTGCGGATCTTGCCGCTGTCAAGCAGCTTTACAAGCTCGTTTAGCTGCTGCGGAGATGTCGCAACGTTGAAAACCTCCTTGTCGGACTCGGTCTCTACTCTGCGGAAAATTTGCCCGATAATAAAGTTTGAAACGGTTTTGGGCGACTTCACACCCTCGATAGCCTCGTCAAAATATTCGCTTATTCTGCGGTATTTTGTGAGCAGCGCCGCGTCCTTTTCGGGAATCTGATATTCTTCCGTATAGCGCTCAAGCTTGTCGGCAGGCAGCTCTGGCATTTGCGCCCTCAGCTCGTCAACCTCTTCGCGCGGAATGTTTATCGTAACCAAATCGGGGTCGCGGAAATAGCGGTAGTCGTGGGCGTCCTCCTTGCTCCTCATCGAGGAGGTGGTGCCGGTAGCGTCGTCAAAGCGCAGTGTCTCCTGTATAACCTTTCCGCCGCTCTCTATCAAATCGACCTGACGATCGTATTCATATTCCATTGCGCGGGCGATGTTTGCTATGGAGTTCATGTTTTTGATTTCGGTGCGCGTTCCGAAAGCCTCCGTGCCTTGGGGACGCACCGAAATGTTTACGTCGCATCGCATGGAACCCTCCTGCATTTTGCAGTCGGAGATCCCGACCCAGCGCATCACCTGCTGCAGCCTTTCAACGTATTCCTTTGCTTCATCTATCGAGCGGATATCTGGCTCTGAGACGATTTCGATGAGCGGCACTCCTCCGCGGTTGTAATCGACATAGGTATCGCCGTGGCGGTGGATAAGCTTGCCTGCGTCCTCCTCGATGTGTATGTGGTGCAGGCGTATCTTTCTGCCGTTGCTAAGCTCGATGTGGCCTCCGATGATCAAAGGCGCGTAAAGCTGGCTTATCTGGTAAGCCTTAGCAAGGTCTGGATAGCAGTAATTTTTCCTGTCCATCTTAGCGATCTCGGCTATTTTGCCGTGGACCGCAAGACCCGCTCTGATAGCAAAGCGCACGACTTCGCGGTTGAGCACGGGCAGTGTTCCGGGCAGACCAATGCAGACAGGACAGCAGTGTGTATTCGGCTCGCCGCCGAACTGCGTGGTGCAGCCGCAGAATATTTTTGTTTTTGTAGAAAGCTCGATATGGGTTTCAAAACCCGAAACTAATTCGTATTTCACAGCTTAACACCCCACTTTGTATCCTTGAAGTTTTCGGGAGCCGCCTGCTGATAGTGATAAGCGGCGTTGAGAATCTGCGCTTCGCCAAAGCTCCTGCCGATAAGCTGCATTCCGATGGGCATTCCCTTTGAGTTGAAGCCGCAGGGAACCGAAACGCCGGGCAGACCCGCGATGTTGACGGGGACGGTGCAGATGTCGGTGAGATATGTTTCTATCGGGTCGGAAACGGCGTGACCCTTTTCAAATGCGGTCATCGGCACGGTGGGCGCTAAAATGACGTCGCAGCTTGCGAAAGCGTCGTTGAAGGCGCGGATTATCGTTCCGCGCAGGTCGGTAGCCTTTTTATAATATGCGTCGTAGTAGCCCGCCGAGAGCACGTATGTGCCGAGCAGTATCCTGCGCTTTACCTCCTCGCCGAAGCCCTCGCTGCGAGTGCGGCAGATCATGTCGTGGGTGCCGTTGTAGTGCTCGGTCTTGTAGCCGTATCGGATACCGTCGTAGCGACCGAGGTTTGACGACGCCTCGGCGCAGGCTATGATATAGTAAACGGGAAGGGCGTATTTGATAACGGGCAGGTCGAAGTAAACTATCTCGGCGCCCAAGCTCTTATAAACCTCAGACGCAGCCAAAACAGCTTCTTTAACGTCGTCGCGCACTCCGTCAAGGTATTCGCGCGCTATGCCGATTTTCATTCCCTTTATGTCGTTTCCTAACTGAGAGAAGGTATCTCCGCCCTTTGCGCCGAGACAGGTGGAATCGCGTTTGTCGGGTTTTGAAATAGCGTCAAAGACAATGGCGGCGTCCTCAACGGTTTTCGCGACGGGACCTATCTGGTCGAGCGAGCTTGCGTAGGCGATAAGACCGTAACGGGACACAGCGCCGTAGGTGGGTTTAAGTCCGACGACTCCGCAGAAGGACGCGGGCTGACGTATAGAGCCGCCCGTGTCGGAGCCTAAGCTGTAAGCCGCAAGGTTTCCGCTGACAGCGCTCGCCGCGCCGCCCGAGCTGCCGCCCGATACGTGATTTGTGTTGAAGGGGTTGGCTGCGCCGCCGTAGTATGAGGTCTCGCAGGAGGAGCCCATCGCGAACTCGTCCATGTTGGTTTTGCCCAGCATAACGGCGTTTTGAGCCTTTAAAAGCTCCCATACGGTCGCGTCGTAAATCGGCTTGTAGCCCGTGAGTATCTTTGAGCAGCAGGTGGTGCTGATTCCCTTTGTGGACATATTGTCCTTCAGCGACATCGGAACGCCCTCAAGCAGACCGATTTCCTCGCCCGCCGCGATTTTTTTATCGACAGCCTCGGCTGTTTTGAGCGCTTCGTCGGCGGTGACGCAGACATAAGCTTTCAATGCGGCGTTGTCGCTTTCAATGCGGTTGAGATATTCTTTTGTAAGCTCGGCGCAGGAAATCTCCTTTTGCGCGAGCATATTGTGTATTTTAGCGATATAACCCATAGCGCACCTCATTCTCTGTTTCTGACCAAAAAATGGTCCTCCGCCTGTTCGGGCGCGTTTTTAAGAATTTCCGAAACGGGATAAGACGGCACGACCTCGTCCTCGCGGAATACGTTTGACAGGTTGTTTATATTGTCAAAGCCGTCCTCGCTCGAAGGAGCGTTGTTTATTGCGTCGGCAAAGTCAATTATCTCCTGCATCGACGCTGTAAGGCTGTCCAGCTCGTTTTCCGGGACAAAAAGCTTGGAAAGCAAAGCGATGTTTTCAACATCTTCTCTTGTTACCATATTTTCACCTTCTGATGTAAAATTAACATTTCTATATATTATACACTATTTTTATTTAGGTTTCAACAGCAAATTTAAAGTAATCACGTTATTCTGATTTGTTAATCTTTTTGTAACAATTTAGCGTTATCAGAAAAGTCGTAGAGGCGCACCGATGTGTGCGCCCGGGGGCGTTGAATCAAACGTTTTGTGTCCGTGGCAACGGGCGGACGGAAAATAAACGTAGGTGCACGGGCGCACACGCGGAAATTCCCCTGTCAGGGGAAATGTCGCAAAGCGGCAAAAGGGTTGCCGACCGGCTACGGTGCGCCTACAATCCCGAGGAAATGAAAATATTAATCAACATAAAACGCGGGCGCAAGCCTCTGCAAAATGCAATGGCAAGGAGCGCGAACTGCCCGTCGGCTCAGCCGACCGCGGACTGCCCCGTCATGGCAACTACCCTAAGAACATATGATAATATGGTGCATATGGTACTTTTGGGCATTGTGCGGTGCGCTGCATATCGCACGTAAAAAACAACACCGGCGGCGGGGCAAACAAAAAGGACGCGTTTTTATGCGCGTCCTTTAAAGCTTGATTAATAAATATAAACGGGAGTTCCGATCTCGGTGTGCTCGAATATTTCCTTGACCTTGTCATAAGGAGTATTTACGCAGCCGTGCGAGCCGTTGCCCTTGTAGATTTCTCCGCCGAAGCTTGAGCGCCAGTCGGCGTCGTGGATTCCGAATCCGCCGCCGAGGAAGCACATCCAGTAGTTAACATATGTGGAATAATCGTCGCCCACAAGATTAGCGCCTTGGTCGTGCTCAAGAATGGAGAAGTTTCCGGTCGGAGTGCGGTATCCGTCAACATCATTACCGGTAACAACATCGGTTTCGAGATACAGCTTGCCGTCAAGATAGAACCAGAGGTGCTGCTTGTCAATGCTGATTTCTATGTATGTGCCGTCGCTGTTGATCGCACCGCCCGCGCCCGGCTTTGAACCGTCGTAGTTAATGTTGTAGGTGCTCCATGTACCGTAAGCGGTTATATCCTTGATAGCGCTGTACGGCTGTACGCGGAAGGAATAGTTTACGCCGACCTCCATGTTATCGACCGAATAAGTGGTCGATGCGGTCGAATCGATCAAATCATAGCTGCCGCTGTCGCCCTTGGCAAGATAGATGTTGTAGCCGTCAGCCTGTCTTCTGCCCTTCCAGCTTAAAATTACGCCGTTGTCGGTTTTTATTGAGATGAAGTCGTCGGGAGAACCGAGTCCGCTCATTAAGTAAATGGTTTTGCCTGCGGCGGAATACTTTACATCATCAACAACAAGGTAGGGGCAAATCTTATATTCATAAATAACGCCTTCGGTAACCTCGGAATCTTCAAATTCCGTGTTGCTTTTGTCGATTGATTTGTAAAGCTCAAGGTTGTAGTCGTCGTTTGAAGAGCCTCTGTAAATGTCATAGCCTGTGCAGAGGGGGTTTTCGACCCATTTAAAGCCTAAAACCTCGCCCGAGTGTGTGCTGTCCAAATCGGTTATATCGGCGGGCTGAGTCGCGGTCTTGATAAATGACGGGGGACACTCGTACAATGAACCGCCGTCGTTGATATAGGCGCAAACCTTGATCCAGTAGGGGCTTGTATCATTCAGATCATTGATATCAACTGAGGGCTGCTTAACATCGGCTACCTTTTCATAGTCATCGGATACATTTCTGTCACAAATATATACATTGTATCCGACAGCTCCTTCAACAGGAGCCCAGCTTAATGCGATGTGATTGGGGTCTTCGGATGTTTTTTTTATTTCGGTTATCTCCCCTTTGCCAAGAGAGAGAGGTTTTTCCAATTGAGTTCGTACAGATGCAGCCATAGATTTATCGGAAAGCTGAGCGGTGTGTGAGGATTTTCCCGAATTTCCGTCTGCGGCAGCAAATGCAACAATGGAAATACCCGAAACTACAACTGCGGCGCCGAGAAGCGCAACCAGAGCAACTTTGCTCTTTTTCATAAAACACAATCTCCTTTTACAGCTTTTTATTTAGACATATTATAGTATATTATGATGTATTCTGTCAATCATAAATTTAAAAATGTTATCGAAAAATAAAAGTTCATTCTTTTGCACGAAAAGTTTTTTGCTTTTGGCGGTGACTTTGCCAAAATACGCAATTTTTGCTTTATTGTCCTAAAGTGATATAAAGAATTGCTGCGGTCAGGGCAGCCGCAAGCGCCGCCAATATGCTTTCGGCTATTATAAAGCGCTTGTTCATTCGCTTTATCTCCGCTTCCTCGGCTTTCTCTTCAAGCTCTTCCGCATACCAATCGTAATCCTTCCAAGCGTCTTCCTCGCTCCACTCGGGTTCGCGCGAAAAAGGGCTTTCCTTTATATAGGATGTTTCGGAAACAGCTTCGTCCTTCCGTTCAGGCTTGTCAATGAGGTAGGGCGCGCCGCAGTAAGGGCAGAATTTTGCTCTGCTCTTCGTGTAATCCTTCATGCAATTTACGCATTTCATATTTTCACCTGTTTTTCGATAAGATTGGATTTTAGTATTCAATATGCGTCCGCCGCAAGCAGTTCAGCCTTCCGCGCCGCTCTTTGTCAGTGAAGCTATGCTCACCGGGAAAGAAAAATAAGTGTCCGGGTACGGTTCGTCGATCAGTCTGAAATCCCACCACTCGGTTCCGCACGGACTGAATCCGCAGCTTTGCATAGCGTCGCGCAGGATCATACGGTTATTGTACTGCTGTTCGGTGACGCCCGTATAATCGGGATGTGACAGCTCGCCGAAATAATCGAAGGGTCCTCCCATATCGGCGTCCTTGCCGGTGTTCATATCAAACAAAGTCATATCGACCGTACATCCTCGGCTGTGTCCCGAATACCGCGCGATATATCCGTAATCAAACAAAACGGATTTATCCAAATCAGGGTAAAAATCCTTTTTCATCCGGGTATCACCGATGTCCTCAGCCCATTCGACAAAGTGGTCAACGGCGGTTTGAGGGCGGTAAGCGTCAAATATTTTGATACGATAGCCCTTTTTCCTTAATATATCGCTTGCCTCCCTGAGCGCTGCAGCGGCTTCCTTTGAAAGCAGCGCCACGGGCTCCTCATAGCCGCGCACTCGGTCTCCTATAAAATTATATTCTGAATTATACCTGATATCCAAAATCGCGTCGGGGATAACGTCTGTCACGGATACAAAGCCTGAGGCGTCGTAGATGTCGCCCGGGTCCGACCTTTTGCCGTCAAGCAGGGTATTGATGTCGATTGACGGCGCTGCGGTGGTTTGGGGTATCTCCGTGGTCTGCGGCTGAGCAGACGCGGAAGATGACGGCGCAGCCTTCGAAGGTGTAATTGCTGCTTCATCGCGAGCGCTTGCCTTTGCTGTGCTTTTCGATGCTATGGATGAATTTGTCTCATCCTTTGCCGGAGTGCACGACGCCAATATAATTATCAACAAAGAAAGGCATATTGATTTTACTGCTGTTTTCATTATATTATACCCGTAATTTTTGTTTTAATTCGGAGCTACGTATGTAAGACAGGTATCCGGATACTTTCCCGGCTCGACCTCAAGAATGGTGAGCTTGACATATTCGGTAACGACCGGAGAGCTGAAGGTCAAAACCTGAATGCTTTTTCTTTTGGAGGCGGACAATACCTTCAATTCCGCCGTTGCCGACTGTCCGTTTGAAAATTCAACCTTCAGCTTTTTGATTTTGCCGTTATTTGTATACTGTTTTTCGGTTCCCGCATATCCGTTGATTATGCGCAGACTGTGGATTTTTTGCTTTCCCGGCAGACTGAGCTTGATCCACTCGCCAATACCGTCGCCGGAAGCGTTTTCGCTCCAGCACGAGGAATTGTCGGATAATACGTTGCTCGCCTTGTAATTATGGCTCGATTGATCCGGCAGAACGGAGCTTGCCGAGGCGTCGGTAAAATAAGTCGCGTCGGCAGCCGTTGTTTTGGATGCGGTCGGACTTGTTGTTTTTGGTACAGTCGGTTTTGTTGAGGGCGCGGTTACAGACTCGGACGGTTTGAGTGAGCCGATTGACACGTAGAGCGTTATGGGCGTGCCCTTCTGAACGTTTTGGTTTCCGCTGATGCTTTGACGTATCACTGTTCCCTTGGGAACGGTTTCGCTTTCTTCCTCAACCGTCGAAACAACCATTCCCTGCGCTTCAAGCGCTCTGATTGCCTCGGTACGGGGCTTGCCCGTTACGTCGGCTAATTTAACATTTAAATCTTCGGTGGTGGGCGGTTCGGTCGTGACGGACGGCTCTATGGTTACGGGAGAAACCGTAATGGCAATGGTTTCAGTGGGCGTCACGGTTTCGGAGTGAGATGCCACAGAGGATCTGTCCTTGAAATCGGAGCTGATGATTATGTATGCCAAAACGCCCAGGGCGATAATTATAAGAGCGGTGAGAATAATAAGCACCGCGATCAAGCCGGAGTTATCCTTTTTCGGCTTGAGCTCGGGTGGGGGAAGCTGCTGATAATCTCTCCAAGAGCTGCGCGGAGTGCCGTCTGAACGGTCATCCCGGCGGGTTTCATCAGAGCTTCGGGAATCTGAAACGTAATTATCGCTGTATTCGCTGTTGGCGAACATTGTTTTGTTGCTATCGTCGTTGCTCCGCGCGCGGGATAAGTACTCTTCCTCAGAGGAGTTATCTGTGTTTTTATCGTTCAAAGGCTGCTGGTTCGGAGGAGCTTCGCGGTTGAGCTTGCTCCCGCAAAAGGGGCAGAACTTTGAATTATTGGTGATTTCTTTCATGCAGTTAGGACATCGCATGGTTGTCTCCTAAATAATCAGTATGTGGGGGCTTTGAGCCGCGCTGAGCTTTCCGAGATATGCCAACACCATATCCTCAGACGCTGCCACACAGCCCTGAGTGGGTGAGTAGCCGATGTGGAAGAATATCGCCGAGCCCTTGTTATATTCGGCAGGCATATTGTAGTTGATCACAAAGCCGTAGCGGTATGAGGGGATCTCGCTCATGTGCTCGGCGCTGTTCCAGTCGCGGTTTTCCTCGCCGACTACCTTTTGATTGTAATATTCGGAATCGGGGTCGTCGATCCAGTAGGTGTCACCGGTGATGGCGAAGGAGTCGAGCCCCGTGTCGGGAGCGGAGTCCTGATAGAATGCGCTGCCGATTGAATAAAGTCCCTTCGGTGTTCCGCTGATCTGCTCCGACATATTATCCACTGTGCCTTCAACGCCGACATAGCCGGCGCAGGTGAGAGAATCATCGCGCTTCCAACCCTCCGCGCTCTTTTCAAAGAAGCTTATTTCGGCGGAGGTGCCCGAGGCATTTACAACTATGAGCTGACCGGAGCCCTGAATACTTTCCGCAGAATAACCGCTCTGCTCAAGCAGAGCCGAAAGCTCGTCGGGGACGGTCGGTTCGGAGGCGTCGGAGGGATAGGAGGAAGTGCCTGTTGCGTCTGCGGCGCCGCTGCTTTTGGTTGAGGAAGTACTGCCCGTGCTTGCTGCGGGCTTTGAGGTTGAAACGGTATTTGCGGCGCCCGGGGGCTCGGAGAGAGTGGCGGCAGACGGTGAGGAGTCTGCGGTGGATTTATCGTTGCTGCCGGACGAGCTGCACCGCGAAACGGTGAAAATCACGATACTGCTCGCCAACAGCGCTGCTGCAATTACGCCGATCAATATTCCGATCAGCTTTGCGGTGTTTATTTTCATTATTTGACCTCTGTAATGATATACGGATTTTTAGCGGCGGTGAGTAATCTGAGAAGCTGATCCATGTTTGACGCCGATATGTCAATGCAGCCGCCTGTTGGACTGAGGCTTGCGTAACAGCCGCAGATTGTGATGACCGAGCTGTTGTCTCTTCTTACTTTGTCTGAGCTGAAGCCGTTGCCGTTGTGTTCTATAAATATAAGAGAGTTGTTTTGACCGTTCGTGAGCTTTTTGCCGATCGGGTCGGTGTGTGCGTTGCCGAATTGAGCCTGCGTGCCGATTTGGTTGTAGTAGCCCGAATTTACGTCGTCGCAAACGACGGTCGCACTTGTTACATTATGTACGACCATTCCTGTGTTCGGTGAAGATGCGGAAAGCACGACGCCCAAAGGAAATTCTCCGTAAGGTGTACAGGTGTTGCTCTCGCTGTTATCGGAGCTTATTCCGTCTGCGCCGACAGTGGCGTCGCAGCTGAATTTGTTGACCCAGCCGCCGTTTTCCCACTCATAAAGCGTCAGGGTGCCGTAAGAGCTGCCCGCGGCTGCGGTGACAACAATCTTTTGGTCGTAAGGCTTGGTGTTTTTTGAGGTTCCTTTCGACACATAAAGCGTCACGGGAGTGCCCTTCTGAACGGTTTCATTGGCGCTTATGCTCTGGCGGATGACCCTGCCCTTTTCAACGGCTTCGCTTTCTTCCTCAACCACGGAAACGGTCATGCCCTGAGCCTCAAGCGATTTCTTGGCTTCGGCAAGAGGCTTGCCAGTCACATTCGCTAACTTTACGCTTGGAACCGTTGTAGGCGTCGCGGCTGTTGTGGGCGGCGCTGTGGTCGCGGGAGAAGTCGTTGCAGAAGAGTTGTCGGAAGCGGTTGTTTCCTGAGTCGTTGACCGGGTCGTCGTTTCCGTTTCTCCTTTATTATCGGAATTTGAATTTACGATAACAAACGTCAGTACGCCTATACCCACGACAATAGCAGCCGTGAGCGCTATGAGTACCGCTATCAAGGCGTTGTTGTTCTTTTGGGGCTCGGGAGCGGGCGGCTGAGGCGGGGGATACTGATTGGGATTTTTTCGCAAATTGCCCGCAGGCTGAGAAGGGCCGCTTTGATTGAAATGCTCGGGGGGAGTATACGCGTCGGCGGCGAACATCGTTCTGTAGCGCGCGTCTGCGTCCTTTGTGCGGTTAAAGCTTTCGGCGTCGTCGGAATTGTCCGCGTTGATAAAAGTAACGGGCTGATCGTTGAGAGCCTTTTCGGTGATGTCCGAAAGCTCCTCCATGTCGCGGCAGCGGTTGCTTTCGTAAATCGCCATGCCGTACATGAGCACGTCTTCAAGCCCTTTTGAAATATCTGCTCCGAGCTCAGAGGGGTTTTTAAGCGTATCATTGTGGCAGCGGTCGAGCGAATCGGGAGGTGTTATGCCCGTTATACATTTATATATAGTGGCGCAAATGCCGTAAACATCCGTCCACGGCCCCTGCTTTCCGCCCGAGCCGTACTGCTCATACGGCGCGTAGCCGGGTTTGAGCATAACCGACATGGTCTTTTGCTCTGCGCCAGTGAAGTAACGCGCCGAGCCGAAGTCCATCAGCTTTAGCTTGCCTGATTTCAGGTACATTATATTGTCGGGTGATATATCGCGGTGCACGATTTTCTCGTCGTGCATCTTTTTGAGCGAATTCATGATCGGGAGCATAAGACGGAAAATTTCCTCAGCCTTAAAAACTCCGTTCGAGTTTATTTGCTTGTTCAGATTCTCGCCTTCAAGGTATTCCATGACGATGTAGGCGGTATTGTTCTCGGCAAAATAATCGCGCACATCGACAATGCTGTCCTCGCTTGAAAATTTTGCTATGCTTTTTGCCTCGCGCAAAAAGTTTTCCTTGCCTTTGCGGAAATACTCGCCCTGCTCGTTATAATTTAGCGTGACGTCTTTTGACAGGGTCTTGTTTCTGTTGGCGTATCCTGACGGGAAAAATTCCTTTACGGCTATTTTTAAATCTAAATTTTTGTCGTATGCTACATATGTGATTCCGAAGCCGCCTTCGCCGATCGTGTTTCCTAATATATATCTGTCATGCAGCACCGTGCCGGGAGAGAGGTGGTGCTGGGGATTGTCCTCGCGGGGATTTTTACCGCAGTAGGGGCAAAACTTTGCGTTTTGGGTTATTTCTTTCATGCAATGGCTGCACCTCATCTGGATTCACCTCTTTATTTGTTGTTTACGGTTTTTTCAAAGCTTTCTTTTAATTCGCTGTCATTTGTAGCGATTACATATGTTCCGTCCGATTTTTTGCCGACGGTATAGTTTTTTGCCGCGTGAACCGCTGTTATATCCTTCCATCCGGAAACCTCGCACTGACCGCTGTCGTTATTGCCGGTCGCTGTTACGGTGCCGTCGGCGTTCAAGCCGACAAGGTGATCGCTCTCCGAGGTTCCCTGCGCGCTCACCTCAATAATGTTTGCCCAGCTTTCAGCCGCCTTCCATTGGTCGGGGCAGCTGTTGTTTCTGAAGGCGATAGTTCCGTCCTTTTTAACGGCTATATAAGTGCGGTCATGGGACAAAGCCGAAATATCGTTCCAATTTTTATACTCGTCAGGATAATCGGTGTATGCTACTGTTCCGTCAGCCTTGAGTCCGAGTGTTGTCCAGTCGGCGGAAACGTCCGTTATGCCTGTCCATTCCGAAACATTGAGCGGGTTGACCTTTTCGGAGGGGGATTCGCCCTCAGCCACCACGGTCCCGTCGTCTTTCAGACCGATAATAAAGCCGCGTCCCACTGAAAAAGCGGTAATATTCTTCCACGAGGAGATGTTGTTTTCGTAGTTGACGGTGCCGAATAAAAGCGAAACGGTGCCGTCGGCTTTCAAGCCTACAAAATCGCCGTCCGCGCATTCGACAGCGGTGAGATTTTCGCCGTCCTTAAGCGTGTCGGATACATTTTCGGTGCTCCCGTTTTCAAAAAAATACAGTGAAGCCTTTTTGTCGGAGCCTATTGTAAGAAAACGGTTTGAACTGCAAGCGAAGGTTTTGCTCTCGTTTTCCGCTGCCTTGATTTTATCGGAGAGGTCAACCGTACCTCCTATAATTCCGGGCTTCAAAACAAACACGGTGACGATCGCAGCCGCCGCAACGAATGCCGCTGCCGCGATAATAACGGGGACAAGCTTTTTCTTTTTGGGCTTTTTGCCGTTTCTGTCCCTGCTTTTGTCCTTGCTTTCGGGAGCTTTCATTTCTTGAATCGTGTCGGCGCAAACGGTATCCGTGCTTCCGATTCCTTCTTTTGAAGGCTCCTCCGGAGTAAGTTTATCGGAATCTGCCACTGTTGTCAAGTCGCTGTTTTCCTCGGAGATGGTGATCGTTTTAGATACGGTTTTGCTTTCGGTTACTGTTTGGTTTTTTGTAACGGTGTGTTCTTTAACATTCTTTTCGCTTTTCGGGACAGACTCGGCGTATATCAAATCAATAAGCTCACCTATGGTTCTTATACGCCCTTGCGGATAGATCGCAAGACCGCGCATGATCGCCGCGTTTGCCTGAGGGGATAAAATAAAGTTAAGCTCGATCGGACTTTCGATTGTATCCTCCATGCAGCGGTCGAGCGCGTCGGGCGGAGTTACGCCTGTTATACATTTATATATGGTGGCGCACAGCGCGTAAACGTCCGTCCACGAGCCTTGATTACCCTTGCGGCTGTACTGCTCGTAGGGAGCGTAGCCCGGGCGCAGCACAGTCGAAAGCGACTTTGTTCCTTCACCGATATAGTAACGCGCCGCGCCGAAATCAATAAGCTTGAGTGTACCGTCGTTTTCAAGGATAATATTGTCGGGAGAAATGTCGCGGTGAATGATCCCCGCCTTGTGCATTTTTTCAAGCGTGCGCATCAGCGGAAGCATCATGTCAAACAGCTCGCCGGCGGGAAAGATCCCTTTCTCACGCAAATGCTGCATCAGGGTTTTCCCTTCAAGAAACTCCATTATTATGTAAGCGGTGTTGTTTTCGGTGAAAAAGTCGCGCACATCAACAATTCCGCGTTCCTTGGAAAAGCGCGCTATGCTGCGTGCTTCCTGAAGGAACCGTTCCTTGCCGTTTTTGTAATATTCTATCTGCCGGGTGATATTCAGGGTTACATCGTTGGAAATCGTGTTGTTGCGGGTGGCGCAGCCCGAGGGGAAGTATTCCTTGATGGCTACTTTGATATCGAGAGTTTTGTCGTAGCCCACGTAGGTTATTCCGAAACCGCCTTCTCCCAAGGCGGTTCCGACAAGGTATCGGTTGTTAAGCAGCGTTCCCGGCGCTAAGCGGTGGGGAGGATTTGGCTCTGACACAGCGTTGCCGCAAAACGGACAGAATGTAGATTTTTCCTTTATTTCTTTCATGCAGTGAGTGCAGATCATGGGGATTCTCCTAAATCAGTTGATGGTATTCATCGTATTATGGGAATCTCTAATAATTCAATATCATGCAGAAGTGCGGAATATTTATGGCAGAATGTTGTTAAAGCTCCGCAGGAATACTGACGTATTTCAAGGAGCTTTGGCAAGATTATGCCGTGAAGCTTCCGTGCTTATGCGCGACAGAGATTTGTTAGAGGTTCCCTTATATAATAGTGGCTCCGCCGAGTACGAGGTCGCCGTCATACAGCACAACCGCCTGACCCTTTGCTATAGCGCGCTGTGGTTCGTCAAACACGACGCGTATAGTGTCGCCGTCGAGCTGATATACCGTCGCAGGCTGCTCGGGCTGATTGTAGCGCACCCGTGCGCTGACGCGCAGCGGACCGTCTGTTTTATCTGCGAAAATCAGATTGAGATCGTTCGCAAGAAGCTCTTTTGAAAACAGAGCCTCGTTATCGCAAAGAACTACCTTGTTTTCGGCAAGGTTCTTTTCTTTTACGTACATCGGGTGAGGCAGCGCCAGCCCCAGACCCTTGCGCTGACCGACAGTGTAACGGATTATTCCCTTGTGCTCTCCGAGCACCCTGCCGCTTTCGTCTGTGAAGTCGCCGTGCGGATATACCTTGCCCGTGTAATTCTCTATGAATCCGGCGTAGTTTCCGTCGGGCACAAAGCAGATGTCCTGACTGTCGTGCTTGCGGGCGTTGATAAACCCCAGCCGCTCCGCAAGGGCGCGGGTCTGTTCCTTATCCATCTCACCAAGCGGGAAAACGGTTTTGGATAGTTGCCGCTGGGTAAGCGAATAAAGAACATAGCTTTGATCCTTGGAGGGATCGCGGGATTTTTTCAGCATATACCTCTCCGTTCCGGGATCGTATTCCACCAGGGCATAATGACCGGTAACAATGCAGTCAAAGCCGAGCTCCTCCGCGCGGTGAAAGAGCTGTTCAAATTTGATGTAACGGTTGCAGTCTATGCAGGGATTCGGCGTTCTGCCGTTTTCGTAGGCGCTGACGAACCGGTCTATGACCTGCCTGGCGAAGCTGTCCTTGAAGTTGTACACATAGTGGGGGATCCCGAGCCTGCGGCACACGCTGCGCGCGTCCTCAATGTCGTCGAGAGAGCAGCAGGTTTTGTCGGCGGCACTGTAGCTTTCGCTGTCAAAGAGCTTGAGGGTTATCCCCGTGCAGTCATAGCCGCGTTCTTTCATTAAATACGCCGCAACGGAGCTGTCTACACCGCCGCTCATGGCGATAAGTGCTTTTTTCGGCATATCAGCCACCCAGACGAATCATTTCGTCAATGCAGCGTCTCGCACCTTCGACAGTGGCGTCATCAAGTGTGATTTCCTCGCCGCCCTTTCCGGTGAGACAGTTGTATACGTCAACAAGGGTCGTCGCCTTCATGTGGGGGCAGATGAGCTTTAGGCTGAGAACGCGGAAGGTTTTGTCGGGGCAGACATACTGCAAATGCTCCGCAATGCTTATCTCGGTGCCGATGATAAATTCTTTTTTATCGGAGCTGACGGCGTAGTTGATTATTCCCGAGGTAGAGCCGATGTAATCAGCCAAGGCGCAGACCTCGGGCTTGCATTCGGGATGAACAAGAAGCTCAGCGTTCGGGTAGAGAGCCTTTGCGCGCTCCGCTTCCTCTTTTGTAACATTGGCATGGACGGGGCAGCCGCCGTTGAGCAGCTTGATGTTTTTATCGGGGCACTGCTGTGCGACATGGGCGCCGAGATTGCAGTCGGGAATAAACAGAATGTTTTTGTTTTCGATTCCCTTTACTATTTTGACCGCCGAGGAGCTTGTGACGCATACATCGCAGACCGTTTTAAGCGCTGCAGTTGTGTTTATGTAGGCGACGACGGTGTGGTCGGGGTACTGCTTTTTGACCTCGCAAATGTAATCCCTGTCCATCTGATCCGCCATGTCGCAGCCCGCAGACGGCGCTGACAGAATGACGGTTTTTTCGGGGGAGAGGATTTTGCAGGTTTCCGCCATGAAGCGGACGCCGCACATTAATATTGTGCTGTTTGTAACGCCTGCGGCGTCAACGCTCAGCTTGTAGCTGTCGCCCGTGAAGTCGGCGATCTCGCAGATCTCTCTCGCCTGATAGCTGTGGGCGAGAATGCAGACGTCTTTTTCTTTTTTTAATTTTATGATTTCCTGTTGCAGTTGAGCAATATTCATGGTATAATATCCTTCCGTTTCCAATATACTATAACTACATTATACAGTCACCGAGCCGGTTATGCAAGAGAAATCGTGCCATTCTCTGTGTTTTTTTACAGATTGCCGATAGGTTTTTATAAAAAAAGTGTAAAAAATCTAAAAGAATCAAAAAAATCTCTTTACATTTAAAATCTTATGTGCTATAATCATTTTACCGAAAGGAAATGACACAGAGATGTGTTAAAAAAGTTATCTCAGGAGGAAAATTATGAAGAAGTTAATTACAATGATGATCGCAGTAATGATCATGGCTTTCTCTACTGTTTCCGCTTTTGCGGTTAGTAGCCCTGTTGCTCCTACCGAAGCACCCAAGACTACTCCCACATCAGTTGACAAGCCTGACACAAGCGGCAAGTCTCCTAAGACCGGCTCCAGCGATATTCTTGCTTACACAATGATCGCTGTTTCAGCTCTCGGTTGCGGTGTTGCTTCTTTCGCTCTTGCAAAGTCTGCGAAGAAGAACTGATTGATCGTTGTAAAACGAGCCTCTGCTTTTGCAGGGGCTTTTTTCCTGTCAAAGGGGATTTTTCGTGCATTTTGTGAAAACCGTTTGAAGTTTATCGGAAATATGTTGACTTTAAGTACAATTGATGATACAATTACTAAAAAATGCGACTAAAAATGTGTGGTGATAAAAAATGATCAAAAAAAGAGTATTGATAATTATAGCCATCGTATTCGGCGTTGCTTTGCTCGGCACTGTGGGATATTTGATTTGGAAGGATTTGAATGTTTCCGACGCGAGGCAGACGACAAAGCAGATCCAGCAATCATATGCATCTGATCTGCCGGTCGGAACAGTCTCAAACAATAACAATAATACGAATCCGGGATCGAGTGAACAGCCGAAAGTGAGTGTGCCCGATGCGCCGGGCGTGCCCGACGTTGGCGATCTGAACACCGAAAATCACGACATTTATGCGTGGATCTATGTTCCGGACACCAATATTTCGCTCCCTGTGGCTCAAAGCAGTGACGATGATAATTTTTATCTGGATCACGATGTAAATAAGGATTACAGCTTCCCGGGAACGATTTTCAGTCAGTCAATGAACAAAAAGGATTTTTCTGACAGGGTGACCGTTCTTTACGGTCATAATATGAACGACGGTTCAATGTTTGCGAATCTGCATTATTTCGGAGACAAGGATTTCTTCGATACGCACCCGTATTTTTACATATTTACAGATAACAGGGTGCTGACTTACGAGGTGATTTCGGCTCACGAATATGATGACAGGCATATTATGAATTCGTATGATTTTTCAAAGGATGATACGTTTAAGGAATGGCTTGACTCAGCGCAGAACCCGTATTCTCTGTACAGTAATGTAAGAGAGGGATTACAGCTGGATCTCAACAGCAAAATCGTGGTTTTAAGCACTTGTCTTAACGCGAATGAGGGAAGATTTTTGGTACAAGGAGTATTGATTCAAGATGACAAGACCGGGTGAGGATGATTTTACACAGGAGCCGTTGGAGGAAGGCGATTCCCGCAACGACGAAATATACAACGCTACGGAAGGCATATATCTTCAGGGTAAAAAGAGCCGTGTAGAAAGGGATGCATTAACGACTCAGGACGATTACAATGACTTCCTGTTAGAACCAAATAGCAAGACGAAGTCGAAGCACAGTAGCCCGTCCAAAAGGGTCCATTCCGCAAGTCCTTTTGCGGGTGAAGATGTAACCGAGCTGCACCTTACCGGCGAAAGAACGCCCGTTGAGGAAGATGAAATAACAATTCAGGACGACTATAACGATTATCTGATCCCCGACGCGTCGGAAAGAAAAAGCTCGGGGCACCACAGCTCCGGACATCACAGTTCGAGGCACCACAGCTCCGGACACCACAGCTCCGGACACCACAGCTCCGGACGCCACAGTCATACAGAGAAAACGCCCGAGCCCCGGTTAGAGATAAGCGAGGTTCAGGCGCCACCTGTAAAACAGCCTGACTCAAAGAATGCGCAGACGTCATTGGATGTAAATGATGAGTATTTGGTTGTTAAGTCGAACCGTTCATCCGGTTCGGGACATCATCATCACCATCATCACCATTCGTCCGGTTCGGGAAAAACCGGCGAGGGCAAGTCGTCGAAGTCCTCCAAATCATCAAGCTCGGGACATTCACATCATCATAAGCGCCGCAAAAAGAAGATGAAAACATGGAAAAAGGTTGTTCTCATCATTGTCAGCGTTTTGCTTGCGATCGTTATCGCTTTCGGCGCGACCTTTCTTATTTTGAGAGCGATCGGTCACGGCGAGCTGTTCGGCGACGATGTAAATGTTTTGCTTCCCGGCAACGTTAACGCGCAGGTCGATAACGACAGCGACTACATTTATTACAAGGGTCATACATACAGATATAACAGAGATATAACCAATATGCTTTTTATGGGCGTTGACAAGCGCTCACTTGACGGAACAAACGAGCAAGGTACAGGCGGTCAGTCGGACGTTGTTGTAATGCTGGCGCTTGACATGAAGAACAACAAGCTCTCCATGGTCGCAATTCCGCGTGATACCATGACCGAAGTCGCGCTGTATACCCCGAGCGGAAGCTACACCGGCATGAAGACAGCTCAGGTATGTACGGCTTACGCCTACGGCGACGGCAAGGAAACGAGCTGTGACAACACGGTTGCGTCGGTTAGACGTATTTTCTATAACGTCCCGGTCAAGACGTACTTCTCGCTTGACCTTGACGGTATTTCCGCAGTCAACGACAGCGTCGGCGGAGTTGATGTTGTTTCTCCCGAAACGATATCGGAGTTTAAGGAGGGCGAAGCATATCATCTGGAAGGCGTTGCTGCCGAGCATTTCGTCAGAGTGAGAGATCAGGAAAAGCTTGACGCGAGCCTTTTGCGTTTGGAGCGCCAGAAGGTTTACGCAAAGAGCTTTATGAACACCATGATGCAGTCGATCAAGAGCGATGTTACATCTGCCGTGCGTGTGTTCAACGAATCCGCGCCGTATTCTTGCACGAACCTTAACGCTTCAAGAGTGTCATATTTAGCCGCTGAGTTAGCTTTCGGTGGTTCTATGAACACAGATCTGATCACTGTTCAGGGCAAGATGACCTATAATGAATCTACCGGTCTCGCGGAATATAATATCGACCAGGAAAAGTTTTTTGAGCAGTTCCTGAGCGTTTATTACGAGCTTATTTCATAAAAAATAATAAAAAGAATCTTCCCCGGTCACGGAAACATCGGGGAAGATTTTTATTTTTTTATTTGATAGGAAAGTACAACTAAACGTATTATTGGTTTATCATGCTTAAAAAATATACAGATAGCAATATAACAGGACTCCTATCAAATAAAATAATTAAAATTGCCCGCTCAGCTGCGCACTGCGTGCGCACGAGCGATGACTGAAAAAGCGCACGCACAGTGTGCGCACGCTTTTTTGTTAAGCCGTTCGGAAGCAAAAATTTACTGATAATCAAAAACGTTTGCCCATGAGAGCAAAAGCTCGCGTTCCTCAGGATTGCCCTTTACGGACTGTGAGGCGGCAACGATAGGCATCCAGTTGTTGATGTACTGGCGCGCAGTGTCGCTCTTGAAGCAGTAAAGCTTGAGGTATTTTTCTGCCAAGTCCTG
The DNA here is from genome assembly GCA_902777275.1 of uncultured Ruminococcus sp. Classification (GTDB taxonomy): domain Bacteria; phylum Bacillota; class Clostridia; order Oscillospirales; family Acutalibacteraceae; genus Ruminococcoides. Next base: position 114,592 of record CACYTI010000001.1, on the reverse strand, counting down.
CTTGCCCTCAAGCACAAAGAGCAGATATGTTCTTGCTGCGTCGGCAGCTCCATTGCCCTGAGTCGCGTGCGACCAGTCGAGGATGTAAGGAGTTCCGTCGGGTGTGATAATTACGTTTGACGGGTTGAAGTCGCCGTGACAAACCTTGCTGTGCGTTTTCATGCTCGCCAAACGGGTGTGAAGCTCGTATCGCGTTGTCGCGTCCAGATCAGCCTGGCTGATCTTATCCTGCATTTTGTCCTTGATGCGCTTGAGCAGAGGGCATTTTTTGCTCAGGATCTTGAGCTGGATATCAACAAACAGGTTCATATACTCGTCGATCTTGTCCGGATTCTCGTCCATGAGTTGTTGAAGGGTCTTACCCTCAATGAAATCAGAGATGATTGCCCATTTACCGTCGATTTTTGTAACTTCCTCAATTTTGGGGATGTTAAGACCCGTTTCCTCAACTCTTGCCTGGTTAAGCGCCTCGTTGAGCACGTCGGACTTGGGGAAGGATTCGTCAAAAACCTTGACGCAAAGCTCTCCGTCGCGGTATATTTTTTTATGCTTTCTTTCTGCTATTACATTGTCGAGTTTCATAAAAGAAGCTCCTTTCGGTTATTGATTTTGCCGGGCGAACGCCGCTCTTCTGTTTATTATACACCAAAAATCTGAAAAAGTATAGTAGGAAAATCACAAAATTTATATTAAATTAATTTAGCGCCGGTTTTTTCCGCTGTTAATCGAAGTTTCTTTCGTCGTATCCGAAGTTTTGCACAAGCTGGGCGCGGTTGCGCCAATCCTCCTTGACCTTGATCCAGGTTTGCAGGAACACCTTGCAGTCAAAAAATCTTTCGATATCCTGCCGTGCATAGGTGCTGATTTTTTTGAGCATGGCTCCGTTTTTTCCGATGATTATTCTCTTGTGGGTCTCGCGCTCACAGAAAATCGTCGCGTCGATATCGAGCATCCCGTTGTCGCGGGTCTTCATTTTTTCAATGAGTACTGCGGTGCCGTGCGGGATCTCCTTATCGCAAAGCCGCAGTATCTTTTCGCGTATCAGCTCCGCTGCGATTACCCGCTCGGGCTGGTCGGTCAGCGTGTCGTCGTCAAAGAAATGACCGCCTTCGCTCGCCTGCTTTTTCAGCTCGTCAAGAAGCTCGCCCATTCCGCTGCCGTCCTGAGCGCTCACGGGAACGATCGCGTCAAAGTCGTACAGCTTTGAGTACGCGAGTATCTGCTTCATCAGCACGTCCTTTTCTTTGAGCATATCTATTTTATTGATCGCCAAAATCGCGGGCATTCCGAGCGCCTTGAATTTATCTGTCAGATCAAGCTCGGTTTTGCCGGGCTCGCGGTCAGCCTCGACCACTAACATACAGCAGTCAACGCCGCCGACGCTCTCGCTGACGGAACGCACCATGTACCTGCCGAGCTTGTTTTTCGGCTTATGCAGTCCCGGCGTGTCAAAAAACACAAGCTGATATTCGCCCTCGGTCAGCACGCCCGTTATCCGGTTGCGCGTTGTCTGGGGCTTTGATGATACGATAGCGATTTTTTGCCCCAACAGACGGTTGAGAATAGAGCTTTTGCCGACGTTTGGTCTGCCTACAATGGCGATAAAGGCGGATTTATCGTTTTGGTTCATTACATTTCTCCCGATTTTACTCATATAGATGAAAGGGGAACGTTTTCAGCCGTCCCCCCGAAAATATTATAATTCCTATTTTTCCTTGTTAAAAAGTCTGCCGAAAAACGCCACGAACGCAATTGATAGCACGGCAAGAATTCCCAGCGGCACAGCCGCGTAAGGGTTATCGGAGAAGAATCGCGCCGCTGCGCCGATAGCTTCGGCGTTCAGAAAAAACAGAGCGGCAACGGCTATTGCCGCGACAGCCATAACAAGCACGGCGGAAGCAGCCAAATCCTTGGCAAGCTTGATTTGCGCGTTGTATTCACGGCTGATGGCGTTGCAGGCGTGCTCAATAGCGGTGTTTACAAGCTCAAGCGCGATGACCGCACCGATGAGCACCGAGAGGATCGCGAACCGTTCAGCCGAAAAATTGCAGATACCCGCGAAAATCAGGGCGAACAGAGCCGCGACCGCGTGAAAACGCAGATGCGCCTCGGTTAAAAGCGCACTGCCGATCCCGGTTATTGCGCACCAAAAGCTTCGCAGCTGTTTCTTCATGCCCGCGCTTTAAAGCTTATCAACTATGTAGCTTGAGGACGCGGGAAGTCCGAGCTGCTCCATGACCAGCTCTTCTTTTTCGCGCATTCTGACCTTTTCAAGCTTTTCCACATGGTCGTAGCCAAGCAGATGCAGCACGCTGTGAGCGGTAAGATAGCCGACTTCACGCTGAAAGCTGTGACCGTAAAGCTCAGCCTGATCGCGAGCTTTTTCAACCGAGATAACGACGTCGCCCAAAATCTGCGCGCCTGTTTCCATGTCGATGTCGTAAACGCCGTTTTCGCCCATGGGGAAGGAGAGCACGTCGGTTTCGATGTCCTTGTCGCGGTACTGACGGTTAAGCTCGCGGATACCCGCGTTGTCGGTAAAGGTTACGCTGATTTCCGCAGGTCCCTGAAATTTCTCAAGCTGCAAAACAGCGTTGCAGCAGCGGCGAACCAGCATACGGATACCGGTGGGGATTTTAACTGTTTTTTGTTTGTTAGTGATTACTACTCTGATTTTGTCTGCCATGTTACCACCCTTTTCTGCGTGATTAAATTATCTTACCTTTTTTGGCCGGCGTCAAATTTGGCGTATGCCTTTATAATGTCCTGCACCAGACGATGGCGCACAACATCTTTTTCATCAAACGTACACTGACCGATCCCCTCGATGCCTCTCAGGATTTTGATGCAGTCCTTCAAGCCGCTTTTCGCGCCAGGGGGCAGGTCAATTTGCGTTATGTCTCCCGTTATCACCATTTTTGAGTTGAAGCCCAGACGGGTAAGGAACATCTTCATCTGTTCTCTCGTGGTGTTCTGAGCCTCGTCAAGTATAATAAAGCTGTCGTCGAGCGTTCTGCCGCGCATATAAGCCAACGGAGCGACCTCTATATTGTCGCGCTCCACATATTTTTGATAGGTTTCCGCACCGAGCATATCAAACAGCGCGTCGTAAAGCGGGCGCAGATAGGGATCGACCTTGCTCTGCAAATCTCCCGGCAGAAAGCCTAACTTTTCTCCCGCCTCAACAGCGGGGCGCGTGAGTATAATGCGGTTGACCTGCTTGCTCCTGAAAGCCGTAACAGCCATAGCAACGGCTAAATAGGTTTTGCCGGTGCCTGCGGGTCCCACGCCGATCGTCACGGTGTTTTTGGCTATCATATTGCAGTAGCGCTTTTGCCCGATCGTTTTGGGCTTTATCGGCTTGCCCTTTGACGTAATGCAAATGCAGTCGCCCGCAAGCTGCTCTATTTTTTCCTCGCTGCCCGAGTTAACAAGCGAAATGCAGTAGCGCACGTTCTGTTCGCTCAGCGCCTCGCCCCGGCTGATAAACTGCAAAAGGCTCTCGATAACCGTTGTTGCCTTTGACGCGCGCTCGGCGTCACCCTCGATTTTCAGCTCGCTGCCGCGGCAGGTTATTTTGACTCCGAACTCGCGCTCGATGAGTTTTATATTGCTGTCAAAGCTGCCAAACAGCGCGACAGCGTTTTCCATTCTGTCTATATTTATGATTTGTTCCGTAGCTTTGATCTCCCCATTACAGGAAAGCCGCCGTTCAAACGGCACTTCCTTTTATAATTGTTATAATTATAGCATATTTAAACCATAATTTATCATTAAAATTTAAAAAATTGTGGGTTTTTTACATTTTTGTATAGTTACACAATCAGAGGGATAATTTTTTGTGCTTCTTTGTGCTTATTTACTCTTATAACAGTCACTTTAGTTTGCCGTTTTTTGTGTTTTTCCGATTCTTTGGTTCATGGACGGCAGGTTTGTTCATTCATAATAAAAAATCTTCCCGCAAATCACGCGGCTGACGCGCGATTTGCGGGGAGTAAATTTGTATAAATCAATAAATACCCTGAGCGGTGACTTCGCCCGAGTTGACGCGGCAAATCCTGCCGCCGGGAAGCGATACAATCAGCTCACCGTTTTCGGAAATGTCCGTGGCGGTTCCCTCAACGGGCTTCCCGCCCTGAATAAATGTGACGTTCTTTCCGAGCGTGGCGCAGAGAGCTTTGTATTCGTCAAGCGCGGCGGGGGAGAGCTCAAGGTTGTTTCCGAGAAAAACCTTCTCTAACTCATTCAGCGCTGCGGCGAGCAAATTATTCTTGTCAAACTCTTTTCCCGTTTCAAGAAAAAGCGAGGTCGCTTTGTGCGAGATATCCTCGGGAAATGTCTTTTGCCCTACGTTGATGCCGACGCCGATGATAATGAACTCGACCGCGTCAAACTCCGCGCTCATTTCGGTAAGTATGCCGACAAGCTTCTTTTTTCCTATAATAATGTCGTTCGGCCATTTGATTTTGCAGTCAAGCCCCGTGAGTGTTCTCAAAGCGCGGCACACGGCAACCCCCGTGAGCGGAGTTATCGTTCCCGCCTCGGAGGGCGCTATCTGCGGACGGAGCAGCACTGAGAACATTACGTTTTCGTCCCTTTGGCTCTGCCACACTCTGCCCAGCCTGCCCTTGCCGCTCACCTGTTCGCGCGCGGCGACAACGGTACCGCTTTTGCAGCCCCGGGCGCCCAAGGCTTTTAAGTAATCGTTTGTGGAGCCGACCGAGTCCAAAACAGTGATATCCTGCCCGATTATTTTGGTTTTGAGAGCGGCTTTTACCGCCGTTTCATTTAAAAAACCCGGGACAGAAACAAGCCGGTAGCCTCTGTTCTGAACAGATTCGATCTCACAGCCCGATTCGCGCAGGGCGCTGACGCTTTTCCAAACCGCCTGACGCGACACGCCGAGGGTCTGAGCAAGCTGCTGACCGGAAACGTAACCGGTTGTATTTGAGAGAATATTGAGAATATCGTATTGTAACAAAACAGCTTCCTTCTCTGCGAATATAGGTATCAGCCAGTTCAAAGCAATAACGGTTTTACTTTTGCTTTTTCACAGCATTTATAATTTTTACTACAACAGGGCTGAGAACAATGTTTGAAACCAGCTCAATCAGGAAGTTTACACCCGCCATGATAAACAGCGCGTAGAATAAGACGTCATTTTGGTTATTCAGTGTTGCCCAAGTTTCAAGTGTTGGTTTGAAGAATAAAAACATTCCGAGAATAAAGATTCCGGTATTAACAACAGGTGCACAAATAGCAGCGGTAAATGTGCCGAAAATGACATTGAACTTAGATAAAGCCTTATAAACCAGTCCCGCGACAAAACCCGCTGCAATGCCTTTCAGCATACAGAGTACTACGCATAAAACGGGATTAGCCTGCCATACCATGAAACCGCCCGCGTCTATTCCGGAAATGCTGTTAATGACGACGATAACGCTGAAGACACCGCCGAGATAGGCGCCTGCGCTTGCGCCGTACATAGCTGCTCCGATAACAATCGGAATCAATGTAAGTGTGATTGAGAACGGAAGCATTGGGAATATCTTACCGATTGCTACAGATAGATATTGCAATACAATAACAATTGCCGATAGAATTGCAAGCCCCACAAGCCGTTCGGTCTTGCTGTTGATGGTTTTCTTTGTGTTTGTCATAAAAAATCCTCCTGCTGCTTCCCTTCCTTAATAAAGGTGAAGCGCAAATAATTTATTTACAACCGCCTTGGATAAATGCAGTAAATTTACGGCATTGTGTTTCAGACGGATGTATGCGGTTTTTTGTTCCTCATATAAATCAGTCTCAGCCCGTCGAGGATCAGATTTTCCTCGAACACTATTTTATGAGTGCAGTTTTTTATCATCTGCGGAGCGAGTCCGCCGGTGGCTACGACATTACAAGCCTTGCCCGTTTCATTTATAAACATATCTATCATTCCGTCGAGCATACAGCGGGTGCCGTTCATTATACCCGAACGCATACAGTCCGCCGTGTTGGTGCAGATCGCCTTTTTAGGAGCCATTAAATCAATTGCGGGAAGCAGAGCGCCCCCGCTTGTTAGCGCGTCAAGGGAGATTCCCACTCCGGGAGCGATAACTCCGCCTCGATAGGCGCAGTGCTCGTCAACATAAGCGATAACCGTAGCCGTTCCCATAAAGATAACGATGGCAGGACCGCCGTATTTTTCAAACGCTCCCACGCAGCCGCACACGATGTCGCCACCGAGAGTTTCGGGGCGGTCGATTTTGAGGTCCATGCCCGATTTCAGCCCCGGTCCGATCACAAGGCTCTTTACGCCCGTGACTATCTCGATCGCCGTGCCGAGAGGCTGAGTGACCTTGGGTACGACCGAGCTGATTATGGAACCGTTGATTTTTTTATAGTCGATATCGTATATCTGAAAAAAAGTGTAAAGCACCACGGCAAACTCGTCGCTGGTCTTTTTGTCGTTGGTCGCGAAGCGGAATTTGTATCTCAGCTCATCGCCGTCAAAGATGCCGAGCTTGATATTTGTGTTGCCCACATCGGCGGTTAAAAGCATATTTTACACCTCATTTTTCCCGTTTGAAATTATAGTGCTTTTGATTTGTGATTTACCTCATTAATTATAACACATTTCTCGACAGTTTCAAGGGTGATATTATATATTTTTTAACAAAATAATTTTATGCCGAAAACATTGTTGAAATTTTAACAGGATTGTGTATAATAAGAATAGTTGATACAGTGCGTCCGCTTTCGCGCTGTGGAAAGGAATGGTTAGATAATGGATAGTTCGGAAATCAAGCAGCTTCGGATTCTTGCGACGAAGTCAAGGATCGGTGCCATTCTCGGCACATTTCACGCCAAATCGGGTCATCCGGGCGGATCGCTTTCCGCCGCCGATTTATTTACTTATCTCTATTATAAAGAGTTGAATGTTGATCCGCGTAATCCCCAATGGGAGGACCGCGACCGCTTTGTGCTGTCTAAGGGTCATTGCTGCCCCAGCCTGTATGCAGTGTTAGCTATGAAGGGCTTTTTCGACTGGGACGAGCTTACAAATCTCCGCCATGTGGGATCCATGCTTCAGGGACACCCCGACATGAACAAAACCCCCGGCGTAGACATGAGCACAGGCTCGCTCGGACAAGGCGTTTCCAGCGCATGCGGAATGGCTTTAGCCGCAAAGCTTGATAGAAAAGACTATCGTGTATATACCCTGCTCGGAGACGGCGAGGTCGAGGAAGGTCAGGTCTGGGAGGCCGCTATGTTCGCCTCGCACAATAATTTAGATAATCTTGTTGTTATGGTTGACCAGAACGGACTTCAAATCGACGGCACTGTTGACGACGTAGCGGGAATTGAACCGCTCGACAAAAAGTTTGAGGCTTTTGGCTTTGAGGTTTTCAAAATCGACGGTCACGACTTTGAGCAGATAAAGGACGCTCTTGACAAGGCTAAGACCGTAAAAGGCAAGCCCACCGCGATTTTGTGCAGGACCGTAAAGGGCAAGGGCGTGTCATTCATGGAGAATCAGGTAGGCTGGCACGGTGTTGCCCCTAACAAAGAGCAGTTTGAGCTGGCGACCGCCGAGCTTGAAGCTCAGCTTAAGAAACTGGAGGGTGAGTGCTGATGGCTGAAATCATTAAAAAGGCAACCAGAGAAAGCTTTGGCGAGGCGCTTTGCGAGTTTGCCGAAACAAACAAGGACGTTGTTGTGTTCGACGCTGACCTTGCCGCCGCCACAAAAACAAGCATTTTTCAGAAGGCGTTTCCCGACCGCTTTTTTGACTGCGGAATAGCCGAGGAAAATATGATCGGCGTAGCCGCGGGCATGGCGGCTTCGGGCAAGATCCCCGTAGCGGCTTCCTTTGCTATGTTCGCCACAGGCAGAGCCTTCGAGCAGATAAGAAACTCCGTCGCTTATCCCTGCCTCAACGTTAAAATCGCCGGCAGCCACGCGGGTATCTCGACCGGCGAGGACGGAGCGACCCACCAGTGCATAGAGGATATCGGCATTATGCGCGCCATTCCGAACATGATGGTGCTGAATCCCGCCGACCACTGGGAGATGAAGGCGGCTACAAAGGCGGCGCTCGAATATGACGGACCCGTTTATATCCGTTTGGGCAGACTCGCGATAGACAGCTTCAACGATCCCGAAACATATGAATTTGAGCTCGGCAAGGGTATCACATTGCACGAAGGAAATGATGTGGCGGTCATTGCAACGGGTCTTGTTGTAAACGAGGCTATCAAGGCTGTAAAAGAGCTTGAGGCTGAGGGCATTTCCGCTCGCCTTATCAATATCCACACCATAAAGCCGATCGACCGCGATATTATCATAAAGGCTGCCAAGGAAACCGGCAGGATCATCACGGTTGAGGAGCACAACGTCATCGGCGGTCTTGCCGACGCCGTTAGCGAGGTCGTTACCGCCGAGTGTCCCGTCAAGATCAGCCGCATAGGCGTTCAGGACTGCTTCGGCTACAGCGGACCCGCCTGGGAGCTGCTCGATCTGTTCGGACTGACTCAGCCCCATATCGCGCGCGTTATCCGCGAGGTCGTAAACGAGAAATAATTAATTGATTATTGCTGTGGCGGATAGAAGGTCATTCTCTGTCCGCCGCATTTTTCAAGGAGAAAGAAATGAAGCTCTTTAAAAAATCACTCGCTCTAATAACCGCGCTCTCCGTTTCGGCGGTCGCTCTCCTGTCGGGCTGCGGCTCAACATCTGAAATATCATCCACAGAGCCTTCGGGAACGGAAGCAGTAACCGAAGCCGTGACCGAGGCGACTGCGGCTCCGGATTACACCGGCACGATTTCTCCGCTGCTGTATAAGGCAGAGGGCAAAAACGGCAACACAATGTATCTTTTCGGCACGATCCATGTCGGCGACAACCGCAACGACCAAATCGTTAACAGTCTGTGCGACGAATTGCAGTCCTGCGACGCGCTCGCGGTGGAGTTTGACTCCGTGGAATACGAAGGCAATCTTGAAGGGCAGATGGCGACAATGAAGACCTTTTTGCTTACCGACGGAACAACGGTCAAGGATCATCTGCGCTCCGACCTCTACGACAAATGCGTAAGCTATCTGACCGACGCGGGAAACTATAATTCAATGTATGACGTGTACAAGCCCGGATTCTGGGATATGCTGCTTTCTCAAACGGCGGTTCAACAAAGCGACTATTCGCCCGATTACGGCGTTGACGGAATGCTGACAAGAAAGGCCTATGAGTTTGAAAAAGAGGTGCTCTCGTTTGAGTCGGCGCAGTTTCAGGTGGAAATGTTTGCCGGCTTCTCCGACGAGCTTGTAAACCTGCAGATCGAGTCGTTCTTTGAAACAAAAGATGATTACAATTACGATTTAAAGGCTTTGTACGACGCGTGGACGGTTGGCGACGAGGAGAAAATCCTGGAAAATCTTGAGGGCGAGGGTATTGACAGCTCCGACGAGGAGCTTACGCCCGAGCAGGAAAAGCTTGTTGAGGATTATCAAAAAACCATGACCTACGATCGCAATAAAAAGATGGGTGAAAAGGCTGTTTCATATCTTGAAAGCGGCAAAAATGTTTTTGTCGCCGTCGGTACGGCTCATATTATAGGAGATACGGGAATTGTAGAGTATCTGAAAGATAAGGGCTATAAGGTTGAGAAAGCAGCTATTTAAAAATGTAGGACTGTTCTCGGCAAAATGATGAAAATAACCCCGTAAAACTGCAGAAAATTTTCATATATTTTCTTTATCAGATTTATCCGCGCTATTGAAAAAAACGGTTTTGTATGATACAATAATACTAACCTTACGCATTATGCAGTAAAGGCATAAAATCTTTAAGGAGGGATAAAAATGTTTGCCAGACTTAAAAACCTTGATGACAGAATCTTTGATAATATTACGCGTATACACAGACCTGTAGTTAACAAAATCATGGTCGGAGCGTCAAAGCTTGGCAACGCGGGAATCGTTTGGTGGTTCGTCATAATTTTGTTCCTGATTGTCCCTGCCTGGCGCTTCTCCGGGTTGGTGGTGATTTTTGCCATCGGACTCACATCTCTCATGGGCGAGGGCATAATCAAACACGCGGTAAAGCGTATCCGTCCCTGCACCGAGCTTGACGAGCAGGACAAGCTTATAAAAGACCCCCGCGCGTTTTACTCGTTCCCGTCGGGTCACACGGCTTCTTCGTTCGCGGTGTCAACGGTAGTGCTCCTTTGCGGATTCCCGATTTTTGTGTTTGAGCCGATTTTGCTTCTCTCTATCACGATCGGTTTTTCACGTGTTTATCTCAGGGTGCATTACCTCACCGACGTTGTTGTGGGTATGTTTTTGGGAATAATTTGCGGTATCGCTTCGGTTTTGCTGTTCCACGCGATCATTCCGCAGGATATTTTCTTTGTCGCACCATAATCAATACAAGAATTAAAGCGCTTCCGGTTCTTTGTTTCCGAAAGTGCTTTGCTTTTTTGATTTATTAGAAATATATCCGTCCCGCCGTTGATGAAGCTTTCCGAACAAGAAAACATCATAAATGGCGGGACCGGGTGCAGCGTCACGCTGCTTTTTGTTATGGAAGCACTGATTGATTCGGGTGCGTAAATCGCGCTGTCAGATTCTCCGTCATGCTGCCCAAAAACCTTATTTATCGGTTTGCGTTTGAGTGAGTATTTCAATCACCCTTATCAGATTGTCGGCAGAGGTGAAAATCAAATCCTTTAGCTCCTCCGCCGGGTTATCCAAATCGGGAATGAGAACGGTTTTGCAGCCTGCGGCGGCGGCTGAACGCGCACCGTTGGGCGAGTCCTCCAGCGCAAGGCATTCCTCGGGAGCAAGACCGAGCTTATTTGCGGCGAACAGGTAAATGTCCGGCTCAGGCTTGCCGTTTTTGACCTGACGCGCGCTGCAAACCTTGTCGAAATACCGGAGCAGCCCGACGTTGCCCAAATACAGTGAGGCGCGGTCAACGGGCGTGGCGGTGGCAAGAGCGACGCTGTAGCCGTTCGCTTTCAGCCACTCAAGCAGAGCCTTCGCGCCCTGCTTAGCCTGAATTCCGTGTACGCCGACATATTTGTCCATCAGCTCGATCCGCTTGTTACGAACAAGGTCGTAGTCAAAATCCTTTCCGAACCACCCTTGCAGCCGCTCTATCGCGAACGGACGCGCCATTGAACGTATGCCGAGCGCGTGCCGCCTTTCCATGGGGTAGCCGTAAAAATCAGCCGCCTCGCACCAGAACCGCACATAAAGCTTTTCAGAGTCGAGAATAACTCCGTCCATGTCCGAGATAACGCCCCTGATTTTACACGCCATGCTTTTCACCGACCTTTGACAAATTCACAAGGATAATACCCGCCGAAATCAGCGCGAGCGAAATAAACACCTCTGCGCGGAACACCTGCTCGCCCAACAGCAGCCCCGAGAGCAGGGTGCCGAACACGGGCACCAGCAATATAAAAACCGAAATTTTGCTTGCGGGGTTATATTTAAGCAGAGCTGTCCACACCGAGAACGCCGCCGCCGAGACAAACGCGAGCCATAGCAGAATAAGCAGCCCGTTCAGGTTTAGCAAATTCAGCCTGCCGCCGAGGATGAGCCCCGCCATGCACAGAAGTGCGCCGCCTATCAAAAGCTGCCACGCGGTGAGCCGCAGTGGGTCGCGCCCTTTTCCTGCTTTTTTCGCGATGATGTTTCCCGCAGCGGCGCAGACAGTGGAGATAAAAACAAGCAGGTCGCCCGGCAGGGTCTCGGCCGTTACTCCTCCGCCGCGGTTGACGATAAGCACACCGCCAAAGCCCAAAGCGCAGCCGAGCAGCTTAACGGCGGTTATGCGGTCGCTTTTAAAGAACAGCGGCACGGCAAGCACGGTCAGGAACGACGCGCAGGCGGTTATTATCGAGGTGTTCGCGGCGGTCGTCAGCCCTAAACCTATATATGTAAAGAGATATTGAGCGAAGGTTTGCACCGCTCCGAGCAGAGCGGCGGCGGGCAGCAGATTTTTTATAGATCCGCTTCCGCTTTTTTTGAAGAGTGTCAGCGCCAAAGCCATAAGTCCCGCGATCGAAAAACGCAGCCCCGCGAAGAGCAGCATCGCTCCCCGGTCATCGGCGGCGATCTCAAACGCACTGTAGCCTAACTTTATAAAAGGAAACGCGGTGCCCCACAGCAGGGCGCAGGCGGCGGCTAAAACAGGCGCAGCGGCGCGCTTACGAAAAACAGATACACTCACGCCGATTCACCCCCGCAGACGAAAAATTCGGTAATATTATATCATATTTTGTTTTGTTATTCAACATCAGCAACAAAAATCTGCTCGAATTAACAAATAATAACGGCATAATTACCGCAAATATCCGAACCGCAGGGCGAATAATTTGTACAACCCGACAAAAAACAGCCAAAACTGAGGATAAAACGGAATTAGTTATATTTTTACCTTGAAATCTCAAACTCAAAATGCTATACTAAAATGTAACGGACAAAATTGAAAACGGAATAATACTCAAAAAAATAACAAAACTATATTTGAAAAGAGGTATGTATATGAAAAGAATCCTGTCGGCTGTGCTCGTGTGTATGCTTGCGCTGACAATGTGCGCCTGCGGATCCGGCAGTAAGAAAGGCAACGACAGCGAGCAGTCTTCATCGGTTCCCAAGAACGCTACGGCTGAAACCTATGTTTCCACCAAAACCGAGAAGAAGCTGCCGTTTTCGGGCGATTTCCTTATCAAGGGCGAAAAGGATATCAAGAACAAGGAAATGCCGAGCCGCCTCCCCGAGATAAAGCTTGACAGCAACGACGCAAAGCGCATCAATCTTGACATCACCGCTAACTTTGACGTCGAACTCAAAAACATGAACTCAAAGGACGGAAAACCCGTTGACCGCATTGACTACGCGGCTTTCCTCAACGGCAGCCTGCTCAGCGTGGTGATTGAGCGCCGCACTGTTGACAAGGCGAAAAGTGATTTTTATATTTACAATTTAGACGTTATCACGGGCAAGCAGATCTTTGAGGACGACGTCCTCGAACAGGCTGACGCCAAAAAAGACGACGTAAAAACAGAGGTCAGCGCCGAAATCAAAAAGAAGTTTGACGAGCTTGCAAAAAAGGCAAAGACCGAAGAGCAAAAGGCGAAGCTTGAGAACTCCAAGACCGACAGCCTGAGTGAAACAAATCTTAACAATGTCAGATATTACTACAACGGCGACAGTCACCTTGTCGCGGTTTACCGCTACAAGGGCGTTTCGGGTCTGACCGACCAGACCTCGATTTTTGACCTTGTGGTTCTAAAGGTCAAAATGAAGGCTGAGCTGAGCGGCAAGAAGATAGAGGTCACCGAGCCCGCGAGCACGGCGGCTGCCCGCGTTTCTTCCAATACCGAAACCGACTCGTACGATTCATCTTATACGCAAGACAGCTCCGACGATGACGACAGCAGCAGATCTTCATCATCCTCCTCATCCTCGTCTACGGGCAGAAGCAGCTACGATGATGATGACGATGACGACGATGACGACGACACAAGTTACACTCCTCAGCCGCAGCCTCAGCCTGCCGAGAGCAGCCAGTCTGAGCAGAGCAGCGGCGGCGGAGAATCCTCACAGCCCGAGCCCGAGCCCGAGCCTGAACCCGAGCCTCAGCCGGGACCCGACCCCGAGCCGGAACCCGACCCCGACCCCGGCGAATACAGCTCGATAGTACCGTTTGAAGAAAATTAACATTAAAAGGAATCAAGGTTTATGCCGCCTTGGTTTCTTTTTTTTTTCTTTAAAAAAATTACAAGCTTCAATAAAAGAGCGCGTATATCGCGTATAATTTTAAGAAAGAAATATCCGAAAAAATAGCCAAAAAAATCATCGGTATTTCAAAAAACTGTTGCAATATTGTAAGTTTTATGCTAAAATATATCTTATCTAATTATATTCTTTTGAAAAAACTTGCACTATATCAATAAAAAAGTACCATAGTTTCTGTTAAAAGTGCATAAATGTAAAAAAGGGGGGATAATTGATGAACAAACGCGTAACGGATAAACGGAATAATTACGGGCAAACATATAAAAAACTGAGAGACGGACCCGAATAAGCTTTTACTTTCATTCCGAAAAGCGGAGAGATTATTCGTTAACTTCTGAAAATAGATATGTTTTCCTTGGATTTGTAGGGGCGAACCCATGTGTTCGCCCGGGCGCACACGCGGGTGCGCCCCTACGCAATCTTTGCGGCGACGGCTTGATTTAGAGTGTCGCAGGTTCCGGGGAATGATGCGGTTTAACGGAAAATCCAAATGCGGCAGTGAACAGTCGGCAAGAACCACTTTTCTTTTTGCCGGTTCAGGCGCAGCATTTGTTAATATATATCAAACATTATTTAACTTATATATATTTAAGAAATGGAGGTAAAAATCTATGAAACATAAGGTTAAACGGATATCAAAATCCTCGTTATCCGTTGTTCTGTCCCTTTGTATGCTGTTTTCGTGCTTCACGGCGGCGTTCGTAGCCACAGACGCGGCGACGATTGACAGTGCGAGTACAGGTGATGATCCTATTTATCTTAAAGGCAGTTTTAATAATTGGAATGATAGCAATCCAATGACAGCCGTAGATAGCGGTTATTACTACTGTAAAGTCACGATAGATACTGGAGATACATATAAAATCAATCAGGGTTCTACGTGGTATGGGTTAGGTGCTAATGTAACCCCGGATAGTGATGCTCAAACATTAGGTAGTGGGGGAAACTTAACATTTACCGGACCTGCAGGTGAGTATTTTTTCTGGTTTAAGAAAAGCAGTAGTAAGCTTTGGATTGTTTCTTCTACCCTATATGTTGACGGCTACATTAATGGTCAGGACAAATTAACCACAAACGGTTTTCAAATGCAGCAATCGGCAACTGATCCGACCCTTTATTCGGCTAATATAACAACAACCACCACTCCGCAATATCTTGTTATTTACGGCGCTGAATCCAGGAGATATTACAACTGGCAGCAGGAACCTTTAGCAGCAGGTAACTGGAAAACTCCTTATTATAGTACGAGTACAACTATTGGTCAAAATAAAATATATACGGACGGACTTATCAGCGGAAGTACAATTACAGTATATTTCAGCACAAAAGACAGAGGCATAATGTGGGATGTCACAGCAAATCCGGATCCCAATTTCTACATCACAGGTAACATTCACAGCGAATATCTTGAATCTGTCAACGGTTCGTCGGCGAATGTACCTTCCTCAAGCACGACTCCGTCAAACGGCTGGTGGGAAACTCAGTTTAATTCGATGAAGGTAGCCACCGACGAAGGCAGCGGAAAATACAGCATAGAGCTGAAAACAAAGACGCTGCAGCAGTTGGCTGCAACCGGTCACGGAGCCGATATCAATATCGGCATTATGGACACCGCGCAGCGCGCCTTTAAAATAGGCGACACATATTACGATAAATACGGCGATGACTACAATATGCCTGAGTCGGGCATAAGCAGCAGCGACAACGCCTATATCGTAAACAAGGTGAGCGGCGGCTCGATCATTCTGCACCCCGACACCTACTACAAAATCACGATCGATCAGGCACATCCGCTCAACAGCAGCAACCCCTATGGCAAGCTAACCATAGAGAATCTGACCGTTACGGTTTCAACGGCGGTTAAGTACAAGGGCTTTAACCCCACGACCGGTCAGACAGACAGTACGGTTCACGACGGCGATGTTTCGGTAGGCACCGCCTCGGCTTCGCCTGCCAGAATCAAGAGCGGCACCACGACCTCGCTTTCCGCAGAGCGCGGCGAAGCTACTTATACCTTTGAAGGCTGGTATTCCGACGCGGCGTGCACAAACAGATTCAGCACTACCGCAACGGGTGCTACTTCTCCCGCCGTAAACAGCGATACTACATACTATGCGCTGTTCACCGCAGGTGAGCCGAGTCAGAAATACACCATTACCGCCCAGAGCAACGATACCTCTTTGGGTACCGCGTCGATCACAGGCGGTTTGGCGGCTGACGACGGCACAAAGGCGTATAAGGGCGCTACGGTTACGATTACCGCTGTACCCGCCTCTGGTAAGGTCCTAAAGACAGCCCGAACCACAAGCGGTAATGTTTCAATTGACGGAAACAATATCTATCTTACGGGCTTTACCGCAAACACCACGGTCACAGCCGTATTTGCGGACGCGACGAATATTTATTTCACCGCGAAAAGCAGCACGGGCAGCAATCACCCGACTGTACAAAAGAACGGGTCATCGATCTCAACCGGAACATATACCCCACTTGAGGGCGGAAGCTCCATGAGCTGCTATCAGGCGACCGACGCCGATGAGATCACTCTCACAGCGCAGACTATTTCCGGTCAAACATTCGATAAATGGATAATCGAGGGCGGATCCTATACAATAACGCAGGGTTCGTTGACCGATCAAACCATTAAGCTCAAGGCGAGGGGCAATTTCCGCGCTGTGGCGAATTATATATCTGCGGGAACTACTACTTCATGGAAATTTAATGTCTGGCCTGAGGAATCCGGATTAACATCAAGTGACAGCGCAGTGTCAACCACGCGGTACCAAAGTTATACTTACGACGGTAAGACCGATATAAGGATCGGATACTTTACTGCAAATGATGCTTCGCCCGGACATTATCACGTTCAAGCATACACGGACAGCAAATATTACAAAAAAGATGGTAATAATGATTTAATCAGTAGTTGGCAGACTCTCACAAAAGAAGCGTCAATTTCATCCGGAGACGCAAGGTTTTATCATGATTCCGGTTCCGGCACTGTTTATACTTTATTGCTTTATTGCAATACCGGCAGTGATGACACTGTTGAAGTTAAGGTAGTAAAAGGCAGGATTGAACCCGGCGGCTCGGAAAGCGACGTAATCGACGACACTTCAGGCGAATCCGGATACAAAACGATTTATGCGAAAAACGGCACATGCGGCGGTACAGCCGGATGGGGTTACACCAAGGTTACCGCAGGCAGCACACTTCAGACCGATAAATTGGGCATACCCAGCTATAAGGGATATAACGACGAGTACAAAACCTATTATTATCAGGACAACGTAAACACGACTATAACCGTTCAAACCGAGGTGACTCGCACCGGCGGCTGGGCTGTTATGGCATATGTCGTAAACGGTGAAACCTTTATGGCTTCTCAGGTGGGCAGCTCAAATGTATACAAAGCGAATATCGAGGTTCCGGCAGGCTCCGGCGATCTCGAAATCACTCCCGTATATTACAACAAGCCCGCCTTTGAAAACAAAAAGTACGTAAAATTCTATGTTGACGCGTCAACTCTCGGCACAGCGTGGGCTGATAAGCAGGGCAATACCACTATCGGCTGCTACACATGGTACAGCGCTACAAAAAATAACGGTAACTACCCCGGTCAGCCGATGCTCAAGGACGGTTCCGGTAAGTACTATATGTACGTCCCCGAGTATTATATTGAAGAAGACGGAACTGTTTCATCAACACGTATTAAAGGCGTACTTATTGATAACTACTGGGAAAACGAAACAGTTCACAAAAAATTTGTGGGCTACAACGGCAGTTATTACAATCTGCAGAGCTACGACTACTATGACCCGATCGCGATTTCAAAAATTGCCAAGGTAGATACCATTCAGTATGTTATTAAATACAAGCCAAACAATTCATCCTACAGGATTCCGCTTGCCGATCCTCCGCGTACTTCCAACGCAAATACGGACAGTAACTCAAACAATTTGAGAGATCACAAAAGCTATTCTAATTCTCATCTTGCGTCGAAGTACAATGATAATTATAATCAGCTCGGCAGCAGTTCAACAGGAAGCCTTTCCAGCGGCTTCGCGAGCGATTCCTACTACCAGTGGGAAGACCTCACAAACTACGACGGTAACAAGATCAACCTGATCGGCGAAGAAGTTACGGGAACTCCTTCCGGCACACTGTATGTTGTAAGCGTAGGTAACCAGAACTGGAATGACTCAGCTTCCGACGGACAGAATATCGGTAAATGGGCTACCGTATGGAAGGTTTATAACAGCAGCGGCACACTGATCGCCACAGCTCCTCCCTCGTATTTCATCGAGCACACCGATACGGCTGAATACAATCTTATCGACGACACATACAGCAATTATGACGTAAAGATTTCTTACGAGCATGAAGAGGTCGTAAAAGACGGCGATCACACAGGCAGAAGCAACGGTGCTGAGAACAACTCAGGTATCCGTATTGACGGCCGCTGGATCTACTCAAAATCCACCGACCCGACCAACGCAAAAATCAAGGTTGTTCAGGTCAACACAAGTGACAGCACCAAGTACGCTCTTGTTGCGAACAACGCGGGCGGCACCGCAGACGTCGGCGCGGGCTACGCCACTAAGGCGCAGGCTGAGGCAGCCGGCAATGCAGCGGGCTCACTGTATGATGTTGACGTTTGGTTCCCCAACCGTGAAACCACCGCTACAATGCGTATCAATGTTGGTAACGGTTATATGTTCAAGGGCTTCCGTTACATGAAGCTCGGTTCATCAGCCGGTACGGTTCTCGGTGGAGATTTTTCCGACAATGTCGCGGACTACGTTGACATTCCCACACAGGGTACCGCCGCAGACATGACAATCGATACAAACTACTGCCTGGTTGCAGTGGTTGAAAAGCTCCCGGCAACATCCTTTAACCTCACGCATGAGAAGAAGGCGAGCTCTCAGGGTAAAGGTTACTACTATCTCACATACAGAATACTTGATGAAAACAATCAGGTCGTAACTGCATCCGGAGTAGCAACAACCGGCGGCAACACAACATCAAGCCCCGCAAACTTTACTATTCAGAACTTCCAGAATCTCAACTCATATAAGGACACATATAAACTTGAGGTTACTCTCAGAACAGACCCGATAGGTACATCGAGCTTTTCACGCTGGCTCGAAAATGACCACAACGGCGGTTATGAAGATCTCGGCGACAACGGCTACAACGGAACAAGAGCTCCAAACAATGCCACAATGACCAAAACCTATCCGCTCTCGGATTTCTTTAACGAGGCAGGAACAGAGCTTTTGGTTCAGTCACTGAACTTCTATTCCGAGCTTGCCGTAGCAGGTACAGTCGGTGTGCTCCATACACTCACCACTGACACAACAGGTACAGGTACAACCGTTAATCAGGTTAGAGTTCTCGATTCCGCAGGCACGGCTATCTACACTTCACCCGAGTCCGGTCACGCGGCAACAACCAACATTACACCTACCTACATTGTTGAAAACAGCGGCAATGTTTTGGAAATCACCTTAAAGACTACCACAACAACGGGTAACTTTATCAAATTCTCCGCAGACAACGGACAAACGATTGAGATCCCCACCACTGTGAACAGCACGTTTACGGATGAGGACGGATACGTATACACAATTACGGATTCGAGCGTTTCCGGAAATGTCCGCACGGTTAAATTCACTATTCCCGTTGAGAGCTTCTTTGAGATCATTGACGGAGAATCCGAATTCAAGACAAGCGCCGGTGCGCTGAAATTCTACTCAAAGCTGAATCTCCCCACACAGGGACTCACAATTGAGAAGACGATCGACGTTACCGATACATCTACCGGATTTACCATGAATGTCACCATGGACGGCGAAGAGTATACAGGCGCGTACACAGATGTGAACGGCGATCCTCAGACAAACTTCCCATCCGGTGGTTTGGCGATCAAGGGCGGCGAGAGCATTACTCTCACCGAGGTTGTTGTGGGTTCGCAGATAACCGTAACAGAAACACCTGTTAACACTTACACCTACAACGGCGCTACCGTTACCAACATTACTACATCAGCTGATGTTACAAACGGTAAGAGGGTAACGATTGCTGATGTATCCGGACAGAAAATAACGTTCAACAACAAGAAAAAGCGCACCCTCACGATCACAAAATCAGCCGACACATCCACAAGCGAAACGTTTGATTTCTATGTATATAAGTGGAACGCTAATGCTTCTCCGGCAGATTATGAATTGATTACAACAGACCCCGGCTTTACATACAGCGGTTCAGGCAGCTTCAGTGATTCTACTCACAAGCTGACCCTTGCAAAGGATGCGACAGCTTCGCTGACGGTTTACACCGGTGAGAAATACAAGGTTGTTGAGGTTCCGAAGAGCGGCACCACGTTTGAGTTTTCAAGAACAGGCTCAAGCGTAACAGACGGCACCTCCGTGATAAGCACTGTGGGTGAGGTTGAAAACGGCTATGACAACATTGTTATAGACAACGACACAACTGCAGTCACTATCCGCAACAATCAGGTCAGGAACAATGTCTTGATTACAAAGACAACAAACGCCGATTATGACTACGCCACAAACTTCAAGGTCAGAGTTCAGTTCTCGACAGACGGCGGAAACACATTTACAGATCTTCAGGCGCTGACCCTCAACGTAACCCACCATGATAACACAACCGGAACGGTAGCAAGAGATGCTATTGCCGGCGGCGGTTATCAGTATTCTATCAAAAAGGGCGACGTTATTACCGTTCCCGATGTTGTAAAGGGTACCATAGTCAGAGTTATTGAAAGTGATTATGTGTCTGATTACTACACATTCGGCGGAATTACCTCAGGCAATGTAACTCTCACAAATGTTGCTGGCAACAATTATGCCAAGCAGTTTACAATGGGTACGGCCGACGTTAACATAACCGTATCAAATGAGTTTATTCCGCAAACGATCAGGGTTACCAAAAAGATATATAAAAAGAACGGAGATAACTTTAGCGATTACGAATACAACGACGGCTCAAAGTTTACCATGCACGTTGATTTAAATCCGCACGGCTCAGGTGCTAACTATGATCCGCTCGGTACCGGTTTGGTAAGTGTAAACGGAACCGGCACTGCCACCGCTCCAACAGGCGACGGTGCGACCGCTGCGGCAGCAGGTAACTATGTGGTTGAAAAAGACGGTTATATTCAGTTCAACAACATCCCCAAGGGCTCACGCGTTGAAATTCAAGAGACCGCAGTAGGTATTTCGCCGATTACCGGTGAACAAAGATTTACAACTAAAGAACTTGTTCAAAGCGCTCAGGCAACAGACAGTTCGGCAACTAACCTTGCTACGGGTTACATAACTGTTAATTCTGATTTGAATTTGGTTCAGAGAAACATCGTTAAGCAAAATGATGTTGAAATCAAAAAGACGACAGATTCCGTAGATACAACAGTTGACCACACAATTCATATCAGTGCATGGGATAATGGTAAGCCTAATCATATGTATGACGGCACAACTCCTCATACTGCCACAGCCGCTATCTCTACGATCAACTACACAAGGAGTACTTTAGGAGGAACAACAACTACAGAGTCTACCTCCAACGGAAATATTACGATTCACCACGGTGATACTATTACACTGCATTATCCCGTAGGTACCTACTACGAGATTACCGAAACAGCGGGTACGCTCTATAGCTACTATAACGTTTCGGCAGATACACCGGATATGGCTTCCTCAACCGGAGGCGTAAACGTTCCTGCTCCTTCGGTTAACACGGCAACAGGTGAGGTTAAGTTCCAGACAAAGGATGCTAAGCCTGAAATCACCTACATCAACAACCGTAATGAGTACACCTACACCATCAAAAAAGAAACCAACATCAACAACACTGATGATGAGTTCAAGATCAAGGTTTGGGTGAAGGATAACGCGAGTGTTCAAAACTGGACGCAGTATACAGCTGCGATCGGTCAGCACACCGCTGACGCAACCACAGGCAAGTACACAATTAAAAAGGACGAAACCTTTACAATAAGCGGTCTTAAAGCGAATTCGCTGATCAAGGTCGAGGAAACGGACGTTAATTCGCCCAAGTACGCTATCGGCTCGATAGACGCAGTCGGCACTGACGCCGATTTCCATTTTACGCAAGGCGAGACTTCCGCCTATACCACCGTTAACGCTGATAAGGGTCTTGTTATCACTAATAATGTCCAAACAACGACCGTTACTATCAACAAGTCAGTAACAGGCGGCGCTACAGGCAAGTACACCGAGTTCCCGCTCACTGTTAAGATCACAGACGAATCCGGCAGCTCATCAAAGACGTATGCTTACACAAGCAGTTACACAACCTCAGGCTCCTACACAGCACACACCGGTTCGGTAACTAACGGCACCGCCAACAGCGATGTTAAGATTTGGGGCACCGAGACTCTCACCTTTACCGGCGTTCCCGTTGGAGCGACCGTAGAGGTTACCGAGGGAACAATGCCCACAGGCTATTCCTGCACAAGCATTGGCGCAACAGGCGGAGCAAATGTTACATCCAATACTAAGCCGAATGTAACATTCAAAACCACAGGTTCCGCAACTGCCGCAGTTGCAATCGTGAATGCTGTTGCGACGCATAATGTAACGATCACCAAGGCAATCAGCAACTCAAACAACAGCACTGAGGAGTTCTCGATCTCCGCTTCTATCAAGCCTGACGGGGCTGACGACACAGCAGTTACAACGTGGACCCGTTCTATCGCTTCCGCAGCTTCCGCAAGCGGCTCCCTTTCCGGCATGGCGATCAAAAACGGTGAAAGCATTGTTCTCGAAAACGTTCCTGAGGGTGCGGAAATAACCGTAAGCGAAGCGGCGGAAACCGACTTCACCTGTCAGTCGATCGTAGCGATGGACGGTAATTCAACTGTAATTGCTTCGGCTAACGCCAGCACACTCACATTTACCGTTCCTTCAAGCAACGCTACCGTGACGGTAACTAACAAGATCAATGACAAAACCGTTACCATCCACAAGGTAACAGATACCGCAACAACAGGAAAAAGCTTTAAGATTAAGGCTCAGTATACTCCTACCAACACTAATACATTAACAGATTACACATCAGACTCATTCTCGGCAGGCTATGCAACCCTTGGCAAGGACGACACGGCAACCGTTACCGTTCCGAAGGACGCATCCGTAACCATTACCGAGCTTACAGGCAGTGATATGCCATCCGGTTATGAGTTTGAGAAAATCACGGTTGACACAACCACATCGACAGCTCAGAACAACGGATATACTTATACAGAACAAACCGATGAGGATATCTACGTTCACAACACCGAGCTGCACAGCGTAAACCTCTACAAGACAACCGATAACATCGGCACAACCGATACATTCACATTCAAGGTATACAAGTGGGATACAAACGCATCGCCGAATGCATGGGTACAGGTAGACGGCGACTACACAATCACCGCAAATGCCGCTGCAACGGCTACCACAACCAAGTTCAGAAAAGAAACTCTGATCAAGGTTGTTGAAACTCCCGTCACTTCCGGCAAGTATACCTATGACCACAGCGGTTCTTCGGTAGCAAATGCTGCTGACACTTCCTACAGTCGCCCCTCAGGAGAGAACGGCTTTGAGAACATCAAGATGGGCACATCGGATGTCAATGTTACCCTGAACAACACGGTTAACACAAAGACAGTCAAAATCAGCAAGACAGCCGATTACACCGAAACTACGACGGGTGCGTTTACATTCAATGTTAATACTCAGGAAGAAGGCGCAGCTTCCGCATCTAACTGTACATATAAGTACAAGCTCAACGGAACAGGAAGCGAGTTGGATTTCACAGACGGAAATGTTACTATTGCAAGCGGACAGTTCATTGAAATATACAATGTTCCCGTTGACACAGTTGTAACCGTTCAGGAAACCAATGCCGGTCAGGCAACGTCAACAACTGCAGTTATCTCAAATGAGAAAGCGTCTACCGGTTCCTATAATCCTGAAACAAAGACTGCTGCCTTCACGGTCGGCACATCTGCTGATCCCGAAGTTCAGTTTACAAACTCAAAGACAAAGACATTAACAATTACCAAAACAACCGATATTGCAGATACATCAGAAAACTTCTACATCAAGGTTGAAAAATATGACACTTCTACCTCACAGTATGCAGCGTTCAACGGTTCTTACAGCGGACCCGAAAACAGACTCAACGGCGGCAAGTTTACAATTCACCACGGTGAAAGCATCTCAATTTCGGTCAACACAAATGAGCAGTACAGAGTATACGAAACCGATATTCCTTCGTACTACACTCTTGCAAGCGTAACGCCTACAGGAGCTTCCTCCGCGACAGCATACCCCGCATCGGGTACTCAGACAGGAAGTGACGTAACGATCGGTGAGTCCAACGTAACAGTTGCATTTGTGAACAACATTGCAAAACATGATGTTACTATCACAAAGGCAGTTTCCAACCTTACAACAGCCGATACCTTCCCGATCAGCGTTACACTGAACGATCCCACAACTGATTCCGCAGTGCATAACGAATACACCTGCACTTATGACGGAACCAACACTCCGTGGGGCAGCGCAACGATCGCAGACGGTACAGCTCAAACCTTTACCGTTGCACAGAATAAGACCGTAACCATCAAGAACGTTCCTTACGGCACGACCGTAACGGTCAACGAAGTACCCGCCGCGCGCTATAACTGCACTGGAATTACAGTAACCGGAGCAGCCGACGCGGGAACTCAGTCCGGTACCGACGCTAACCGCACACTCGAATTCACAACAGCAAACGCTCAGGCATATGTAACTGTAACAAACGCGGTCAAGACACAAGACCTGACAATTACCAAGAATGTTACCAACTCAGCCAAGAACAATGATAATTTCCTGATCACTATAACTATCAAGCCCGATGGTTCAAGCGGAAGCATACAGGCTCAGTGGGTATACACGGATTCAACGCTGACTACACAGAATACGGATCCGCAAAATCTCCCGACAACCATCAAGAACGGTCAGAGCTATGTAATCAGCAACGTTCCCGTTGGAGCTGAAGTATCTGTTTCCGAAGATGACATTTCTTCAACAGATTACTCATTCTCTGAAATCGTTGTAAGTCCTACCGTGACAGAAACTACAGGCACTCAGTCCAAGACATTTGAAATGCCTGTCGAAGACGAAACCGTGACCATCAAGAATACCATCAACAACAAGACTGTCACTGTCAAGAAGATTGTTGACGACGGAAGCGGCTCATTCCCGATTTTGGTAGAGGTTAAGAATTCCAATGCGAATGACTTCTCCAACTACTCCGGTACAGGCTTTACTGACGGCAAGGTTGACATCGAATCAGGTTCGGCAGGAGTGCAGATTTCTGTTCCTCTCGATGCAGAGGTAAGAGTATCTGAGCTGACAGCAGATATTCCGACCGGATATCAGTTCAGCAAGTTTACCAAGCAGATCGGTTCGGCTGACCAGACAGATGAAACAGCGGTTGATGTGACTAATTCCGGCTCAACAGTAATCGGTAAGAGCTACACCTACACCGGCACAGACAATGCGACGATCATCGTTAATAATGTTAAGGTTCAGAACGGTCTTACGGTTAAAAAGATTTGTGACGACGGAAATCCCGGCGACAGCACATTCAGAATCTCCGTAAAATATCGCAGACAGTCGGATTCAGATGACCAGACAACATACGTTGATGTTGCAAACGGCGGATCAGAAGTAATCAATCTGCCTTACGGAACAATCATTAAGGAAGTTACCGAAACACCCGTAACAGGCTATGTGCTTGACCGTATTACAAAGGGTGCCGCTGACACTGAAGCTTTTGCACTGTTTACTCTCTTAGGTTCTGAAACGATAACGGTTCACAACCGTCTGACAAAGCACACAGTAACGATTGAGAAAGAGGTTGTAAACGAAAGTGGTACATCAATCGCTGATTCTCAGGTCTTCAACGTAAGCGTTCAGCAGGACAGCTCGGCTGCAACAAGCCATACTTTCAGCAAGGGTTCCCCTGTAACACTTAACAACGTTCCTTACGGCACGGTTGTAACAGTCAGCGAAAACAATATTCCGCGCGGTTATGAGTTTGTTTCCATTACAGACGACGGTTCTGTAACGGTAGACGGTAACGAAACGATCACCGTTACAAACAAGAAGCTCTCGTCTCATGGCGTGAAGATCAAAAAGGTTGTTGACAAAGATTCCGGCGACACAGAATTTGGTATGAAGATCAGCACAACAGAAATTCCTTATTCATATCGAAAATACAACAGTTTAGATGTTGAGCAGGGAACAGCTGTTGATATGTCTTCCGGCGGAGAGGCAACATTCAACCTTAAGAAGGATGAATATGTAATTGTAAGCGGACTGTATAAGGATGAAGTACTCACGGTTCAGGAAACATATAACGGATCCGAGTATGCATTCGAGAAGTTTGTTGTTAACAGCGCTGATTATACAGGCACTGTTACCAATCAGGCTATGAGCTATACCGTTCTTAGCAGCCCCGCCATGCAGACTATCGACGTCAGCAACGTCAACGCAATTACAACTAAGTACAATATCACATATAATTTCACTTCCTACAGAAGCTTGTATGGTGATATGAGCTACTCAACAGGCGCTCAGGATTTCACAGCTACAGAGCTTACAAGCCTGACGAGCGGAACAGTTAAAAATGTTTCCGGTGGCGATGTTACTGCTTTGAAGTTCAATACCGTTACCGCCATGAAGTCATTCATTGACAATCATGCGCCTTATGAGGATGGTTTCCGTGAGTCTGTTACATGGATTTCCGGTAAAGTTGACAATACCGATACCAACATTTCAACAAAATTCGTGACAGCTCCCACTGATTCGGATTTAGCTGAAAACGGTGTTAAATTGTCATACAACGAGGCCGGCAACCTGCTGACGATTATCGTTAACGCTTATCAGGCTGATGTGGGTCCTGTAGAGGCAATATTCAAGCTTCCGTATAAAACAACAAATGGTAATGATTCTCTTGTGCCTGACGGTGAAACACCCGAGCGTATTAACCCGCTTGCACGCGATGCAGTTACCACAGCGCAACAAGGTCTTGTAGTAATCGACGGAAATCTTGTACAGGCTCCCGAGAAGCTTAGCGACGGCAAATATTTCAGTTATTGGAAAATGTACACTCCCGAAAGCGATATATTCAATAATTCCAATATGCCGTACAGCAAGTGCTACAGCAGAAGCTTCAATTTCGTATTGTATCAGGATTCCATTATTGAGGCGGTTTATGAGAACACCGAGGCTGTTTCTCCGCATGATGAGGCTGTTAAAGACGGAAACGACCAAAAAGCTACCATCACCTTTATGGAGAACTCCAGAACTCAGTGGAACGGATATCCCGATGATAATACAACCAAGTATAAGGATAATGTTGACTGGCAGCTTGGCGACAGAGTTTACTCAGACTTCCTGATCTCGTTCGAGTACAACGATTTGCAGCTGAATACCGACAACAGCAACACATATCAATACGGTGTTGTCATTGAAACTTTGGGTGACGTTAAAGCCTCTATGGATAACTGGGATGATGAAAAGGGAGCAACCAAGTATACACAGTCTGATTACATCGCTAAATTTGGTTCTACACATAATGCAAACGATGTTGAGACTTTCATTAAGTTCGGTTCCGCAGGCAGTCATACATACAGTAAGTCACAAAAATCCGTTAAGGGTCTTGATAACAAGAACAGGGTTGACTACTATCATGCTATGGCATTGATTACACAAAAGTACGGTGATGAAAACTGGGGTAAAGCAAACAATAAAGAAGACTATGTTTACAGAGCTTATTCTTATCTGTACAACGCTAAAACCGGCACTGTATTGCTGGTAAGTGATCCGCTTTACTTTACTGTTTACGACATTGCTAATATCAATTATCAGGCTTCTGCCACACCGTAAATTTGGAGGTGCATAAATTGAAAAAAGAATATGAATCTCCCGAATTTGATATTTTCAAGTATAGTTTCGGACAAATTATGGAAGAAATTCGTCGTCACAGTATTGTAGAGCAACCAAGTGTTGACGGTGATGATGACGATCTCGGCTGATTTATCGTAATTGCCAAGTACAGGCAGTACCAAACGGCGCTGCCTGTACTAAAAGGAAGAGGTGAAATAATGAAAAGTGTTAAAAGAGTAGCCGCAGGGTTTGTTGGCTTAGCTGCCTGCTTTTCGTTTGTAATAAACGCAGGCGCTGCCACGGTATATGAATATGAGGGTTATTCCTATACATTTATCAATAACTATAACATTTCCTTATGCGGCTGGGATAATCGTACGCCGGAGTTGTCTGTTCCGGATTCCATAAACGAACGATATGTTTATTCAATTGCGAACAATGCTTGCAAAAACAATACCGAGATTACCAAGTTAGATTTGTCTGAAGTTAAGCATCTTGAAAGAATCGGAATGAGCGCCTTTAAGGGGTGCTCGGCAATTAATGAGGAACTGATTATTCCCGAGTGTGTGACGTCTATTAATATGTCGGCGTTTCAGCAATGTTCTTCATTGCCCACTGTCACAGACAATTCTAATGTGACCGAAATTCCCGATCAATGCTTTTATTATTGCACTTCGCTGCAAAATGTTACTTTGAACGGCAATGTTCAGAGAATAGGCTATTACGCTTTTGCTGATTGTAATTCACTGGAATACCTTGAGCTTTCAAGAGAAGTTGATTCAATTCAGGAATCTTCCTTCCAAAACTGTCCTAATCTGACTCTTGGAGTATATTACGGCTCATACGCATACGCATATGCAACTGAATATGAAATTCCTTACGTGCTTTTGGACGGCATTATGCTTGGCGACGCCAACGGCGACAACAGCGTGAATGTTAACGACGTCACCGCTGTTCAGCGCCATGTTGCCGAGCTGGAAGAATTAGAGGGTATTTACTGCCACGCCGCAGATATCAACGGCGACGGAGTGGTGGATATCGACGACGCTACCGAATTGCAGCTCTATCTTGCGGAATATGACACGGAATACAACATTGGTCAAGTCATGATGCAATAAAATGCTGAATCAAACGTTTTGTTTCCTGTCAGCAAAAGGGCGGGCGGTACAATAAAATCGGCGCAAAGTCGACCGGTCCCGAATCATAATGAAACATCTCCTGTTCGGATCAAGCTCCGGGTGGGAGATTTTCTTATTATGCAAATCTACTAAATTCTTCAGGCAAAATTTGGATTATGATAAAAACCAAAGTATGATATAATCAAAACAAATAGTAGGAATGAAAAACCTTTTTTCTGCCTGTGGAGGTTATGCAATGAAAAAAGGCTCTCTGTCGCTCCTCTGTCCGCCTCTGCGGAGACTGACGGAGAATATACATACAGCGTTCTCGATGACGGCACGGCGATGATCACAGCTTATACCGGGTATGATTCCTACATTTTCATTCCGTCAAATATCGGGGGATATAGCGTTTCAACAATCGGCTCCTCTGTATTCCTTACTTCCGATATTGTTATTTCGGTTGTTGTTATCCCCGATACTGTCACCTGTATCCGCGGGAACGCGTTCAGAAACTGCACCAATCTCACTGAGGCTGTTATCGGAAGTTCTCTTATAAAAATCAGCGAGTGTATGTTTGCCGATTGTCCGTGTCAGAGCAAGGTGACGCTTTCAGATCCATGTGCGCTTACCGAAATCGACGATTTCGCGTTTCAGGGCTGCAGCTCTCTCAAAAAAACGGATATCCCGGACTCGGTCGCGCGTATCGGTGAATCGGCGTTTATCGGCTGCTCCA
The DNA here is from genome assembly GCA_902777275.1 of uncultured Ruminococcus sp. GTDB lineage: Bacteria > Bacillota > Clostridia > Oscillospirales > Acutalibacteraceae > Ruminococcoides. The sequence continues at coordinate 84,963 of CACYTI010000001.1, read as the reverse complement.
ATTTAGCTGATATTCACGTTCCGTCGTCGCTTACCGAAATCGGTAACGCCGGCTTTCTATGAAACTGATTGGGGCGCGAAATTTGAGGATCCCGGTCTGAAATGTGTCGGAAAGGTCGTGTATCATCAGGACGATTACGATTTTGACGGCAGCAATCGTAAACGGCGACGGAGAAGTGACCGTGGAGGACGCTACGTTCTTGCAGAGATACCTTGCCGAGTTTGACGTCCGGTTAGTCTGACAGCCGCAAGGTGATTCCCCTTTCAAAGGGAAATGTCGCAAAGCGACAAAAGGGTTGCCTGCCTGCTACGGCTGTCCCTATGGCAGTAATGGTAAAATGGACAGTAAACATTACCTTGACATCGCAGGGACACACCCGTGTATGCGCCCTTGCACCGATGTTTGTTTTCCGCCCGATCGTCAATGGGAAACACATCGTTTTGCTCAACGCCCGAGGACAGGCGCAAGCCCTGTCGCCACAAACTGATTTGAAACGTATGATAAGCGTTAAACAATGTCCGCTGCCACCTTCCGATCAATCGCTTGCGTTTCCTGCCAATTAAAACATTGAAAAAATACATACAAATATTCTCTATTCTATTGACATTTTAGTAAAAAAAACTTATAATAACTCTGTTATGTCTGTAAGTATGCACGCATAGCAGAGTTTTTTTGCGTGATATTCAGATCATCAAGCGCAATAAAACCGCTCAAGCGGTTTTTTCTGTTGCTTACAACAAAATTATACGGAGGTTTTTTAAGGCATGAAAAGGGTTCCAAAGCCTGTGTTCTTCATCGTTGCTTTGCTCATTTTAGCCTTTGCGTTTACCGCGGTGTTCGGCGTAGCCTATTACAACGGCGACAACAAGGTCACGGTAATCAAGGGCTTGAACGATATACGATGGGGAATTGACATCAGCGGCGGCGTAAATGCGACCTTTAAGCCAAAGGATGATTACGACGCCACTAAAGCAGAGTTAGACGCCGCAAAGGCGACTATCGAACAACGTATGATATCTTCCGGTATCACGGATTATGAGTTGTACGCCGATTCTTCAAACGACAGGATCATTGTTCGCTTTCCGTGGAAGGCAGACGAAAAGAATTACAACGCTAACGAGGCGGTAAGCGAGATCTCGGCGACCGCTCAGCTCACATTCCGACCCGGCAAATCCTATGAGACGGAGACGGTTGACAAAAACGGAAACGTCATCCTGAAAACTCCCACCGGAGAAACAAAAGATACGATCCTCATGGACGGAAAAATGGTTGCCGACGCCACTGCGGGTATGCAGCAGGAGCAGGGTCAGAACCCCGAGTATGTTGTTAACCTCAAGCTCACCCCCGAGGGCGCTGAAAAATTTGCGGAAATCACTTCCGAATACAAGGACAAGACCGTTTCTATCTGGATGGACGACCAGATGATCTCCGCTCCTACGGTCAACAACGTTATCACCGACGGCAACGCTGTAATTTCGGGAAGCTTCACAGCCGCGAGCGCAACAGATCTCGCCAACAAAATCAAGGCGGGTGCGCTTCCCTTTGAGCTTGAAACCGTAACGCGCGGCAACATCAGCCCCACCTTGGGTCAGAACGCCCTGCTTGCAATGGCGTGGGCAGCCGGAATCGCTTTTGTGATAATCATTATCATAATGATCGTTTTCTACCGCTTGCCCGGTTTTATCGCGGTTATTTCGCTTATCGGACAAATGGCTCTTATGATCGCCGCAATTTCGGGTTACTTCACTGTATTCCCGTCCTTTACAATGACCCTTCCCGGTATCGCGGGTCTTATTCTGTCGATCGGTATGGGCGTTGACTGTAACGTCATCACAGCCGAGCGTATCAAGGAAGAGCTGCGCGGCGGCAGAACGCTTGACGGCGCGCTTGACAAGGGCACAAAGAATTCTCTTGCCGCTATCATTGACGGTAACATGACGGTTGTAATCGTATCCATCATTCTTATGCTGGTATTCGGTCCGTCCAACATCCTTTCTTTCATCTTCGGCGAATCCACCACCGGTACTATCTACGCGTTCGGTTACACACTGCTTGTCGGTGTTATCTCTAACTTCATAATGGGTATCTTCTGCTCAAGACTCATGCTCAGAAGCATCGCGGGATATAAGGCCTTCAGAAATACATGGTTATATGGAGGTGCTAAGAATGGCAAGTAATGTTCAGAAAAAAGCGGAAGCTTCCATGACCGTTCAGGAAATCAGCGAGAAGTACAACGGCGGAAAACGTATTATTGATTTCGTCGGCAAAAAGAAAATCTTCTTTTGCGTATCTCTCGGCATTATCGTAATCGGTATCATTTGCAATATTATCTTTGGAACAACGCTCGACATTCAGTTCTCGGGCGGCGCGGCGCTGACCTTCAGCTATCAGGACAGCGACAACAAAATCAGCGAGGACAGCCTTCACGATTTTATTCAGGAAAAGACTGAAGACAGAATCACAACATCTTTTTCAAGCGATTTGGTTGGCAGCACCGGCAAGAACGTAACCGTTCAGTTCTCGGGCAACAACTCGATCGACAATGAAATCGGCTCGACGCTGCTCAGCGACCTGCAAAATGAATATCCCGACGCGAAATTCGTTTTGCTTGAGGAAAACTCGGTAGACGCTTCAATGGGCTTCAGCTTCCTGCTCAAATGCTTGGTAGCGGTCGGAATCGCGAGCGTGCTCATGGTGCTCTATGTTACGCTCCGCTTCAGGAAAATCGGCGGTTTGTCGGCGGGCGTTATGGCGCTTGTCGCGCTGTTCCACGACGTAGCCATGATCTACTTCATGTATGTCATTTTCCGCTGGCCTGTTGACTCCAACTTCATCGCCGTTGTTCTTATGATCCTCGGTTACTCCCTGAACGATACGATCGTTATTTACGACCGTGTGCGCGAGCAGAGAAAGATCATGGGAAGAAAGATTTCGGTTGACAATGTGTTCAACGTGAGCTGCACCAAGACGATCAGAAGAACGATCATGACCTCGGTAACAACGCTTTCGGCTATCCTTACGGTTTATGTCGTTGCTTCCGTGTTCAATATCGCTTCGGTAAAGGGCTTTGCTCTTCCGATGATCATCGGCGTTATCTCGGGTTGCTATTCGTCTATCTGCATTGCAGGACCCTTGTGGGTTATGTGGCAGAACAGAAAGGCGAGAAAAAAAGCCGAGGCAAAGGCGAAATAATTTCTCGCTCACAGCTTAAAGAATATTTTCATAATATGGGTACTCGCTTCCTTTTATGGAGGCGAGTGCTTTTTTTGCGCCCGTGCTTTCGGCGAAGTACATATCAAGGCTGTTGTTTTCCAAATGAGAGCGCATTTTTGAGAGGCAGTTTCCTACGCTGTCAACATAGTCGTGAATGAGCAGGGTGTAGATTTTTTTGGATTCGCCGTCCCAGTCTTTTTCAAGAGCTTCGCAATTTTTTAAAGCCGTTGAATTGTCCCCGCTGTATATCAGCTCCTCAATTTTGTCTATCCGGTCAGCGTATTCGTCCGAGCGCGCGCACACATAAAGCAATTCAAACACCGACGCGCCGAGCACAAGCAGGACGAGCGCGATGGAGATAACAAGGCGTTTCATTCAGCTTTCCTTTCTGATTATATTATATTTTCCGTTGCCGTCGAGCGTCATAATGAAGATATCCTTTATAGGGATATTTTTCTTATTTAGAATATTATTTATAAATGCGCTGTCCCTTCCGCAAAGCTTCAACGACGAATCAATCAGTGTGCCGTCGCTTATCACCACGGTTTCGATCTTGTTGTCGTCGATTTGCGCCCCGCATTCCTCGGCGTTCGGAACGCGCTTTTCGGGTTTTTCAAGAATACTCAGAACGCCGTTTGTTTCCATTATGCAGTACTGAACGTCTTCAAGAGAGAAAATATTCTGCTGCCTTAGTTGGGCGCAGAGATCGTCGGTAGTCAATCTCAGCCGCCGCATTTGCTTTTGGAGCAGTTTTCCGTCCTCTATTACGACTACGGGGCTGCCGCAGATGAGCTGCCTGAACCGCCTGCTTTTCATCATAAGCACACTGACAGTCACCTCAAGCGAAACAAGCATTAACACGGGAACCACACCGCTGAGCAAGGGCTGTGAGGTGTTCTGCATGGGCAGGGAGGCGATGTCGGAGATCACCATTGTTACGACAAGCTCGCTCGGCTGCATATCGCTTATCTGCCGCTTTCCCATCAGTCTGATAGCCAATATTATAAATGTGTATAGAATTACGGTTCTGATTACAGATATTAACATTTGATCACCGGTTATAATATTTCCCGGTTCAAGGACAGTTATGCGCCGCAGCTTAAAGCGAATATTTCACGATAAAAGGGATAGAATTGTTATTAACGGCCGGCTGAGCCGACAGGCAGCGCGCGCCGGTGGGCGCTTTCGGCGGCTTTGGAAAGCAGCATATATGTGATTTCTGTGATGTCTGTGATAATGGCTTGTCTAAGCCCAATTTAAGCGTTGGTATCTGTGTTTTATCTTTGATCATCCGTGATGATATACAACGATCCCTTCCGCTCTTACATAAAAAGGGGGTCATTAAGTGAAAGCTTCAAGCCAAACACTAAAGAGAGATTTGGAGGCGCTTTTCTCAAATTCCGCCGATTTGTCGGTTAGAGAGATCGTTTTGCAGTCCGACTCTTTTACCTCGGCTGCGGTCATAACAATGGAGGGCATGGTCGATAAGGAGGGCTTGGCTCAGGCGGCGGTCAATCCGCTAATGGCGTACAGGTTTGGCGGCAGCTCACCGACCGAAATTTTTGACGCGATACTCTACACTGTGCTTGCTTCATCAGATGTAACGGCGTTTGAGGGCTTGGAACAGCTCATAACCTATATCACCTCGGGCTTTGCAGTGATCGCCGTAGACGGAGTCGAGCGGTTTATTGCCGTGGGAGCGCAGGGCTTTGCGTTCAGGGGAGTCAGCGAGCCCGAAAGCGAGGTCGTTCAGAGAGGCTCGCGCGAGGGCTTTACCGAGCCGCTGCGCGTCAATATGTCGCTGATACGCCGTCGGATAAAAAGCCCCGACTTGGTATTTGAGCAGATGACCGCAGGAAAAAAATCACGCACACAGCTCATGCTGTGCTATCTTCAAAACGCCGTTTCGCCAAAGCTTCTTCAACAGCTCAGACAGCGGCTTTCAGCCTGCGATTTGGAGACGGTATTGGCGTCGGGCTATCTTTCCGAATACCTTGAGGACAGGCATACCAGCCGCCTGTTTTCGGGCGTCGGGATATCCGAGCGTCCCGACACCGTTTGCGGAAAGCTGACCGAGGGCAGGGTCGCGATAATCGTTGACGGCACGCCCGCCGTCATGCTTGTTCCGCATTTGTTCGTGGAGGAGTTTCAGGGCGTGGACGACTATTCCAACCGCACCTATTACGCGGCGTTTATTCGCGTGCTGAAATACCTCTCGTTTTTGCTCTCGGTGTTCCTGCCCGCGATCTACACGGCGTTCGCGCAGTTCCACCCGGAGTATTTCCCGACATGGATACTGATAAAAACCTCGAAATCTCTTTCCGAAACGCCCCTGCCCGTCACGCTTGAGGTGCTTCTTATAACGTTCGTTTACGAGATAATGAAGGAGGCGGGGCTGAGGATACCGAAATCACTCGGGCACGCGGTCAGCATAGTCGGCGCGCTTGTGATAGGCGAGAGCGCGGTGACGGCGGGTATAATCAGCTCGTCAACACTGATGGTGGTCGCGACCGCCGCCATATGCAGCTATGTAACCTCGCCGCTTTATCCGCCCGTCACAATGCTGAGGTTTATCTTAGTGATAGTCGGAGGACTGCTCGGGCTGTGGGGGATAGTGTTAGCGACTGCGCTTGTGCTCATAAGTATGTGCTCAAAAACCTCGCTCGGCGTGCCGTACCTTTCCTCGTTGTCGCCGTTCTCGATACACACGATGCGTGATGTGTTCGTGAGAGCGGGCTGGAAGGAGCTGTCAAAGCACACGATAAGGGTTCAGAATTTCGCAGAAACGGAGGAGATTTAATGCAGAAGGACGTTCCCTTTTCATCAAAGCGTTTTATAATGACTCTCACGCTCTGCGCCTGCTCGGTTATCCTGCTTCAAAACGGGGATTTGCCGAAGGAGCTTCCGTTTCCGATGAGTCTTCTCGGCATGGCTTTAGGCTTGGTGCTCTGCTTTGCTGCCATGATACCCGCGATCATAATAAAAACCAAAATGAACGGCGACGTGCTTGCGCTTGTCGGCAGAAAATCGACGGCACAAAGAATAATTACGGCGGTGATTTACTGCGTTTGTTTTGTCTGCGCGGCGGTGTATTTTCTGTACCCCTATACGGATATGTTCTGCAAAAAATACTACGACGAGACAAGCCCCTGCCTTATCGCGCTCCTTGTGCTTGCCTGCTGCGTCTACGCCGCGTTCAAGGGCGCGAACGTCATCACGCGGTTCGGGATTTTTCTATTTGTATTGGCTATGGTCACAAACGCCCTTTTGTTCGGCGGCAGCCTGTTCTCGCTCGATTTCAGCTACGGAAGCTTTGAACTGAGCGGAAGCTTATCCGATTTTTTGCGTTGTGCGATTTATTTCGTCACGCCGTGTTTTACCGCGGTGATTTTCGCCTGTCTGTCGGGAAGCTCGCGGCAGTTCAGGCTTCGTCAGCCTGTCATCGCCCTGTCGCTTACGGGTGTAAAGTTCGCCTTGGTGATGTTCTTCATAACCTTCTCGGTGGGAGAGTACGCGACGCGTCAGGAATACGGGACCTTCGTGCTGTCAAGAGCGGCGCACTTCGGGGCGTTCGCAGGGATAGAGAGCTTTTATATGGCGCTGAGCACGATGTCGGTGTTTATGATAGTTTCTCTGCTGCTCTGCGCCGCAGCAAAAGCCGTGGGCAAAGAGAGAAACCTTGCGGTAACCTCGGTGTTTACGGGCGTGATTTTTATTGTCCACCTGATTATGGTCAATAATAATTCGGTAAAAGAAATATTAACAAGCCCCGTCACGCTGATATCCGTCAGCCTTGCGGGAGCGGTCGTTGTACCGACTGTGTGCCTGATAACGGAGAGAAGAAAAAATGCCTAAGAAAATCCTTTTGTTGCTGCTTTTGGCGGCTGTGACGCTCACGGGCTGCCGCAATTCACATCAGATAGAGAACGCCGCCGTGATCGAGAACGTCAGTGTATTCACCCGCAGCGGACGGCTTTACTACACCTTTTATCCGCTCACCGACAGCGAAAAGCCCGGGTCGGTCACTGTTCCCGCGGAATCCTTTGAGGAAGCGCGAAGCCTTGCCGCGAGCCGCTATATCCCGAACATGACGCTCGCAAAGCTGGAGCTGCTTTTGATCGGGACCGATGTTAAAAAAGAAGTCATGCGCCGTGACATCGAGTACATCTCAACTCAGGCGTCAATTTCGCCCGTAGCGTCAGTCGCGCTCTGCGACGGGAATACCTTGGAGCGTCTGGAAAAAGAAACCTCGGTGCAGCAGACTGTTCATCGGCTTATAGATCGCCTGAAACGCGATGACCCCGAGGTAAAAACTGATTACCTTTCGGTGTTCAACAGCTACGCAAAAGGCGGCTCAAACGGCTTTAAGGTCCCGCTGATAACCTGCGAAGGCGAGCTGAAGATATCGGAGCGGACGATTGAGTGATCTTATTAGTTTGTTTTTTTGTAAAAAAATGAGGCACCCCGCGCCATAAGCACAGGAATGCCTCAATGTGAAATGTTTCATATAATCAATTTTCGCTAAATATCAATATATATTTCGATAAAAAAGCGCTTGTCTTAAATTATACGGCGCTTTTGATTTATTGAGAATTGCCGAGAGTGACGCAAAGCTTTGCGTTATTGCTTTACGCCCAGATAATCTATCAGCGCTTTTTGAAACACCTTTGAGCAGTTGACCCCGTCTTTGTCCGCGAGGTCGGCGAGCCATGCGGGGAGCGAAAGTGTTTTCTTTACGAAGCGGTTCGCAAGCTTATCGCGGAACGGCGGCATAAAAACATCGACGAGCACGGGAATTCCGCCTTCATCAAATTTGATTTCTTTAAGCGAGGAGGGCGACGGAATACTCTCTCCGTCCTGTTCCATTCCCCAAAGGTGCAGCCCGAGAGCCTCACGCGCGTTGTCAACTGCTTCGTCGATCGAGTCGGCGCAGGGCAGACAGCCGGGCAAATCGGGAAATTCAATTGAAACGCCGTCGTCATCGGAATAAAAAACGGCGATAAAGGAATATCTGTCTTTCATTGTATTACCTCCAACAGTTGCGGCGCGGCGAAAACTATTCAAATTTTACGCCCGCCTGCTTTTCAATGCTTTTGAGTGTTCGTATCGGGAAATCCTTGCGCGGGTGTGTGACGGTCACTCTGCCTGACTTTTCGGGGTGCTTGAATTGGTGGTGGTCTCCGACGCAAGCAACCTCGTACCAACCGTCCGCTTTCAATATTTGTATAACTTCTCTGGAAGAATAGCTTTTCATCTTAGTTTCCCTCCCGCTTCACTAATTATAACACGTAATTAATTACGTGTCAATGTAAAGGGATTAAATTTAACCTCACATTTTACAGGTTGGCTTTGTTTAACGAAATTTAACAAACTCAATAAAAATCAGTGTTTATCTGTATTGAAAATTTAACTTTTTTGTAGTATAATATAAACTAAGTATAATAAGCTATCTATACCATATTATAAATAATTGCAAAAGGCGGTGGAATTATGTCTGAATTTTCAGTGGCTCTGTCCGAAATTGTTGAACGGCTGGGTTTAGACAAGGTGTATCTTTCCGAAAATTATGAGGAAACAAAAATTTCTTCGGTTGAAATCAATCGACCCGGCTTGGAGCTGACAGGTTATTTTGAGTTTTTTGACAACAAGCGGCTGCAAATTCTGGGCAACACCGAGTTCTCGTATTTGGGACGCTTCGGCTCGGAGGCTCAGCGAATGGTTATCGACTCCATTTTCAGCTTCGGACCTCCTGCGGTGATCATTTGCCGCCAAATCGAGCCGTCAAACGTTATTCTTGAAAGCGCGAAGCTTCACAAGGTTTCTATTTTCAGAACAGATGAAAATACCTCCGACCTCACCGCCCGTCTTGTTCAGTTCCTGAATCGCGAGCTGGCTCCCCGTATCACCCGTCACGGCGTGCTCGTAGAGGTTTACGGCGAGGGCTGTCTGCTCATAGGCGACAGCGGAGTCGGTAAAAGCGAAACGGCGATCGAGCTTATCAAGCGCGGACACCGCCTTGTTGCGGACGACGCGGTTGAGATTCTAAGAACCTCGATCAACACGATCGTCGGTCAGTCGCCGCAGAATATCCGTCATTTCATCGAGCTGCGCGGCATAGGAATTATAAACGCCCGTCAGCTTTTCGGTATGGGCGCGGTAAAAACGAGCGAGAAAATAGATATGGTTGTCAATTTGGAGCTTTGGGACAACACAAAGGTCTACGACAGAATGGGTCTTGACAACGAATACATGGAGATTTTGGGCGTTGAGATACCGACCATGACAATTCCCGTCAAGCCCGGCCGTAACCTCGCGGTCATCATCGAGGTTGCCGCCATGAACAACCGTCAAAAGAAAATGGGCTACAACGCCGCCAAGGACTTGCTCAAGAGCCTCGGAATGGACGTTGCGGCAATGCCCGAATCGCCAAAAGTGATTATTGACAAGTGGCAATAAATTGATCAAGGGGTAATTTATGGACAAATCAGATGTAGTATATAATCTTGCGGAGATTTTAGGCTGCGAGGCGCTGAAGAACGAACCGCTGAGCAAGCACACGACCTTTAAAATCGGGGGCTGCGTCGATACATATGTGCGGGCGACCTCGGTCAGCAAGCTCAGCGCGATAATCAAAGAATGTATTGAAGCCGACGTCGATTACTTCATCATCGGCAACGGTAGCAACATACTTGTTTCGGACGAAGGCTACCGCGGAGTTGCGATCCGCCTTGACGGAGATTTCAGAAAGATTTCCCTGGTTGACGAGGACACCGTCTACTGCGGAGCGGGAGCGACTCTTGCCGCGCTGTGCAAGTTCGCCCTGAACTGCGGACTGAGCGGGCTTGAGTTTGCCTGGGGGATCCCCGGAACCGTGGGCGGCGCGGTGTTTATGAACGCGGGAGCCTACGGCGGCGAGATGAAGGATGTTGTGTACAGCGTAAATCATCTAACGCCCGGGGGAAGCACCGGCAGGATCGAAAAGGAAAATCTTCAATTCGGCTACCGCACCAGCGTGTACCGCAAAAACAAGGCGATCATCACGGGAACCACTATCAAGCTTAAAAAGGACGATCCCGAGGAGATACGCGCTCGAATGGACGACTTTCTCGGAAGAAGAAGCAGCAAGCAGCCGCTCGACTATCCCAGCGCGGGAAGCGTTTTCAAGCGCCCGGTGGGAGCCTACGCGGGCGCGCTTATCGAGCAGTGCGGACTTAAAGGGCACTCGCACGGCGGCGCTCAGGTCAGCGAAAAGCACGCGGGATTTATTATAAATAAAAACAACGCCACCGCGTCGGATGTTAAAAATCTCATCCGCGAGGTGCAGACAAAGGTTTACGACGAAACAGGATATGTTCTTGAATGTGAACTGATTATTATGTGACGGAGCCGAAGTACAGGTTGACTTATGGAATTTGTGATAATTACGGGTATGTCCGGCGCGGGCAAGACCTCCGCGCTGCGCGTACTTGAGGATATAGGCTATTACTGCGTTGATAATATCCCAGCCGCGCTGCTTTCAACGCTCTACACCCTTTGCTCCAAATCGGGCGGCACGGATATGAGCCGTGTGGCGGTCGTTGTTGACGTTAGGGGAACCGAAAACTACGACAACACTAATTTGGAGCTTGAGGAATTCAAGAAGGCGCACGAAAACGTAAAAATTTTGTTTTTGGACGCCAGTACCGAGATAATAATACTCCGGTTTAAAGAGACCCGCCGCCGTCACCCGCTCGCCGACAGGCTGAAGGGCGGCTCGGTAGCGGAGGCGGTCGAATTTGAAAAGGCGCTGTTGGCGTCATCAAAACGGCTTGCCGATTACACCATAGACACCTCCTACATGGCTAACAGGCAGCTCAGGGAACGCATAATGAGCATTTTTATGGAGGACCCGTCAAAAGCGCTCAAGCTTACGTTTATCTCGTTCGGCTTCAAATACGGTATCCCGCTCGAAGCCGATTTGATAATAGACGTCCGCTGCCTGCCGAACCCGTTCTACATACCCGCGCTAAAGCCGCTTTCGGGAATGGACAAGGCGGTTAGGGATTATGTGCTGGGAAGCGACGAAACGCAGGAATTTGTAAGGCGCACGCTCAGTCTGCTCGATTTTTCGGTTCCGCTTTATTTAAAGGAAGGCAAAAGCGAGCTTGTGGCGGGCATTGGCTGCACGGGCGGCAAGCACCGCAGCGTGACCGTTGCGCGGACGCTCCAGGAGCATTTTCAGGGGCTCGGCTACCGTTGCGTAATAAAGCACCGCGACGTGGCAAGGCTTAGCTAAACCTTGCAACAACAGGGTTCAGCCGACCGCCGCGCCATAACGTGCACTGTTGGGTAAAATGCTGCTATCCTTGTGTTTGTAGGGTCGCACCCGCGTGTGCGACCGAGGGCGTTGAACAAAACGTTTGTGTTTCTATCGACAATAGTACGGGAAACAAACGTCAGTGCGAGGGCGAACACATGGGTTCGCCCCTACGATCCCAAGGAAACGGACATATTGATCAAAAAAAGCGGGCATAAAACCCATAAATATCTCAACAGCAAGAATCGCGGACTGCCCGTCGGCTCAGCCGACTAACAATATTAAAACAAGAAATCATTAAAAAAAACAACTGACAATATTATTGACATAGACAAACCGGAGGAAACGTGTCTTTTTCATCAAATGTCAAAAAGGAGCTGTGCGCTAATCAAAGCGGCGACAGGGAAATGCTAAAGGCAGAGCTTTACGGGATACTCTTATTCGGAAAGACCTTTCGCGAGGACAGCATTGTTTTTACGACCGAAAGCAGCCATGCCGCGAAAAGGGTGACATTTCTTCTTGAAAATCTCTATACGCCGATTATTGAGAAGCAGGCAGCTCTGCGGACAAGACTCGGCGAGGGACATCTTTATAAAATCATTGTTGCCGATTCGGGCGACTGCGCGAGGATTTTCAGGGATTTCGGTCACAACGGACCGCAGATCACGCTGCGTGTCAACCGCGCAAATCTTTCGGCGGACGAGCTTCCGGCGGCGTTCGTCAGGGGAGTTTTCCTGAGCTGCGGCTCGGTGTCCGACCCCGTAAAGAGCTATCACGCCGAATTCTGCGTTCCGTATAAAAATCTCAGCGCCGATTTGTGCAAAATACTTACCGAGGCGACTGAGTGCGGCTTTGCCCCCAAAACCGTCAGGCGCAGCGGAAATTATATCGTATATTTCAAGGGCAGCGAGCAGATCTGCGACTTGCTTACTTACATGGGCGCGCCGATTCAGGCTATGGAGATAATGGGCACAAAGGCTGTCAAGCAGGTGCGCAACAACGTAAACCGCCGCATAAACAGCGAGGTAGCGAACATAACAAAGGTCGCGTCAGCCTCGGCAAAGCAGCTTGAGGCGATTGAACGCATAAAAAAGACGGTGGGGCTTGAGGCTCTTCCCGACGATTTAAAGGAAATCGCTGCTTTAAGGCTTGAAAACCCGGAAATGTCGCTGCGCGCGCTCGGAGAGAATCTCAGTCCGCCGATCAGCCGCAGCGGTGCGAATCACAGAATGACGCGTCTGCTTGAATACGCGGACTTTACGGAGGAAACAAATGGATAAAAATATGACGCTTGAACAGGCGAACGATCTGCTTGAACAGGCGGTAAGGCAGCTTGAAAACGAGGCTTTGCCGATGAGTGAAAGCGTGGCTCTGTACGCCCGTGCCTGCGAGCTGATGGCGTTTTGCATGGAGGCGCTTGAGGGCTACAAGGGAAAGATCGAGCAGGCGGGCGCGGGGCTCGCGCGCTATATGACGGAGGAACCTGATGAATAGTATATATTTGGGAATGATTGAAAAAGCGCTCTACGGCTATCTGCCCTCAACCGACTGCAACGAGGGAAAGCTGATAAAGTCGATGAAATACAGCCTTGAGGCGGGCGGAAAGCGCGTCCGTCCGCGGCTTGTAATGGAATTCAACGCGCTTTGCGGCGGCAAAAACGAGACGGCGCTCCCGTTTGCCTGCGCTGTTGAAATGATACACACCTACTCGCTGATACACGACGATCTGCCCTGCATGGACAACGACGACCTGCGCAGGGGCAAGCCGTCAAACCACAAGGTGTTCGGCGAGGATACCGCGCTGCTTGCGGGCGACGCTCTTCTCACTCTCGCGTTTGAAATACTCGCGAGCGACAAAACAGCAAAGCTTGCGGGCGAGAAAGCGAGCCGCAGGGCGGTAAACGTCCTTGCCAAATACGCGGGCTGCAAGGGTATGGCGGGCGGTCAGATGATCGACCTGCTCAGCGAGAACAGAAGCGTGCCCGTCGAAACTATCTTTGAGCTGATCGAGAAAAAGACAGGCAATCTTATTCAGGCGGCGTGCGAGTTAGGCTGCATAGCGGCGAACGCAGACGAAGAAAAAATCAAGGCGGCGTCCGAATACGGCAAGAACATCGGCTACGCCTTCCAGATTCAGGACGATATCCTCGATCTCACCTCGACCGACGAGGTTCTCGGAAAGCCCGTAGGCAGCGATGAGGAAAATCAAAAATCAACTTTGGTCTCGCTTTTGGGCATTGAGCGCTGCAAAGAGCTTGTCAGGGAGTACACCTCTCAGGCGGTAGCCTCGCTTTACAGGATCGGCGGCAATACCAAAGCGCTGTCATTTTTTGCCATGGATTTAGCCAAACGGGTCAATTGATATCAATGCGGCATTGCCTTTAGTCAGAACAACTTATCAAGCGGTTCGTAGGGGCGCACCTGTGTGTGCGCCCGGGTGAACACATTGGTTTGCCCCTGCAAAGCCAAGGTTAACAATGCTTGTCGGTATTTGTCGGGAATCGACTTTGCACCGCTTTACGGCGTGAACGGAGCGCACCTGCGCTCCTGCCTTTACAAATCGGGAAATGATATTATGAGTGAATATCCTTTGCTATCCAAAATTAAAAATTCAAGCGACGTTAAACGTATCGACGAAAATGACATAGATGAGCTTTGCGCCGAAATACGCAAAAAGCTTGTCGATGTTATTTCGGTAAACGGCGGCCATTTATCGCCGAACCTCGGAGTGGTCGAGCTCACCGTTGCGCTGCACAGGGTTTTTGATTTTCCCAGGGACAGCATAGTCTGGGACGTGGGACATCAAAGCTATAGCCACAAGCTTTTAACGGGCAGATTTGACCGTTTTGACACCCTGCGCACAAAAGACGGTATTTCGGGCTTTCCCAAAAAGGAAGAAAGCCCGTATGACGACTTTAACACGGGGCACAGCAGCACCTCTATTTCGGCGGCGTTCGGAATAGCCAATGCAAAGGCTATGAAGGGCGACAACAGCGCCACCATTGCCGTTATAGGCGACGGTTCGCTCACGGGCGGTCTTGCGTTTGAGGCGATGAACAACGCGGGGCGCTTCAACAAAAACTTTATCGTCGTGCTCAACGACAACAAAATGTCTATCTCGAAAAACGTCGGCGCTATCCCGCGTTATCTCACGACCGTGCGTATCCAGCCGTGGTATATCCGCGTTAAAAGATTCACCGAGCGCGCGCTGTCTAAAATTCCGTTCTTGGGCAGGGGTATAAAGTGGATTCTGCGCCGAAGCAAATCGAGAATAAAAAATCTTGTGTATAAAAACACGCTGTTCGACTGCTTCGGTTTTACATATTTAGGTCCGATCGACGGTCACAACATTGAGGAGCTTGAAAACGCACTTCAAACGGCAAGAAAAAACAACTCTCCCGCTCTGGTCCACGTTGTAACCAAAAAGGGCAAGGGCTACCGACCCGCCGAGGACAAGCCGGGCGAGTTCCACGGGATCGGTCAGTTCGACATTGATTCGGGCGAGCCGATGTCGAGTCACAAGGGTTTTTCCGCCGAGTTCGGCAGGGCGCTTTGCGAGTTTGCCGAGCAGGACGACAAAATCTGCGCGATAACCGCCGCCATGACAAGCGGAACGGGACTTAGTAATTTCGCGAAGCAGCATAAAAACCGCTTCTTTGACGTAGGTATTGCCGAGGAGCACGCCGTCACATTCGGCTGCGGACTCGCCTCAAAGGGCTTCCGCCCCGTCTTTGCGGTGTACTCCACATTTTTGCAGCGTTCCTACGACCAGCTTATTCACGACGCGGCGCTGGGCAACAACCATCTTGTGCTCGCCATAGACCGCGCGGGAATAGTGGGCAGCGACGGCGAGACGCATCAGGGCGTTTTCGACGTTTCAATGCTCAACACGATACCTAATTCGACCATTTATTCACCCGCTTACTTCGACGGAATGCGAAAGTCGCTGCACACCGCTCTTTACGTTCAAAAAGGGCTTTCGGCGGTTCGCTATCCGCGCGGCGCGGAACTGTTCCGTCCCGCCGACTTCCCAGAGGAAAGCATTGACTATAATATTTACGGCAACCCCAACGCGCGTCATTTGATCGTCACCTACGGAAGACTGTTCTCCTATGCCTGCAAATCTCGCGAGGAGTTAGCGCGGAAGGGCTTGGATATGTGCATACTGAAGCTCTGCAAAATCAAACCGATCAGCCACGAGGCGGTTTTCTTCGCGACGCGCTTCCGGGAGGTCTGGTTCTTTGAGGAGGGCGTTAAAAACGGCGGCATCGCACGCAATTTTGCCGATCTGTTAGTGCTTAACGGCTTTCGCGGTAACTACCACATAAAGGCTATCGGTGACGAGTTTGTAAAGCAGATGTCGGTTGACGAGGCTCTTGAAATGCTCAAGCTTAACGCTAATGGCATGACGGAGGTTGTTATAAAGGATTTGGACGCATGAAAAAAAGACTTGATGTTTTGGTATACGAAAAAGGCTTTGCCGAAAGCCGAGAAAAGGCGAAGGCTGTTATAATGGCGGGGCAGGTGTATGTCGATAACCAGAAGGCTGACAAATGCGGCGCGTCATACGACGAGAATGTAAAGCTTGAGGTGCGCGGCGCTACGCTGCCGTATGTGAGCCGCGGCGGCTTGAAGCTTGAAAAGGCAATAAAGGAGTTCGGGCTTGACCTGAACGGCAAAACAACAATGGATATCGGTGCGTCCACGGGCGGTTTTACGGATTGTATGCTGCAAAACGGCGCGAAGAAGGTTTACGCCATCGACGTCGGCTACGGACAGCTTGCGTGGAAGCTCCGCAACGATCCGCGCGTCGTAAATTTGGAGCGCACAAATATGCGTAAGGTGACGCGGGAGCAGGTGCCGGACGAAATCGACTTTTTCTCGGTGGACGTTTCTTTCATTTCGCTCAGGCTTATCCTTCCGGTAGCAAGGGAGCTTATGGCGGACAACGCGCAGGCGGTTTGCCTTATCAAGCCGCAGTTTGAGGCGGGCAGGGAAAAGGTCGGCAAAAAGGGCGTTGTGCGCGACCCCGCGGTTCACGCCGAGGTCGTGCGCGGAATATATGACTTTTGCCTGCAAAACGGCTTTGATGTGCTTGCTCTGGACTTTTCCCCGATCAAGGGTCCCGAGGGCAATATAGAATATCTGATTTATCTTGAAAGATCCGACGCTCCGCAGGACCGCGCGGAAATAGCTCCCGGGGATTTGGTGAAGCGCTCGCACGAGGCGCTCGATTTGTAATGCTGCGCAACACGAACAGTGCCGTCGGCACATGAATAAAGCGGGAACGCATTTAGAGGTATACATGAAAATCGCTATTGTAGTAAACCTGACAAAAAACAAGGCTATCTCCTGCGCCGAGCGGATCATCAAGCTTTTCCGTGAATGCGGCGCCGAGGTTATTATGCCCGTTGAATGCAAGCATATTTTTGAAGGCTGCGGAGTCAAAATCGCGAAGAAAACGGAACAGCTTTTTGAGGTCGCCGACATGGCGGTGACGGTGGGCGGAGACGGCACTATAATTCACGCTGCCAAATACGCCGCCTGCAGCAACACGCCGCTCATTGGCGTAAACGTCGGCAGGCTCGGCTTTGCCGCCGATGTTGAGATTGATGAGATCGACGACTTGAAAAAGCTGATCAGCGGAAAATACTACTCCGAAAAGCGGCTCCTGCTGAATGTAACGGTCAAATCTCCGGGCGGGGAGCGGAGCTTTTTGGCGGTGAACGACGCGGTCGTCACCCACGGCACGCTCTCCAAAATAGTTGACTTTACGCTTTCGCTGAACGGCGAGGAGCTGAACAAATACCGAGCCGACGGGCTGCTTTTTTCAACCCCGACAGGCTCCACGGCTTACTCGCTCTCGGCGGGCGGTCCCATTATTTCGCCGTGGATGGAGTGCATTCTGATGACTCCCGTCTGTCCTCACTCGCTTTTTTCGCGTTCGGTGCTGTTCGACGTTGACAGCAGCCTCAGCGTTTCGGTGAAGATCCCCAAGGGCTGCACCTGCGTGCTGTCGATCGACGGCGAAACAAACATGGGCATTTCGGAGAGTGATATTATCCGCATTGAAAAGTCGGACAAATACCTGACTATGATGTCCGTTAAAAAGCGGAATTTTTACCGCAAACTCAATGAAAAGCTTAAAGAGAGGGAACTTTGATGAAAAGCGGCAGACACGAAAAAATACTGGAAATAATCTCCGAGTATCCCGTTGAGACGCAGGACGAGATCATCAGCCGTCTTAAAGAGGCGGGATATAAAGCGACTCAGGCGACTATTTCACGCGATATCAAGGATCTGCGGCTCGTAAAAACTCTCGGAAGCGACGGAAAGTACCGCTACACTTCCGCCGACAAGCACGGCGTTGACCTGCGCTCGGGCTTCGCGCAGCTTTTCGGAAGCTCGGTCGTTTCGGTCGATTCAGCGCAGAATATTTCGGTGATCAAAACCCTCAGCGGAATGGCGAACGCGGTTTGCGCCTCACTTGACTCAATGGAAAATTCCGCGATAGTCGGCACAATAGCGGGCGACGACACTATTTTTGTGGCGTGCCGCGACTCTGAGAGCGCGGCGGCGCTGTCGGAGTCGCTAAAGCAGTATTTAAGAAGATAAAAAATCTCTGTTAAACGGCGGGGAAACAATATGCTAAAGACTTTATATATAGAAAATATAGCTGTAATAGAAAAAACCTCAATAGATTTTGAAAGCGGGCTGAATGTGCTGACAGGTGAAACGGGCGCGGGAAAAAGTATCGTTATCGACTCCATAAACGCTATCATGGGGCAGCGCACCTCAAAGGATATAATCCGCACGGGGGCGCAGTCGGCGTTTGTCAGCGCTATCTTTGAAAACCTGAATCCTTCCGCCTGCGCCGCTCTTGAGGAAGCGGGCTATCCGCCCGAGGACGGCGAGCTTGTCGTTCAGCGTTCGCTGAGCCTCAGCGGAAAAAGCTCCTGCAAAATAAACGGCAGACCCGCCACCGTTTCAACGCTGCGCGGACTGTCCGCTCACCTTATCAATATTCACGGACAGCATGAGAGCTACGAGCTGTTTTCTCCCGATACTCATTTGGGCTACATAGACAGCTACGGCGGCACGAATGAGCTTAAAAATTCCTATTTGGAAAAATACCGTGAATATAAAATTCTTAAAAAGAAATTAAACGAGGCGAATTCCGACGAAAGCGCAAGGCTGCGCGAAATCGACCTTTTGCAGTTCCAGTCAACCGAGCTTTTTGACGCCGATGTTCAGATCGGCGAGGAGGAAGAGCTTGAGGCGGAACGCGCCTCTCTGATGAATTTTGAAAAAATCTTTTCGCTGCTAAACAAGGCGAAGCTCATGCTCGACGGCGAGGACGCCGACGGGGGGGCGGAGGCTGTTGACATGGCGGCGACCGCCATGCAGAACGCGGCGGCATACAATTCCGAATACGAGGAGATAGCAGACAATCTCACCGATATATATTACAACCTGCGCGACTGCACCGAGGCTATAAGCGACGCTATAGATAATCTTGAAAGCGACCCGCGCCGCCTTGAGGAGATAGAGGAGCGGCTTGACCTTTTCGGCAGGCTCACGCGCAAATACAACTGTCCCGCCGACGAGCTTCCCGCTCTCGCCGAGCAGATGCAGACCCGTTTGGAGGAGCTGCTCAACTACGACAAAAACCGCAGCGAGCTTATCGAAGCCTGCGAAAACGCCGAAAAAGAGGCGTTATCACTTGCGAAGGAGCTGAGCGAAAAGCGCAAAAACGCCGCGTCGGTTTTTGCCGCTGCAGTCAGGGATGAAATGCGGTTTTTGAATATGCCTAACGTCGAGCTTGTCCCCAAATTTGAAACGACGGAGCTTTCGTCCGAAGGCATTGACAAGGCGGAGCTGCTCATTTCCGCCAATCCGGGCGAAACTCCCCGACCCGTGGCGAAAATCGCGTCCGGCGGCGAGCTTTCGCGAATGATGCTTGCTATAAAGACCGTTTTAGCTGCCACAGACGATGTTGACACCCTTATTTTTGACGAGGTCGATACGGGAATCTCGGGCTCGGCGGCGGAAAAAGTCGGTTTAAAGCTGAAAGAGGTGTCGAAGGACAGCCAGGTGCTTTGCGTCACCCATCAGGCACAGATTGCCGCGCTTGCCGATCACCATTACTTAATAGAAAAGCGCGTTGAACAGGGACGGACCTTCACCGTTGTAAACGGACTTGATCGCGAGGCGCGCGTTCGCGAGCTGGCAAGGATAATAGGAGGCGTAAATATCACTCAGGCGGCGCTGTCGCACGCCGAGGATATGATAAACAACGCCTCGGAGATGTAAACAATTATTGCAATGAGAGGATGCGGAGAATTGAAGCTTTGGACAGTAGCTCCGTCTGATAAAAACGAGGCAAATGCCATTCAAAATAAATACGGGCTTCCGGGCGTTATCGCCATGTTGCTTCAAATAAGAAATATAAAAACCGAAGAGGAGATCCGCGACTTTCTTTACAACGACAGCGAAATATCCTCTCCGTTTGAGATAAAGGACATGGACAAGGCGTGCGAGCGTGTGAACGCCGCCGTGGAATCGGGCGAGTTCATCTGCGTTTACGGCGACTACGACGCCGACGGCGTCACATCCACCGCTCTGCTTTACTCTTATCTTGAGGCGGCGGGAGCTAACGTGATGTACTACATACCCTCGCGCGAGAACGAGGGCTACGGCATGAACAAGGCGGCTGTTGACGAGCTGCGCTCAAAGGGCGTTAGTCTTATAGTGACGGTCGATAACGGCGTGGCGGCGTGCGAGGAAATAAAGTACGCAAAGTCGCTTGGGATAGATACCGTCGTAACCGACCACCATATGCCTCAGAAGGAGCTGCCCGACGCCTGCGCTGTGGTCGATCTGCACCGCGCCGACTGCCCATCGCGATTTAAAAATCTGTCGGGAGTCGGAGTCGCTTTCAAGCTTATCATGGCGCTTGAGGGCGAGTATTGCAGCACCGACGCTCTGCTTGACAACTACGCCGATCTGCTCAGCATAGGCACAATAGGCGACATCGTTGAGCTAAAGGGCGAGAACCGCGTTTTTGTAAGGCGCGGTCTTCAAAGCATTATGAACACCGACCGCCCGGGGATAAACGCGCTCATCCGCAACGCGGGTCTTACGGGCAAAGAGATCACCGCGGGCAACGTTTCGTTCACGCTTGTTCCGCGAATAAACGCCGTCGGCAGACTGGGGCTTTCGGGCAAATCCGTTGAGCTTTTGATCACCGACAGCGAGGAGGAAGCGAGTCAGATAGCCGTCGCGATGGGCTACGACAACGCCGAGCGCCAGCAGATAGAGCGCGAGATACTTCAAAAAATCGACGAGCGCGTAACGCTTGACCCGTCTGTTGCCATGGACAAGGTGATTGTTATCGACGGCGAGGGCTGGCACCAAGGCGTTGTCGGAATTGTGGCGTCGCGCATAAGGGATATTTACGGCAAGCCCGCCATAATCATCACTCGCGACGGCGCCGAGGCAAAGGCGTCGGGAAGAAGCGTTGAGGGCTTCGCGCTCTGCGACGCAGTGGAGGCGTGCTCCGACCTTCTCACTCACCACGGCGGGCACCCCATGGCTGTGGGGCTTTCGCTTCCGTCGGAAAATATAGAATTATTCCGAAAAAGAATAAACGAATGTGCAGAGTTATTCGGCGAAATGCCCTTTGACCGTTTGAACATAGATTTTAAGCTCAACCCCGCCGTTATCAGCGTCGATTTGGTGGAGGATATGGAGCAAATGCAGCCCTACGGCGCGGGAAATCCAACGCCTGTGCTCGGGCTGTTCAACATGGTTTTAACAAATATTATTCCTTTGTCGAACAATAAGCATCTCAGGCTGGTGCTGACACGCGGAACCGTCACGCTGTCGGCTATGCTGTTTTTTACATCTACCGCGGAATTCCCATACGAAAAGGGCGAAACGCTCGATTTGGCGGTGACCCTTGACATAAACGAGTACAACGGTAACCGCAGCGTTTCGGTTATTGTTAAGGACATAAAAACGCATGACGAGGACGCGCTCGGCATTCTGCAAAGCAGAAGGATATTCGAGTCGTTCTGCAGCGGCGCGGCTGTTGACAAGGAGCAGCTCAGGGCGATTTTGCCCGCGCGTGACGACTTCGCGCTGCTATACCGCTATCTTCGTCAAAGACAAGGATATAATTTCAGGGCGGAAACACTGGTCAGCCGCCTTAATAACCGTCTTTCATACGGAAAAATAAGGGTCGCGCTCGAGGCGATGAATGAGCTGGGGCTTATACGCATCAGCGAGGGACTTAAGTCCTGCCGCATTTCCCTTAACCGCGTTACGGGAAAGGTCAACCTTGAGACGGCACAGATAATAAAGAAACTCAGAGAGGTAACACAATGAGCAAATATTCAAATGTCGCTCACTATCAGGATTTTAATGAGCTGCTGAGCATTCTGTCAAAATCGGGAAACACCCGCGACACGGGAAAAATCGTAATGGCGTATCGCTTTGCCGAGGAAAGCCACGGCGACCAGCGCAGAGTGTCGGGGATCCCCTACATTCTGCACCCGACCTCGGTCGCCTGCATTGTGGCGGAGCTCGGCATGGATACCGACAGCATTTGCGGAGCGCTTCTGCACGACGTTGTGGAGGACACCAAGGTCCCGCTTGAGGAGATCCGCAAAAAATTCGGCGTTGACGTAGCCAAGCTGATAGACGGCGTTACCAAAATCTCAAAAATACCCTATTCCACGCGCGAGGAGCAGCAGGCGGAAAACATCAGAAAAATGCTTATCGCCATGGCGGACGACATTCGCGTCATCATCATAAAGCTTGCCGACCGCCTGCACAATATGCGCACAATGGACTGTATGCCCGAGCAGAAAAGGCGCGACAAATCCGTTGAGAATATGCAGGTTTACGCGCCCATAGCTCACCGCCTCGGTATCAAAACCGTCAAGGAGGAGCTTGAGGATCGCTCGCTGCAATACCTCGACCCTATAGGCTACAAGGAAATTGAGGACGCTCTGCTGTTCAACGAAGAGGAAAGAGAAACCTTCATCGAGTCGATAAAGCGTCAGATACTCGACAAAACAAGGGACACCATTCCGAACGTTTTCATCAGCGGCAGAGTCAAAAGCATAAACAGCATTTACCGCAAAACTATCATGCGCGGTCAGAGCATCGGCGATATTTTCGACGTTTTCGCCGTCAGGGTGATCGTCGATAACGTTTCCGACTGCTACAACGTTTTGGGAGTGGTTCACGACATTTTCAAGCCTATCCCCAACCGCTTCAAGGACTATATTTCCATGCCGAAGCAGAATATGTACCAAAGCCTTCACACCACCGTGCTCGATAAAAAGGCGGTGCCGTTTGAGGTGCAGATACGCACCTGGGAAATGCACTACACCGCCGAATACGGAATCGCGGCGCACTGGAAATACAAGCTCGGCATGAAGCCCGACGACAAGGGAGCCGACAGGGTCAGCCGCAACATCGAAAAGGTAAAGAGAATGATCCTCGACCAGCTCCAGGCTGAGGACGCGACCGACATAGCGCGGAATATTCGCAATGACCTCGGCGAAAATGACGTTTATGTCTTTACGCCGAAGGGCGACGTCATAAGCCTTCCCAAGGGCTCAACTCCGATAGATTTGGCGTACATGATACACACCCAGGTCGGTCACAGAATGGTCGGGGCAAAAATAAACGGCAAAATCGTGCCGATAGATCACAAGCTGAAAACAGGCGAGATCTGTGAAATAATCACGCAAAAAGAGGAGCACCCCAACCGCGCGTGGATAGACATCTGCAAAACCGCGTCGGCTAAATCTAAAATACGTCAGTGGTTCAAGCACGAAAAGCGCGATGAAAACATAGTGGAGGGAAAGCAGGCGGTCGATCGCGAGTTCAGACGTCAGGGCATGAACCTCACCGACGACGAAATGGCGGAGTTTTTCAAAAGCGTCGCCATGAAAAAGCAGTACAACACGCTCGACGACTTTTACGCGGCGGTGGGCTACGGCGGTATCCAGCTTTGGAAGATCATGCCGAGGCTGAAAGAGGAATATCAAAAGAGATATGTTGCGAACGTTGAGACGATCACCGTGCCGCAGGCGCCCGTAAAGCGCAAGCGTGCGCTGTCGGGAGTCATAATCGAGGGCAACGACGATGTGCTTGTCAAATTCTCAAACTGCTGCAATCCGCTTCCGGGCGACGACATAATCGGTTACATCACACGCGGCTACGGAGTTTCGATCCACAAGCGCGACTGCACTAACGTGCCGAAGGATCTCAACGACAGCGAGGAGCCCGAGCGCTGGGTGTCCGCGCGCTGGGAGCATGAGGCGGGCGAGACCTTCCGCAGCACTCTGCAAATCGTCGCGAATGACCGCACGGGGCTGCTTGCGGACGTTACCATACAGCTTTCCAATATGCACATTTTTATTCACACGCTCAATTCTCGCGAGCTGAAAAACGGCAAGGCTGTAGTAACTGTCACGATAGACGTTGCAGGCAAGGATCATTTGCGCGGTGTTATTTCGAGAATGTCCGAAATAAAAGGAATAGAGGAAATAAAACGCCTGTAAACGAAAGGAAAAACACATGAAAGCAATAATCCAGCGCGTTTCAAACGCTTCCGTCACCGTTGACGGCGAGGTTCGCGGCAGCATAGACAAGGGCTTTTTGATTTTGCTCGGGGTAGAGCAGGGCGACGATGAAAAAGAGGCTGAGCTGCTGGCGAACAAAATTGCGGGGCTGCGCGTTTTTACCGACGAAAACGATAAAATGAACCTTGCGCTCGCCGACGTTGAAGGCTCCGCGCTCGTTATTTCCAACTTCACCCTCTGCGCCGACTGCTCCCACGGCAGACGTCCAAGCTTTATCCGCGCGGCGCGTCCCGAAACAGCCGAGCCTCTGTATGATTTTTTCTGCGAAAAGCTGCTCAAAAACGGCGTAAATAAGGTCGAGCGCGGGGTGTTCGGCGCGGATATGAAGGTGGGTCTTGTAAACGACGGACCCGTCACGATAGATATTAACTCAAAGGACTTGAAAAGATGATAAACATTCAAATATATCCTGTCACGATGCTCGAAACAAACTGCTGCTATATCGTAGATGAAGCCACCGGGCTTGCGGCTGTGAGCGACCCCGGCGAGCGTTCTCCCGAGCTTGAAGCGCAGATCGAAAAGGACGGCGGAAGGCTTGAGTACGTTCTGCTGACTCACGGCCACTACGACCACATCTGCTATGCAAAGCAGACAGCGGATAAGTACGGGGCGAAGATCGTCACGGGAAAGCACAACGCCGAGTTTCTCCGCGACCGCCGACTGAACCGCACCCTTGTTCACGGAATCCCCTTTGAGCCGTTTGAGGCTGATTTGCTGCTTGAGGACGGCGAGACTTTTTCTCTTGGCAAAACCGAGATAACTTATCTGTATACACCGGGTCACACCGCGGGCTGCGGAGTTTTTCTGCTTGACGGCGTGATGTTGGCGGGAGATCTTATTTTCCGAGGTTCCTACGGCAGAACCGATTTGCCGACGGGCGACGATTATCAGATAATGGCTTCACTAAAGCGTATGAAGGAGCTTGATGGCGACTATCAGATAATCCCCGGTCACGGTCCGCTCACCGCTCTTTCATTTGAAAGGAAATATAATCCTCTTATGAGGCGCCTGTAAGATGAATTTATATATAAAAAACAACACGTTTTGGTTTGAGCTTGAAAACCTGACCCGCCTGTTTTTTCCGAATGAGAAAATAACGGTGTATAAAGAAGATTTTGAAAGCGTTTCAAAGCCGTTTATTATTGCCGAATTAAGTGATAAAATCGAGGTTCATGTTTGTATAGGCGAGTTTTACGAGGAGCTTTCCGCTCCTCTTTCGGAAAACGATTCTCAAAACGAGCTTTCAACGATGAAGCTTTTGTATAAATCGCTCTCGCATTTCAGCGGGATCGCTCAGCCGTGGGGACTTCTCACGGGAGTGCGCCCGATAAAGCTTCTCCGCAAGCAATACGAGGAGCGCGGCAGGGAAGAGGCGGAGCGTATTTTCAAAGAGGATTATTTTGTAAGCCCCGAAAAGCTTGAGCTCGCCCAAACCACCGAGCGGCACGAGCAGCGGATCATTTCGCTGTCGCGCCCCGAATCGTTCAGCCTGTACGTCGGAATACCCTTCTGCCCGTCGCGGTGCAGCTATTGCTCGTTTGTGATGTCATCGGTAGAACGCGCGAAAAAGCTTATCGAGCCTTATACGCGTTTGCTGTGCAGGGAGCTTGAGGAAACCGCGAAAATCGCGCGTGATCTGGGACTGAGGCTTGAAACGATATATTTCGGCGGGGGAACGCCCACAACACTCAGCGCTGAGCAGCTCAGAGCCGTGCTCGGAACGGTGAACAGGTGCTTCGATTTATCTCAGTGCCGTGAATTCACCGTTGAGGCGGGCAGACCCGACACCATCGACGAGGATAAGCTTTATGCTTTAAAAGAAAATAACGTTGACAGAATAAGCATTAATCCGCAGACGCTTAACGATGATGTTCTCCGCGCGATCGGCAGAAAGCACACTGCCGAACAGTTTTTGAGAGCGTTTGATTTGGCGCGCCGCTGCGGCTTTGACAACATAAACACCGACCTGATAGCGGGCTTGCCTACCGACACGCCCGAAAGCTTCAAAAGCTCTCTCAACACGGTTATCGGACTTGACGCCGAGTGCGTCACCGTTCACACCCTTTGCATGAAGCGCGCCGCTTCGCTTACTACCGGGGGAAAAACTCTGAACAGGGAAGAGGCGCTTGCCGCCCGTTCAATGGTCGATTACGCTCAGAGCGCTCTGACGGAACGCGGCTATATTCCCTATTACCTTTACCGCCAGACCCGCATGGTGGGCAACCTTGAAAACGTGGGCTGGTCAAAGCGCGGATACGAGAGCCTTTACAACGTTTATGTTATGGACGAGACCCACACGATACTCGCCTGCGGTTCGGGAGGAGTCACAAAGCTAAGGGATCAACGCACGGAACATCTGGAACGCATATTCAATTATAAATATCCGTATGAATACATAGACAGATTTGACGAAATGCTCAACAGAAAAGCCCAAATAACCCGATTTTACGGACAAATTACGGTTGATTATTCCGCCGAATAGTGGTATAATACAAAGCAATAAAATATTGACAGGCGCAGCCTGAAACGGGAAAGGTGATAAAAATGAAAAACTTTGATACTATTATTGACGATGTTAAGGAAAACGCGATGGCAGCCGCAGCGATCGTTTCCAAAAAAGCCGCTGAAATTTACGACACCTCCAAGCACAGAATCTCTGCGGAGACGATCAAGCGTTCTATCGGAAAGAAGCTTATCGAGCTCGGCAAGCTCACATACAAGGCTACAACTAAGGATGTGGATCTCTCCGGTGAGATCGCGAATGTGGTTGAGGAGATCACCGAGCTTAAGCAGAACCTCGCTATCGTAAACGCCCACATCGCGGCTATCAAAAACCAGAAGATTTGTCCCGTGTGCGAGAACAAGGTTACAAAGCAGTCGGCTTTCTGCAACATCTGCGGCCACAAGTTCGAGGACGAGCCGAAGGTGGAAATGACTCCTGTTGAGGAACCCGCCGCTATTGAAGCTCCCGCCGCTGCCAAAGAGCCCGCTCCCGTTGAAAAGCCCGCTGCCGCTCCTGCCGCCGATGATATCGTTGTCGCGGCAAAGGAAGCTGTAGAAGAAATTTCAGCCGACGCCGAGGAGTCCGTTAAAGCCGCGGACGAAGCAGCCGAATAATACAACCGGTAAAACGATTATCCTAACGGGGAGTCTGCAAAGACTCCCTGACGTTGTGTTTATAACAATCCGTCAGCAAAAGGAACTGTTTATTTATTAATTGTGATTTTTGATTGTCTAATTCGCACTGCATTTCGCTAAATTTCTCGCAATGCGTCAGTAATGCAGCGAAATTTGACTTGTGCAGAACAAAATATCCTGCGCATTGATTCACAATTTATTTCTGCACGGTTCCTAACCACATTGTTTTGATTACAGGTGATTTATTTGGTAAAAAAATATAACGCTATTAAAAATTTTGACAGTGACGTTTCCAAAACGTTTGTCAAGGGTGCGGCGATTCTAACGATAAGCATGGTCATTGTCAAGGTTTTCGGAATGCTTGACAAGGTTATTTTGGAGAGGATATTCGCCTCGTTCGCAATGCACGGCGAGCACGGCGGCGACGGTTCGTTCGGCATGGGTCTGTACGCCAACGCGTTCGAGCTGTTTGTCGTGATATTTACCGTGGCTACGGGCGGTCTTCCCATTGCCATTTCGCGCCTTGTGTCGCAGAACATGACGCAAAAGCGTTACAAGGACGTAAGACGGATCCACAAGGTATCGGTGCCGTTTTTCGCGATTTTAGGCTTTGTGTGCCTGCTTATAATCGTAGCGGCGAGCATACCCTACACCCAGTTTGTCATTCACTCACCCTATGCCGTTTACCCGATGATGTGCCTTGCGCCCACGGTTTTCTTCGGCTGCCTCGCTTCCGCCTACAGGGGATATTACGAGGGACAGCGAAACATGACTCCCACGGCGATCTCCGAAATCATCGAGGCTGTTGTAAAGCTGATATTCGGCGCGCTGTTCGCCTATGCCATTCTTTATTTCGGAATGCACTCATACCATGAAACTCACTCTTTTCTCGGTATGACGTTCAAGGACGGCTACGACGCGGAGCACACTATCATAGCGTTTTCGGTTTCGGGAGCCATAATGGGAATATCGCTCGGCAGTATTTGCTCGTTCCTGTTCTGCTTCCTCAAATATAAAATTCAGGGCGACGGTATTCCGGAGGAATACTATTTGAGATCGATCGACGCCCGCAGCAAGCGCGAAACCTTTGTAACTATCCTCAAAACGGGTATCCCGATCGCGGGCGGCGCGCTGATAATGAGTCTCGGTTCATTTGTAGACTCAATCATCATTCAGAATGTTCTTCTCAATCTTGCTGAGACGCACGGACGCGAGCTTCAGGATCAGTACGGACAGTTCTACCGTCCCGAGGACTTCGGAGTCGGCGGCAAAATCACCATTCACACAAGTCTTTGGGGCTGTTACTCAAACGCACTGACGCTTATGCAGCTTGTAACAG
This sequence comes from uncultured Ruminococcus sp., assembly GCA_902777275.1. Lineage (GTDB taxonomy): Bacteria > Bacillota > Clostridia > Oscillospirales > Acutalibacteraceae > Ruminococcoides. The sequence continues at coordinate 56,315 of CACYTI010000001.1, read as the reverse complement.
CGGTCACTCAGGTGTTCGGCTCCAGCGCAATGCCCAACGTCACCAGCGCGTGGACAAAGGGCGATAAGGATGAGCTTCGCCGCTCAATGAACACCGTGCTGAAAATGACGATGATGTTCACGCTGCCCATGGCGTTAGGTCTCTGTGTGCTCTCTCATCAGATCATGGGGCTGATCTACCAAAGCGAATCCATACACGAAATAGGCGGCAACGTGCTTGCGGTAATGGGAATCACGACGATATTCACGGCGATAATCACCCCGATATGCTCAATGATAAACGGTATCGGCAAGGTGAAGATCCCCATGATCCTCTACACCATCTGCATGGTCGTAAAGGTCTGCACCTCATGGATTTTTGTAAGCATTCCGTCAATCAATATTCAGGGCGCTACAGCGGGTTCTATGGTTTCCTACGCGCTTATCTGCGTTATCGGAATGTTCCTGCTTATCAAATACAGCAGAGTCGTTCCCGATTTCTTCAACACAACCGTCAAGCCGCTTATCGGCGCGGTTTGCAGCTCTGCCGCCGCGTTTTTCAGCTATAAGCTTTTGTCGGATTATTTCGGAGCGACAGCGGTTTGCCTGGCCGTTCTTATCGGTCTTATTGTGGTTGCCGTTGTGTATTTTATCGGACATCTACTCGCCGGAACCAGCCCTGCTGGCAAGCATTTTTCGGGTGAAGCAAATCGGGTTCACCGCTATATTTCGCTTGCCGCCGGCGTTGTGCTCGGCATAGCTGCGGGCTTCTTCACCTATAAATTAACGGTATCGCTGCCCGGAACCTTCTTTATGAGAGTTACAACGGTGTTTGCGGTTTTGCTTGCGATAGTTGTTTATGTGGCAGTTTTACTAATAATTCGTACTTTTAGTGCGGAAGAAGTCAAATTTCTTCCAAAAGGCGAAAAAATTGCAAAAACACTTGAAAAATTCCACCTGATTGGTTAAAATAGAATACCGTAGGAAAAATCAGGTTTGGTACAAAAGCAGGTTTTACGGGAGACAGATATGAATTTTTGTGAAAAGCCGAGATACGATTTCAACGACCTGGCTGAGATAGTAAAAATACTTCGCGCGCCGGGAGGCTGTCCGTGGGATATGGCACAGACGCACAAATCCATTCGGTCCAACTTCATCGAGGAAACCTATGAGGCGATCGAGGCGATCGACAACGGCGACGCGGAGCTGCTTAGGGAAGAGCTTGGCGACGTGCTGCTGCAGGTGGTGCTTCACGCCGAAATGGAACGCGAGGAAGGCTCCTTCGACCTTGACGACGTATGCGACGATGTTTGCAAAAAGCTGATAATCCGTCATCCCCACGTGTTCGGCGACAAAACGGCGGACAACGAGGCGCAGGCTCTGCAAAACTGGGACGCAGTCAAAATGCAGACAAAGAAGCAGAAAACTCAGACCGAGGCAATGCTCGGCGTGTCTAAAGCGCTTCCTTCACTTATGCGCAGCGAGAAAATACAAAAAAAGGCGGCAAAGGCCGGCTTTGACTGGGATTCGGTTGACGGAGCGCTTGAAAAGCTCCTTGAGGAGTATAATGAGCTTAAGGCGGCTGTTGAAAGCGGAACAGACGCTCAGTGCGAGGAAGAGTTAGGAGATTTGCTATTCTCGGCTGTTAATGTTTCGCGGTTCCTCGGAATAGACAGCGAGCACGCATTGTATAAGGCCTGCGACAAATTTACGGAGCGTTTTTCAAGGGTTGAGCAGCTTGCGCTTGAGCGCGGCATAGACATGAAAAGTGCGGGAATTGAGCAGCTTGATTCCCTTTGGGATGAAGTTAAGATAAATCAACACAGAGGTTAGGAAAAGATATTTTTAACGGAGGTTTATTAAGATGAAAAAGAACGATTTGATTGATGTGATCAAGGAGCAGACAGGCATTTCCAAAAAGGACGCCGACAAGGCTCTCACAGCTGTTTTAGACGCTATCATCAATGCCGTTGCAGCGGGCGAAAAGGTTCAGATCTCGGGCTTCGGCACCTTTGAGCAGCGTCAGAGAAACGCAAGAACAGGCGTTAACCCCAGAACGGGCAATTCAATTGACATTTCCGCTTCAAAGGTTCCCGCTTTCAAGGCAGGCAAGGCTTTTAAGGATATCGTAAACAAATAATAAACTATGATATGAAGAGCCGCTTGTCCGGCTCTTTTGATTTTTGAAACGGATTTTAAAACGGAAAGCAATCATAAAAATCATAAACATCATAAACATAAAAAGGAAAAGTTATTATGAGATTGGATAAGTATTTAAAGGTTTCGCGGCTTATAAAGCGGCGCACCGTTGCAAACGACGCCTGCGACGCGGGCAGGGTCGCGGTTAACGGCAAGCCCGCCCGCGCCTCCTATGACGTTAAGGTTGGTGACATAATCGAAATAACGCTCGGCGCGCGCACCGTAAAGGTCAAGGTCACCGAGGTAAAGGAAACCGTCCGCAAAGAGGACGCTGCGACAATGTACACCGCAGTTTAGCAGTAATAATAAAATAAAAATCTCCGTATATTATACGGACAATAATAACGGAGGTTTTTTATATGAACGAAAAGCCAGCAGGCAAAAAACACACGCTTATGCTTGACAACAGGGGCAAGTTGGCGATAACGGGAGCCGAGGACGTAAACGGCTTCAACGAAGAAACCGTGTCGGTCAAGACCACGGAAGGAAGCCTTATCATAAGGGGCAGCGGACTGCATATTGACCGTCTTAACCTTGAAACGGGCGACGTGATGGTTGAGGGAAGGGTAAACTCTTTGCAATACTCAGGCGACGGCGGCAGCCGACCGCGCTTTTCAAAGCTGTTCAGATAGAGGGCGGTCACGTGGAGCTTTCTTTCGCGCAGCAGACGGCGGCATTCGGCTGGTCTGTCCTGCTGGGCATCGGACTCGCACTGTTTTACGGCGTGCTGAAATTTTTGCGTGTTTTGTTTTCCTTCGGCAAGGCGGCTGTTATCGTCGCCGACGTGGTTTTTATGCTTGTATGGGCGTTGGCGGTTTTTTATTTTTCTCTCGCGTTTCTGTCGGGTTTTATCCGGCTGTATGTGTTTTTCGGCAGCTTTGCCGGCTTTGCCGCGTACAGACTTTTTCCGGGCAGGCTGCTCGGCAGAATATACTGCACCTTAATCCGGGCAATAAAGGCGATCTTTCATAAAATTTGCATAAAAGTAAAATTATTTGCCAAATACCTATTGAAAATTGCAGGCAAGTTATTGTATAATAAAAACAGTAAAGCAACGTGATGTTCTGTTTGTTCCGCGCTTACGGGCAACGCAATATTTTTTCTTCGATTCCCGCGTTTTTGACGCGCTTCCGGAAGAAGAAACGTATTATCGCCGACTCTCTTAACGCGCGACGCCCGCGGGCAGCTCTCAGCGGAAGCATACGTTACAGCATGACATGATTTTAGTTTATTAAAGGAAGTCATATGATTTTTAAGAAACCCAAAACAAAAAAAACAGAGGTCAAGGCTGATGCCGAAGACGTTTCGGAGAACGGTCTTAAAGAAATAGATCAGCCGAAAAAAAAGCGCAAGCTTCGCTATTTGCTGATTTACCTTGCGGCGATCGGTTTTGTGTTCTATGCTGTCATAACGATTATTGACCAGAGTGTTAAGATCTCCGAAAAAAGGGCGGAGCTAAGCGAATTGCAGCAGCAAATAAATGTTGTTGAAATAGAATCCAATTATCTCGAAAAGGTTCAGAACTTTCAGGGCGACGAGCTTGCCGAGTATATGGAAAAAATAGCCAAGGAGGACCTCGGCTATGTCAGCGACGGAGAACGGATTTTTATTAATGTCGCAGGCGAATAAAGTGAAGGGAACCTGAAAGGAACAAACTGCAAAAATCGAGGGGTAAGAAATTTTTATGGCAATTGAGGTCGGAAGTATTTTAGAGGGCAAGGTCTCGGGAATCACCAAATTCGGCGCGTTCGTGGACCTTCCGGAATCCAAAACAGGCATGGTGCATATTTCTGAGGTTGCGCCCACATTTATCACTGAGATCAGCGATCATGTAAAGGTGGGGCAGATCGTCAAGGTAAAGGTGCTTGCCGTAAACAACGGAAAAATCAGCTTGTCAATGAAGCAGGCTTTGCCTAAGGAAAAGCAGGAAAAGCAGAAAAAGCAGCAGAAGCCGCAGCGGGGCGGAGGCAGCGGGGGAAACCGTCAGCCGTATAAGCCCGCGCCGCCCGTAAAGTCGCCGGGCGACTACGAGTGGCAAAGCTCGCGCAAGGCGTCACCCTCAAGCTTTGAGGATATGATGTCGCGCTTTAAGCAGACAAGCGAGGATAAAATTTCAGACCTCAAGCGGGGAGAGAGCCGCGGCTACAGCCGCCGCGGAAACGGCAACGGAAGACGCTGAGGACGTTTTACAAACACGGGAACCTCGGCGCGCCCAAGCCGCGTATCAGTGCGGCATAGCGCAAGGAAGGTTCCCTTATTTTCATCTTCAAAGGAGGACGTTTATGAAGATCACATACACAGCCAGGAAAGTCAACCTGAGAGATAATTTCAAGGAAAGAGTCGAAAAAAAGCTTGCTAAGTTCAAGAAAATATTTTCCGATGACGCGGAGGCTCATGTGGTTGTTACCGTTGAGAAAAACCGCCAGACGGTGGAGATCACCGTTCGCGACAATCGCATGGTTTACCGCGCCGAGAGCACGCAGCCCGAAATGAATGACGCGCTCGACAGAGTAATCGACATTCTTACGCGCCAGATCCGCAAAAACAAAACCCGCCTTGAAAAGCGCATTAAAACGGGCGGTTCGCTTGACGACCTGACCTCGGATTTAGCCGCAAAGGAAGACGTGGTGCCCGAGGACGAGTATCAGGTGGTGCGCAAAAAACAGGTGCTTATCAAGCCTATCAGCGTTGACGAGGCTATTTTGGAGATGAACATGGTAAATCACGATTTCTTTATGTTCATCAACGCCGAAACCGACGAGATCAACGTGGTCTACAAGCGTCAGGACGGCAACTACGGCGTTCTTGAGCCGTCAAGATAAGTCTGCGGCACTTCGGTTTTAAATTACAAAAAGGTATCGAAAAAGGGTATCGGTTTTCCGATACCCTCATTTTTTGGAGGAAGTATGAAGCTGACATTTTGCGCCCCATGCGTGTTCGGGCTTGAGGGCATTTGCGCCAACGAATTCAGGTTTTCAGGCTTTGAAAACGTCAGGACTGAAAACGGCAGAGTCCTGTTTGACGGCGACTTTTCCGCTATGGCGCGGGCGAACATCAACTCGCGCTATGCCGAGCGCATTCAGATTTTGCTCGCCGAGTTTTACGCCGACAGCTTTGAAAAGCTGTTCGACGGAGCCGCGTCCGTTAACTGGGCTGATTTTATCGGAATGAGCGATGCCTTCCCCGTCAAGGGAAGCAGTCTTAACTCTCGCCTCAGAAGCGTTCCCGACTGCCAGAAAATCATAAAAAAAGCGGTTGTAAAAAGCCTTTCCGAGCGTTATATGCTGCCGTGGTTTGAGGAGACGGGACCCGTCAGGCAGATTCAGTTTTTGATTATGAACGACAGGGTGAGCCTTTTGCTCGACACCTCGGGCGCGGGTCTGCACAAGCGCGGCTACCGTGCGCAGTCGAATGCCGCTCCCATAAAAGAAACGCTCGCGGCAGCTATGGCAGAGCTTGCGGGCGTCAGGGCGAACCATTTTGTGACAGACCCGATGTGCGGCAGCGGAACGATACTGATAGAGGCGGCGATGAAGGCTCTTAAAATCGCCCCCGGGCTTAACCGCAGCTTTGCCGCCGAGCGCTGGAGCTGCGTGCCCGACGGCGTTTTTGAGCGTGAGCGAGAGAGGGCGAGAGCGGTTATAAATACGGAAGCCGCGTTCCGCGCCGAGGGCTACGATATAGACGAAGAGGCTCTGGCAACGGCGAGGAACAACGCCGAAAAAGCGGGCGTGGGCGACAGGATAACCTTTGCAAAGCGCGATATCCGCGATTTTGTTCTGCCCGAGGGCTACTGCACCGTTATCACGAACCCGCCCTACGGCGAACGCCTGCTTGACGTCCGCGCCGCCGAGGAGCTGTACGCGGTAATGGGCGAAAGGTTCAAAAGAGAGCAGGGCAAGCGGTATACCGTAATTACTCCCGACGACGATTTTGAAAAGATTTTCGGAAGAAAAGCCGACAAGCGCCGAAAGACCTACAACGGAACGCTAATATGCCGGATTTATCAGTTCATAAAGTAAGCCGCGAGCGTGATGCTGAACAAGCCATTTTTATCAAGAAGTTCATATCGTCACGTGCCTTAAGGGACATATGAACTTCTTGGTGAACCAACGTTGTTACCACGTCCGATTGTTAATAGGAAACAAAACGTTTGATTCAACGCCCAAGGACAGCCGCAAGGGCTGTCCCTACGGCAGTAAAGGTAAGATTGATAGTAAACATTACCTTGACATTGTAGGGGAGGTACGGCTTAAGCCCAGACCCCCTCTATCCCCCTATTAGGGGGCAGAAACCCTTGCGGGCTCCCTTGCACCGACGTTTATTACCCGTCCGATTGTCGATAGGAAACAAAACGTTTGATTCAACGCCCTGGGCGCACACGCGGGTGCGCCCCTACGAATTGGTTTGATTCGGTTTCTGTACGTTTAAGTATGGTTGTAGGGGCGAACCTGTGTGTTCGCCCTTGCACCGACGTTTATTCCACGTCCGATTGTTAATTGGAAACAAAATGTTTGATTCAACGCCCAAGGTTAACGACATATTTACCGACGGCACCCGTTCTGACGCGGCGTTTATGGGAGGGTATCTTAAGATGGTGCTGTCCAAAGCCGCCATGGGTGCAGCGTCACGCTGCCCGAAAAACTTCTTGACTTTTTTTAACATTAGTTGTACAATTTATATAAAAGCAGGGGAGTCCGCCTCAGCGGGCTGAGATTAGGCTGTATCGCCTTGACCCTTTACCTGATTCGGATAATGCCGACGTAGGAAGCTCAAAAGATTTTGCAGCAGAGCATCGCGTTTGGCGCGATGCTTTTAATATTTTAAGAGGTGATTATTTATGAACGCGAGCGTGGCTATTCAAACACTGCCCGAAGCAAAAAACGATGAGGAGCTTATTCGCATTGTAGACGAGGTTATAGCTTACATTAAAAGCACTGGTCTGAAATGCTATGTCGGCCCGTTTGAAACCGCTATCGAAGGCGATTACGACGAGCTGATGGATATTGTGAAGGAGTGTCAGCACATAGCGATACGGGCAGGCGCGCCTTCAGTGCTTGCATATATCAAGGTCGATTACCGCCCGGAGGGAGACGTGCTGACAATTGAAAGAAAAGTTACAAAGCACCATAAATAAGGCTCTTCCGGTTATTGTCGCGCTGCTGCTGATCGTCGGACTTTGGGTGTGGCTTTGTTCGTCGGGCGCTGTGCCGAAGTTCATGCTTCCGTCGCCCTCAGACGTTTGGAATGCCTTTGTAGGTGATTGGCAGCTCATGCTGAAACACGCGGGGACAACCCTTGCCGAAACCTTTATAGGGTTGTTTTTCGGAATAGCAGTCGGCTTTTTGGCAGCTGTTGCCATGAGTCGATTCATCTTTGTCAGAAAATCGCTCTACCCAATAATCGTTATCAGCCAGACGATACCCACCATAGCCATCGCGCCGCTTTTGGTGCTTTGGCTGGGCTTTGGTATGCTCCCAAAAATCGTGCTTGTTGTTATAATCGTTTTCTTCCCGATCTCAATAAGTATGCTTGAAGGGCTGTCCTCGGTCGATAAGGACACTGTTAACCTGGTGCGGACAATGGGGGCAAGCCGCGTGCAGATTTTCCGCTATGTAAAATTGCCGAGCTCACTGGGACATTTCTTCTCGGGCTTAAAAATATCTGTTTCCTATGCGGTTGTGGGAGCAGTGTTAGCTGAGTGGATGGGAGGAAATCAGGGACTCGGCAGCTATCTTGCAAAGGTTCGCAAGGCGTATTCCTATGATAAAATGTTCGCGGTGATTATCCTGATCTCTGCGCTTAGCCTTTTACTTATCTGGCTCACGGGCTTTTTGCAAAAAAAGATAACGCCGTGGGAGAAGATAAATGACAGCAGATTATAAAAGTAACCTTAAAAAATGTTGTTCAAAAAAACAAAAGGAGATATAAAAATGAAGAAAAAAATATTGGCAGCCGCTCTTGCCTGCGCGGTTTTGGTTTTATGCGCGGCAGGATGTGGCTCTCAGAGCAGTAAATCCGAATCGTCGGACGGCGCGGCTTCATCCGCTGCGGGAACAAAGGACAGCGCCGATGAAAAGGCAAAAATCACGTTTGTGCTTGACTGGACGCCCAACACCAACCACACGGGGCTTTATGTGGCTCAGGATAAGGGTTGGTTCGACGACGCGGGTCTGGACGTTGAGATCGTTTCTCCGCCCGAGGACGGTGCGGAAACGCTTGTTGGCGCGAACAAGGCGCAGTTCGGCGTGTCTTTCCAGGACAGTATGCTCCCGACCGTAGCGGGCGAAAACAAAATGCCCGTCGCCGCAGTTGCCGCCGTAGTGCAGCACAACACCTCGGGAATCATCTCGCTCAAGGGCAAGGGAATGGACAGACCCAAGGGGCTTGAGGGCAAAAAGTACGCCACGTGGGATCTGCCTATCGAACAGGCGACCTTGAAGCGCGTTGTAGAGGCTGACAACGGCGATTTCAGCAAGGTTGAGCTTGTTCCCTCGACAGTCACCGACGAGGTTTCCGCCTTGCAGAGCGGTCAGGTTGATGCGATTTGGGTCTTCTACGGCTGGGCAGGCGTTGCAACGGAGCAGGCAGGGCTTGAAACCGACTACTTTGAGTTTAAGGATATCGATCCCGTGTTCGACTACTACACTCCCGTTATTATAGCCAACACCGACTGGGCTGCACAGCACCCCGCCGAAACAAAGGCTTTTCTCTCGGCGCTCAAAAAAGGCTATGAGTTCGCGATTGAGAATCCCGACGCCGCGGCGGATATTCTGTTGAAGGCGGCTCCCGAGCTTGACGAGGGACTTGTAAAAGCGAGCCAGAGCTATCTTTCAAAGGAGTACAAGTCGGAGGTTGAAAGGTGGGGATACATCGACCCCGCAAGGTGGAACGCCTTCTACGGCTGGATAAACGAAAACGGACTGTTTGAAGCGGTAATTCCCGATAACACGGGCTTCACAAACGATTATCTGGAGTAAGCCGTGAACGCGCTTGAGGTAAAGAACGTTAGTTTTTCCTACGACGGAAAAACTAACGTTCTCGATAACGTGAGCCTTAACCTGAAAAAGGGCGAGCTTGTCTGTATTCTCGGCGTCAGCGGCGGAGGCAAAACCACGCTGTTCAATGTTATTTCGGGTCTTTTACAGCCACAGAGCGGAAGGGTTTTGTTAAACGGTGAGGATATAACGGGACAGACGGGAAAAATCAGCTATATGCTTCAAAAGGATTTGCTGCTGCCCTTCCGCACCGTTGAGGATAACGCCGCTCTCCCGCTTATTATAAAAGGGACAAAAAAGAAAGAGGCAAGAGAGATCGTCGGCGAACACTTTGCACAGTTCGGGCTTGACGGCTTCCAAAAGAAATATCCCGCCGAGCTTTCGGGAGGAATGCGACAGCGCGCGGCGCTTTTGAGGACCTATATGTTCGGCGGCAGTGCGGCGCTGCTCGACGAGCCCTTCAGCGCGCTCGACACGCTCACCAAGAGTGCAATGCACCGCTGGTACCTCGACGTTATGGACAGAATAAAGCTTTCCACCATATTCATAACCCACGACGTTGACGAGGCGATTTTGCTCTCGGACAGAGTCTATCTTTTGGGCGGCAAGCCCGCATCGGTCACGGACGAAATCATTATTGACGAGCCAAAGCCGAGAAGCGCGGATTTTAACCTGACTCAAGAGTTTTTGGAATATAAAAGGGATATCATTTCAAAAATCAGGTGAAGTCTTTTTAATAATAATCAAACAAATAAACCTTGGGGTGTGCGCCGCACACCCCTTTTTTGTGAAATTCACAGTAAACTTTACCTTGACATCGTATGGGAACCCCTTGTCAAAACGTTTCCTTGTAATGAACATAAAACGCGGGCGCAAAACCCATGAACAAATCGACGTTAAGTAGCGCGGACTGATTGTCGGCTCAGCCGACCGCGGACTGATTGTCGGCTCAGCCGACCGCGGACTGATTGTCGGCTCAGCCGACCGGGTGCAGCTTCAAGCTGCCTCAGCCGACCGGACAGATCACCTGTTCAACCGTTTGTTTCCATAGCCGGGAAAGCTTTTTTATCCCAGTTGAAGAACTCGGAATAATCATCTATAAAGAACTGGTCGTCGGCGTCTCGGATAGTGAAATACTGCGCGTCAACGTGCTTCCAGCCGTTATCGGTCTTGCTCAGGCACCATGAATGTTCACTCTCGCCGTCAAGCGCACTTATTCCGTTGACCTTCAGGGTTTCATAGCCGCAGCGGTTATAAAGATAGCATAGCATGGCGGCGTGGTGGAAGCACGAACCGCGCTCGCGTTGAAAGTACTCAACGCATAGCTTTTCCACGGTGTCGTCGCCGTTAGTATCATAGCTTATTTTATACACAAAATCGAAAATATCTCTTTTATCCGTTCCGAGATCAAAAAGCAAATCATCAGCCATTACAGGCAGAGTTTCAACCGTGTAATCCGAGTAATTCTTAACGTCTTCAAACGCCTTGTTATAAAGCCAGCCGTAGTTGTTGTCATACTTAACCTTTATCCATCTGCCGTCACCGCTTTTCCCGTAACAGCTTACATTGCTGTCCGAAGGAACCTCCGTAACGGCAGGATAATTCCAGCCCGCCTGTTTTTGAAGAACCGTGTCGGCAACGGTCTTTTTTTCGGTAAAGCCTGAGTTTTTAAGCACTGTTATCTTGACCTCGGCGCTTTTTCCATTGTATACACTTCCACTCAAAACGGCTGTGCCCTCCGCCTCGGCTTTTACAACGCCGTCCTCCGAAACAGAGATAACTCCGCCGCTATCTCTGCACGAATACGAAGCCACCGCAAAGCCCTCTTCGCCCGAAGCAGGTTCAAGGGTAAATTCAGCCTCTTCTCCGAGCTGCAAATTGACACTGTCACAGCAAAACTTCACCTTGGCAGGGTCTTTTTTTACCGTAACATAGTATTTCTTTTGATCGCCTGCCGAATTGACCGTAACGATCGCATAGCCCGGGGCTTTTGCAGTCATTTCTCCCGTTTCGGCGTCAACCGCCGCAACCTCGGGTCTGTCGCAGGAAACGGTGCTGCCAGTTCCGCCGCCAAGCCCGTTCAGCCTGCACTTTTCCCCGACTCCCATTGTTAGCATCGGTGTATCGACGACCGCAGCATTGGAAGCAGCGGCTGCTTTGACATTTTCACCTGTACTTACACTCTCGGCCTTTTTCGCATCTTCCGTACCGGAGGAATTTTTTGCTACAGCTATGATCGTTCCGATCACAGCGGAAAGCAAAATGATGCCTATGGATACCGGAACAGCTAAATTCTTTTTCATGCTTATCACCCTCAACTGTGGAAACCCGACAACTACCGGAAAATCACAACAAATGGACGATCATTCCGAACAGCTCGTCTATTCTGTCCTTTTCGCCGTTCAAATACAAATAACCGAACAGACATTCAAGGCCCGTAGCGCTGTGATATTCGGCGACCGTTCCGTTTTTGGCGGTCGATTTGGGAGCGGCGTTTCTGCCGCGCTTGTAAACCGCCGTTTCCTTTTCGCTCAGCTTGGGCATAAGCTTGGCGGCAAACTGAGCCTGACTTTTGCAGTTAACCATTGAAACCTTTATTTTATTCAGCTCTCCCACAGGTCGGTTTGCCTGCCGCACCAAATATTCGCGCACAAGCAAATCGTAAACCCCGTCGCCTACAAAGGCGAGAGTCAGTGGAGAAAGCTGATCGGTACTGTTATGCATTTTCACGCACCCCGTCAATCCATAAAGTCAAATTCAATATCGTAAATCGAAACCGTGTCGCCGTCCCGAACGCCCTTTTGACGCAGGGCTTCGATGACGCCGCCGTTGTCCAAAACCTTCTGAAAATAATTCAGGCTTTCGTAATCGTCAAAGTTAATGCCGCGCATAACCTGCAGCAGCCAGTCCGCCTCAACAACATATATTCCGTTGACGTTTTTGATTTGCACGCTGTGGTCGTCAAAATCCTCGACGCTCATAACGGGAGCGGGCTCGGCGTTGAAGGTAGCTATCGGCGGAAGCTTTGAGAGCATTTCCTGAATTTTTTTCAGCATGGGGTCAACGTCGTAGCGGATAGCCGCCATTATCGGGAAAAACTCGTAGCCCTTTTCGGTGACGTAACGCTTAAAGTCCTCTATCTGCTCGTCGGTCGCCATGTCGCACTTGTTCCCCGCGACGATCATCGGGCGCTCGGCAAGCTCGGGATTGAATTTTTCAAGCTCGGCGTTTATCGTTTCAAAATCCTCCTTGGGATCTCTGCCCTCGCTGCCCGAAACATCAACGATGTGCACCAGCATACGGCAGCGCTCAACGTGGCGCAAAAACTGATGTCCGAGTCCGCTGCCCTTCCACGCGCCCTCGATCAAGCCGGGGATATCCGCCATTACAAAGCTGCTGCCCTCGCCCATCGACACAACGCCGAGCACGGGGGTTATTGTTGTAAAGTGATAATTCGCGATTTCGGGCTTTGCCTGAGACACAACGCTTACGAGCGTGCTTTTGCCGACGTTCGGAAAGCCGACAAGACCGACGTCAGCCAAAAGCTTCAGCTCAAGCACAACGTCGAATTCCTCGCCGGGCAGACCGGGCTTTGCAAAACGGGGAACCTGACGGACGGGAGTTGCAAAGTGGGGATTTCCCCAGCCGCCTTTTCCGCCGCGCGCCACAACGTGCGGCTCCTTGTCGGAGATATCGGCGAGCACCCTGCCCGTGCTTTCCTCCTTGACTACAGTGCCGAAGGGCACGCGGATAATCAGGTTTTCGGCGTTTTTGCCGTTGCACCTGCCGCCCCTGCCGTTTTCTCCGCGCTTTGCCGTGTATTTTCTTTTATAACGGAAATCCGCAAGCGTGGAAAGGTTTGTGTCGGCTGCAAAAATTATATCGCCGCCCTTTCCGCCGTCGCCGCCGTCGGGACCGCCCGCCGCGACATATTTTTCGCGGTGGAAAGCGACAGCTCCGTCGCCGCCGTCGCCCGCCTTAATGCGGATATTTGCTTTATCTACAAACATTTATTATCACGCCTTTCCACTCTAAAAACGAAAGGGCGAGTAAAACTTACCCACCCTTTCTTCATAAAAATCTTACTGCTCAACGGGATAAACGCTGGCGCGCTTTCTGTCCTTGCCCATGCGCTCAAACCTGAGAACGCCGTCGATTTTGGCAAACAGAGTATCGTCGGAGCCTCTGCCTACGTTTGCGCCGGGATGAATGTGTGTTCCTCTCTGCTTAACAAGAATGTTGCCCGCAAGAACCTTTTGACCGTCAGCGCGCTTTACGCCCAGACGCTTTGACTCGCTGTCGCGGCCGTTCTTGGTGGAACCCATACCTTTTTTGTGAGCGAATAACTGAATGTTGATTTTAAGCATACCTTACACCTCCGAAATTTTTAAATCAATAAATTTTGCGTATTCTTCGCAAAGAGCGTTTAAATGAAGCAGCAGCCCGTTTAAAATCACCTGCGCCTGCTCGGCTTCATTGTACGGCAGACTCAAACCCATGAATCCGTCGTCTGCGGTAACAGAACAGTCAAGCTCCATAATTTCCGTTATGGTGTTAGCCGTCATATAGGCTGCCGAGCTGACGGCGGCGCACACAATGTCGCTGCCCTGCTCAGAATAATCGGAATGTCCGCTTATTTCAAAGCCCGTTACAACGCTGTTCTTAACCGTAAAGATCACCTTGATCATTATGCCTCGATTGAAGTGATCTTAACCTGAGTGTAAGGCTGTCTGTGACCGAGGACTCTCTTTTCACCCTTCTTGGGCTTGTAGGTCGCCACTCTGATTTTCTTGCCCTTACCGTTCTTTACAACCTCAGCCGTTACCTTGGCGCCCTCAACAAAGGGAGTGCCTACCTTGATGCCGTCGTCTGTGCCGACCGCAACAACGTCAAAGGTCACGGTGTCGTTTGCCTCAGCGTCAAGCTTCTCAATAAAAATAACCTCGTCGTTGGTTACCTTGTACTGCTTGCCGCCTGTCTGAATCACTGCGTACATAGTTTCAATCCTTTTTATTGGTCTCGCTATTCACGGGTGGAATATCGTGAGATATTCGCTTTTGGGCGCAGCAACGCCCAACCCGCAATATGCGGCTTATATACTATAGCATAAGCGCGCCCGATTGTCAAGAGTTTTTTGCCCTCTGCCGTCGGCTGAGGCAGCTTGAAGCTGCACCCGGTCGGCTGAGCCGACAATCAGTCCGCGGTCGGCTGAGCCGACAATCAGTCCGCGCTCCTTAACTTCGATTTGTTCATGGGTTTTGCGCCCGCGTTTTATGTTCGGCATTAAAGGAAAAATTCATATCAAACATCACCGTGACACCGTAGGGGCGACCATTGTGTCGCCCGTGCACCGACGTTTATTCCCCGTCCGCCGGTGGTTACGGACACAAAACGTTTGATTCATCGCCCCCGGGCGCACACATTGTGATTCCCCTAACAGTGGAAATGTCACGTCAGCGACAAAATGGTTGCTGTTTTCGCAGAAAAGCGCCCCTACGACGGTAAGGAGAACATCATATATTTTTTACAGGCGCACAAAGGCAGCCGTCATATCCCACAGCATTACAAATCGGAGCGGAGCGACAACCGAAATTCCACATTCAACATTTTTATTTCCGTGCGTTTGTCGATAGGACACAAAACGTTTTGTTCAGCGCCCCTGCGACAAAACAGGAAAACAGTAATTGTCTCTTGATCTGATTACAATGCTCACTTAGTGAATCTTTTGCGCTTTATAAAACAAACTATTGCCTAAAGCACTGAACGATTCTAATTAGGGAATCTCTAATAATTCAATGTCATGCAGAAGTGCGGAAGATTGTGCCGTGATGCTTCCTTGCTTATGCGCGGCAGAGAATCGTCAGAGGTTCCCATTAATTTATGCGGGCTTTTTTTCCGATAATCTTTACAAACACAATATATTGTGCTAAAATATAGCTTGAATAAATATGCAAACAAATATTTGGAGGTTGAACATGGAAGCTTACAAAAAGGAATTCATTGAATTTATGGTAGACTGTCAGGTGCTCCGCTTCGGAGATTTTGTGACCAAGAGCGGCAGAAAAACTCCGTTTTTTGTAAATACGGGCTTTTACCGCACCGGAGCGCAGCTCAGACGTTTGGGAGCTTATTACGCCGAGGCGATTAAGGACGCGTTCGGTCTGGATTTTGATGTGCTTTTCGGTCCCGCCTACAAGGGTATCCCGCTTTCGGTCGCGGCTTCAATTGCGATAAGCGAAAGGTTTGGCAAGGACGTTCGCTACTGCTCAAACCGCAAGGAAATCAAAGACCACGGCGACAAGGGTATCCTTTTGGGAAGCCCTATAGACGACGGCGACAAAATAGTGATTATAGAGGACGTTACTACTGCGGGAACCTCCATTGAGGAAACGCTTCCGATAATTAAGGCTCAGGGCGACGTGTGCCTTGAGGGTCTTGTCGTTTCGGTTGACAGAATGGAGCGCGGTCAGGGCGAAAAGAGCGCCCTTGCCGAGATAGAAGAAAAATACGGCTTGAAAACCACCGCTATAGTGACAATGGCTGAGGTAGTTGAGCACCTTTACAACAGAGAATACAAGGGCAAAATCATTATTGACGATAAGCTGAAAGCAGCTATCGACGCTTATTACGAACAGTACGGAGTAAAGGCGTAAACGGGAGAGAAGCGTACTATGGAAGAGCAGAAGGAAAATGTCCACGCAGGGCACCGTCAGCGCGTCAGAAAGCGGTTTGCCGAGCATGGTTTTATAGGTATGGAGGATCACCAAATATTGGAAATGGTGCTTTACTATGCGATCCCCCGCAAGGACACAAACCTTATCGCTCACAGGCTGATTAACCGCTACGGTTCTTTTTCAAAGGTATGCGACGCGCCGATCGACATTCTTAAATCCGACTTTGCGCTTAGCGAATCGGCGGCTGTGCTGCTGAAAATGATCCCCGAGCTTTCAAAGGTTTATTCCGAATCAAGGCTTGCACTGAGATATATTGATAAATCCACGGCTGTCGAGATCCTGCGCCCTAAGTTCATCGGGGCTTCCTCCGAGAAAATCGCTCTGGCGCTCAGCGACGCCAATGATAAGCTCATTTTCTGCGACATTGTTTCGGAGGGGTCGCTTGCCGCCACCGAGATGCCCGTCAGAAAAATAGTTGACTCGGCGCTCCGTTCAAACGCTAAATACGCCTATTTGGCGCATAACCATCCGAGCGAGCTTTGCGTTCCCTCGCGTGACGATTTGAACATGACCCGCACAATTGCCTCAACGCTCGGAAGCATTGGAGTCAAGCTTGTCGATCATATTATTTTTACCTCAACCGAGTTCTTTTCCATACGTTCATACAAGCATTTTGAACCATATTTCAATTGAGTTTACAGTTAAAAATGGAATTTAAAATACACTCAAAATACCGTCCCACCGGCGACCAGCCGCAGGCGATAGATACTATCGTAAACAGCATAAACGCGGGCAACAAAGAGACCACGCTGCTCGGCGTTACGGGCTCGGGCAAGACCTTTACCATGGCGAATGTTATTGAGCGCACTCAGCGCCCCACGCTTGTGCTTGCTCACAACAAGACCTTAGCGGCTCAGCTTTGCAGCGAGTTCAAGGAGATTTTCCCCGAAAACTCGGTCGAGTATTTCGTCAGCTACTACGACTACTATCAGCCCGAGGCGTATGTCGCCCAGACCGACACCTACATTGAAAAAGACAGCTCGATAAACGACGAGATCGACAAGCTGCGCCACAGCGCGACCTTGGCGCTCTCCGAACGGCGCGACGTCATAATCGTGGCGTCGGTGTCGTGCATTTACAGCTTGGGCAATCCGATAGATTACCGCAACATGGTCATTTCGCTGCGCCCGGGCATGGAGAAATCGCGCGACGATTTGGTGAAAAAGCTTGTCGAGCTTCAATATGAGCGAAACGATATAAATTTTATCCGCAACAAATTCCGCGTAAGGGGAGATGTTGTGGAGATTTTTCCCGCCTCTTCCAACGATTCTGTGATCCGTGTGGAGTTCTTCGGCGACGAAATAGACAGGATCTCCGAAATAAACCCGCTCACGGGAGAGCTTAGGGCTCTGCTGCGGCACGCCGCGGTTTATCCCGCCTCGCACTACATTGTATCGCGCGACAAAATGCAGACGGCGCTTGCCGAAATAGAGCGAGAGCTTGACGAGCGGCTTGAGTATTTCCGCTCAAAGGGCAAGCTGCTTGAGGCTCAACGAATTGAACAGCGCACGCGCTACGATATGGAAATGCTCCAAGAGATCGGCTTTTGCTCGGGAATAGAAAACTATTCAAGGATATTGTCGGGTAGGGCTCCCGGCTCGTCGCCTTATACCTTGCTCGATTATTTCCCCAAGGATTTCCTTTTGTTTGTGGACGAAAGCCACGTCACTCTTCCGCAGGTGCGCGGAATGTACGCGGGCGACCGCGCGCGTAAAACCAGCCTTGTTGAATACGGCTTCCGTCTGCCCTCGGCTTACGACAACCGCCCGCTCAACTTTGACGAGTTTTACTCACATATAAATCAGGCGGTCTTTGTCAGCGCGACTCCGGGCGATTTGGAGCTTGAAAAAAGTCAGGTCGTAGCCGAGCAGATAATCCGTCCGACAGGCTTGCTCGACCCCGAAATATCAGTCCGTCCCACCGACGGGCAGCTTGACGACTTAGTGTCTGAAATAAATGTCCGCGCGGCAAAACAGCAGCGCGTTCTCGTTACCACGCTCACAAAGAAAATGGCGGAGGATCTGACCGCGTACCTTGAAGCATTGGGTATCCGCGTCAGATATATGCACCATGACATAGACACCGTTGAGCGCATGGAGATAGTGCGCGACCTGAGACTCGGCGAGTTCGACGTGCTTGTGGGAATCAACCTTCTGCGCGAGGGACTCGATATCCCCGAGGTCTCGCTCGTCGCAGTCCTTGACGCGGACAAGGAGGGCTTTCTGCGCAGCGCCCGCTCGCTTATCCAGATAACGGGACGCGCCGCAAGAAACAGCGAGGGCATGGTCATAATGTACGCCGACAGCGTGACCGAATCCATGCAAAAGACGATAGTCGAAACGAACCGCCGCCGCGAGATACAGCAAAAGTACAACGAAGAGCACGGAATCGTGCCAAAGACGATAGTTAAAAAGGTCAGCGAGATACTGGAGATAACGACCCACAGCGAAAGCGAGTTTAAGAATACCAAAAAGCTCAGCAAGGCTCAAAGGCAGCAGCTGATCGAGAGCCTTACAAAAGAGATGAAAGCTGCGGCAAGGCTGCTCGAATTCGAGCACGCGGCATATCTGCGCGACAAGATAAAGAAACTGCGCGGAGAATGATACAGCGGATAAACGGACAGGAAGAAAGCTATGGCAAGAAAAAAAGTTCAGGAATACGGAAACGACAGCATAACCACACTTAAAGGAGCCGACCGGGTGCGCAAACGCCCGGCGGTTATTTTCGGTTCGGACGGTATCGACGGCTGTCAGCATTCGGTGTTTGAAATACTGTCAAACTCAATCGATGAGGCGCGCGAGGGCTACGGCAGAAAAATCACCGTGACCCGCTTTTCGGACGGCTCTATCGAGGTTGAAGACCACGGCAGAGGGATCCCCGTCGATTTCAACGAGAAGGAGAACCGCTACAACTGGGAGCTTGTGTTCTGCGAAATGTACGCGGGCGGCAAATACAACAACAACGAGGGCGAAAGCTACGAATTTTCGCTCGGCATGAACGGCTTGGGCCTTTGCTCCACTCAGTACAGCTCGGAATATATGGACGTCGATATCCGTCGCGACGGTTACAGGTATACCCTTCACTTTGAAAAGGGCGAGAACGTCGGCGGGCTCAAAAAGGAGCCTTATTCCAAAAAGGACACGGGAACCAAAATAAAGTGGAAGCCCGATTTAGAGGTCTTCACCGAAATTGATATCTCTCCCGAATATTTTCTTGACGTTATGAAGCGTCAGGCTATTGTCAACGCGGGCGTTGAGTTTATCTTCCGCAATCAAAACGGCAATGGCTTCGACACTGCCTCGTTTATGTACGCCGACGGAATCGTTGACCACGTTTCGGAGATTATCGGCGACAACGGTCTTACGGGCGTTCAGCACTGGAAGGCAGAGGAAAAAACCCGCGACCGCGCCGACAAGCCCGAATACAAGTGCAAAATGGATATAGCCGTGGCGTTTTCAAACAAGGTCAGCTGCACCGAATACTACCACAATTCAAGCTGGCTCGAACACGGCGGCGCCCCCGACAAGGCGGTGCGCAACGCGTTTGTGTATCAGATAGACAGCTATCTCAAAGCCAACAATAAATACAACAAAACCGAAAAGAAAATAAACTTTGACGACGTCGCTGATTGTCTTGTCTGCGTCATCTCCTCCTTTTCAAGCATTTCTTCCTACGAGAACCAGACGAAAAAGGCTGTAACTAACAAGGGCATTCAAGACGCTATGACGGCATTTCTGCGCCGCAGCCTTGAAATATATTTCATTGAAAATCCCTTGGAGGCGGAGAAAATAGCAGAGCAGGTGCTCATCAACAAGCGCAGCCGCGAAAACGCCGAAAGAACAAGGCTGAACATAAAAAACAAGCTTTCGGGCAACCTTGACATGACGAACCGCGTTGAGAAATTTGCCGACTGCCGAAGCAAGGATATTTCAGTAAGAGAATTATTTATAGTGGAGGGTGACTCGGCAAAGGGCGCCTGCGTGCTTGCCCGCGACCCCGATTTTCAGGCTATCATGCCCATACGCGGCAAAATTTTAAATTGTCTCAAGGTGGACTACGACCGCATTTTCAAAAGCGATATCATAACCGACCTGCTGCGCGTTCTCGGTTGCGGAGTCGAGGTCAAGTCAAAGGCAAACAAAAATCTTTCCGTTTTTGATTTGGATTCTCTGCGCTGGAACAAAATAATCATATGCACCGACGCCGACGTTGACGGCTTTCATATCCGCACCATGCTGCTTACAATGCTCTACCGCCTTACCCCGACCTTGATAAACGAGGGCAAGGTGTTTATCGCGGAGTCTCCTCTGTATGAGATAACGGGCAAGGATGAAATATATTTTGCGTATGACGAGGCTGAAAAAGAAGAGTTCATAAAGCGTCTCGGCGACGAAAAATTCACCATTCAGCGCAGCAAGGGTCTCGGCGAGAACGAGCCCGACATGATGAACCTTACGACCATGAACCCCAAGACCCGCCGCCTTATAAAGGTAATGCCCGACGACGCGGCGCAGACGGCTGAGATTTTTGATGTTTTGATAGGCAACAATTTGCAGGCGAGAAAGAATTATATTATTGAGCACGGCAGCGAGTACACCGACCGTCTCGACGTAAGCTGAGGAGGAAGCGCATTGGCACCCAAAAAGAAGAAAACGCCGAAAACCGAACAGACAAAGCTTCACGGCGTTATCAACGGCGCGGGCGAGGTGGTGGAGCAGCCGATAGTTTCCGCTATCCGCGAGAACTTCATGCCCTACGCTATGAGCGTTATCCTCTCGCGCGCGATTCCCGAGATAGACGGCTTCAAGCCCTCGCACCGCAAGCTCCTCTTTACTATGTACAAAATGGGGCTTCTCAAGGGCAGCCGCACCAAATCCGCGAATATCGTCGGCGCTACAATGAAGCTCAACCCGCACGGCGAGTCGGCAATTTACGATACAATGGTGCGAATGTCGCGCGGCTACGAGGCATTGCTTCACCCTTATGTCGATTCAAAGGGCAACTTCGGAAAGTTCTACAGCCGCGACATGGCGTGGGCGGCTTCGCGTTACACCGAGGCAAAGCTTGCGCCCATCTGCGACGAGCTGTTTTGTGACATAGACAAGGACACCGTCGACTTTGCCGACAACTACGACAACACCATGAAGGAGCCGACGCTTCTCCCTGCGACCTTCCCGTCGGTGCTGGTGAACGCCAACACGGGCATAGCGGTCGGAATGGCTTCAAATATCTGTTCTTTCAATTTAAGGGAGATCTGCGAGACGACGGCGGCGCTTATCCGCGACCCGAGCCACGACATAAAATCCACTCTCCCCGCGCCCGACTTCACGGGCGGCTGCCAAATCCTTTACGATGAAAAGGCGATAAATCAGGTTTACGAAACGGGCAGGGGGAGCATTCGTCTCCGCGCAAGATATTCATACGACAAGGCGCAGAACTGCATTGATATCCTCTCTATCCCCGCCACAACCAACTGCGAGGTCATCATAGAGAGGATAATCGACCTTGTCAAGCAGGGCAAGATAAAAGAGATCTCAGACGTGCGCGACGAAACGGGTCTTCACGGCTTGAAAATCACCGTTGACCTGAAACGCGGTGTCAACCCCGAAATGCTCATGGCAAAGCTGTATAAGCTCACTACTCTTGAAGACTCCTACGCCTGCAACTTCAACGTGCTCATCGGCGGCACGCCTATGGTGCTGGGAGTAAGAGCGCTTATCGAGGAGTGGACGGCATTCAGAATGGAGTGCGTAAGGCGGCGCACATTCTTTGACCGTCAGAAAAAGGCGGAGCGCCTGCACCTTTTGGAAGGTCTCGCGAAAATCCTGCTCGACATCGACAAGGCGATAAAAATCATCAGGGAGACAGAGGCGGAAGCCGAGGTAGTGCCCAACCTGATGATAGGCTTCGGAATAGACAAAATCCAAGCGGAGTACGTGGCTGAGATAAAGCTGCGCCATTTGAACAGAGAATATATTTTAAAGCGGACTCAGGATATAGAGCAGCTTAAAAAGGAGATTTCCGCGCTCGATGACATACTCAAAAGCAAGGCGCGGATAAAAACCATAATCGTCAAGGAGCTGAAAGCCGTCGCGGAAAAATATGGTCAGCCGCGTCAAAGCGTGATAATCTATGAGGACACCTCGGTCTATGTCGAGGAAGCCGAGGCGGTTCCCGACTACCCCTGCACCTTCTTCTTTACAAGGGAGGGCTATTTCAAGAAAATAACGCCCAAGTCCCTGAGAATGAGCGGGGCGCACAAGCACAAGGACGGCGACGAGATAAGGCAGGAAATCGAGTACACCAACAACTGCGACCTGCTGTTTTTCACCGACAAGGCTCAGGTTTACAAGGTAAAGGCGAACGATTTCGGCAACGGCAAGGCAAGCGAGTTGGGCGATTATATCCCCGCCAAGTTGGGAATGGACGAGGGCGAGAACGCGGTCTGCATGGTCGCGACAAAGGACTATTCGGGTATGCTTGTTTTCGCGTATGAAAACGGCAAGGCGGCTAAGGTCAACCTTGACCTGTACGCCACCAAAAACAACCGCAAAAAGCTGACGGGCGCGTGCTCGGACAAGGCTGCTTTGGTTGATGTTCTGTTTATTCCCGAGGACTGTGAGCTGCAGTTCACCGCTTCTTCGGGCAGAGTGCTTTTGGTAAACTCCGGGGACATAACTCTAAAGGCGACCCGCACAACTCAGGGTATTAATGTGATGAAGCTCAAAAAGGGTCAGACCCTCCAAGATGTGGAAAAATACAAGGAAAACACCTTTGCAAACCCGCGCCGCTACCGCGCAAAAACCCTGCCCGCGCTCGGTGCGTTTCTGTCCGCCGAGGACAAGGGCGAGGAGCAGCTTTCGCTTATTTGATTATCGTACAAACGTTTCGGTTCATTCCACATTCCACACTCCACATTTTTGTTCCCGCGTTATAATTCAGACAAGAAGAAAACGTTTTTGAATCATTATAGAAGTTCCCAAAATGAATTGTCGTGAAAAATTTACAAAAACTATTTAATATTCGGATTCTTTATGTTATAATATAATCGCTTATAATTTTTTACGAAAAGACGGTGATTATAATTGCAAAAAAGAATATTAGCTTCTCTGTTGGCGGCGGTCATGCTCACGGGCACGGCGTTATCGCTCGGCGGCTGCGGTGAGGACAGCGGCTCTTCAAAATCTGAGAGCAAAACCGAATCCTCTGAAAGCTCTGACAGCTCCGGCGGTTCGGGAGGAGGAACCCCAAAAAACGCCGGTAAGGTTGCCGAAGGCGCTGTTTTGCAGGTTTTCAGCTGGGACTTCAACACTATCCGGGAGAGTATGCCCGATATCGCGGCGGCGGGCTTTACCGCTGTTCAGACCTCTCCCGTCAACGCCTGTCTTGAGGGCGAGGACGGCGGAATGGAGCTTTACGGCGACGGCAAGTGGTACTATCACTATCAGCCTACCGATTTTAAAATCGGTAATTATCAGCTTGGCACCCGTGACGAGTTCAAGGCGATGTGCGACGAGGCGCATAAATACGGAGTGAGCGTTTTGGTCGACGTTATCGCGAATCACACGACTCCCGAGCTGAAAGCGGTTTCGCAGGATTTGATAGACGCCGGCGGCGGCAGCTTTGAAACGCTGTTCCACAAAAACAATGAAAAGGATATAACCGACTATTCCGACCGCTTGCAGTGCACTACCGCAAAAATGGGCGGACTTCCCGACATCAATACCGAACGCCCGTCCTTTCAGGATTACTTTTTCAAGTATATCAACGACTGCATAGACTGCGGCGCCGACGGCTTCCGCTACGACACAGCCAAGCACATAGGCTTGCCCGACGACCCCAAGGAGGACGACGGCTTTAAAAACGACTTCTGGGATAAGCTAAAGACAAAAACAAAGGATTACGACAGCAAGTTTATTTACGGCGAGGTTTTGCAGGGCGGCAACGACAAAATAGTTGAGTACGTTGAAGCGATAGGCAGAACTACCTCAAGCACCTACGGCGACAAGATCCGCGCGGCTATAAACAACAGCTCGTTCAACGCCGCATCGGTTCAGGAGTACTGGATGGACGACGCTCCGCTGAACATTGTCACATGGGTCGAGTCGCACGATAACTACATCAACGACGGCACATGGCACCAGCTTGACAATGATAAGGTCATGCTCGGCTGGGCGATAATCACGGCGCGCAAGGACGGAACACCGCTCTTCTTCTCCCGTCCCTACAACTGCACCGGGGACAATTCATGGGGCATGAACCGAATCGGCGCTCAGGGCGACGATATGTACAAGGACGCCCGCGTTTCGGCGGTGAATTTCTTCCGCGCTGCCATGAAGGGCGAGGACGAAAAGCTTGTCAATCCGAACGATGACATTACGGCTCTTATCGTTGAGCGCGGCAAAAAGGGCGCTGTCGTTGTTAATTCCGAAAAGGAATTATCGTCGGGCTTTGAGATAAATCTCCCCGACGGCGAGTACACCGACCGCGTTGACGGCAAAACCGTTTACACCGTAAAGAGCGGCAAGCTGACGTTCGACAAGCCGATTTCCGAGAACACCGTTGTCGTGCTTTACAACGATGGCTATACCGAGCACGCTGCCATGGCGAATGTTGGCGTTGCGAAGGACACCGTTTTCAAAACAGACGGAACAAGCATTGACGTTACGCTCACGCTTGAAAACGCCGACGAGGGGAAATACTCCGTTGACGGCGGCGAGGCGAAAGCATTCAAAAACGGCGACAAGCTGAAAATAGAAAAGCCCGCCGAGGGCAATGTCGTAAAGGTTGAGCTTAGAGCCGAAAATAAAGAAAAAACACCCACCTACGAGCGCGTAGAGTTCACCTTTGAGGACGTTTATCAGGTCAAAAAGGGAACGAAGGTCTATTTCAAAAATACGGACGACGAATGGGCTGACGATATTTACATCTATATTTACAACACCAAGGACGACGAGAACGACTACTGGCCGGGCGAAAAGATGAAAAAAGAATCGGATGGCAGATACAGCTACACGTTCCCGCGAGATTGGAACACTCCGCTAATCATATTTAACGACGGCAACTCTGATGACAGTGTTCAGTATCCTAAGGGTAAGGGACTTGTCGTAGAGCCTGACAAGACCTACACGGCAGAATAACAGGAAGGATTTGAAAAAATGAGCGATAATAAATTAAAAGTTGAAAACAGCAACGTACCTGCTGAGAAAATAAAAAACCCCGCGCTTATCGCGGCGATCGAAAAAATGCAGGCTGACGGCAGCAAGGAGAATATTGACGCGATGATCACAGAGGTCGTAAAGGCGCGCTTCATTCTGCCCGCCAATGTGCGCCAGATACCCCAGGCGCACACCCAAAACGGCAAAACCGTTATGGGCAACTCCACTCAGGTTCAGTTCCGTCTGCTTGAAAACAACCAGACAAAGCAGAAGTTTTTCGGCGTTTTCACAGACACCGACGAAATGAGCAAGTGGAACGGCATTATTGGCTCGCACAAGGTCGTAACGGACTTTGACAGCCTTGCGGGAATGGTTATGGATCCCAAATCGGAAACAGCCGGCTTCGTCATCAACGCGTTCGGAAAGAGCGTCACCTTCCCCAAGCCGATGGTTATTTCTATCAAGCAGCAGTTTGACTATATGCGCCGCAATAAAAACATCATCGAGAACGGCGCTCAGGTCAAAATAGGGGAGCCGAAGGAATACCCGATAGACCTCATGGCGGCGCTGATAAATCACCTCAGCACCGAGCCGCAGGTAAACGCCGCTTTCCTGCGTTTGATCGAAAAGGACGGAAAGGTGGGCTACTTCATCGTAGTTGATTTCATCGGAGATATGAACAGCACCTTCGAGGGGATAGCCGACGTAGCAAAGCCCTATATCGACGACGAGGAAGCCCTGACGATAATGCCTTTCACAATGGAGTTCGCAAGGAACGCCGTAAAGGGCATAGAGCCGTTTTACAGAAAAACAGAAGAATAATAAAAAAAGGCGGGCCGCAAGGCTCGCCTTTAGCGATTTAAAAACATCACAGTCTTACCGGAATGCCCTTTTCGTTCAAATATTTTTTCAGCTCGGGAACCGGTATCTCGCCGAAGTGGAACAGCGACGCCGCTAAAACCGCGTCAGCCTTGCCCTCGGTGAACGCGTCGTAAAAGTGCTCAAGCGCTCCCGCTCCGCCGCTCGCTATAACGGGTATTCCGACTCTTTCGCTTACCGCTCTTGTCAGCGCAAGGTCGTAGCCCTTTTTCTGTCCGTCCTCGTCCATGCTTGTCAGCAGTATCTCGCCCGCGCCGCGTTTTTCGCACTCTACAGCCCATTCCACCGCGTCAAGTCCGACGGGCTTTCTTCCGCCGTTTATGTAGACCTCCCAGCCTCCGTCGCCTCTGCGCTTCGCGTCTATCGCCGCTACGACGCACTGGCTGCCGAATTTGTACGCCGCCTCGCTTATCAGTTCGGGGCGGTGCACCGCAGCCGAGTTGACGCTCACCTTGTCGGCTCCGGCTCTGAGAAGCGCGTTGAAATCGTCCACGCTGCGTATGCCTCCGCCTACGGTGAACGGAATGAATATGGTATTCGCTACCTTTTCGACCATATCTATCGTGATGTTGCGCGAGTCGCTGCTTGCCGTAATGTCTAAAAAGGTCAGCTCGTCCGCTCCCTGCCTGTCATACTGGAGCGCACACTCCACGGGGTCGCCCGCGTCAACTAAGTTTAAAAAGCTCATGCCCTTTACTACCCTGCCGTTCTTTACATCGAGGCAGGGGATTATTCTTTTTGCATACATTTTTATTTTCCTCCCGTCAGCTCGGCAAAGTTTCTCAGAATTTTAAGTCCGGTTTCTCCGCTTTTTTCGGGGTGGAACTGAGTTGCGAAAACGTTCTCATGCTCTATTGCCGCGTCGATCGTAACTCCGTATGAGGTTTGAGCCGCGACAATGCTTTTATCGGCGGCATTCAAGTAGTAGGAGTGGACAAAATAAACGTATGGATTTCCCTCAATGCCCCTGAACAGCTTTCCCTGCTTTTTTATTTCGAGGCTGTTCCAGCCCATGTGCGGGATTTTCAAGCCTTCGCCCGACGGTATCTTTGTAATGCTGCCGTCAAAAATGCCGAGTCCGGTCGCCTTGGGGCTTTCGTCGCTGCCGGGGAAAAGAAGCTGCAAGCCGAGACAAATGCCTAAAAACGGCTTTCCGCTTTTGATGTAATCCTTTACCGCGTCGGTAAGTCCGAACTCGTTCAGGCTGTCCGCTGTGTCTCCAAAGGAACCCACTCCGGGCAAAACGGCGCCGTCGGCTTTCAAAATCTCCGATCGGTCGCGGGTCACAAGGCAGTCGCAGCCGATGTGACGGAATGCCTTGCTGACGCTTTGAAGATTTCCCGCGCCATAGTCGATTATCGCTATCATATTATCATCTCCGAGAATAAAATTGATTGGTATATGCTGATTTTAACACAACAGCTTAAAATTTGCAACCTATACAAAGGCAGATTTCATTTTTTGTGTAATAATTGAAAGAATCCTCTCGAAACGATTGAAATTTGCAGGATATTGTGATAAAATGAAACGGAAAGTGTTTTGACAAGGGGGGATCGAATTGATTACGCATCTTCTTACACGAATTGATTTAATGATGAACAGCTTCTCAAAGGGTCAAAAGCGAATAGCCCTTTATATTGAGGAGCATTTTGATAAAGCCGCGTTTATGACTGCCGCCAAGTTGGGCGAGACCGTCGGAGTATCCGAAAGCACGGTCGTCCGTTTCGCTACCGAGTTGGGTTACGACGGATATCCCAAGATGCAGAAGGCGATGCAGGAGATGATCCGCAGCAGACTCACCTCGGTGCAGCGCATTGAGGTGACTTCAAGCCGCATCGGAAACGGAAACGTCCTCGACAGCGTGCTTATGCAGGATATCGAGAAAATCCGCCGCACGATCGAGGAAACCTCGCACGAGGACTTCAACCGCGCCGTAGATGAAATTTGCAAGGCAAAGCGGATATATATATTCGGCGTTCGCTCGACCGCCGCGATCGCCGGCTTTTTGGCATATTATTTTCAGCTTATTTTCGACAATGTTACGGTCGTCAACTCAACCGGCAGAACAACGATGTACGAGCATATTTTCCGCATGACAAAGGACGACATCATAATCGGAATATCCTTTCCGCGCTACAGCACAATGGCTGTTGAGGCGATGAATTTTGCCAGAAGCAGGGGCGCTCACGCGGTCGCGATAACCGACAGCATGGCTTCTCCGTTGGTGTCCTCGGCAGACTCCATTTTGATAGCGCGAAGCGATATGGCGTCGATAGTAGACTCGCTCGTCGCTCCGCTCAGCCTCATCAACGCCCTTATCGTGGCTACGGTTTTAAAGAAAAAGGACGAGATCAGCGAAACCTTCCGCGAGCTTGAACAGGTGTGGAACCGCGAGGGCGTTTATACCAATCACGAGAAAGACGAAAAGATTGAAATAAAAGAAAAAAGTGAAATAAACGGGAACAATCGGAATGATAAGTAAAAAAACAGTTGTGATAGGCGCCGGAGCCGCGGGAATGATGGCTGCGGGCGCAGCCGCCGAAAACGGCGCTTCGGTCACGCTTTTGGAAAAGAATCCCAGGGTAGGGCGCAAGCTTATGATAACGGGAAAGGGACGCTGCAATATCCTTAACAACTGCGATATCCCGGCGTTCATCTCAAACGTGCCTGTAAACGGCAGATTTCTGTATTCCGCGCTCAACAATTTCAGCCCGTCAGACGCTTACGGCTTTTTTGAAAGCATCGGGGTCCCGCTCAAAACCGAGCGCGGCAACCGCTGCTACCCGCAGTCGGACAAGGCTGTTGACGTCGTTGACGCTCTGAGAAGATATGTGCTTGACAGCGGCGTAAAAATCGTGACGGACACCGCGCGTTCGCTTGAGCTTGAGGACGGCGTTATCGCGGGCGTAAAGGGCGATAAGCAGACATATTTTGCCGACAGTGTAATAATCTGCTGCGGCGGAAAAAGCTATCCGCTCACAGGCTCAACGGGCGACGGATACGCTCTTGCGGAGCAGGCGGGGCACACGGTAACCGAGCTGAAGCCCTCGTTGGTGCCGGTCGAAAGCGATGATCCCGACTGCAAATCAATGCAGGGCTTATCGCTGCGGAACGTCGCACTGAAAATCATTGACAATCAAACGCAAAAGCCGGTGTACACAGACTTCGGAGAAATGCTTTTTACGCATTTCGGAATGAGCGGACCGATGATCCTCTCCGCAAGCTCACATATAAGGGAAATAGTTCCCCGCCGTTACACCGCTTCAATTGATTTGAAGCCCGCGCTCGACTTTTCACAACTTGACAGGCGGCTGCAAAAGGATTTCTCCGAAAACTGCAACCGCGATGTTTCAAACTCGTTTTCAAAGCTGCTTCCGCGAAAAATAATCGTGCCCGTTCTCAAACGCTGGGGCGTGCCGTTCGACAAAAAATGCAACGCCGTAACACGCGAGGAACGCCGCGCGCTGTGCGAAATTTTGAAAAACTTCACCGTGCCTGTAAGCGGTTTCAGACCGATCGAGGAGGCTATAGTCACCTCGGGCGGAGTAAAAACCTCGGAGATAAATCCCAAGACGATGGAAAGCAGGTTTGTTGAAGGGCTGTATTTCGCGGGCGAGGTCATCGACGTTGACGCTTACACAGGCGGCTTCAATCTGCAAATCGCGTGGAGCACGGGCAGACTCGCAGGAGAGAAAGCCCAAGCGTGACGCTTGACCCATTCCGCGGTCGTTGCCACGACGGGGCAGTTCGCGCTCCTGACCTTTGATTTATTTACGGGTTTGGTTCACGCGTTTTATGTTGATTGATTTGTTCGTTTCCTTTGGATCGTAGGGGCGCACCCGCGTGTGCGCCCGCGATCGCTGAATCAAACGTTTGTATTCCTATCAGCAATCGGACGGGGTAACAACGTTGGTGCAAGGGCGCACACATTGGTGCGCCCCTACAAGTACAAGGATAATATCATCTGATTTAAGCGACTGCCCAAGGTTAACAGCATACAATTCCGACAACCGCCCAAGGCAGCTGCCACAACCCACAGCATTACAAATCCGGCGCTTGCGCCCCTTAACTCCACACTCCACACTCCAAACTCCAAACTGAAATATATATAAATAAGAAAGGAAATAAAAATGTCTATCGCAATCGCACTTGACGGCCCCGCCGGAGCGGGAAAATCCACAATAGCAAGACGTGCAGCGTCAGAGCTTAATTATATTTATGTTGATACAGGCGCGCTTTACCGCTCAATAGCTCTTGCCGCGCTTAAAAAGGGAATCGAGCCGGACGACGCGGCGGAGGCTGAAAAGCTGCTTCCCGAAATCACCGTTGACCTCGCCTTTAACGAGAGCGGCGAACAGATAGTGCTGCTCAACGGCGAGAATGTTTCGGCTGATATCCGCACGCCCGAGGTTTCAATGGCAGCCTCAAAAATATCCGCGATACCCGCAGTCCGCGCGTTTTTGCTCGATTTGCAGCGCGGCATGGCAAAAACTCACAACGTTATCATGGACGGAAGGGATATCGGAACTGTCGTGCTTCCCGACGCTCAGGTAAAGATATTCCTCACCGCTTCTCCCGAGGCGCGCGCGGGCAGACGTTACAAGGAGCTTGTCGAAAAGGGCATGGACGTCAATTTTGAGGATATTTTGCAGGACGTTATCACGCGCGACTACAACGATTCGCACCGTGAAACCGCTCCGCTGAAACCGGCGCCCGACAGTGTGACGGTAGACACCACCGAGCTCGATTTTGAGCAGAGCGTAGAAAAAATAATTTCAGTCATAAAGGAGAACCTCTGATGGCACAGAATAAAGCGTTGTACGCGTTCGGAAAAGCGCTTCTTTTTCCCGTGTATAAGCTGCTTTACCGTTTTAAAGTCAAGAACAAGGGAGCGATTCCGTCTGAGGGCGGAGTCATCCTCGCGAGCAATCATTTGTCAAACGCCGACCCCGTGCTTTTGGGGCTTGCCGAAAAGCGCAGGCTCAACTTTATGGCAAAGTCCGAGCTGTTCTCAAACAAATTCGCGGCAAGGATAATCATCGCACTCGGTGCCTTTCCCGTAGAACGCGGAGCGGGCGACGGCAGGGCTATCGAAACAGGCGAGGATATCCTGAAACAGGGCAACGTTATGACTATCTTTATAGAGGGCACGCGCACCAAAACAGGCGAGCTTCTCCGCCCGCGCAGCGGCTGCGCTCTTCTTGCCCAGCAAATGCAGCTTCCCGTTGTGCCGTGCTGCATCACAAAGAAGAATTTTAACCATATGTTTTCAAAGACGATCATTCATTTCGGCACTGTGCTCACGCCCGAGCAGATGGGGCTTACTCCCGGCGGAGGCAGGCGCGAGCTTAAAAACGCCACAAATATGATAATGGGTGAAATCAGGAGAATGAGGGAAGAGGATGCAAAAGAGCTTAACAAAGGCTGATTCGGCGGGCTTCTGCTTCGGCGTCAGCCGCGCCGTGGAGATGGTCAGCGACCTGCTTGCTCAGGGAAAAAAGGTTTGCACTTTGGGACCCATAATCCACAACATGGAAATGGTCGAGGAACTGCGCCAAAAGGGGTGCCGACCCGTTAA
The DNA here is from genome assembly GCA_902777275.1 of uncultured Ruminococcus sp. Lineage (GTDB taxonomy): Bacteria > Bacillota > Clostridia > Oscillospirales > Acutalibacteraceae > Ruminococcoides. Next base: position 24,791 of record CACYTI010000001.1, on the reverse strand, counting down.
CAGCGTTGACGAAACGGGCAGCGATGAGATTCTTGTTATCCGCAGCCACGGTGTTCCGAAATCGGTGATAGACGAAGTAAAGGAAAAGGGACTTGAATACAAAGACGCCACCTGTCCGTTTGTAAAGAAGATCCACCGCATCGTAGCCGAGACAGACCCGGAAAATGACGTGATGCTTATTGCGGGTAACAGCAGTCATCCCGAGGTCCAGGGAATTATCGGCAACTGCAAATGTCCGTACTTTACCTTTAATAATGAGGAAGAATTGGACGGTATTTTACCGAATATTCTCCAAATGAATAATAAGCAGGTGAAAATGGTTGCCCAGACAACCTTTGACACAAAAGTTTTAAAAAAATGTGTAAAAAAGATTAAAAAACTATGTACAAATTCAAAAATATTTGATACAATATGTAATGCTACGTCAGTTAGGCAAAGCGAGGCAGACCAAATTGCGGCGCAGTCGGACTTTATGATAGTAATAGGCGACAGGCACAGCTCCAACACCGGCAAGCTTTATGAGATTTGCAGGAGGCGCTGTCCCGACACCGTGCTGATAGAGACCGCTGCCGAGCTTGATATGGATCGTGTGCGCGCAGCCGGACGGATAGGCGTAACAGCAGGAGCGTCTACTCCTGCAAGGATTATAAAGGAGGTACTGGATACAATGAGTGAAGAAATCAAATCCGGTGAAACAACAAATTTTGAAGAATCTTTTGAGGAGCTGCTTGAGGAATCCCTCAAAAACTTAAATACAAACGAGAGGGTAATGGGTACAGTCATCAGCATAGCGCCTAATGAAGTACAGGTGGACGTCGGCAGAAAACAAACAGGCTTTATCCCCGCCAACGAGCTTTCAAGCGATCCCGCTGTTAAGCCCGAGGATGTTGTAAAGGTAGGCGACGAGGTAGAGCTTCTCATTATGAAGACCAACGATCAGGAAGGCACCATCATGCTCTCAAAGCGCAGAGTTGACGCGCAAAAGGGCTGGGAGGAGCTTCAGGAGAAGGTTGACTCTCAGGAGATTCTTACAAGCAAGGTAACAGAGGCTGTTAAGGGCGGCGTTATCGTTATGTATAACGGCGTAAGAGTATTTATTCCCGCTTCGCAGGCAACCGCTACCCGCGACGAAAAGTTAGAGGATCTGGTAGGACAGGACGTTAACTTCCGTCTTATCGAGGTTTCTCAGCGCGGCAGATACAAGAGAGCCATCGGCTCCATCCGCAGCGTGCTCAAAGAGCAGAGAGCGGCTCAGCGCGAAGAGTTTTGGAAGAACTGCGAAATCGGCAAGCGTTACACCGGTGTTGTTAAATCGCTCACAAGCTACGGCGCATTTGTTGACCTTGGCGGCGTATTCGGTATGATCCATATCTCAGAGCTCAGCTGGACACACATCAAGCACCCCAACGAGGTCGTCAACGTGGGCGACACCGTAGAGGTTTACGTTAAGGATATCAACGAAGAAACAAAGAAGATTTCTCTCGGCTTTAAAAACGCCGACGACAATCCGTGGGAGATCCTCAAGAGAGAGTATCCCGAGGGCACCGTTGTCAAGGCTAAGATCGTCGGTCTTACCACCTTCGGCGCTTTTGCCAACATCATTCCCGGCATCGACGGTCTTATCCACATTTCTCAGATCGCCAACAGAAGAATTGAAAAGCCCGCCGACGTTCTCAGCGTAGGCGAAGAGGTCGAGGCGAAGATCACCGCTATTGATTTCGACAAAAAGCGCGTCAGCCTTTCAATGCGCGCTCTGCTTCCCGAAAACGAGCAGGCTCCCGTAAAAGCCGCTCCGGTTGAGGAAGAAACCGCCGACGCGGAGTAATTCGTACATTTGAGGGTACTCTATTTGAGTACCCTTTTTATATAATTTGTAGGGGGAAAAACATGACCGCCAAGGAAGAATTTATTGAAATATACCGCACTCACATAACACGAAAGGGAGCGGACGAGCTGCTCGACTGGATACAGCGCACCGACTTTTTCACCGCTCCCGCAAGCACGCGCTATCACTGCTCGTGCGAAAACGGACTCGTCATGCATTCGGTAAGCGTGTTCAACACCATGATGGAAAAGTATTATGACGAGGAAACCGACAATATTGAAAGCTTCGCTATCTGCGGTCTGCTTCACGACCTGTGCAAGGCTCAGTTTTACAAGGTGAGCAGCCGCAACGTCAAAAACGAAAAGACCGGTCAATGGGAAAAGGTTCCCTACTACGCGATAGAGGATCAGTTCCCCTACGGTCACGGAGAAAAATCCGTCTTTCTGATCGAGCGCAAAATGCGCCTTAAGCTTGACGAGGCAATGGCTATCCGCTGGCACATGGGCGAGTTCGGCGACAAAAACAGCAATCAGATAAGTCAGGCTTACAATATGTACCCAATTGCCGTAAAGCTGCACTTAGCCGACCTTGAATCGACGTACCTGAGAGAAAAGGGAACCTCGGCAGTGCAAAAATAGGGCAATTGGCAGCGTGACGCTGCACCCGATACGCGTTTCCTGAGTTTGTTTATCAAGTTTATATCACGCGTTTAAAAAAACATATTTAGGGATGAATTGTCCCTTGGACATGAATTGGCTTTGGCGTGAATAGCCGTGTGCGGCATGAATTGAGCACTTTGGCGCTCATTATAAGGTTAAGGGAGAAAAGACTATGGACAAGCAAACGGCGCGGCAGCGCGTTTCCGAGCTTACTCAGCTCATAGAATACCACAATGATCTATACTACAACAGGGACGAGCCCGAGATATCGGATTACGAGTACGATATGCTGCTGCGCGAGCTGGAGAAGCTTGAGAATGAATTTCCCGAGCTTAAGCTCCCGTCATCGCCGACAAACAGGGTGGGCGGCAGCGCGGGCGCAAAGTTCTCTCCCGTAACTCATACAGTGCCCATGGAAAGTCTTCACGACAGCTTCTCGCACGACGAGCTGCGCGATTTCGACCGCAGGGTAAAGGAAGTGTTCCCAGACGCTCAATACGTTGTTGAACCCAAATTTGACGGCTTGTCGGTGTCGTGCGAATACAAAAACGGCGTGTTTTCGCGCGGCTCAACGCGCGGCGACGGCACTACGGGCGAGGACGTCACAGACAATCTGATGACCATCCGCTCGCTGCCCAAGCGCCTTGAAAATGCGCCCGAGTTTCTTGAGGTGCGCGGCGAGGTCTATATGTCCTTCAAAAGCTTTGAGGAGCTTGTCCGCCGTCAGGAGGAGAACGAGGAAAAGCCCGCCAAAAACCCGAGAAATGCGGCTGCAGGCTCTCTGCGGCAGAAGAACGCGAAAATAACCGCCGAGCGGATGCTGGATATTTTTGTGTTCAATATCCAGCAAATCGAGGGCGCGGAGCTGAGCTCTCACCACGAGAGCCTTGAATATCTCGCTAAGTTGGGTTTTCCGTCGGCGTTTTATTATGTCTGCTCCGACATCGAGGAGGTTATAAAGCATATAAACGAAATCGGCGAGAACCGCGGTGAATACGACTACGCCATCGACGGCGCTGTGGTGAAGGTCGACAGCTTTGAGCAGCGCAGGATCCTCGGAAGCACCGCGAAATACCCCAAGTGGGCTGAGGCGTACAAGTACCCTCCCGAGGAAAAGCCCACCAAGCTGCTTGATATAGAAATAAACGTGGGCAGAACGGGCGTGCTGACTCCTGTCGGGATTTTTGAGCCTGTCACCTTGGCAGGCACCACCGTGAGCCGCGCTACTCTGCACAACCGCGACTTCATAGAGGAAAAGGGAATAAACATCGGCGACACGGTGCTTATCCGCAAGGCGGGCGAGATAATCCCCGAGGTGCTTTCGGTTGTTGAACGCGCCGAGCCGGACGGCAAATGCTACGAGTTCCCCGAGGTCTGTCCTTCCTGCGGCAGCCCCGTTTCTCAGGACGACGAGGCGGCGGTGCGCTGCACGAACACCGACTGCCCCGCCCAGCTGATGAGGCACCTTATCCACTTTGTCAGCCGCGACGCTATGGACATCGACGGCTTGGGGCCCGCCGTGCTGGAGCAGCTTTCGGGCACGGGTCTGGTAAGATCTCCCGCCGACCTCTACCGCCTTAAAGCGGAGGATATAGCCGCACTTGACAGAAAAGCCGAAAAATCGGCGGACAATCTCATAAAGGCGATCGAAAAGTCAAAGCAGAACGAGCTGTACCGCCTGATCTTCGCGCTCGGTATCCGCAACATCGGGCTTAAAGCCGCAAAGCTGCTGTGCGAGAACTTCCTCACCATAGACGACATTATGAACGCCAAGGCTGAGGATATAGCGCGGATAGAGGGCTTCGGAAGCGTTATGGCGGAGAGCGTGGAGAGGTATTTTGCGCTTGAAAGCACCCGCGAGCTTATTTCGCAGTTAAAGGACGTAGGGCTCGCAATGAAGCCCTCGGAGCAAAAGAAGGCGGGCGGAGTGTTCGATGGAAAAGTTTTCGTGCTCACGGGCACGCTCCCCACGATGAAGAGAGCCGAGGCAGCCGCGCTCATAGAGCAAAACGGCGGAAAGACATCGTCGTCTGTCTCCAAAAAAACCTCATTTGTCCTTGCCGGAGAAGAGGCAGGCAGCAAGCTGACAAAAGCCCAAAGGTTAGGGATAACGATTCTTTCGGAGGAAGAGTTTTTGGGGATGATTAACAGTTGATCAGCGGTTCCTTAAAATGCGGATACTTTTTCCTGTTTTGACCTGCGGAGATAGCAAAGCGTTAAAAGCAATAATGATCGACGGAATAAATTCCGGAGAAAAGCATGAATAAACAAGCGCCTTCGACCGATAATAAGGTTGGAGGTGCTTTTAAAATGAGCAGATATTACAACAACAAAAAAAGCCGCCGTGAAAGAATAGGCTTTTACACGGCGCTGACGATTTGCCTTATCGCGATTTGCATGGCGGTGTATTCCACATACAGCACTGTTAACGACAACCAAAAGATAACATCTGTTTCCACAATCGAAACGGGCGTTGCGGTGGTGAACGAGCCGGTCACGAATGTCACCGTTCCCGTTCCCACGATCGGAGAGGCAGTTACCGAGGAAATCACGCTTCCTCCCGTGACGTCCGCTCCCGAAACAACTGTTCAGCCGGCAACTGACGCAGGTTCTCAAAAGGGTACGATGGCAAGAGAAGACGCGCTTGAAACAATGTTAGCGGCGAATGTGAGCCTGTCTATGCCGACAGAATCGGGGCATATTATGCGCGAATTCAGCAGAGACAGCGTTTATTACAAGACGCTAAACACATGGAAGCCGCATATGGCTCTCGATTTTGACGGAGAGTTGGGCGACGACGTGAAGGCTATGCTCAACGGTGAGGTGACAAAGGTCACTGAGGATAAAATGTACGGCAAGACCGTTGAGATATCGCTCAACAATGTCGTAACGGGCTACTGTGGCTTGGGAGAGGTTAAGGTGAAGCAGGGCGAAAAGGTTGACAGAGGAGATAAGCTCGGAACGATCGGGGCTGTGCCCGCCGAAGCGTCGGACAAGAATCATATCCACGTTTACGTCAAGGTCAACAACACCTATGCCGACCCTGTAAGCTTTATAAATTACGATAACGAATAGAATATTTTACGCAAAAGGAGCTGTCAAAACGCAGCTCCTTTCTTTTAATACTATTTATGATAAAACGCTGTTATGAGTTGAAAAACACCAAAGGTATTGAAAGGAAGCCGGACTAAAAGCCTTGCGGTTCGGTCGTCTGTTATACGAGGCTCGTATAAAACAGCGCTATAGCATATTATTGTCTCATTTTCTTGACAAAGCCAAAAAAAATGTCTTATAATCAACTTATCAGGATAACGGATACGTGTGAAGGGATTTTTTTGGAGGTGGTATTGTGCTGAATGAGATCCTGCAAATTATCAGTATGGTGCTTTGCGTTGTCGGAATAGTGCAGGTGCTTGTCGGGCCAAAGGAGAACAGGGAGCCGCTGCCGTTTGGCTTCGCGTTTTTCTCTATTCTGTTTTTCTACTCGTTATTCATTTTGCTCGGCTTGACCTTGGGGGGACAAGAGGGCGCAGTCGTGCATGAAGTGCTGCGGTTGTCCAATTTCTTAGAGTTTTTGTCGGGATACAGCCTGACGTTTATTGTAATATCATGGCTGCTTTTTCGGTTGGATCCGTCGGGAAAAAGCAGAGAATTCAAGGTTTTTTCCGTGGGCTTGAAGATAGTTTTCGGCGTTCAGACAGCTCTGCTTGTCTTGTCGTTTTTTTCGGGCTTTTGCTATTATATCGACAGCGCGAATGTGTATCAGCGCGGCAACGGCTTCATACTCCTTTTCGTGACGTGGTGGTTAGAATTTATGATAGGGCTGTATGTTTTAGTGTTCCACTCCAACTGCTTCTCACGTCTCTTACGCATTTCTCTTTGGATATTCGGAGGCACTATCGCTGTCGCTTTTCTGCTTCAGCTGTTTTTCGTCGGCATATATTTCGTTTCTTTCTCAACTGCTGTGTCCGCGCTTATGCTGTACATCGTCTTTGTCAAAGATAGCACAGAGCTGTATTATCAAAAGAAACGCGAGAACGACAAGCTGAAGGTCGATATCATATTCAGCCAGATCAAGCCGCATTTTCTGTACAATTCGCTCACGGTCATAAAGCATCTCTGCCGTTACGATCCCACAATGGCTGAAAAGGCTGTGGTCGATTTTTCAACTTATCTGCGCGGTAATATGGATTCGCTGAGCGTTGATGTGCCTATTTTGTTTGAGAACGAGTTGAATCACACAAAGGCGTATTTGTCGTTGGAAAAGCTGCGCTTTGAGGGCGACCTGAAAATAAAATACGATATCCAAAGCACCGGCTTCTATCTGCCTGCGCTCACCCTGCAGCCGATCGTTGAAAACGCCGTTAGCCACGGTATAAGGGAGACAAAGGACGGCAAGGGAACGGTGACGATAGCGACGAGGGAGCTTGACGAATGTTATGAGATAGCGGTAACCGACGACGGCACCGGCTTTGACCCTGATAACTATCCCGAATCGGACAAGCCGCATATCGGAATTGAGAACGTTCGCTACCGTCTGAAAAATATGTGCGGCGGTACGCTGTCCTTTCAATCCGCAATAGGGCAGGGTACAGTCGCCACCATTTCCCTTCCAAAAGGAGAATTTATGCCATAGATGATGAAAAAATCGCGCTGAGCGAGCTTGTCGAAGCTGTTCGGCTGGCTGTGCCCGAAGGTGAGATAAAACAATTCACCAATGCGAACGACGCTTTGGCGAAAATAAAAGTTGACGGAGAAAGCCCTGACATTGTTTTCTCGGACATACGTATGCCCGGAATGAACGGGCTGGAGCTTGCTGTCAAAATCAAAAAAAACGCGCCCGACGCAAAAATCATCTTTGTAACGGGTTATTCGGAATATGCTGTAGACGCGTTCAAGGTCCACGCGAATGGTTATCTGCTAAAGCCGGTGCTTCCGCAGCATATCATTGAGGAAATACAAGCGCTGCGGCTGCCTTACACAAGCGAACCTGCTAAGCTGCGCGTGCAGTGCTTCGGCAGCTTTGTGGTGTTTTACAAAGGTGAACCGCTTTCTTTCAAAAGGAGGAAAACAAAGGAGCTTTTCGCCTATCTCATAGATCGCGGCGGCGCTTATTGCTCTGCTGAGGAGGTTTCGGCTGTTCTTTGGGAGGACGAGGCGGACCTGCGCAAGGCAAAGCACAAGCTGCGCAATTTGGTGTCGGATCTTCGCTCTGTTTTGAAAGCCGCAGGGCAAGAGGATATTTTGCTTCGCGGCAGCGGCAAGCTTGCTATCAAGTGCGACGCGGTCGATTGTGATTATTTCCGGCTGCTCGACGGCGATATTGCGGCGGTTAATGCCTTTCGCGGCGAGTATATGAATCAGTACATTTGGGCTCAGCTTACAGAAGCTAAATTACATTTTAACAAAAAATAAGCATATAAAAGCTGTAATTATATGCAATCCTCCGAATTTATTCTAAAACTTAACAGAAATACACAAAATCGCGTCCTCGTGCCCTTAGTTCTAACAATTATGAATTAAGGGCGCGTTTTTGTGACGTTATTGTGCGGTCTGTGTGCTATAATAAAGTCTAACATATAATAGTTTCTATAATATTATAACTATATTGCAAGATTTTGTCGATTTTAACACTTGACAAAAAAGGAGGACGGAGTATCAGACAGACAGACAGACAGACAGACAGACAGACAGACAGACAGACAGACAGACAGACAGACAGACAGACAGACAGACAGACAGACAGACAGACAGACAGGATAACTGCGTCATTTTTTCTTCATTCGCTTTCAAACACTATTCACAGCTTAAGACCTTTGCTGAAATGGAATTATTCTGTTCCGGCAAGTAAAACACAGAATCAACTTTGCCTTGCAGCATAACAAGGCAAGTGTGTTTTTGTGTTGCTCTTAAGCGGCTGATAGTGTTTTTATTTTTTTTATTTTTATTGCTTTCATTATTTTAAGGGGGGAAGCTTATGAAGAAAACAGTTGGAATCCTCGCATTGTTTTTGTCGTTAACGATCGCAGTGAACGCGGTCACTCCGGCTTTGTCGGTAACGATAAAAAACGCTTTTTCGCCGCAGCCTCAAACGGCATCTGTTATAGACAATATAATAGAGAATCTTGAGAAGGAATATGAGGAAATAGAAGAAAGCGCAGCAGTTGCAGTTTCCAACCAAAAGGAAACGGCGTACGATAACGGAAAAATCCTGATTTATAGCTATGAGCAGTTGTCGATGATCGGCAGCGGAAAAAGCTATAAGTATGAGGACGGCGTTACCGCAACTTATTCCTCTGAAGCCGAGTACAAGATAGCGCGGGATATCACACTTCCGCGTCATACTCTTTGGCAGCTGCCCGCAGGCTTTAAGGGCAGGATAACGGGCAGTAAGCAGTCTTATGCTCCGTTATATGACGCGCAGGGCGACGCGATCTATCTCTACAATCCATATCAGCTTGCAGTTATGGCAGCGGATGACAGAGAGAGCCAGCCTGTTATGAGCGGCGACGCGGAGGCTAAAACCTTCGGAACAGGAAAGGTCATTTGCACAGATGAGAAAAACAAGCATCTTCTCACCTACAGCGACGACCGCAATTATGTTATTTCGGCGCAGTTCAGCTCTGAAATAACCGAAAAGCCGATTTCTGTCAGCAATAAAAAATCTGTTGAAGCAGTCGGCGCAAAAGCAGACGCCTCGACCGGCGCAAAGGCGGGGGATCCTGTCGGCGCGACGGCTGACGGACGTGATTTCGCAGGTCAGGTCATAAAGAAAATCGACGGAAAAACATATATTCTTATAGGAAACGAAGCGCAGCTACGCGCTATCGGCTCTGACAGGGATGTGTATTCCGCCATCTATCAGGTATCGCTTACAATGGTGGGCTTTGTTCTTGATACAGAAAACGGCAATCCCGTTATGCTGTACGGCGGTGATGCCGATCTGATCAAAACTCAGAACGGCAGCGATGATTACGGTTTTCAGTCGATACACGACAAGGATTCCAGTGCGACTAAGTATTACGCAAGCGTGAATCAGGATACGGGCGAAACGTATTTGAACGCAGCGCACACGAGTCTGTCGAAAGGCAGCGACATAACGACCGGAGAAAAATACACCATCACTGCAAACTACATTATTTTCCGCAATATTGACCTCGGCGGCAGCGCAAGACCGTGGAAGCCGTTGATGTTCAGCGGAGAGATGTACGGCGCAAAGAGCGTAAGCGGTGAAAAGCTCTGGAACGGCAGCGGTATCACGGATTCCACTGCGATTACCGCTACGGCGGAAGCAAACCGCCCGAATATCTCAAATGTATACGTAAACACCGACTTGATTTACAGCGACCAAACGCTCAGGGTCAACGACTTTATCGGCATCGGATTTTTTGCAACGATAACCAATCAAACCGATACCTCTAATTTCGGACTCAGCGCCGGAACGGCTATTGTCAAAAACATTGATCTCGATAATGTCCATGTTGAAAATAAAGCTGACAAGGCGACGGTCGATCAGACATTGCTGAACGCGGTCACATCAGGGCTTGGAACTGTTGTTGGCGGATTGGTGGACGTTCTTCTTAGAATTCTGAGCTTTGGCTCAACAAGCACCGACCTCAGTTCTACGCTCTCCAATCTCCTTAACGCCAGAGCGAAGGATCCGACGATTTACGCCACCGGCGCCTTTGCGGGAAGGATCTACGGCGACGCGCTTGTTGAGGATTGCCGCGTAAAGGGCACTGTGGAGGTCAGCAACGTCAAGGACAGAACCGGCGGCTTTGTCGGCTACACAGCAGGCATAACCGAATACAGCGGTCTTTCCAATACGCTCGGTGCTGTTTCAAACGTGTTAGCATCTATATTGAACGTTATCCCCGCCGTCGGACTCGGCGATTTGATAACGGTTCTTCTTGATAACGCTTTGGCGATCGGCGATTTGGTTCCCACAAACTATATCGCGCCAAAGATAAACAGCTGTGAGGTAAATGGTCTTACGGGCGATGTCGGCACCGCAAACACCACCATGGCGGGCGGTTTTGTCGGTCAGCAGATCGGCACGCATATTGCGGACTGCATGGTAAAAGACAGCACCTTTACTGTCAAGGCACATAATTACGGCGGCGGCTTCTGCGGATTGGAGCGCGATGCCGAAATCAAGGGAACGCTTGACGGCGTGGGAATAGATTTTTCATCCTTGATCCGGAACATCCATCCCCAGAGCGTGATCGTAGACAGCAAAATATCCAATTGTACATATCAGGTAACGGGCACAGACTGTATCGGCGGCTTTGTCGGTGCCATGACAAGCAGCTACACGGTTGATTGTACGATCGACTGCAGTCAGAATCCGATCACCGTTCACGCCGTAGGTGAATATGCAGGCGGCTTCGCGGGCTTCTCCTCGGTCGGCTGGCAGTCAAATCTGGGCAAAGACGAAAATAATGAAAACAGTCTGCTCGGAACAGTAAAGCAGTTGGCGATCAATCTGCTTTCCTCGGAGGATAAATCGGCAGGTCAGAATTTGCTGACTCTTATGGGTGTTTCGCCCTCGGCTATTTTGGGCTGTCAGGTGTACAGCAGCGGGCTGGAGGTCGAGGCAGACAAGAGCTTTGCCGGCGGTATAGTCGGCAAGGGCGAGGGAATTTACATCGTTAAGTCCGACCAGGCGGCATACACTGAGATCTCTTCATGGAATACCGCCACACTGAAAGAAACACCACAAGACAGACCGATCATTCTCAGCGGCTTGAAGAGTGTCACGGCACATGAGAATTATGCCGGCGGAGTCGCAGGCTATTTGGGCTCGGCAGCGTTCCAAGGCTTATTGAATGATGTTGTCGGATTGGGTGACTTTATCGGATTTACGGCAAGCGATATCACTGTAACAGGCGTTGACGGCGGTTACACCGTCACGGCAGATGAATATGACGCAGGCGGTGGCTTTGGTCTTGCCGTAGGCGGTACTATTACGAATGTTAATCTATATGAATTAAAACGCGTGCAGGCGTATAACCGCGCCGCAGGTTTTGTCGGTATTGCGGGTCCGGGTGAATTGGTAGGAACAGGCGGTTTGACAGTTAACCTCCTTGGTCTTGACAAGGTTCTGGAGGTCAGCAATCTTCTGAATATCGGTCAGGGTGTTGAGGTTCACATCACCGACTGTAATGTTACCGGAATTGACGAAGGCTTTGAAGTTGAGGCTACGGGAAACGATTTCTCCGGTGATGCCTTTGAATACACAGCGGCAGGCTTCATTGCCGACAGCAACAGCACAAAGATTGTTAACTCACACGTTGAGAAATTAAAGTCCGTTACTGCCTCTGATGACCACGGCTTTGCAGGCGGCTTCATCGGAACCTCTGAAACAGGCGGTCTGGCAGAGGTCGCAAACGACGATTCTACAAGCGTAAAATCTTTAATTCAGGCAAATGGCTTGGTTGATGCGATCGGATATCTGATTCCGTCCTACACAAATTGCACGACGACCTTTGTTAACGGCGGTTTGGTAGACGCGGATATTGCAGGCGGATTTGTCGCTGATTTTGAAAGCGGTACAGTGGACAACTCCACGATAGCCACAGTTGACGACGCGCAGAATCCCAAGTGGACAAAGACGATGAAAGAGCTTTATGATCCGGCAGCAATCAATGCAAGCGGAGATTTGGAAAAGCAGTTCGCGGTATTTAACATCGACTATGTTCACGGCAGAACCTATGGCGGCGGCTTCGGCGGTATGCTCCGTTCCGGCGCACTGGCAGATGCAGGCGGCGGTATCTCGATTCTCGGCAACACAGGCTTAAACATCAATGTTAACGATTTACTTGGTGTAATGAATGCTTATGTTCCATATGTGAAGCACGCCGGTGTGTACAGCGAAAACGGCTTTAAAGTTGTTGCCAACACAGTACGCGACGGCGATCCGAACTCCGGCAGTGCGGGCGGCTTCGGCGGTTTTATGAGCGGTGCGCAAATTTCGCATTGTGATGTTTATCGCCTGAAGCATACGACCGTAACACCTCCTGCCAACTTAGAAGCTGTGGAAGCACCTTCATATTTTGACAGCAGCAGCGAATATGCCGTTTCGGGCGGTCATTATGCAGGTGGCTATGCCGGCAAGATAGATATAGGCAGCGCCGCGAGCCTTGGCAAAGGCTTAAGTATTCTCGGCAATTCCATTAAGCTGAGCGATGCTCTTTCCGCTCTAAGCGTAGTTGTTTCCACAATTGAACACTCCGATGTTCAGGGTGCAAGCGGTGGCTTCTCGGTTATTTCCGATGGTACTGACTCTACCGGAAAGGTCGGTAAGGCAGGCGGCTTTGCAGGCGGCATTTACGGCGGCCACATCCAGAATTCACATTGTAAAAACTTCTATTATATAATCGGTCAGGAAGCTGCAGGCGGCTACGTCGGCAACTTGGAGCCGGGTAACGTTGCAAATCTCCTTGATAACGGCAGTATTTTGGGCAACCTTATCAATATTGATTCGGCACTTGCTTCACTGGTGGAGGATTTTGTTCCAACCATACGAAATTCCACAACCTCATGTGTGCCCTGCGGCGGTGCGGTCAGAGCAAATTCCCCGTCAGACGCAAGTCACCAAAGAGGCTGTGCCGGCGGTTACTGCGGACATAACGAAGGCGGTCATATTTGGGGTCTTGACACGCATACATGGCAAGACCAGAACGACGGCGTGGTTTTGGGCAGAGATTTCGGTCATGACAGAGAAGGCGAGTATAAAGGTGAACAGCATATTGCTACAGCGTGGCGCATCCGTTCCGTATACGGCTACGAATACGCGGGCGGCTTTACAGGCTTCATGGAAACCGCCGACACCGCCGATACGGGCAGCATAAAGCTGCTTGGCGGACTGATCAGCGCCAATAATGTACTTAACGCGCTCTCTGCAGTGTATCCCACAGAGGAGAGTACAGCTGTTTACGGTCCGTTGCGTAACATGGATGTTGATACATGGAACGCTTGGGTAATTTATGTCGGAAGATACGGCGGTTACGGCGCAGAGCTTGCGATGACAGGAAGAGTGTCTTCACAAGCGGAGCTTGACAGCAAGCTTTCAAAATATATTTACGGCTGCAACGTCGTTGCCGGTCGTTCATCAAATGATCAAATGATAATCACCGAAGGCGGCTCAGCCGGCGGTTATGTGGGCTATATGCTGTCGGGTGTGATTACCAATGGTCAGTCCTTTGATATGAAGCTTATCCGCGCTATGCGAAACGCGGGCGGATATGCAGGTAAAATGCAGACAGGCGGCGCTGCAAGCTTCGGCTCTGTCAACATCCTCGGTTTGAATCTGAACCTTGGCAATCTTGCCAAGGCTGCACAGGTATTTGTTCCAACAGTCAAGAGCGGCACGATACACGGCTGGAAATCCGGCATGACTGTGGAGAGCTACGGAACGGATCTTATTCACAAATGCGGTTATGCGGGCGGTTATGTCGGCTCTGCTTACGGCGCACAGATCTGGGGTGACAGGAACGTTAGAGATACAGCGGGATCAGGCTGTAACGTCACCAATCTCCGCTTTGTCAGAGGCACAAACGCCGCAGGCGGCTATGCAGGTATGGCGAGCTCCGCTTCTGTTGCGGACGTTAACACAAATTCCTCCGACGGATTTTTGCAGAGTGTTCTGAATATCCTGATTTCCAGTCCCGGCGACTTGGCTTCTGTAATGCAGGCGACGATCACCACCATACGTCAGGCTTCGGTGAATCCCGACAACAACAGCTTCGGCTTCACTGTGGGCGGTTTTGGCAACACGATTCCTCAGTTTGCGGGCGGCTTTGCCGGTTATCTTGAGGCGGCGGTCGTAGGCAGCCGCAGGGGAGAGAGCAACATTACCGTAAACGGACTGCGCAATGTTGACGGTCTCTATTACGCCGGCGGATTTGTCGGTTTGGCGGACGTCGGCGGTGTGGCTTCAGTATCTGGATCAGGCGATCAGCAAACAACTATTTTAGGTCTTATCAAAGCAGGAAGCGTTGATTTGCTAAGCGTATTCCGCACATATATTTATTATTCCGCAGTTAACGGCGTGTCGGACGGCATGGTGATCCGCGCGTATGAATCCGCACCTGAGGGTATACTCAGCGAAACACGGTACTCCGGATGCGCAGGCGGCTTTGGCGGCGGCATTATGAACGGCACAGTCACTCACTCTGATGTCACCAACCTTAACACAGTTTACGCACCCAACTACACGGGCGGATTTATCGGTCACATGGGCAAAAACGGCGTAGCCAATGTGGATAACGCGCAAATAAGCCGTTTGCTCGGACTTACTGCCGGCGTGCTCGACGTTTTCGGTACTACCGTTAACGAATGCAGCGTTGCCGGTATAGACGCGGGCTCGGTTATCATGTCCACAAGTGGAGAAGAGCCGATTTCCGGTGGCTTTGCGGGCTATGCGGATGACGCTCAGATCAAGAACAGCAACGTGACTAAGCTTAAGCAGGTATACAGCGATCAAATCGCGGGCGGCTTTGTCGGAAAAACAAACATGAGCTATTTGGTTTCGGCAGAGGTCGATTCAGCTGAGGTTCAGGTTATTCTCGGAATAGTTAACGCTTTGATTAGGATATTACAGGTTAACGATCTGGAAAAACTGGACGTACTGAACCTTGATTTGGGAATTCTCGGACTTAAGCTTCTTACAGACGGAGACCTGCTCTTTGTCAATCTGCTCGGCTTACGGATTGGAGTTTCGCTTGTCAAAGAAGGTGACGGTACGACAGGAACTGCCGTAATCACCATCGGCGATTCCACTGTAGAGCTGCCTTATAACGAAAACGGAATTGATTTGACCGGCGAAAACGCCGAGGTTGTTGTCAACCTGATAAAGGCTAACCGCACCAGAGTAGATAACTGCTCTGTTACCGGTATAGACATCGGTTATGACGTTTACGGCGGCGCTTCCTCCAACACAGATGACGGCAGCGGTGAAAACGGCTATGCGGGCGGCTTTGTCGGCTACAACAACGAGGGCAAGTTCACCTCTAACAGAATGATTTACTGCGATGCTGTTCGCGGCACGGCGAAGAAGGTCGGTCCGTTCAGCGGCGGCACCCGTCTTAAATCCGTTTACAGCTTTAACGATCTCGCTTCCATTGAAAAGGTCAACGGAGAAGAAAACCGGTATTCCGTTTACAGAAATACAGATTTGACATACGCGCTGACAGGCAGCGATAATCAATTGATCGCACAGTCTGTTGATGACAGCGGAACGGATTACAAGAGATTTGATGTAATTCATCTTGCGGCTCCTATTTCTCCGGGAACGAATGAAGAATATTATAAGATCTTCGGAAAGTGGGACGGCGCAAAGCTCTCTGAAAATCTGACAGGTGAAGATGCTGTTGCTGCCAAAGTTTATGTCAGCAATGCAAAAGCCGTATTGATGTCGGATACACCAACCTATCCCAACGACGAGAGCCTTATCCCTGATCCGGGTGAAATGCAGGATCCGTGTGACGAAACAATGAAGCTCACCATTCAGAAAATCTGGAATGATAAAAACAATGCGAACGGCGGACGTCCCGATCTGATCAAGGTTAGGATTTTGCAGCATAAGGAGAAAGCTGACGGAACGGGAGCGTCGGATAACCTGTATATTGATACGAACGTTATTCCCGATATTGACACAACCGACGGTTGGTTCACGATCAGCAAAACCGATCACGGCAGGGTGGATTCGGCAACATGGACAAGAGTAATTGATGGCTTGCCCGTCTATACGACCGAGTCCGGTGAAACCTACTATTACAGCTATACCGTAGAGGAAAATACAATTGTGGGTTACAGCAGCTCGATATCCTATGATGAAACAGACTCTACCGCAACCGCTGCAATCGTCAATACGCCGCAGAAATTTGAAATACTCTTTAAGTATTATGACCGTTATGAGATAGACGGCAAATTTGCGGGAATCGAAGACGAAGAGACCGTGTATACTGTTTCTTTAGATGCTATCCCCGACAAGTTCATCACCTATGATGAAAACCATGTCGCTCAGTCTGTCAATTATCAGGGCTTGATAGGAGAAGAGGCAGTTGAGTTTTCAAATAATGCTTTGGCAGTCAGCAACGTCATGTGCGAATATGACCTTTGGACTTCACAGAGCGCGGCTGTCGCGGCAATGGCGAACAGAACATATTTTGTAAACGGAGAGTCTGTAAGCTATTCAAATAACGAAATCTATCATACCGACTACCTCGGCAAGCCGCACGATAACGAAGGCTACAGCGGTCAGCAGCAATCCAAGGACGAAAAATGGGTCAACTATTACGATACCAAGGGCAAAGAAGTGGCGGAGAGCTTTAACGACGCTTCTGATTATGCGAAGGTCAGTAAAATCGTCGTTTGGTGCTACAACTATCCCAAGCAGTATGATGTTGATATTTACGGCGCGGACAGCGCGGATGACGTAGTTGAAAAGACTGTGGCAGAAAAAACGGTTTATGTCTCGAATGCAGAAAAGACCTCCGACAGCTCGGTTAATGAGTACAAGTTCTATTACAACCAGCGCTTTGGCTGCAAGATGAACGATGCGGCTCAGGATGCGGGAGGCTTTATTGAAAACTACGGCCTTGCGAGGTACACTGATATACTGCCGGAGAACTATGCCGAACAATCATTTGGCGATTACTCATTTGCTTATTGGGCTTATAACCAAGAGGGTACGCAAATAGCGTCCGTTGAAAGAGAGTTCTGGTACCGCGTGACAACAGATACCAAGCTTTACGCGGTGTATTCAAAAGATAGTTCTTCCGATCCCGGCATTTCGATTTCGGCAAACGATAACGATACGTTTGTTGATGCGAGCGGAATTTCCAGAACACGTTTGAATATTCTCGGAAGCATTTACGGCGCGCGTGAATACGACCCCGATATCAAAAAGATCTCATTTGTGAATATTTCTCTGAGCACTCAAATCAGAGATAATCCGCAGATTTATACTCCCGAAAAAGTTAATGCGCTCTTTGAACAGTATAAGAGCCAGTTGAAAGAGTTGATTGAAAAATATGACGAGGAGCATGGCAGCAAGCCCTTTACATCTGCGGAGACCTATGACGGAGATATTGACAAAGAAACCGGAGAGGTTACTACCGAGCTTAAGCTGACGCTTACGACAAAGGGATACATTTACACCGTTGTTCCGAAAGGAAAAACCGGTGAAGAAGGTGAATCGACAACCTCGCTCACAAACAAAAACAGGGTGCAGTTTACAATGGTATACAAAACATCTGCACTGAACATCAACAATACAGGCTCAAACGGTGATACCTGCTTAATGTATTGCGCCGCCTTGAAGTATAAGGATAAGTGGAGCATAAGCAGCAACTGCTTGATGTATTATAACGGCGAAGTGGTTGAAAACACAGCCAATAAATGGAAATAAGGGGTGTTTTGTTGAAAAAAACATATATATCACCGGAATTTGATTACACTCAAATTTATCTTACAAATGTGGTGTGTGTTTCATATGCGGAAACCGTTGTTGATGATATTATTGAGTACGACGGCGACGATGATGTTTGATATCGGTTCTGTACCGGAAAAGTGATTTAATAGTTTCAGGCGACAGTCTGCATAGGTTGCCGCCTGATTCTGTTTATGGAGAACGAGTATGTATATATTAAAAAGAATTATTGTTATTATGTTGATCATCTCGGTATTGTCAGCAGGCTTTTGTTTTGGCGCGTCCGCGTTAGTGATTTATGACGGTGATTTCGGCTATGAGGTGAATACGTCAAAGCGCGAGGCGACACTTGTCAGATACAGCGGAAACGGCGGAACGGTTCAACTTCCCGAGTTTTTTCAGGATTATCCCGTAACGGTCATTGACAGGAACGCCTTTTCGGGGAATCCGGATATTAAAGAAATAGTGTTCGCAGATACAAATACGACTGTTGAGGAATACGCGTTTATGAACTGCGCTTCTCTTGAAACGGTGTATATCCCCGAAAACGTTGTAAGCTTCGGCGACAGGGTGTTTGCGAACTGCGCTTCATTAACAACCGTTACTCTGCTTTCGGATATCATAAGTATGCCGACAAATATGTTCTCGGGCTGTTCTTCTCTTGAAAATGTAGTAATAAATGATAACATAGCCGAATTCAGCTATGGCTGCTTCAATGGCTGTTATTCACTTACAGATTTGGATTTTGTAAAAAACGGCGTTATGCTTCAATCCTACGCTTTTAACGGCACAGGCGCGGAGTCGGTCGTTCTTTCCGATTCGCTCATGGCGATACCCGACTATGCTTTTACAAATTGTCCTGACTTAAAATATGTGACGATCCCCGAAAGCGTAGTTTTGATTCAGCCGAACGCTTTTGATTTTGATGACGTCACGATCCGTTGCTTTTATGATTCTTTCGCGTATTCTTTTGCGAAGGAACACGGATATTCGTATGAGTTGCTCAATGGTGTTAAGCTCGGAGACGCTGACGGCGACAGCTATGTTAATATAAATGATGTGACGCACGTGCAGCGCTATCTTGCCGAGGCGGAAAATATCGAGGGGATTTATTTCTATGCGTCCGATGTCAACCGCGACGGCTTTGTTGATATCTCTGATGCAACAACCTTGCAAATGTATCTTGCCGAGTACGAATTACTATATCCTATCGGTGAAGTTATTACTCAATAACGTTAAAAGAGCAGCAGGCAGAAATGTTTGCCCAACATAATTTTTCCCATTTCGACAAACGTTTGAAAAGAAAACACCGCGTACAAGGTCAATTACCCTGTACGCGGTGAAGTTGTTTATATAAGAAAACCTTACGCAAAAAAGGAGCTGTAATAAAATCAGCTCCTTTTTTGAGGATGCACTGATTGATTCTGATGAGTAAATAGCACTGACGGAAAAGATGCAAGCGAGTTACGTGCCCGTATGTCAGAAGTGTATTAATCAGTAGTTCCTTAAAGTGGTTCCTTAAATATAATTATTCTTCTCTCCAAATATTATCCTTTAATTTTTTGTAATATTCGGGAAATTTTCGTTTTAGCGTCATTGGCTTAAAGCTGCTGTCGGTAAAGCAGTGGGTTGTGTATCCGGTAGAAGCGATATCTCCGTTTTCAAGGCGCGCAGTGTACTCATAGCGCATTACTGCGCCGTTGAATTTTTCCAGCCTTACCTCAATATACACACGATCATAAAACCTGATCGGTTTATGATATTTTGCGTAAGCGTCGGTGTTGGGAATTATTATTCCGCTCTTCTCCATTTCGGAGACATCACAGCCTATGCCGTGCATAAAGGACAGTCGCGCTTCCTCAAAATACCTGATATGGTTTGAATGATGGACAATGCCCATTTGGTCTGTTTCGTAATAATTCGCTCTGCGAACGTAAATGTTTTCAGCCATATTATTTCTTTAACAGTAAGCCTTTCTTCAGGTCTTCCTTAGCCTGAGCTTTGATAACAAAATGCTGCTTTTTGCCCGTTGCCGTGCGCGGAATGTCGGTGACAAAGCGGTAATAGCGCGGAGCCTGATACTTTGAAATGTTCGGGGAAGCGGCGCAGAAGTCGATCAGCTCCTGAACGGTCAGGCTTTTGTCTGCGGGTATAACATACGCCGCAACCGACTCGCCTCTCGTTTTGTCGGGAACGCCCGTTACAATGCACTCCTCAACCTTCGGATGACCGTTTATTACCTCCTCGATACGGGCGGGGTAGATATTTTCACCCTTGCTGATTATCATGTCGTCCTTTCTGCCGGCTATGGTGACAAAGCCGCGCTTGTCCCATGTGCCGATGTCGCCCGTATACAGCCAGCCCTTGTAGAACTTTTCCTCCGTGGCCTGCGGATTGTTCGCATAGCAATAAGTCGATTTGGCAGGGCATTTTATGATGACCTCGCCTTCTTCGGTGTTGTTCGCGGACGCCAAGTCGTCCGGCTCGGCTTTTTTGTCGTCGTAAACCTTAACTATGCGAACCTCGTCATCGGTGCAGGAGCGGCCTGCGCTGCCCGACATTTCGGGAAGGTCATACGGGCGTAAAAATGTGTTCCAGAACGATTCGGTGGTGCCGTAGCCGTTGTAGATGTTCGGAGTCAGCGTTTTCTGGAACCGTATGCACGCCTCTTTTTCAAGCGGGCTTCCCATGGTGATGATCCCCTTTAAAGAGGAGATATCCTTCGGGCGCTTCTCCTGACGCGACGCGAGCAGAGTGAGCACAGACGGAACTCCCGTGAGGAACGAAATTCCGAACCGCTCGACATAGCTGAGGGTCGTTTTGGGGTTGAAGGTGCGCATGATGACCAGCGCGCCGCCGACATAAAGAGTCGGAGTGGGGCCGCCCGAATGAAGACCGCCGCGGTGGAACCACGGAGTCATATTCATTGTCACGTCGGTGGGGGCAAGCGGAAAATGCATTATAACGTCGTGTGCCGAAAGCACCTCGTTGATATTATTGAGCGGAACGCCCTTAGGCGTGCCCGTTGTGCCCGAGGTTTGCAGGCGCACTACCTCGTCGTAGATGTGCGGCTCAAAATCGACGGGCGGGTCGGCTTGGGAGGAGTTTTTAACATAATCCTCGTAGAGAATGTGTCCATCCGGGAGATTAAATTCTTTTTTGGAATTATGAACCGCTATAATGATCTCGGGCTTGTGATCGCTCATCTCAATAGCCTTAACTGCGGTTTTTACGATTTCGGAGTCGTAAATATAAACCTTAGCCTTGTTGTGAGTCATTATCTCGGCCGTTTCGCCCGCCGAAAGGTTGAAATTGACGGGATTTCCGATAGCCCCTAATTTTTGCGGAGCGATATAGCTGAATAAAAACTGCGGAGAGTTAAAAAGCTGAAACATCACGATGTCCGATTTCTTCACTCCGTCGCGCTTCATTGCGTTGGCAAACAGATTGCATTCGGCGTTAAGCTCGGCGTAGTTCCACTGCTTGTTCTCGGCGGGTGCGATCACGGCGGACTTGTATCCGAAGCGGCGCACGTTGCGCATAAAGCCGTTCAGCCATGTGAATTCGCTTTCAAAGGTTTCACGGAACATTTTGCTGTCGTATGTGTAATTCATATTAAACCTCGCTTACAGGTAATTTCCGATTAGTATGCTTGAATTTTGACCGCCGAACCCGAAGGCGTTTGACATTGCGTAGCGGATATCGTCGCGCTTTGCGGTGTTGGCTACAAAGTCGATCCCCGCACATTCGGGATCGGGCTCGTTTAGGTTGATCGTAGGCGGAACGATACCGGTTTCGATTGCTTTTACGCAGGTGATCACTTCTGTGATGCCGCCCGCGCCCATCATGTGACCTGTCGCGCCCTTTGTGGAGCTGACGTAGGGGAGAGCGTCGCCGAAGATCTCCTTGATAGCTGCCGCTTCAACCACGTCTCCCTTGTGGGTCGCGGTTCCGTGGGCGTTGATGTAGCCGATATCGGAGGGCTTTATTCCAGCCTCTCTTATCGCCTGATCGATGCAGGCTTTTGCGCCTCTGCCCTCGGGGTGCGGAGCGGTGACGTGGTGAGCGTCGCAGGTGTTGCCGCAGCCGGCGATCTCGGCATAGATTTTGGCGCCGCGCGCCTTTGCGTGCTCCTCTGTTTCGAGTACAAGAGCGCCGCCGCCCTCGCCTATCACAAATCCGTCGCGGCTTATGTCAAACGGTCTGCTTGCGGTCACGGGGTCGTCGTTGCGGCGTGAGAGCGCCTTCGCGTTTGCAAGCGAGTAGATCACGAGCGGACAGAGCACGCTCTCAGCGCCGACCGCTAACATAACGTCAGCCTTGCCCGCCTGCATAAAGGTCGTAGCTATATAAATCGCATCGCCGCCTGACGAGCAGGCTGTGCTGACGGTGAAGCTCGGACCTTGGATATTATAGTCTATCGCGATGTTCGCGGCTGCGATGTTTCCGAGGATCTTCGGAATAAAGCGCGGACCCACCTTTTTGTGGGAGGCTCCCGACAGCGCGTCCTGAG
This sequence comes from uncultured Ruminococcus sp., assembly GCA_902777275.1. Lineage (GTDB taxonomy): Bacteria > Bacillota > Clostridia > Oscillospirales > Acutalibacteraceae > Ruminococcoides. Next base: position 2,358 of record CACYTI010000001.1, on the reverse strand, counting down.
TAAACGCGGTTGTGGCTATGCCCGCCATAGCTGTGCCCATTACAATACCCGTCCGTTCCGGCTCAATTTCAACGCCGCTCTGCTTCAGGGCTTCCTCGGCGGCGATATAAGCGTATTGCATAAATGGGTCGGTTTTGCGAACCAAATCCTTTTTGAGATAATCGGTGGGCGTAAAGTTCTTTATTTCTCCCGCGAACTGAACGGCAAGCTCCGAGGGGTCAAAGCTCATAATTCTATCAATGCCCGACTTGCCCGCAACGATGTTTTTCCAGTATTCTTCAACGCCGATACCTACGGGAGTGACGGCGCCCATGCCGGTGATAACTATTTTTTTCATATAGCATTACTCCATTAAAATCAAATTACCTATTTACATTTTGCATATTGTTATGCTATATTTAAATTATAACAGATTATTCCGATTTTTCAACAGGGCGGATAATGCAAATATTACCGGTTATGAATAGTTCTATGCAGTTTTTGCATAATCGGTTTCAGAAATTGAGAGGAAGGTGCCGGTATGGATATCAATCAGCTTAAATGCTTTATTTCGGTGGCGCATACGCTAAATTTTTCCGAGGCGGCAAGGCGCAATTTTGTTTCGCAGTCCACTGTCAGCCGATACATAAGCGAGCTTGAAAAGGAGTTCGGAGTGCAGCTTTTCACGCGCTCCCACCGCGACGTGATCCTGACGAACGAGGGCAAAACTCTGTTGCCTTACGCTCAGGAGATCGCCGACACGCTCGAAAAGGCAAAAAAGGTCATAAGCGAAATGCACAACGGGGGAACGGGACGGCTGACGATCGGCTGCGACGTGACCTCAATGGATTTTCCGTCGCGGTGCATAGCCGATTTCACGGCGGAATACGGAGGCGTTACCGTTGAGCTTAAACGCCCCGATATCGCGGACATAAGCCAGACTATAACGGGCGGAGAGTTCGACTTCTGCTTTATGCCGCGCGATATGGTGCCCGACAGCGCGGGAATAGAAACGCTTGTCACGCACACCGACCCGTTGGTTGTGCTTACCTCGGCAAACAGCCCGATAAGCGCGAAAAAGCCGCTCAGCCTGTCAGGGTTGAACGGTCAAAGACTTGTGCTGCTTTCAGAGTCGGCAGCTCCGATATTATATATGGAAATAATGGATCTGATCCGCACGTTCCATATTTCTCCGCTGATCGAGGACACTTTTGACGACTTGTCAGAGCTGTATGCGGCTGTGCTGTCGCAAATAGGAGCGGCGGTTGTGCCGCAGTCGCTTGCCGCTCTTGTGTCGGGAAGCAAGGCGGAAACGCTTCCGATAGCCGATGCGGACACGGGCATAACATACGTTATGGCGTGGGCGAAAAACATCTCCAACCCCGCGGCAGGATTGTTTGCGGAAACCGTGAAAAAATACGCCGTAGGCGACGACGGGGGATACGGGCTGTGAGCATTTGGTGTTCCGCGGAAGCATTACATTAAAGAGCGTCAGCTTTGCCGATATTGGTTTCTTCTCAATGGAATCCGACACAATTGTTACTCGCAAAACGGCTTGTTTATTCGGTTTTTTAACTTTCCGTTAATTCGCAAACAATTAATTTTGCTGCAATTATCGCAGTTAATTGCAGCAAACCCGCCCGCTAACGCTCAAAAACCGCGACTTTCGGTTTTTAACACACGAATAACGCACAAAAATGCGTTATAACGCTCACAAATGTGCGTTAAGTTTATTTGATTGAAAAGATTATTCTTTTGAAAGGAGCGTCAGCTTTCATCCGGCTGCCGCTCCTGATTTGTATGACGGGCATATCAATGCTCTGTGGTGGGAATAGTGATTCCATAGCCGACATAGTAACAACGAACTGTGAGAAGTCAGCAGAGATCATAGTACCGAAAAAAACTTCGGGAAGGACCGAGAAGCCTCGGCAAAGAGAGTAATGTACTCGATAACAAGCTGGATCGAAAGAAAACTCGGCTTAAAGGTAAATGCGACCAAGACGCATATTACCAAGCCGACAAAACTTAAATATTTGGGATTTAGTTTCTGGAAATCCAAAGAGGGCTGGAGAGCAAGACCGCACCAAGATTCAGTTGCTAAGTTTAAGAGAACGATTAAGAAACTCTGCAAAAGAAGTTGGAGTGTCAGCCTTACATACCGTATTGAGAAAATCAATGCGGTCACAAGAGGCTGGATAAATTACTTTGCCTTTGGAGATATGAAGACCGCAATAACCAGAATTGACGAACATCTGATGGTTCAAATGAGAGTGATAATCTGGAAGCAGTGGAAGGTGCCGAAGAAAAGAGAATGGGGACTAAAGAAACTCGGAGTTAAACCGTGGATTGCGCACGAGCAGTCATATATCAAAGGGTATA